>CBDALO010000066.1:0-183688 GCA_965196985.1 Gammaproteobacteria bacterium | reverse complement strand
AATACCTACGAACCCTGCTTATCCATGGCGGTAGGTCTGTAGTTACCAGGTGCGGAAAAAAGGATGATCCAAGAAGTGTATGGGTTAAGCGTATTAAAATGGAGCGTGGAAGCAATAAGGCTAGTGTTGCTGTCGCCAATAAAAATGCTCGGATAATTCTAGCTATGTTAAAAAGTGGCGAAGAGTATCGACGTGCTGCTTAGTAGTTAGTTGAGTTTAACAGTCAGGAGAATTGCAAAGAGTATTGAATGATGACAAGTGGGTAAGACCAATGTTTGAGAGCCTGAAAAACCCAAGGCTAACCAGCCTGTAATAGGTAGTTGAGTCTAAACAGTGATGAGGCACAAACATGCGTAGTTCCATCAGGGCACGAAGAGGTGATGCATCAATCAGTCATCTGCTTCAGATGTCGGATATATGAGCGCATCTCTTCTACCATTGTCGTCAGAAAATAATCTTTACAATACGGGGCGAGTCCATATATGGGTGTACCGCTAAAGGTCCTAGTCTTCGCATCAAAAGACAACCAAGCAGGCAATGGCGAACCATCCGATAAGGTAGCGGTATAAGTTAGCGCATCGTCAGAATCTTTAAAAGTATCAGCTGCGAACTGATAACTAAACGTTTTGCCTGCTTTAATCGTCTGTGCACTTAATCCTGCAAACACTTCTGGTCTCGCATTGATTAGTGATAACTTAAATGAAATAGTCGCCGTTGCATTTTGACCATCTTTCGCCTCAATTATTAATGAAATTGTGCTCAAATCACCAAATGGACTTAGACCATAGAAGCTGCTATTGGATGGATAGAAGGCTAACCAACTAGGTAGAGCTGTTGTCCCTGTTTGCCACGCGGATAAAACCAACGGATCTTTATCAGCATCAACGAAAGTTGTAGTTGGAATCGTTAAATTAACGATCGTGCCAGATTTAAAGGAGTAGTCCTGCAAACTTGCCGCAACAACTGGCGCTCGATTGGGCACAGTCAATGTAAAAGCCATATCAACGCTGGCATGACCATCAAAGGCTCGAAGCGTCAAATCATATTGTCCTTGATGTCCACTTACTGGTATGCCTGATAAGGCTTCACCAATCAGTGTTAACCAACTTGGCATATTCGGAATACTTAACGCCAACGGATCTTGATCTAAATCACGAAATAACACCTCACTCGCAAACGTATAAGAATACAGATCACCAATCAAAGCTTACTGTGGCGCGACGGATGAGCTCACTGTCGGTGGGTGCTGATAATTTAGTTGGAAGGAAGTGTTAGCCGCAACACCATCAGCTGTCGTGGTTGTCCAAGTTAAGTTATAAATAGTCTTGTCGGTGATTGGCCGCTCGCCGGATAGCTTGACCGACTGCACCCAATGCTTACCTAAATTCTTAGCTTGTAATACCTCGAGACCATCAATGCCTTTAGCAAGAATCAAACGATTATCCGTTAAGATCATATCCGCAATCTTACCTTTGCTAATGGTGTGTTGAGATAAGGTGGTTATCTGTAGTGGATTGCTGACATCATAAATTGAAACTTTACTCTCAGTCGCAACGAATAATAACTGATGCTTAGCAACGATTTTGCTAATACTATCAATAATCGACAGCATATTAACAAACGTTGGCACAGTACCAGGTGAATAAATCCCAACGCCCAATCCGGCATTGACGATAAAGTAGTATTGTGAGTTAAAAGCCAATTGACTGACGCTGGCAAACGGTAAAACCTCGGCGGGAGCAGACAACGTGTTATTTGCATAAATATCATAGAACTGAACCTTACTTGTACCACGCGCAACCAGTAAGGTTTTATCGGCAACTAACATATCGGTAATGCCTGTACTGGCGGTATCACTAATTAAATTCCATGGGTCAGTCGTGGTCTCGTTATAGACACTGAATGAGCTTGGGCCACCGACTATCACCTTGTCATCATAGAAGGCAATACTAGCAGCTGAAGTAAAGTTTTGTGAAACGGTTGGCGTGAAACCTGCATCAGCATCGAGTAATGAAACACTACTATCACCAAGCAAATAAGCCGACGCACCATGCACAGCAACTTTATTTAAAGCATCAGGGAAAGTTTGGATACCTTTAACTGTCCACAGTGAATCAGAGCTAAATGAGCCTTGTGCAAACTTGCCAGCATAGGATAGCGCTAATAAACTTTTTTGATATGTCGCCAGCTTATTTACTTTAAGCCGAACTGTCGTAGCTGAAAAGAAATGTGATTCCAAGTTTACAAAATTTCCACGTCCATCCCGAGAAAGAAAAATATTAGAGCCATGTACGGCAAAATCTGAAACAGGATCAAAGTTACTAGCACCACCATCCCAGGAAATAATTCGGCAAGCAGATGGAACGCTTATATCAACTTTATACAAAGTAGAACTATATCTAGAACTTATTATGGCTACATCTTTAACGAGCTTAACCGTTCCCCGTGGATCAATATCAAATGGAAGTATCAAGGTACCTAGTTTCTGAGGATCAGCTGGTAAACTGACGTCAATTACTTCCAACCAGTAACCAACTATAACGACAACGAGATTATCCTTAACAGCAAAAACAGCACCTGTCGATGAGCGTGAGTTTGAGTCTGCTAGCCCTAACGGAAGGTCAAATGTATAAGTTCCCAACGCTGATCCACCACCATGGCGGCGTATTATTAGCTTATCTTTATCAGTAATGGAATGGACTCGCTCCACTTTGAACCATTCTAAAAAAATGGTTCTCGGCATCTAAGTGCTAAATAGCTAAGCTATTAAATTTAACGAAAGCGAAGGAGTCCACTATGGATATTAACGTGTTAGCCATTGATATTGCAAAAAATGTTTTCCAGCTCTGTGGCGTTAATCAGCAGGGGGCAATTTTAACTGAGAAAAAAGTAACGCGTGCAAAATTATTAGAAGTGATTAATCAGCTTGCTCCCAAAGTGATAGCAATGGAAGCTTGTGGAAGTGCAAATTATTGGGCGCGTGAATTAATTAAACGAAACTATGAGGTTAAACTCATTTCACCCCAATACGTGAAACCTTATCTAAAACGGAATAAGAATGATCAACAAGATGCTCGCGCAATAGCTGAAGCAGCTCAACGGCCAACCATGAATTTTTTCACCCCGAAAACAGTTGAGCAGCAAGACATGCAAAGCTTGTTACGTATACGTGAAGGTCAAGTAGAAGCTCGAACTAAGCTATGTAATCAGTTGAGAGGTCTTCTAGCAGAGAACGGTATTGTCATTGCAAAAAGTATTTATAAATTAAGGGCCGAGTTGCCTTCAATTTTCGATCGTACAAATGACAATGGTTTGACAGATCGTATGAAGGTCTACATTCAGAGGCAATATGAAACCTTGTTAGTTCTGGATGAGAACATCGATGTTTACGAACTTGAAATTAATAGCATTTCCAAGAACAATGAAAGTTGCCAGCGTATTCAGGCGATAGAGGGTGTGGGACCAATAACAGCGGTGGCAGTGGTTGCTCAGGTGGGTAATGGGAGTGAATTTAAAAATGGCAGACATCTTTCCGCTTACCTAGGCCTAGTGCCTAGGCAACACTCAAGTGGTAATAGGGAGTATTTGGGAGGAATAAGTAAGCGAGGAGATAAATACCTACGAACCCTGCTTATCCATGGCGGTAGGTCTGTAGTTACCAGGTGCGGAAAAAAGGATGATCCAAGAAGTGTATGGGTTAAGCGTATTAAAATGGAGCGTGGAAGCAATAAGGCTAGTGTTGCTGTCGCCAATAAAAATGCTCGGATAATTCTAGCTATGTTAAAAAGTGGCGAAGAGTATCGACGTGCTGCTTAGTAGTTAGTTGAGTTTAACAGTCAGGAGAATTGCAAAGAGTATTGAATGATGACAAGTGGGTAAGACCAATGTTTGAGAGCCTGAAAAACCCAAGGCTAACCAGCCTGTAATAGGTAGTTGAGTCTAAACAGTGATGAGGCACAAACATGCGTAGTTCCATCAGGGCACGAAGAGGTGATGCATCAATCAGTCATCTGCTTCAGATGTCGGATATATGAGCGCATCTCTTCTACCATTGTCGTCAGAAAATAATCTTTACAATACGGGGCGAGTCCATATATGGGTAATAGGAATATAAGCTCACCAGTAATCCAGAAATCGATTATATCAGTACGTATAGACGTCATTCTCGAAATATGATTAATCCGGCTAATCTCAGGTAACTTGTAGGAATTAAAATATCCACCAGCCATGGAATAATTGTAATAAATAGACATCTCGCTTCCATCAACATGGAAAGGTCGTATCCTTATTTTCACTATACTGGAATCAAAAGCATATGATTTTACCTTATAAAACGGTATATCCTTATCTTCTATTCTTTTAGAAAATAATTCCTTAGGAAAATCCGGTACGCTTAAATCGAAGGTCCTATATTTTTGCTCTGCATCATTATCCCGATCATATTCCAACGTTAATACGCTTGAGCTATTAACTGCTACGACCTTAGCCATTCTAAAATTATCTACGGGGGTTATATGCCCAATATACACTACGGAGGGACCAGCTATGCTATAGATATGCACAGATCTATCTTGTAACGTTTCATTGCCAGTTCTTATATACCCTGACGAAGGAGAGCTAGTGCGCCATCCTTTCTGTAAATTCCATTGACTTGCTGAAAATAAGCAGGCGACTCAGTCAGATTAGAAATTCCTTTTAAGGTAAACTTAACCAAAAAAGAGGAATGACAATGAGCTGCTATAAAAATGAGAACTTAATCGAAGAAGCCATACATGTTTTAGCGATGGAGGGGTTTGAAGCTTTACCTAAGCTTGTCTCCAGGTTGATGAATGAGGCTATGTTAATAGAAAGGGAGCGCCATTTAAATGCCAGTCCTTATGAGCGAACTGGCGATAGAAACGGATATGCGAACGGCTTTAAACCAAGGTTAATTAACACAGGTCAAGGTCAGCTTGAGCTACAGATACCGCAGGTTAGAGACTCCAATGAAGCCTTCTATCCATCAGTCTTAGAGCGAGGTGTACGCTCTGATAGAGCACTTAAGCTGGCTGTCGCTGAAATGTATGTGCATGGGGTTTCCACGCGCAAAGTTGAAAAGGTGCTAAAGCAACTCTGTGGAACAGATATTTCAAGCACAGAGGTAAGCCGTTGCGCTAAATTGTTGGATGAAGATTTAAAGAAATGGCGAAATAAGCCGTTAGGAAAGATAAAATATCTTTGGCTAGATGCACGTTATGAGAAGGTGCGCACTAGCGGCACAGTACAAGACTGTGCGGTATTGATAGCCTATGGCTTTGATGAATCAACCGGCAAGAGAACAGTGCTAGGTGTTTCTGTTGCGTTATCAGAGGCTGAGGTACATTGGCGTGATTTTCTTCAGCAGGGGTGCTGCCTCTATATAATGTAGGCTATATTACTGCTGGCACGCCAAAATCATTAACCTTCTCCCAAAACTGATCCCATCTTCCTTTAGTCTTTACTAGTGTTCTCAAGCATAAAACAATTTTCATTCCCTTGTCTTTCCAGCGCATTCCTGATCCGCCTAATCTTTGTTTAACAATTGTTTTACATGCTGCTTCAGTGACGCCAGAGCCAATTGGTGCATTCTGCTTAATCAAATTATGATACGACATTCGCTTTTCTTTAATATTATTTTCAAAATACGTAATTGTTCCTTCTAGCTTTTCTCTAAGCGATTTATTCAGTTTTTTATTTACATGCTCTTTAAGCTCAGCAAGTATTCTACCTGCCGCACCTTTCTTGTGCTTTAAGTCATGACATCGCTCTTGGAGCCAAACATCACGCTCATCTCTTTCAGATTTTTTGGTAAATATTGCCTTTGATGCTTCACCGAGATATTCAGTTGCATGCCAAAAATCTAAAATTTGCGTATCAGTATGTTTTTTTAGAAATGGACAATTATTTTTTGCTCCATCAGCAACGCCAATTGTTTTAGCATCAGGGTAATATTTCTTTTTCAGCTTTATTTCCTTTTCAAGCCTATTAAAGAATTCATCTTTTCCATATTCTGGTGATGCTGCAACGTAGGTTGTGTGCAGGCGTGCACCATGCTTATCATACATGGAAATAGTTCCAACCATGCTCTCTCTATAACCATCATCAACGGTGAGAACATATGCACCATCTAAGCTAATACTTAGCATCTCAATGCCTGCATCAAGCTTTGGCTCTTCATATTCCCACTCAGCCTCTTTGGCTTGTGTAATACCGCCAACAAAATCAGTTGCCCGTTGCAAGTATGAATGTGAGATTTTACGGTTATGATTGACCTTGAGATCATCAATAACACTAGGAGCAGGTAAGTTTGAGTATTTATGTGAGATTATTTTTGCAAATCGCGGTGTTGATCCTTGGATAATTCTAGCCTTATCTTCTAAAGGACAAAAGATCTTCCCGCCTTTAGAGGTTTGATAAACATAACGCTTAACTCGAGCAACTCCATAAGGCGTTTGGTAATTTGCTTCATCTCTACTTCGTGCTGTTAGCTTTATTTTTCCAACATGGATAGGAGAGCCATCTGCATCAAACTTACTTAAAGCTTTTTCAGTGGCTAATGTTCCAACCTCATTAAGGCCGTCAAGAATTGCATCCTCACATTCAAGCATGGATCCTTTTAGTGGAAGCTTGAGCTCAATAGTTAATTCATTATTTTCATCAGAGAGAATTCTAGCTAACATCCAAACACCATCCGTAATCAAGTTAAAGTGTATATTATGCTATATTTTCTACATTATATAAAGGCAGCACCCTTCAGCAGTTGGTTGAGCGAGGTATACATGGTATTGAGTTGATTACTAGCGACGCTCATACTGGCCTAAAAGCCGCTAGAAGAGCTGTGTTCCCCAGTGTTCCTTGGCAACGCTGCCAATTTCATTTGCAGCAAAATGCTCAGGCTCACATACCAAAGCGCTCAATGAAGGAACCAGTAGCTGAGGAGATTACAGCTATATTTAATGCCTCAAACATTCATGAGTCGGAAAGACTATTGGCTATGGCGGTAGATAAATATCAGCAAACAGCACCAGAGCTTTCTTCTTGGTTGGAAGTGAATATACCGGAGGGCTTAGTAGTGATGAACTTTGACAGGCCGCATCAAAAAAGATTAAGAACCAGTAACATAGCTGAGCGCGTAAACAGAGAGGTAAAAAGAAGGACGCATACAGTTGGAATTTTCCCTAATACTGAATCGTGCCTAAGGCTCGTATCAGCTGTTTTAGTGGAAATTGATGACCAGTGGAGCGGATCACCTAGATACTTAAGTTGAAGTGAATAATAAGGCTTCATAGGGTTTTAGGATAGATCATTCTTGTTCTTATTAACGAGATATAATTGCTATTACCTAAAAGTTAATAATTTATTTTGAGAGGAGAAAAATTTGAGGTATAAATAATTTTTTAGATTGATTAGCATAATTAATTTAAGATATTATGCGATGAGACAGGTACAATAGAGTGCCATTTAGAATTTTAAAGGTTTTTCTAAGTACTGAAGTTGGTTTTTACAGACAAAATAACGCTCTATCAGTACGGTTTAAGACATGCAAGCCACCAATGCCACTAGCAGCTAACAGATAGTCACCACTGAGCGCTAAACTTTGTGGCGAGCCGGCTATAGCAAGCTCACTTAATAATTGCGGTTGGGTTAGGTCAGCTAAGTCATACGCCTTAACGCCTGCTGCACCAGCCAGGTAAGTTGTATTATCAACATGTGCAACAGCGGTGACACCACCGAATGGACTAACGTCTCCGACTTCTGTTAACGCAAAATCCGCCGTACGATTAGCAATGATTAAGCCCTTGCTACCGTCGGCGATATAAACCGTATCACCATCTACAGCAACATCTTTAGCCTCACCCACTGTGGCGAAATGACTTAATAGTTCTGGAGAAGTCGGGTCGGACATATTGTAAGTAAACACACCTCCATCGCCCATCGCGACATAGGCGATATCACCATCGAATTTAATGCGTTCAAAGGCACCGTTAGTGCTGTGTGTTGAAACGGATTGTAAAGGTGCGTCAGGGGTGACGCTTAACCAATCGGGTAGTTGTCCATCATCAGAAGCAACAGTTGGACGTAGGTATAGATCATCCGATTCAAAATAATTTCTGACTGGGAAGGTTGCTGCATAGCTCTCACCTGATTTGGCAACTTGCAGTGAGACGTCTCTTGTACTGGTTACTGTGCTGTTTTCGGCTAGTTCACGAGACAGGGAAAGATAAAGATCTGGGGGTATTGGATCAAAAGCAGGTTGATCTAACTCCAACTTGGCAGGATCAACAGCACTTCCTCGTAAGCTCCTGCTTGTTGACTCTGCTCCTCCTCCCAAACTCAACAAACTGGCCAAACCAACTAGAACGTTTCCTAATCTCATAATTATTATCCCTGGCGATCGTTTTCATTTATGGATAACAACAGAATCAGCAAAACTGTAGCCCGGATTGAAAACGCAAAGAGTTTGATAATCCGGGGATAATCTTAGACTTTGCCCCGGCTTTTCCCCCGCAAACAAGTTGTAGCTTCAAGCCGGGCTACACGCTACCCTCATAGACTCTGAAAGATATCCTTATTTATCCCTACCCAATGAAAGTCTAAAGGCATCGCTTAGAGGCTTTTATCCCACAGGAAAGCCTGATCCAAATCACAGCAGGTTATGACTAATAAAATACTTTTCACTTTTGTGACATAAAAATCAAAGCGAGAAACCCTTGTTCTTATTCTGGATAGGCGCGGACACTATGCAGGATTTCTTTACAAAAAGCAATAACTACTCAAGGCTTAAATCCCTCGCTCGCTACGCGAGCTGTCCCCTTTAAAAAAGGGGGCTGTTTTTCAAATTCCTACGCCCTGCTTCCTGCAAACTGACACCTGACCCGTAGCCCGGCTTGAGCGTTAGCGATAAGCCGGGGCTGGGTGTAACTTTACCCCGGATTTTCAAATGCTTCGCATTTTCAATCCGGGCTACAAACCCCCCCCGCTCGCTACGCGAACCGCCCCCTTTGAATCAAAGGGGGCTTGTTGCGTCACAACGCAGAGCGTTGCGACGAGGCCCCTTCCTCATAAGTAGACTACCGCATCCTGACCAATACGTCCCTTCCTTAGAATAAGGAAGGCTAGGATGGATTATAAAAACAAGCAACTTCCTTTTATAAAACCAACCATCCTTAAATCCCCCGCTCGCTACGCGAGCTGCCCCCTTTGAGTCAAAGGGGCTTTTTTTAAAATCAGCTTAGCACGGTAGGTCGGTCCCAAGCATAGCGCGGGCCGACAACACATCATCTTCTCAACCCAATGTCGGCCTTCGGCGGCGTAGCATTTAGAGCTTTATTAAGTTAGCACCAATGCCACCTCAGGGCCGACCTACATTTTTTATAAACTTCCTGCATCCCCTTCCCTGCAAACTGACACCTGACCCGTAGCCCGGCTTGAGCGGAAGCGATAAGCCGGGGCTGGGTGTAACTTCACCCCGGATTTTCAAATACTTCGCATTTTCAATCCGAGCTACAAATCCCTCGCTCGCTATGCGAGCTGTCCCCTTTAAAGGGGGCTGTTGTTTTAATGCTTCAACTGCAAATCAAGTTGTTGAATGTGGGCCATTACTGCTTCATGGCGCATATCACGAATCGCATGTACTGCTTCATGCAGCACTGTCTTTAGTTCGCTCCAATTGTGATAACTTGCCTCAGCAATATAGTTCCATACTACAATCGGAATAACACCTAGCGGCTGCGCACCTTCTTTGAAAAGTCGAGAGAATTCAACTTTGCTTAATTCCACCTCAGTTAAAACATGATCTTCTGCAAGCTTACGCTCTAATTCTTTCTCAATGCCAGGGTGAGCCTTCTCTGCGACTTTTTTAAAGTCCTCATAGCTAATCGGGCTATGAAGCTTAACATCGAGCTGTTTGGCATACTTCCTTAACAAGTGTAAAAAGTCGTTTATGTAAACAGACGAGTGATAATACTCAAATAAGAACTCCAGCACTTCATGACGACGGCGGTCGGCATCAAAAGGAAAGTGTACCAGGCGCAACATAAAACGACGCATATCCTCAATCGCATCATCGTCTACTGCCTGAATAATAAAAGTTTGCTCAACAGTTGTTTGGTTAACAGTTGTTTGGTTAACAGTTGCTACTACTGTTCTGAGAACTACCCAAAATTGTTATCTCCCTACCTGAACTGAATTCGATAATTCTTTTTGTTCTTCTTGAGAAACACTATTTTCTTTAAAAAATTGCTCTACTAAGTGATACGTTAGAAGTTTTCTAATACCCTTCGCAATAAAGTGTCGTGTCACCTTGCCCTTACCATCTCCTAATTTAGCTAGCATAATTGCGTAATCGTCATAAGCTTTTTCCTTACCTATCTCATACAAATATGAGGCCACATAAAAACATACAGCCAGTAGATTTTGTATCCCTTTAAAATTTTTTATCTGCATATTTTCCCAGCCTAGTCCTTCCTTGAGAAATTTAAAAACATATTCAATTTTCGCACGAGATAGATAGGCTATGTATACCTCATACGCCTCATCAAAAGTCGTTACTTTTTTATTAGTTAATAGCAGCATGTCATTCTTAAAAATTCTCCTACCATCTCTGCCTGTAATTTGGATTTTAATTGCATTGATGTTCTCAAACTCTCCAAAATAAATAGTTATTTTTCCGTCTTGTACGCAATTCTTTCCAACTGTTAACTTTTGGAATTGCTTTTCGCCTTGAGCATCAAAATCAGCGTTAATCAGCTTAAGCTTTTTACCATCATCACCTCTACCTTCTATTGTTCTTGTTATTTTTGAGCGAATAATAAAGTCTTGATCTAGGTTTGTATCAATTAGTGAGAGATAGTCATTATCATCAAACTCTCTATCTAGAATATGGGTAATGGTTGCATCTTCATTCTTTGATTTTAGGCAGATTCCTATTTTTTCTATTTCACGAATAGACAGCAGCTTTTTATTAAAGTAATCACCAGATTCATAAAGACTCTTGGCCTCTTTATCTCCCTCAAATGGCTTTCCAGCCTCTATTTTCTTAATATGCTCAGCTTTTAAAAACTTAGGGTCTTTATTGCTGTAGCTTACATGCGATAGTAGATGCACAGCCTTATCACCAGGTACTAATGCAACTGCGTTATGCGTGCTGTAACCATTGATAATATCCCCGTCCAGACTCCTTACTTTACCTAGATTTTCAGTTTGCTTGCTATGTGGCTTTCTAATATCAGAAGGATCATGAAGAACATCAATTTTACTGGCGTGTGAAAGTTTTTCACAGCTCTGTTCTAGCAATACATCATTTGTTTTTATTGGATCTAAATCGGTGCTTTTATTTTCACCGGTAAGTGTACGAATCATCTTTTTATACTCATTGTTATCTTTTGATGAACTGAACAACTTACAACTACCTTCAGTTAATAGCTTTCCTACAATCGTCGATAGATTTTTTTAAAACAACTTTCCCAGTTAATTTTGAAAAAAGAGGGGCAGCGTAATCGGCGAAGTTTAACATTTATACTCATCTCGTTAGTCTTGTTAAAAAGACAAAGCATAGTCATTTTTACACAATATTTCAGCATTATTTTGCTGATTTAAATTTTGGGTAGTTTTCAGTACTGTTACAAAAAACTGTTCATGTTCTGTTTGGATTTTCGGCGCTTGCCCTGAAATAACACCCTGCTCCGCATTTATCTTTAACCAAGTTGGGCTAGTACTTTCTAGCGAGTAAACGATAGGTGAATCAGATAAAAAGGCATAAGCAACTGAATAGCGAAATGGCTGCCCTGAACCAACAACAATTGATTTAATTGCTTGTGCGTTTTCTACAGCGTGCATATGACCACCTTAGTGCTCTTCAACTTCAATCCAAACTACACCTAGTTAACCATCCTTAAATCCCCCGCTCGCATTCGCGAGCTGCCCCCTTTCAAAAAAAGGGGGCTATTTTTTATAAAAACCTGCGTCCTGTTTCCTGACCACTGCCACCTAGCAAACAACTATGGTAAAGTACCCACAAGGTAACTCCATGAGAGCAAAATGACAACTCGTTTTAACAAACCATTAGGTGCTTTCTCACTCACAATGCTTAGCATTGTGGCTATTTTTAATCCACGTACTTTACCATTGATGGCTGAATATGGGCTAGCATCAATTTTTTATTATTTAGCTGCAGGTCTCTTATACTTTATTCCTTTTTCGATGGTTTGTGCCGAGTTAGCTGCTGCCTGGCCAGAGCGCGGCGGCCTCTATGCCTGGGGACGCACTGCCTTTGGTTATCGAGCTGGCTTTTTAGCTATTTGGTTAGAATGGATTAGTAACGTCGTCGGTTGGCCTGCCAGCCTTGCCTTTATTTCTGCTACGCTTGCTTATGTTATTTCACCGCAGTTAGCAGATGACAAATACTACACCATTATTTTTATGCTGGTAGTTTTCTGGTTATTTACCCTAGTTAACTTCTTAGGCATTAAAATCGCTACTTGGGTGAGCACAATTGGACTTATCATAGGTACGCTTATTCCCACACTATTAATTATCATCTTAGGTTGGTTATGGTTTCTAGCGCCTACCTATAACCACTTACAACTTCATTGGCATGATCTGCTACCACCCTTCCATTTACACTCTGCTGCACTATTTATAGGGGTAATGCTAGGCCTTGCTGGAATGCAGATTACTTCTTTCCATGCTCATCAAGTACAAAACCCTAAGCGAAGCTTTCCATTAGCTATTGGTCTATCAACCATTATTATTCTTCTCGTTTCCATTACTGGCTCACTCGCTATTGCTAACAGCATTCCTCGTCATAGCATTAGTTTGCTAGCAGGCAATATCCAAGTCATCGCGCTATTGCTTACCCGGTTTCATTTACACTGGCTAATTAACACTATGGCGGTTGCTATGGCTTTAGGCGCTTGCGCCATGCTAAATGCCTGGATAGGCGGTCCTTGCAAAGGCTTACTAGCTGCCATGGAAGAAGACTCGTCACTACGTTTCTTTTCTAAAAAAAATAACCAAGATGAACCAACTACGCTCCTTTTTGTACAAGCAATTATTGTTTCAATACTTGCGGCATTGTTCTTGTTTACCCCAACCATTACCAACTCCTTCTGGCTAGTGACTGACCTTAGCGCCATGATGTGCTTACTAATGAATATCATTTTGTTTGCTGCCATTATTAAATTACGCTATTCACACCCACAACAATCTCGCTCCTATCAAATTCCAGGCGGCAAGTTGGGTGTTTGGCTAGTTGGTGGTATTGGCATTATTATTAGCCTTATTGGTATCGGCTTAGGCTTTATTCCTCCACAACAAATTCATAGTATTTCAACGCGTTTTTATGAGGGATTTCTTGTTTTAGGCCTACTCGTTTTTATTGCCCCAGTATTGCTGGTTAAAAAGCGTTAACAACTGCTTTGTATTTCAGGCCTGGCTACAAATCCCCCGCTCGCTGCGCGAGCCGCCCCCTTTGAATCAAAGGGGGCTATTTTTAAAATCAGCTTAGTATGGTAGATAGACCCACAAGCTTTTAATCAACTTAGCACGGCAGGTCAATCCCAAGCATAGCGCGGGCCGACCTACATTTTTATCAAACCTGCATTCTGCCAAGAACGTCCCTTCCTTAGAATAAGGAAGGCTAGGATGGATTATAAAAACCCCAGTTCGGAGTTATGGCAGCCTTGGATTTAGTGAAAAACTTATATAACCTTTTGAAATTATTACTAATAATGGATGTGGTTATGATACATGAGCGCGAGGTTATAGAGTTATTTTGTCGCATAGATGATTTTGCTGAGGAATTTGCAGCACTTGAGCGCAAAGATCTACTCCCTTCATCTGCAGAAAAAAAGTCAGGTCCACCTTGTTGTTTAGCTTATAGCGAGATTATGACAATCATGATTTTGTTCCAAATGATCGGCTATAGAAACTTTAAATATTTTTATACTGGCTTTCTAAAAACATACTGGGGACATTACTTCCCTAAGCTAGTGCGCCATCCTTTCTGTAAATTCCATTGACTTGCTGAAAATAAGCAGGCGACTCAGTCAGATTAGAAATTCCTTTTAAGGTAAACTTAACCAAAAAAAAGGAATGACAATGAGCTGCTATAAAAATGAGAACTTAATCGAAGAAGCCATACATGTTTTAGCGATGGAGGGGTTTGAAGCTTTACCTAAGCTTGTCTCCAGGTTGATGAATGAGGCTATGTTAATAGAAAGGGAGCGCCATTTAAATGCCAATCCTTATGAGCGAACTGGCGATAGAAACGGATATGCGAACGGCTTTAAACCAAGGTTAATTAACACAGGTCAAGGTCAGCTTGAGCTACAGATACCGCAGGTTAGAGACTCCAATGAAGCCTTCTATCCATCAGTCTTAGAGCGAGGTGTACGCTCTGATAGAGCACTTAAGCTGGCTGTCGCTGAAATGTATGTGCATGGGGTTTCCACGCGCAAAGTTGAAAAGGTGCTAAAGCAACTCTGTGGAACAGATATTTCAAGCACAGAGGTAAGCCGTTGCGCTAAATTGTTGGATGAAGATTTAAAGAAATGGCGAAATAAGCCGTTAGGAAAGATAAAATATCTTTGGCTAGATGCACGTTATGAGAAGGTGCGCACTAGCGGCACAGTACAAGACTGTGCGGTATTGATAGCCTATGGCTTTGATGAATCAACCGGCAAGAGAACAGTGCTAGGTGTTTCTGTTGCGTTATCAGAGGCTGAGGTACATTGGCGTGATTTTCTTCAGCAGTTGGTTGAGCGAGGTATACATGGTATTGAGTTGATTACTAGCGACGCTCATACTGGCCTAAAAGCCGCTAGAAGAGCTGTGTTCCCCAGTGTTCCTTGGCAACGCTGCCAATTTCATTTGCAGCAAAATGCTCAGGCTCACATACCAAAGCGCTCAATGAAGGAACCAGTAGCTGAGGAGATTACAGCTATATTTAATGCCTCAAACATTCATGAGTCGGAAAGACTATTGGCTATGGCGGTAGATAAATATCAGCAAACAGCACCAGAGCTTTCTTCTTGGTTGGAAGTGAATATACCGGAGGGCTTAGTAGTGATGAACTTTGACAGGCCGCATCAAAAAAGATTAAGAACCAGTAACATAGCTGAGCGCGTAAACAGAGAGGTAAAAAGAAGGACGCATACAGTTGGAATTTTCCCTAATACTGAATCGTGCCTAAGGCTCGTATCAGCTGTTTTAGTGGAAATTGATGACCAGTGGAGCGGATCACCTAGATACTTAAGTTGAAGTGAATAATAAGGCTTCATAGGGTTTTAGGATAGATCATTCTTGTTCTTATTAACGAGATATAATTGCTATTACCTAAAAGTTAATAATTTATTTTGAGAGGAGAAAAATTTGAGGTATAAATAATTTTTTAGATTGATTAGCATAATTAATTTAAGATATTATGCGATGAGACAGGTACAATAGAGTGCCATTTAGAATTTTAAAGGTTTTTCTAAGTACTGAAGTTGGTTTTTACAGACAAAATAACGCTCTATCTTCCCTAATTTACCCAGTTACTCACGTTTTATTGAATTGATGCCTAAAGCGCTAATGCCACTGACAATTTTTATTACTCTCAACGGTGGCAGGCGTAGTGGCATTTACTACATTGACTCAAGTTGCCTACCAAACTGTCACATTAAACGCACTAAACGCCACCGCACATTTAAAGCGGTTGCAAAACTTGGAAAAACATCTGTTGGTTGGTTTTTTGGTCTGAAACTTCATTTAGTAATCAATGACATAGGTGAGTTAATCGCCTTTAAAGTCACGCCCGGCAATCATCATGATTTAGCTGCAGGTGTCTCATTGTTTGAAGGGCTGGAGGGTTTGGCCTTCGGAGATAAAGGCTATATTGGGAAGGCTGTTTTTGAAAAACTACTTGATAGCGGTTTGAAGTTAATTACACGCAAAAGAAAAAATATGAAAAATGCGCAGCCACTTAGCGATCACGAGCAACAGTTATTAAATCAGCGAGGGATCATTGAGACTGTTTTTGGCTGCTTGAAACATAAGTTTCATATTTGGCACACCAGACATCGCTCGGTTGCAAATGCTATTACACATCTTGTTTCTGGGTTGGCTGCTTATATTATTGAGCCATTAACAATTACTGCAGTGAAAAGGTTGCCAAGCAATTAGAATTTAATTACTTGATCACTATTAACTCCGAACTGGGGTTATAAAAACAAGCAACTTCCTTTTATAAGACCAACTACCTTTAAATCCCCCGCTCGCTACGCGAGCCGCCCCCTTTGAATCAAAGGGGGCTATTTTTAAAATCAGCTTAGTATGGTAGATAGACCCACAAACTTTTAATCAACTTAGCACGGCGGGTCAATCCCAAGCATAGCGCGGGCCGACAACGTATTAGCTTCTCAGCCCAATGTCGGCCTTCGGCGGCGTAACATTTAGAGCCTTATTAAGTTAGCACCAATGCCACCTCAGATCCGACCTATACTTTTATAAACCCCTAACTTCCGTCCCCTGTCTACTGACCAACGAGGCACTTCCCTTTTCACTTGCACACCAGTTCTTTTCTCTCTAAAATACTCGCCCAAATAATAATCAGATTGACAATATGCCTTCACCAAGAAACCCATATCGGCTATTAGCTGATACTGAACATAATAAAATAAGCAACTTATGTGAAGCACTGCGCTTGGTGCTATGCAAGTCCCCTTTCTATGTTTTATCACAACTCCTTACCCCAGCTGAACACCTATACGTTAGCTATCAATTCTCAAGGCTAGGTGTAAATGGCGCTGCCGCCTATGCTTTAATTGTTACCTCTCGAGCCACCATCGATTCTATTATTAATACAGTTAGCACCAAACTAAGTAGCGAAATTAGTAAAGCTAAAGGGTTAGCTGAAAGCGGTGAACAAACTAGTCGATGTGTTGGGGAAAAGTTTCGTGTCGGCATCACTCTTTCTTTTCTAGAAAGCCTAGCTTCTGCCGCACTGTTTTACTTTGGCGCTAAACCTGCTTTCCTTGCCGTTGGACAAAGCCCTGCTACTGTAGCCACAGCCACTCCCTACTTAGAACGCTATGCACTTGCTACTGTATTAAAGTCTTTAGCATTGCCATTAGGTGCTGCAGCTAAGGGGCTACTAAAACCAGGATTTGCTTGGACGATTAGAGCTACTTGCTTAATTATTCCCAACCTTGCTGCCTATTATTATTTTGACACCAAACAAGCTAATGTTGAGGTATTCGCTAATGCAGCCATGGTGCAAGCTGGAGCAAACACCTGCATTATGACTGCACTACTTGCTTGTCACCCTGACTATTGCCCTTATCAGTTTTTTAGCCTAGAAAAATACAGCTGGGAAACTTTGGTCAATTTTATCGAAGAAATTAAGACTCTCTTTAAAGCCAGTTTTACTTATGCCTTACAAACCATGTCTGAGCTTTCCACCTTGCTTGGCCAGGCACTTTATATTAAAGCTTATCAAGGCGAGGCAGCCCTTGCTTTCTTTAACGCTGAGAGCCAGATTATTATGTTAATTGTTGCTGCCGCCATTGGCTTTCATAATACTGCCATGAACCACGCTGGCGCTCGCCTTGCTAGCAACCCAAAATCCTCTTGGATAATCGCCAAGGCTAGCTTATTACTCGGCATAGCTTTACCAATTGCAAGTACTATTGTATTGCCGTTAGCACCAACATCAGTAGGCAAAGCATTTATCCCGCCCGCAACCACTACTAATGCAACCACTGCTGACCCTGAGCTTTTCGCTAGCGTTGGTACGTTAGCCATGGGAAATCTAATTCTTGACAGCCTACGTTTAGGTGCTGGTATTTTATTAATTAATTACAATGAACACTTTAAACCGGCTGCAACTGGAATCATTAACTTGTGGTCTGCGTTTGGACTGGCCGTTATTTTAAATCTCTTTGCTGACGTTAATCCATTGCTTTCTTTTGCAATAGCTAACTATACAATTGCTTTCGGTGCTCTATTCTTAGGAAGTGAGCTTTATAAACGCGCTACAAACGTTGATAGAATTACTTTCAGCACAAGAAGCAGCAGAGCAGCAAGCCTAGCTGGTCCCGGATTTTTTTCTAAAGGTAAAGAATCAACACCTCCAAATACTACCCAGAACAGAAGCCTTTCTGTATTAAACAAATAGTTGCACTTAAAAATATATAATTTCACTGAAATTTAATTTCAAAAAATAGCTAGCACATTGCGCAGTGATCAATTCTAAATTAATATATCGCACTACTTTAATTTAAGAAAAGACAAAACGCATCTTAACTTAATACAGAAAGATCTCCACACTACTAAAAATCAGTGCGGCAAGGATAAACCAATTTATGAGCATAGTAATTAAACGGCAAAAAGAAGAAGATACTGAACAAGTAATGAGTGTAAATAAACTGGCTTTCGAGACGACTTATGAAGCCAACTTGGTTAATGCCTTAATAGAAAGCGATGTTAATACTTTTTCGTTAGTTGCTAGAAAGGACAATAAAATCGTTGGCCACTTACTACTCTCAGAAATGACCGTGTTAAATAAAAACAACTCCCGCAATTTAAAGCTATACGGCCTGGCACCAATGAGCGTTATTCCAAACGAGCAAAAGCAGGGTATTGGGAAGCTACTCATAAAAAATGCCATAGAGATTGCTAAAGACAATAGCGTTGATATTATTTTTGTTTTAGGGCATCCAGATTATTATCCCAAATTTAACTTCATACCTACTAATAGGTTTGGAGTTACGTGTCAGTACGACGCTCCCCCTGAAGCATTTATGGCACTTGATTTAACAGGAAAACTGCCTAGCTTAACTGGCAATACTGTTTTGTATTCTAAAATATTCCAAACGCTAGCTAATGGTTAGAAAAATTTTTTTCATTTTTAAAAGTCTTCAAGACGATACACTTCGTAGGCGGGTTCTTCGTAGGGGTGGGCCGACTTTAAAGCAGCAACTGCAGCATGGATGTTTTCTTCTGTGCAAAGTAATTCAACCTTGTACTCAGATAAAGTCTCAACTTGACCGTGCTCACCAATAGCTGGCTTACTTCCCTCCAGCGGACGATACTGACCTTCACCTTTAGTCTGCCAACAACAACAATCATACTGTCCTAAACGTCCTGCACCTGATTTAAAAACAGCCACTTTAACTAACATTAACTGTTCAGGCGGCACATAAAAGGTCAAGCGATACTTTACTGTCATCACTAAGACTCCAATAAATTTAAAGCCAACTGGGCAACTCGTTCAGCTGCACCAGGTTCACCCATTTTATGACGAAGTGCTATTAAGTTCTGCTCCATTGTCTGACGGTAGTTCGCATCGGTAAGGATAGTTACAATTTCATTCGCAATGACGCCAGGTTTAGCCTGAGCTTGCAGAAATTCTTTTACAATCTGCCTCTCTGCAACAATATTGCATAATGAAATGTCTTTGATTTTAATCAAGCGTTTAATAATTTGGTACGTTATTGAGTTCATCTTATAAAGCACTACCATTGGGACACCTAACAAGGCTGTTTCTAAAGTCGCAGTGCCTGAGGAACAAATAACAGCATTCGCTGCTTTAATTGCCTCGTAAGAATGTCCTTCAACAAGCTTCAAAGGAAAATCATCTGGGCATAATGCCGCAACCCTATCCTTTGATAGGGTATTTGCTACTGGAAGCACGAATTGAACAGCCCCCAATCGCTTAATTAGCTGACGACCAGCTTGTAACATAACCGACAAACCACGCTCAACGACCGCCTGGCGACTTCCTGGCAATAAAGTAATAATTGTTTGATCCTGCTTCAACGCTAGCTGCTCTCGAGCTTGTGCTTGAGTCAACTCAAAGTCTAACTCATCTAATAGCGGACAACCCACATAGGTAGCTGGCACACCGTGCTGATCATAGAATTTTTTCTCAAAAGGAAAGATAACCGCCATATGATCCACATAACGTTTAATCTGCTTAACACGCCCCTGACGCCAAGCCCACAATTGCGGGCTAATATAATAAAATACTTTAATGCCAAGCTGCTTAGCTAACTTAGCCACTCTTAAGTTAAAGCCTGGGTAATCAACCAAAATTACCAAGTCTGGCTGGCGCTCGATTAATGTTGTTTTTATTGTTTGATACATCCGCCAAACCAAACCAAAGTTTATCACCACTTCAGCAAAGCCCATCAAAGAAATATCTTCAGCATTAATTAAGGCTTCAACCCCTTGCTCTCTCATCTTAGGGCCAGCAATGCCAAAAAAAGCTAGATCTCTTGTCTGACTATTCATTGCTTGCACAACTTCTGCAGCATGAATATCACCAGAAGCTTCACCAGCAACAATAAGGATCTTTTTAGCCATTAGAAATCAGCCTTTGAGCGTATTAATTCGGTAATCTTAATAGCAACTTCTAAAGAGTTTTTACCATCCACCCCTGTTACTACAGGCTCTTCACCTGTCGCTACAGAGTGCAAAAATGCTTTTATTTCAGCATACAGCGCATCATCTTCTTCATAAGAGAAAGATTCATTCTTGATATTAGGAATACCAGGAAACATTTCACCATCACCCTTTTCAAAAATTGCTAAACGCCTATTTTGCAAGTCAATGGAAAAGTAACCGCTACGCTGGAACACTCGCATTCTACGCTCTGATTTAAGACTTACACGACTCGCTGTAACGTTGGCTACACAATCATTTTCAAAAGTAATACGAGCATTCGCAATATCAGCACGATCTGATAAGACACGCGCACCATTTGCATCAATACTACGAATCGGTGAGTGGACAATACTTTGAATAATATCAATATCGTGAATCATTAAATCAAGCATCACATTGACATCGCTCCCTCTTAGATTAAAAGGCGCGATACGAGTTGACTCAATAAAACGAGGATTATCTAGGTGATCAGCTAAAGCCATCACAGCCGCATTAAAACGTTCCAAATGCCCAACCTGTAGAGTTAGCTGCTTTTGTTTAGCAAGTGTTATAAGCTGCTCTGCTTCTGTTACTGTTACGGTGATAGGCTTTTCAACTAATACATGCACACCGTGTTGAAGACAATATTGAGCTACTTCAAAATGAGCTTGAGTCGATACAACTATACTCATTGCATCAACTTCATCAACTAAACCCTCATAACTATCAAAAGCCTTCACACCTAGCTCTTCAGCAATATTACTAGCACGCCCTTGGTCTGCATCAGCCACACCAACCAGTTCTGCCTCATCCAACAGTAAATATTTTTGAGCATGAAAGTTACCAAGGTAGCCAACTCCAATAACACCAACTTTAATTCTATTCACTTCACCACCTAAAAAATTTAAATAGCAACACTTAAAGCTCTTACCAACTCATCCTGATCATAGCGTGGTAATTCACCTGCCCCACCTTGACGATTCAATACACGATTAACTGACTCAGTAAACTCACCAATCACAGCCACTCGCTCACCTTGCAAGCGTGATAGAATCTCTGCCTCTGCACCCGAGTGACAGACAATTAATAAACTTCCTGAGGCTAATAAACCTAAAGGATCAAACCCTAGCACCATCGCTAACTGCCGTGTCTCTGACAAAATAGGAATGAACTCTTCTTGAATTTGCAAACCACATCCAGTTAGATCAGCCAGCTCATGCAAGGCTGTTGCCACTCCACCTTCAGTAGGGTCATGCAGCGCAACAACCCCTTCTAAGTCGAATAAAGCTTTAGCCGCAGGCCAAATACAAATACCTGGCTCATCAAGCAAAGAAACCATTGTCTCTAACTGTGCTGGGATAATATGCTGGGATAACTCATCAAAGCGCTCAGCCGCTAGCAAGGCAGTGCCCTCTACTGCAGCACCCCGCCATAGTAAAATCTTATTAACCGCTTTGATTTCACGAGGGTCAAAAAAGCGCTTATTGACCGCCTCACCAATCAACTGCCCAACAATAATAGGCTTAGTAACTGCAGATGTAACCTCAGTATGGCCACCAATTAACTCAATATTAAACTCTGCCAACTCATCATTAAGCTCATACCACATATCGTAAACAAAGCTTTCTTCAGCCCCGGGTGGCAGCATAATAACTGAGGAAAACCACTTGGGGGCACAACCCAAACAGGCAATGTCATTAACATTAACCCGCACCGCATACTTACCCAAACTTTTTGTTGCAAAAGTGATCGGATCAGTTGCTACTGCCAATAATCGATCACCCAACTTCAAACCTGCAGCATCAATGCCAATCTTGGCAGGAATAACAACCTCACTATCGTGATGCGGAAGCTGCTTAAGTAAGCTATTTAACATTCGATTGGGTAATTTACCCGGGCTTAATGTCCTTGGCATAGTACACGCCTCTTGTAATGATTACTGTCGGCATTATCCTTTAATTTTTTAGTACAGGCAAATTACTGCTCTTCAATCCATGCAGCCTGTATAGCCTCTAAAATACGCTCATTACTGCGCTTAGGGTCATCATCAAAGTCTTCAAGCTCACAAACGTAGCGATGCAAGTCTGTAAAACGAACTTGTATGGGATTAATTTCTGGATAAGTTTCTACCAATTCAATAGCAATTTCACGTACATCAATCCAACGTAATGACATATCGCCTCCTAGCGCTCAGACACCATATTAATGGTATACTTGGGAACCTCTATAACAAGATCCTCATCACCAACGACAAGCTGGCAGCTCAACCTAGAGTCCACATCCAAGCCCCAAGCTTTATCCAACATATCCTCCTCCAAATCCTCTGCAGGCGTTAAGGACCTCCCCCCTTTACGAATATAAACGTGGCAAGTCGTGCAAGCACACTGCATTTCACAAGCATGTTCTATCTGAATACCGTTTGCTAATAACAGCTCAATAACAGAATCACCCGGCTGAGCCTCAATTTCAGCTCCATTGGGGCAGTACTCTTCATGAGGAAGTACTCTAATCTTTGGCATCAGGTAGCTCCTCTATAGCTTTGCCCATTAACGCTGCACGCACACTACCATCCATACGACGTTCAGCGAAAGCCTGAGTTACTCGTTCCAAACTCTCAGTTTGTAAACCAATAGCAGCAGCATCTTCAGCACCTAATACCTCGGCAAGTTGCTCCAAAGCCGCCTCAATACTAACCCGTTCACTCTTAGTTAAATAACGATCACCATCTTCAAGTAAAGCCTTCACAACCGTATCATGAAGCTGCTTTCCTGCTACTTTCTTTTCAACTAATCGTCGTTTAGCGACATCTTCCTTAGCTGATGAAAAGGAATCTTGCAACATTTGCGTGACTTCTTGTTCCGTCAAACCATAAGAAGGTGTTACCTCAACGTGATTCTCAACCCCAGTGCTTAGCTCTTTTGCCATCACACCTAGCAAACCATCTGCATCAACTTGAAAGGTTACCTCAACTTTAGCAGCTCCGGCTTTCATAGGCGGAATACCTGTTAGCTCAAACCTCGCTAAAGAACGACAGTCCTGAACCAACTCCCGCTCACCTTGTACAACATGGATTAACAAACCTGTCTGACCATCTTTATAAGTAGTAAACTGCTGCCCTTTGCTAGCTGGAATCGTAGTATTGCGTGGAATGATTCGCTCAACCAAGCCACCCATAGTTTCTAACCCAAGCGATAACGGCAACACATCCAACAGCAACATCGAGTTATCAGTTTGCCCTAATAAATTATTAGCCTGTATCGCAGCTCCTAACGCAACCACTTGATCGGGGTCTATTTCTGCTAGAGCAGATTGTTCAAAGAACTTTTCTGCCAACTCCCTCACAGCCAAGGTACGCGTTGCACCACCCACTAAAACCACATGATCAACAGCTTTAATAGGCAAGTCAGCATCCTTCATTGCTTGCTGACAACAGGCTTGCATACGCTGCAATAATGGCTCTATTAACTTAATAAAAATTTCACGATCTAGTTTCACTTCACACTTGGGCAAAGTAATTAAGGTTGAAAAGCTGTTCGCCAAGTGCTCTTTAGCTTCTTTCGCTATAGCTAGTAACTCACGACGCTTCTCTATAGTTAGCTCGGCCAAATCTACTTTAATCTGCTCCGCCAACCAATCAAGCAGGATATTATCCATATCATCACCACCAAGCTGCGAATCGCCACCGGTTGCTATAACCTCGAAAACACCCTCACTAAAACGCAGGATTGAAATATCAAAAGTTCCACCACCTAAATCAAAAACAGCAATATTACCTTGCCTACCAGAGTCTAAACCGTAAGCAATCGCAGCCGCAGTTGGCTCGTTCAGCAAACGTAAAACATTAATTCCAGCAAGTTTAGCTGCATCTTTTGTAGCCTGACGCTGCGCATCATCAAAATAGGCTGGGACTGTTATCACTGCACCAGCTAGCTCTTCATTCACGCTCGCTTGTGCTTGCTCTTTTAAAGCTTTAAGTATTTCTGCTGAAAACTCAACAGGAGAGACCATTCGCTGAACAGTTTTGATCATCGGCAGGTTAGCTTTTGATGGCACGAGCTGGTAAAGCTTAGAAAAAGTAGTCTGCTGTGCTTCTAAATAATCTCGCCCCATCAGTCGCTTCATTGAAGACAGCGTGTTTAATGGATCAGTTAAAGCATGAGCTTTAGCCTCGGCACCTACTACTATTTTTTCAGGAAGGTAGCGAACAACTGAAGGCATAATAGGATCACCTTCTGCATTTGCTATCACTTCAGCTTGGTTGTCTGCCAACACCATCGCCACCAAGGAATTAGTAGTGCCCAAGTCTATACCTACTGCGTAACGCCTAGCAGACTGATCTGGTTCACTTATTTGTAACAGTGCCATATGCTACTGCCTCTCCTTTATCATCGTTAGTAGTTTCTCATAAAACATTAATTGAGCCATCAAATCTAGTGCTTGCTGTTGAGCATCAGTATCTAAAGGAGAAACAAGCAAACTGTGTAAACATTCATAGTCAGCTTCATTTAAAATCTCAACTGACAGCTTTAGTTTATTAAGCTTCTCCATGTCGGCTCCGGCTTCGCGTAACTCTTCATGCAACTCCATTTGTTGTTGCAAAAATGTTGTCGGCAGGGTCATACTCCCTGAAAAATCAACCTCGATTCCTTGACACTGCAAAAAATAAATTGCTCGTTTAAGCGGGGACTTTAACACCGTATAAGCTTCGTTAAGTAGTGCAGTATACTGAACTGCCAAACGTTTCTCCTGATCACTAGCTGTCGTAAAACGATCAGGATGAACCCTCAGCAGTGCTGATCGATAATTTTTACCAGCGAGCCCCAAATCAACAACATAAGAAACAGGGACGCCTAGCAATTCAAAATAATTTTTACAAAAATCATACATTGAAGCTTTCACCACAACCACAACGGCCTTTTTCATTAGGATTAATAAACTCAAAACCCTCGTTTAAGCCTCGTTTCACATAATCCATAGTAGAACCTTTCAGGTACTCGAATGCTTTAGGGTCAATATAAATAGCCAACGATTCAGCAAAAGGAAAGCATTTATCTTCATCCCTTACTTTATCAACATATTCCAATGTATATGCTAGCCCAGAACAACCGGTGGTTCTAACGCCAACACGAATCCCAACACCTTTCTTTCTTGCACGTAAAGCTTTCTTTGCTTGAGCAACAGCTTCATCAGTCATACTAAAATCTGCTGCTTGTTCAACAGACATTACGCACCTTCTTTTTCTTGTTTTTGCTGATGGCGTTCCTGATAATCAGCAATTGCTGCTTTGATTGCATCTTCAGCTAAAATTGAGCAATGAACCTTTACTGGTGGCAAGGCTAAGTGTTCAGCAATCTCTGCATTTTTAATTTCTTTTGCCTCTTCTAAAGTTCGGCCCTTTAACCACTCTGTAGCTAATGAACTCGAAGCAATCGCTGAGCCACAACCATATGTTTTAAAACGTGTATCAACGATACGGCCATCTTTAACCTTAATCTGCAACTTCATCACATCACCACAAGCTGGAGCACCGACCATACCAGTTCCTACTTCACCTTGCTCAACCTCTTCCTTCTCAAAAGAGCCCACATTGCGTGGATTTTCATAATGATCTATTACCTTTTCAGTATAACTCATCTTCTCACCCTCCCCTACTCTATTAATGTGAAGTCCATTCAACCTTGTCTAAATCAACACCTTCTTTATACATTTCCCATAAAGGTGACATCTCTCGTAAACGACTAATACTTGAATGCAGTTCCTTTACGGCTAAATCGACTTGCTCTTCAGTCGTAAAACGTCCAATAGAAAAACGCAGTGAACTATGTGCTAACTCATCAGACAATCCTAAAGCACGTAATACATATGACGGCTCTAAACTTGCTGAAGTACATGCTGAGCCTGATGAAATAGCCAAAGTTTTCAGTGACATTAACAATGATTCACCTTCAACATAATTAAAACTAACATTCAAAATACCTAAATAACCATGTTCTAAATCACTATTTAACCGAATTGCCTCTATATCCTTAACCCCATTCCACAATCGCAACGCTAAAGAACGAACATGCCTACTGTCTTTTTCAAAGTCCAACTTAGCGATATGGCATGCCTCACCAAATCCTGCAATTTGATGGGTAGCCAACGTGCCTGAGCGAAAACCTCTTTCATGACCTCCACCATGAATCTGAGCCTCTAGTCTAACCCGAGGTTTACGTCTAACATAGAGCGCTCCAACGCCTTTGGGACCATAAATCTTATGGCTAGAAAAAGACATTAAGTCGACCTTCATTTGCTGTAAATCAATCGCTATTTTACCAAGGCTCTGTGCCGCATCAACATGGAACAAAACTCCTTTACTACGCGTTAACTCACCAATGGCATCAATATCTTGAATAACACCAATTTCATTATTAACGTGCATAACCGATACTAAGATAGTGTCTTCGCGCATCGCATTAGCAATAGCATCAACACTAATTAAACCACGATTATCAGGCTCTAAATAAGTAACCTCAAAACCCTCACCCTCTAAAAAACGACAAGGATCAAGAACTGCCTTATGCTCTGTTTTGGCAGTTATAATGTGTTTACCACGACGTTGATAAAAATGAGCAACGCCTTTTAACGCCAAATTATCAGACTCCGTCGCACCCGAAGTCCACACAATTTCACGCGCCTCACAGTTAATCAAATCAGCCACCTGTGCGCGTGCCTTTTCTACCGCTTTCTCTGCCTCCCAACCATAAGCATGGGAACGTGAGGCCGGGTTACCAAAACCTCCACTTTCTAAACTAAGATAATGTTGCATTACCTTAACAACACGTGGGTCCACAGGCGTTGTTGCTGCATAATCAAAATAATGAATAGTTTTACCGCCACACTGAGTTACCATTATCCTTCCTCTTTATTCAGTAGCACAGGTTGTTCTGCCTGTTTTGCTAATTGCTGCAAGCTAACGCTACGCAAAAAGCTAACGATGACTTCATTTAACTCATCCCATAAATGATGCGTAATACAGCGCTCACCTCGCTGACAATTCGCAGCTCCAGCACACCGTGTTGTATCTAATGGTTCATCAATTACCAAAATGATATCTGCAACACTAATGGCTCTTGCCTCTCGACCCAGCCTATATCCACCTTGCGGGCCTCGCACACTAGTCACTAACTCCTTTCGACGCAGCTTGCTAAATAACTGTTCTAAATAAGACTGTGAAATATCTTGCCGCAATGCTATATCAGCTAGGCTTACTGTAGAGCCCTGCTGATGCAGTGCTAAGTCAAGCATTGCGGTTACTGCGTAACGACCTTTTGTTGTCAGCTTCATTGATTCCCCCAAAACCCTAAGCGGCTGTGATTGTCTCAATCCTTATTATTTTAGTCAAGTATAATACATCAGTATTCTTATTTATTAAACACATCATATAGGTTGTTGATTAAAAAGCTCTTAAAGCAAAGCTAGCTGCTGATAGCTCTACTAAATTACGCTACACTGAAGATAGAAAAGGGAGGATAGTATGAAAAATGAGCGTGGAATTAGCCTAATTGAGCTCATTATCTTTATTATGATCATGGGCATACTAGGGACCTCTATACTTGCAACTTTTAATGTCGCTGGTATGAAAACACCAAGCATTCAAAACCAAGTGCAAGCACTTGAATACGCACAACTACGCATGGATCTGATTTTAGAACAAAAAGCGAGTCAAGGCTTTTCCTCTTTTAGTGACCCCTGCCCAGGCCCAGCTACCTGTAATGCTCCAGGCTACAGTGTTACCTCAACAATTAGCACCGACTGGAATGGCAATTCTAACTATAAGGTTATTGCTGTTAATGTAAATGGTCCAGGCACAGTCTCTTCCAATGCAAGATGAGCCTGAAATAGCCCCCACTTTCCAATGCAAAGTGGGCCTGAAGTTGTTGCGTGATCGTTCATCCTATATGGATGAATATCAATATGAACGACATAGAATTAAACACACTTGCCCAGATTGAGCAATTTCTATCCTCATCAACCCAGCTTACCTTTGAAGCTACATCACGAGCAGAATCTTACCTATGGGTTACGAACACATTAAAAAAATTTGCTTATTGCGGTATGTGCAAAAAGGACAAAGGATTGATTCGTGATTACCTGCAACGAATGACTGGTTACTCACGTTCACAAATTACTAGGCTAATTGCTCAGTATCAAAAGTCAGGAAAAGTTGTTGTTAAGCAACGATCACCTAGAAATAAGTTTAGCTTAATCTATACGCATGAGGATACTTGGTTGTTAGCTGAAACGGATCAGGTTCATCAAACGCTTAGCGGGCCTACCACAAAAAAACTTTGCGAGAGAGCCTTTCATTTGTTTGGAGATAAGCGTTATGCGCGTCTTGCTTTTATCTCAGTCTCTCATCTTTACAATCTTCGACAAACTGAAACCTACCAGCGCAAACGGCGACACTTTAATAAAACTAAAGCAACGCAGGTTTCTATTGGTGAAAGGCGAAAACCAACTCCAGAGGGTAGGCCTGGCTTTATACGTATTGATACAGTGCACCAAGGAGATGTGGATAAAATCAAGGGTGTTTATCATATTAATGCTGTTGACGAGGTGACACAGATGGAAGTAGTCTGCGCTGTTGAAAAAATTAGTGAGGCTTACTTAATCCCTGTCTTAGAGCAAATAATCGATACCTTTCCATTTAAAGTGTTAGGCCTACATGCTGATAATGGCTCAGAGTACATTAATCAGCATGTAGCTAAACTATTGCAAAAGTTATTTATTGAACTCACTAAATCGAGGCCAAGGCATAGTAATGACAACGGTTTGGTGGAAAGTAAAAATGGCTCGGTTGTTAGAAAGCATTTTGGCTACATACATATTCAACAACGTTTTGCCCCGCAAATTAATGAATTCTATAACCAGCATTTTAACGACTATATTAATTTTCACAGACCTTGTTACTTCCCTGTAACCAGCATTAATAGCAAGGGTAAGCAAACTAAACTTTACCCTTACGAGGCCATTATGACTCCTTACGAAAAGTTCAAATCAATTGAAAATGCTGAGCAGTATTTAAAGGAAAATGAAACCTTTGAACGACTAGATAAATTAGCGTATTCTCTGACTGATCATGAATCTGCACAAAAGATGCAGGAAGCAAAGAAGACGTTATTTGAGAAAATAACAAAAGAGCAAATAGCTGATACTATCAGCACTGAAGACTAACCGATGGACCATCATGGTGACATCTGTTCAGATGCTGCTTCAGGCTCATCTTACGATTGGAATATACTGGCACAGCCTCACTGCAATCATTAGTAGGCAACTTTTAACTTACGAAGCTGGAGAGTAACGATGAAAAAACAAACCGGTTTCACGCTAATGGAAATAGTTGTTGTACTTATTATTCTTGGCATCATTGCTTCACTTGCAGCTCCCTTAGTACTTAATGCCGCACGCTCTGCCGCAATCGAGCATAACTTTGCAAACACCATTTCACAAGGCCAGAACGCTTCAACGCAAATGACTCATGCGATTCGTAACTTACAAACGCTAACTACCATGACTAGCAGCAACTTAAGTTTTACTGATAATGACAATAACTCGATTAGTTACACCCTTAGCGGTAGCAACCTAATGCAAGGCAGCAATATTTTAGCGCACAACGTTACAGGCCTTTCTTTTTCCTACTATGACAGCGCTTTAAATAGCACAGCAACACCAGCAAACGTTCGTTATATTACTGAAAACTACCCAAAATTTAAATCAGCAAAATAATGCTGAAATATTGTGTAAAAATGACTATGCTTTGTCTTTTTAACAAGACTAACGAGATGAGTATAAATGTTAAACTTCGCCGATTACGCTGCCCCTCTTTTTTCAAAATTAACTGGGAAAGTTGTTTTAAAAAAATCTATCGACGATTGTAGGAAAGCTATTAACTGAACTGAAAACTACCCAAAATTTAAATCAGCAAAATAATGCTGAAATATTGTGTAAAAATGACTATGCTTTGTCTTTTTAACAAGACTAACGAGATGAGTATAAATGTTAAACTTCGCCGATTACGCTGCCCCTCTTTTTTCAAAATTAACTGGGAAAGTTGTTTTAAAAAAATCTATCGACGATTGTAGGAAAGCTATTAACTGAAGGGGTGCTGCCTTTATATAATGTAGAATATATAGCATAATATACACTTTAACATGATGAAGGATGGTGTTTGGATGTCAGCTAGAATTATCTCTGATGAAAATAATGAATTAACTATTGAACTCAAGCTTCCACTAAAAGGATCCATGCTTGAATGTGAGGACGCAATTCTTGATGGGCTTAATGAGGTTGGAACATTAGCCACTGAAAAAGCTTTAAGTAAGTTTGATGCAGATGGCTCTCCTATCCATGTTGGAAAAATAAAGCTAACAGCACGAAGTAGAGATGAAGCAAATTACCAAACGCCTTATGGAGTTGCTCGAGTTAAGCGTTATGTTTATCAAACCTCTAAAGGCGGTAAGATCTTTTGTCCTTTAGAAGATAAGGCTAGAATTATCCAAGGATCAACACCGCGATTTGCAAAAATAATCTCACATAAATACTCAAACTTACCTGCTCCTAGTGTTATTGATGATCTCAAGGTCAATCATAACCGTAAAATCTCACATTCATACTTGCAACGGGCAACTGATTTTGTTGGCGGTATTGCACAAGCCAAAGAGGCTGAGTGGGAATATGAAGAGCCAAAGCTTGATGCAGGCGTTGAGATGCTAAGCATTAGCTTAGATGGTGCATATGTCCTCACCGTTGATGATGGTTATAGAGAGAGCATGGTTGGAACTATTTCCATGTATGATAAGCATGGTGAACGCCTGCACACAACCTACGTTGCAGCATCACCAGAATATGGAAAAGATGAATTCTTTAATAGGCTTGAAAAGGAAATAAAGCTGAAAAAAAAATATTACCCTGATGCTAAAACAATTGGCGTTGCTGATGGAGCAAAAAATAATTGGCCATTTCTAAAAAAACATACTGATACGCAAATTTTAGATTTTTGGCATGCAACTGAATATCTCGGCGAAGCATCAAGGGCAATATTTACCAAAAAATCTGAAAGAGATGAGCGTGATGTTTGGCTCGAAGAGCGATGTCATGATTTAAAGCACAAGAAAGGTGCGGCAGGTAGAATACTTGCTGAGCTTAAAGAGCATGTAAATAAAAAACTGAATAAATCGCTTAGAGAAAAGCTAGAAGGAACAATTACGTATTTTGAAAATAATATTAAAGAAAAGCGAATGTCGTATCATAATTTGATTAAGCAGAATGCACCAATTGGCTCTGGCGTCACTGAAGCAGCATGTAAAACAATTGTTAAACAAAGATTAGGCGGATCAGGAATGCGCTGGAAAGACAAGGGAATGAAAATTGTTTTATGCTTGAGAACACTAGTAAAGACTAAAGGAAGATGGGATCAGTTTTGGGAGAAGGTTAATGATTTTGGCGTGCCAGCAGTAATATAGCCTACATTATATAGAGGCAGCACCCAACTGAAGGTAGTTGTAAGTTGTTCAGTTCATCAAAAGATAACAATGAGTATAAAAAGATGATTCGTACACTTACCGGTGAAAATAAAAGCACCGATTTAGATCCAATAAAAACAAATGATGTATTGCTAGAACAGAGCTGTGAAAAACTTTCACACGCCAGTAAAATTGATGTTCTTCATGATCCTTCTGATATTAGAAAGCCACATAGCAAGCAAACTGAAAATCTAGGTAAAGTAAGGAGTCTGGACGGGGATATTATCAATGGTTACAGCACGCATAACGCAGTTGCATTAGTACCTGGTGATAAGGCTGTGCATCTACTATCGCATGTAAGCTACAGCAATAAAGACCCTAAGTTTTTAAAAGCTGAGCATATTAAGAAAATAGAGGCTGGAAAGCCATTTGAGGGAGATAAAGAGGCCAAGAGTCTTTATGAATCTGGTGATTACTTTAATAAAAAGCTGCTGTCTATTCGTGAAATAGAAAAAATAGGAATCTGCCTAAAATCAAAGAATGAAGATGCAACCATTACCCATATTCTAGATAGAGAGTTTGATGATAATGACTATCTCTCACTAATTGATACAAACCTAGATCAAGACTTTATTATTCGCTCAAAAATAACAAGAACAATAGAAGGTAGAGGTGATGATGGTAAAAAGCTTAAGCTGATTAACGCTGATTTTGATGCTCAAGGCGAAAAGCAATTCCAAAAGTTAACAGTTGGAAAGAATTGCGTACAAGACGGAAAAATAACTATTTATTTTGGAGAGTTTGAGAACATCAATGCAATTAAAATCCAAATTACAGGCAGAGATGGTAGGAGAATTTTTAAGAATGACATGCTGCTATTAACTAATAAAAAAGTAACGACTTTTGATGAGGCGTATGAGGTATACATAGCCTATCTATCTCGTGCGAAAATTGAATATGTTTTTAAATTTCTCAAGGAAGGACTAGGCTGGGAAAATATGCAGATAAAAAATTTTAAAGGGATACAAAATCTACTGGCTGTATGTTTTTATGTGGCCTCATATTTGTATGAGATAGGTAAGGAAAAAGCTTATGACGATTACGCAATTATGCTAGCTAAATTAGGAGATGGTAAGGGCAAGGTGACACGACACTTTATTGCGAAGGGTATTAGAAAACTTCTAACGTATCACTTAGTAGAGCAATTTTTTAAAGAAAATAGTGTTTCTCAAGAAGAACAAAAAGAATTATCGAATTCAGTTCAGGTAGGGAGATAACAATTTTGGGTAGTTCTCAGAACTGAAGGTAGTTGTAAGTTGTTCAGTTCATCAAAAGATAACAATGAGTATAAAAAGATGATTCGTACACTTACCGGTGAAAATAAAAGCACCGATTTAGATCCAATAAAAACAAATGATGTATTGCTAGAACAGAGCTGTGAAAAACTTTCACACGCCAGTAAAATTGATGTTCTTCATGATCCTTCTGATATTAGAAAGCCACATAGCAAGCAAACTGAAAATCTAGGTAAAGTAAGGAGTCTGGACGGGGATATTATCAATGGTTACAGCACGCATAACGCAGTTGCATTAGTACCTGGTGATAAGGCTGTGCATCTACTATCGCATGTAAGCTACAGCAATAAAGACCCTAACCCAAGTTTGGCCATTTCACCCTGAAAATCAAAAATTTCATCACTATTTTTAACTCAACCCATTGATTTTACTTGCCTAGAAACGTGAATTCTCGAATGTAGTGACACATAATGGCAATAAGGGGTTGCATGGGCTGGTGAAGTGATGAGAGTATTGAGTTATGTATATTCGAACCTCTACACAAAAGAGTCCTCGGACAGGTAAGTCTTACGCAACCTACCGACTTGTTGATACTCATCGCACTGCTGACGGCAAAGTACGTCAAAGACTGATTTTAAATCTTGGTGCGAATTTTTCAGTAAAGAAGGACAGTTGGAAATTGCTTGCTGACCGTATTGAGGAAATTTTAACGGGTCAAGGCACGTTAATTTCAATACCAGCACATCTCGAAAAACAGGCGCAAATGTATGTAAAACGCATTCGCTCTAGGTTTGCTGATGACAATGAGACAAGTATCGCTGTTAATTCAGTAAGCGCGGTAGAACCTGACTTTAAAACAGTGGATGTTAACTCCATTGAGAGCGCGGACATACGACACGTTGGAGCTGAGGCGTTGGGCTTACATGCTGCCAGGCAATTACAACTTGAGGAATTGTTCAGGGCTTTGGGCTTTAATCAAAAACAATGTCACCTGATGCTTGCTACCATCATTGGGCGGCTAGTTGCTCCAGGAAGTGATTTGAGTACGCACTATTATTTAAGCAATCAAAGTGCGCTAGATGAATTACTGGGTACTGATTTCTCAGAACTATCACTCAAGAAATTCTATAAGACTGCTGATGAGTTACTTAAACATAAACAAGTGATTGAAGATCAATTATTTGAACGTGAGAAAAATCTGTTTAGTTTAAATCAGGTGATCACTCTCTACGATATAACCAATACCTACTTTGAAGGTCGCGCATTACAAAATGATCATGCACAGCATGGGCGATCAAAGGAGAAGCGGTCTGATTGTCCGCTTGTTTCTTTAGGTCTTGTGCTGGATGGATCAGGGTTCCCGCAACGGAGTGAATTCTTCAAAGGAAATGTTAGCGAGCCTAAAACATTACCCGAAATACTAACTGAGCTTCGTGCACAGCCAGAGGCAACAATTGTCCTAGATGCTGGTTTTGCAACTGAAGAAAATATTTCATGGCTTACTGAAAAAGGTTTCCATTATATCGTAGTCAGCCGTAGAGCATTGCCTGATGTCGATGAAACCATTGATAAAGTGCTAGTAAAAGAATCAGTAAATAATACGGTTACAGCGCAATTAGTTAAAGATACTGAAGCAAATGAAGTCTTACTGTACTGCCATTCTCAGGCTAAGGAAGAAAAAAGCTTAAATATGATTAGTAAGGCCGAGGCTCGTTTCGAAGAGGAATTAATTAAGTTAGCTAATGGACTCACTAAAAAAACCGGCATGAAAGCAATTGAGAAAGTAACATTGCGTTTAGGTCGAATAAAAGAGCGGCATAAACGTGTTTCAGGTCGATACACTATCACGCTTGATTCAGAGGCTGATAAGGTTACGAAAATCAGTTGGAGTAAAGTTAACTCTGAGAATCTGGGTGCATATTGTTTGCGTAGTAACAGAATGGATTTAGATGAAAAAACAATTTTGAGAATTTATACAACTCTAACTGACGTTGAATCGGCATTCAGATCATTAAAATCAGAGTTAGGCCTGCGTCCTATCTACCATCAAAAGCAAGAGCGAGTTGATGCCCATCTGTTTATTAGTATTCTTGCTTATCACTTACTACACACTATTCGCCATCAACTTAAATTGCAGAACATTGATAGTAGCTGGCAAACTATACGGCAGATTTTTAGCACTCAGGTTCGTATCACTACTACAATGCAGCTTGAAAATAATAAATTGCTTTCTATTAGAAGAACCTCTAAGGCAACTCCAGAGCAAGTTGTGATCTATAAATCGTTAGGCATGAATTCAGAACCTGGGGACACTGAAAAAACAATTTGTTAAGTTGTAGTGACCCTAAACGTTTTTTTAAAACGTAAGTCATTGATTTGGATAGGTTTAATTGTAGAACGGACAAAGTTGGGCTAAGTTTTTAAAAGCTGAGCATATTAAGAAAATAGAGGCTGGAAAGCCATTTGAGGGAGATAAAGAGGCCAAGAGTCTTTATGAATCTGGTGATTACTTTAATAAAAAGCTGCTGTCTATTCGTGAAATAGAAAAAATAGGAATCTGCCTAAAATCAAAGAATGAAGATGCAACCATTACCCATATTCTAGATAGAGAGTTTGATGATAATGACTATCTCTCACTAATTGATACAAACCTAGATCAAGACTTTATTATTCGCTCAAAAATAACAAGAACAATAGAAGGTAGAGGTGATGATGGTAAAAAGCTTAAGCTGATTAACGCTGATTTTGATGCTCAAGGCGAAAAGCAATTCCAAAAGTTAACAGTTGGAAAGAATTGCGTACAAGACGGAAAAATAACTATTTATTTTGGAGAGTTTGAGAACATCAATGCAATTAAAATCCAAATTACAGGCAGAGATGGTAGGAGAATTTTTAAGAATGACATGCTGCTATTAACTAATAAAAAAGTAACGACTTTTGATGAGGCGTATGAGGTATACATAGCCTATCTATCTCGTGCGAAAATTGAATATGTTTTTAAATTTCTCGATAGAGCGTTATTTTGTCTGTAAAAACCAACTTCAGTACTTAGAAAAACCTTTAAAATTCTAAATGGCACTCTATTGTACCTGTCTCATCGCATAATATCTTAAATTAATTATGCTAATCAATCTAAAAAATTATTTATACCTCAAATTTTTCTCCTCTCAAAATAAATTATTAACTTTTAGGTAATAGCAATTATATCTCGTTAATAAGAACAAGAATGATCTATCCTAAAACCCTATGAAGCCTTATTATTCACTTCAACTTAAGTATCTAGGTGATCCGCTCCACTGGTCATCAATTTCCACTAAAACAGCTGATACGAGCCTTAGGCACGATTCAGTATTAGGGAAAATTCCAACTGTATGCGTCCTTCTTTTTACCTCTCTGTTTACGCGCTCAGCTATGTTACTGGTTCTTAATCTTTTTTGATGCGGCCTGTCAAAGTTCATCACTACTAAGCCCTCCGGTATATTCACTTCCAACCAAGAAGAAAGCTCTGGTGCTGTTTGCTGATATTTATCTACCGCCATAGCCAATAGTCTTTCCGACTCATGAATGTTTGAGGCATTAAATATAGCTGTAATCTCCTCAGCTACTGGTTCTTTCATTGAGCGCTTTGGTATGTGAGCCTGAGCATTTTGCTGCAAATGAAATTGGCAGCGTTGCCAAGGAACACTGGGGAACACAGCTCTTCTAGCGGCTTTTAGGCCAGTATGAGCGTCGCTAGTAATCAACTCAATACCATGTATACCTCGCTCAACCAACTGCTGAAGAAAATCACGCCAATGTACCTCAGCCTCTGATAACGCAACAGAAACACCTAGCACTGTTCTCTTGCCGGTTGATTCATCAAAGCCATAGGCTATCAATACCGCACAGTCTTGTACTGTGCCGCTAGTGCGCACCTTCTCATAACGTGCATCTAGCCAAAGATATTTTATCTTTCCTAACGGCTTATTTCGCCATTTCTTTAAATCTTCATCCAACAATTTAGCGCAACGGCTTACCTCTGTGCTTGAAATATCTGTTCCACAGAGTTGCTTTAGCACCTTTTCAACTTTGCGCGTGGAAACCCCATGCACATACATTTCAGCGACAGCCAGCTTAAGTGCTCTATCAGAGCGTACACCTCGCTCTAAGACTGATGGATAGAAGGCTTCATTGGAGTCTCTAACCTGCGGTATCTGTAGCTCAAGCTGACCTTGACCTGTGTTAATTAACCTTGGTTTAAAGCCGTTCGCATATCCGTTTCTATCGCCAGTTCGCTCATAAGGACTGGCATTTAAATGGCGCTCCCTTTCTATTAACATAGCCTCATTCATCAACCTGGAGACAAGCTTAGGTAAAGCTTCAAACCCCTCCATCGCTAAAACATGTATGGCTTCTTCGATTAAGTTCTCATTTTTATAGCAGCTCATTGTCATTCCTCTTTTTTGGTTAAGTTTACCTTAAAAGGAATTTCTAATCTGACTGAGTCGCCTGCTTATTTTCAGCAAGTCAATGGAATTTACAGAAAGGATGGCGCACTAGCAATTTCTCAAGGAAGGACTAGGCTGGGAAAATATGCAGATAAAAAATTTTAAAGGGATACAAAATCTACTGGCTGTATGTTTTTATGTGGCCTCATATTTGTATGAGATAGGTAAGGAAAAAGCTTATGACGATTACGCAATTATGCTAGCTAAATTAGGAGATGGTAAGGGCAAGGTGACACGACACTTTATTGCGAAGGGTATTAGAAAACTTCTAACGTATCACTTAGTAGAGCAATTTTTTAAAGAAAATAGTGTTTCTCAAGAAGAACAAAAAGAATTATCGAATTCAGTTCAGGTAGGGAGATAACAATTTTGGGTAGTTCTCAGTATATTAACTATAATTTTACTATTAATAACAGTAATCAAATACATACGTTTACTAATACGATTTATTTAAGGAATAGTTAATAAAAACAAATAAAGTTATGAAAAATAATGACAAGAAACAAACAGGCTCCTTATTAATTTCTGCCGCTGTTCTTATAACCCTTATAGCCATTATGTCAGCAGGTGTCAGCTATATTGCTAGCTCAAAAAGCTCGGCAGCAAGTGATCTCTACAATCGTGTTACTGCCCTTTATGTTGCTGAAGCAGGATTGCAACATGCTGGCTGGCAGCTAAATGCCAATGGAATTTCTTGTTCTACCATCACAGGGGACAGCAGCTTTACGAACATAACCTTTAGCAATGGTCAATTCAGCGTTACCACGAACACGTTAATTGCCTCACCAGCGCCCACTCTAGGAACTGCCATTAACAATAGCACGACTATTATTCCTGTTAGCTCACTAAGTAACTTAGCATCAACCGGAAGAGTAATGGTTAACAGAGAGTTTATCGATTACACCAGCACTTCTACTCTTGCTAGCGACTGCAACAGTGACCCTCCTTGTTTAACTGGTGCCACGCGAGGGGCAGATAACAGCACACCTGTCTCTCACGCTTCAGGAACTCCAGTTGGGCAACATGCATGCCAAATTACCTCTATAGGCAGCATACCCAACTCAAACAATCCAATAGCTGAAAGCCAACTAGGCGCTTCCTTAAAGGCTTTGCCATTTGGTTTTCTTCTTGGCCGAACTGTAACGTCCCACAATAATTTAGAGAAACCATCTCAACCTATTTTGCGTGAGATGGTGTCAAATAGTTAACCTTTTAGCTCATGAATTGCCTGATTAATGACATCATCCGGTATATGGTTTAAATTCATATTAGCGGCGATTAGCAACGCATGTCGCATGAGCCTATCAACATAACGAAGCCTACCTTTTGTGGCCATGTGTACTGCACGAATACCTGTTTCAGTGAATAAGCTGCTGCTCATTCCTGCCTTCTCAAAAGCAGCGTGAATAATGCTCTCAAAATCCCTGCTATCCTCAATTGCATGCCACCTAATAAAGCACTGAATTTTAGAGTTGATAGGTTCATAGGCTGGTCTCTGCAATGTTGCTAGAAGTGATGGGAGTCCACATAAGATAATCGTCATGACGTCTTTGCTGTCAAAACTGAAATTAAGGAAGTCAGGTAATCGTAGAATGAAATCATTACTAAGCTGATGCGCCTCGTCTAGGATCCAAATAGGCTGAACGTTTTTATCATGGTAGAGCGCGATCAAGCTCTGCTTCAAGTCTCTCCAAAGTTTAGAGAATCGGTAATAGTTTTCTAAACCTAGATTTTCGGCAAGCTGAGAGTACACATCAAATGACCGAAAGTGAGTGTCTGATTGATAAATGACTTGATGGGTCAGCGGGTTGAGTTTATTGCTCCAGTATCTTAGCGCCGTGGTCTTTCCTGTCCCTGAGTCGCCAGTAATCACTGCTAAGCCGCGTGTTTCTAGCAAACCATTAAGTTGCTGTTCTAGTCGCTTTGACTGCGCCAATTCAATAATGTTTGATTTACCCAATGGATCAAATTTCAAGCCAAAATGTTGAAGATACATCTTACTCATCCTTGTATCTTAAATAACTGTAGAGATATGACAATATTGCTACAATCCCAAGGATGCTTGGGTAGGCGGAAGGTGAAGCCGTGTTCGTCCTTAGGATTTAATCCTGTTGAGGAGATTTAGCTCCCTTCCACCCTCATAAGTTCATGAGATCGAACGGTATCTTAGGCCATTGTGAGCCTGTATTTGCAAGGTTGATCCGAACTATGATTTCCCAAGTTTGTTAGTGTAATAAAATTTAAGAGGCTCTAGCAAATGAAAAAAAATTGTGTTGGTATTGATATTGCAAAATCTGATTTTGTTGCTGCTATCACCACTAGCGGAAAAGATCACGTTAAACATTTTAATAATAATCCTGAGGGCTTTTCTGAGTTATTAGAATGGACGCAATCTTTATCTGATCAGTCACTTCATTTTTGCATGGAATCAACAGGTAAATACGGTAATGCATTGGCTCTTTATTTACATAGTGAGAAGTGTGATGTCAGTATAATTAATCCTGCACGAATAAAGTTTTTTATGAAAGGACAGCTAATACGAAACAAGACCGACAAGGCCGATGCGGTCAGTATTAAGGACTATTCAAATCATTTTACTCCAACGCTATGGCAGCCTTTGCCAGCTAATATAGAGGCTCTAAGAGCTTTGATACAGAGATCTGAAGTATTAACCTCCCAAGTCAGCAATGAACAAAACAGGCTGGAGCTAGCGGAAGAAACAATTATTAGCTCTATACAAAATCATATCGATTATATGGAAAAAGAAATTTTACGACTGCAGGAAGAAATTAGTAAGCTGATCGCGAGTGATGATGATCTGAAGAATAACACAGAGCTGCTTAAAAGCATCCCAGGCATTGGTGATAAAACCGCTCAAACACTAACTGCTTTTTTTAATAATATTGAAAGATTTTCTGGCGCAAAACAATTGGCTGCTCATATTGGTTTAAATCCCAGCCAGTCACAATCAGGCACTTCATTGAATTCATCACGGCTCTCAAAGGTTGGTAGTGCTTGGTTGCGAAAGGCGCTTTACATGCCGGCATTAGTGGCTATAAGGCATAATCCTATTTTGAAGAAATTTTATGAAAAGCTGCTCAAAAAAGGCAAGCCAAAGAAGCTAGCCATTTGTGCTGTTATGAGAAAAATGGTGCATATGATTTATGGCATCCTAAAAACACAGCAGCCATTTTCAGCGGATGCCTAGTAAAAATTTTACAATTTATTGTTGACGTTTAAGACGGTATCTCCTCAGTGATATCCAAATCCTCTTTAACTTGGTTATAAACAATCTCAACTAGCGAGGTTTTTCTTGCTGGTTGTTCCGGCATCTGAGGTCTAGCTCGGGTTCTAGAAAGGTTGTTATGTTTGTCCAGCTCTCCCACTGCACCAAGGTATTGATATTCCAATGATTCGACGTGACGGGCGGAGTCACTATGCGGATCAACCACTAAATAAACCTCTTGTTGAGCCAGTTCAAATGGAACTTCAAAGAGTCGATTATTCCAGCTTACCGTGCCATCCTTCCTGACTCGGCGCTTAATGCGATGCAGGAAGTAATCATCTAGCTTATCGGCCAAACAACCTAACGGCTGAATTTTAGTGAGGTCTTGCTGATAGCGTTGTAACGGGGTCATCTTGTCAGGCAGGGCGCTTTGCGAGGCTTGATGATAAACACGCTCAACCCAAGCCCAAAATCGATCATTCAGCGCATTGAAACTATGAATGGAATCCAGGTTGCATTCAGCTAGGAATTGCTCGCGTACTGTTCTATGCCAACGCTCTAGTTTGCCTTTGCTTTGCGGTTCATAGGGCCTGCCGTAAATCAATTGAATTTTCAAACGAGCACAAATGGTTTGCAACGTTTTAGCACGGTAGGCAGGGCCGTTGTCAATGATGAGCTTAACAGGAAGCCCACGTTTGAGTAATGCCTCTTTCAACACATGCTCAATAGTAATGGCACTCTCATCAGTACAAAATTTACTGTGACAGACCAACCTTGAGGCATCATCAAAAATACTCACCAAATAGCTTTTAACTCTTCTTTGGCCATCGTAAATCGTTGGACCATGCATGACATCGCCATACCAAATATCACAAGCTGTGAGCGCCTCAAATGAGCGGCGCTCAATTTGGTTAGAAGGTGTGACTGTTCTTTTAGACAGGCCGTGTTTTACTAATAAGCGGTGAACTGTTGCGTGAGATAATTCACCTCGTGCTACCTTCCCTTGAGTTTCTAAGAGTTTAATCACGGTCGGAATTGATCTTGAAGGGCTTTCCTGTTTAGTGGAAATAATTAACTCTTGTAGCTCTGGATTGATGTGACACTGGCCTTTGTCTCGTCGAGTTTTAGGAACTAATCCATCAATACCCTGCTTTAACCAGGCGTAATACCAATTCTCAATTGTTTTAGCACTGAGGTGAACACGCTTACTACCTGGAATGTTGTAGGTTTGCTGGGACAACCTTTTAATAATGCTCTTGAGCTCACCATGCTCAAAACTATTTCGGCTACATAGCTCACCTAAAACACTTAGGCGAAACAGTGCTGTTGGGTGAATGGGCTTGGTCATTTTGCAATTCCTGTGTGATTTAACTACTTGCAATGAGTTAATCACAACTTGAGTTGAGAATGCTACGCTCAAACTGTGTGGGGTCGTGAGGTTTACAGAAAATATCCATCTCAACTTTTTTTCACGTTAATTAATTATGGGATGCTCACTCCTGTGTTGTTAAGAAAAAGCATGATGCTCGATAAATCATGCTCACCAAGGCAGGCCAACCAAAACGCTTGTGGATCACTATGTCGCCCAAGCTGTAACCACAACGGATGTGCTTTGATATGGAAGGAGTAATCAACGAAGTGGTCAACCAACCAGTGAAACCACCTAGCAACGGTGTGTCGACTAACACCTTGCTCCTGACCTGATGAGCTAATACTTTTCCCAGGAGCACGCTCATTAACACTGCCTGCTGAACTGACCAGCAATACCAACGCTTTGGAGAAAGTATCTCAGGTAGGGTTGAACAAGTACGTTTACATTGATGACAATAAAATCTCAAAACAGGGGTGGGATTTAAAGAGCGTCCTTTACCTGGGTTCCTATCTGGTTTTCGATCATATGATCCATGTGACCATAGTCCACCTGCACCGCAATGGCTGCACTGCTCTGGCCTTAGTAGCTCTGGATTTTTTTTCAGCAGGATCAGGTAATCACTCAGGCTTTTAATCGCTTTTATGATTCTGCGCATGACTAATTTCACTATAGTTTTTATATCAAGTTATTTTACCTTGATAGGTTACTAAAAACCTTGTTTATTATGAGATAAAACTAGCTCAATTCCCCTAAATAAAGATAGACGTAACAGCCGAACCAGCGGTGGTGATGACGACGACGATGATGACGATGATGATGATGATGATGACGACGACGAGGGATGGTCATCAGAAACAATTGGCCAGTGGAATGGTAAAAACTGGACTCGACAAGGACCATCAGGAAGCATTCCTAATAAAGATCTTTATGCACTCTCATTACTCTCTTATGCTGACGCTTGGGCTGTGGGAAAAAAACATAATGGCAATGCGTTATTACTTCATTGGAACGGTACAACCTGGAATAAAGTCTCCCCCAACCCAAGCGTGAATAAAGATCTAGAAGATATCTATTGCATCAGCAGCCATGATTGTTGGGCCGTTGGACAAAACCGTACTTTTCTACACTGGAACGGCAATAATTGGCAAACAGGCAATATAAAAACCTCCGGCAACCCAAGTTCAGGAAAGGTACCAAATAAACAAATTTACACTCTTCATTGCGTCAACTCTGCTGATTGCTGGGCTGGTGGGGCACAAAGTGATAATGATGCGTTACTTATTCGCTGGGACGGCAACATTTGGCAACGAGTTTTGCCAACAGATCCATCTGTACCTAATAAAAATATTTATGCTATTCACTGTTAAAGCAGCAGTGACTGCTGGGCCGTCGGCAAAAAGACATCAACCACATTAAATATTAATCATTGGAATGGTAGTGGCTGGTCTCGTAATACTGCTCACCCACTTATTAAACAAGACCTAAACAGCGTTTACTGCTTCAGTAGTAATGATTGCTGGGCTGTGGGCAATAAGTACCAAAGTAAAAGCTTATTTTTACACTGGAATGGAACAAGTTGGACACGCATAGTACCCAGCACACCCACACCAACCGACCACTTACACAGTATTTTTTGCACCGCAACTAATGATTGCTGGGCTGTGGGTAATAACAAAACAATAGCTCACTGGGATGGCAGCAACTGGATCAAGTTTACACCGGACAGCTCCATTCCCAACACAACTCTTTATGACATTAAAACGATCCGACCTGGCAGCTCCACAAAGTTGGACAACTGGAAACAAGAGTAACGCAGGCTAGTTTGGATTCAACACCTTACCAGTATTTGGCTCAATAATAACAGAGTAATTTACTCCACCTCCACTTAGAGTAATGGTCGCCTGACCAGCAAGCTTAGTGCCAGGGTCACCATTATCACTATAGGGAATACCATTTTTGTTATAGACTAAATAACCATTTGGCAAGCCTGATGTCGATAAACTTACGCCTGAAGGTAAAGTAATAATATGGCTTCCCGCTCCACCTGGATGTGGCACAGCAGTAGTGCCATTTTCTTCAGTTAGCGTGTACTGGGAAGAAGAGAAGTTAATGCGATATTTTGCTTCCTTGGTCATAGCCAGGCTTTGCACATAGCGTAAGTCTCCTGCTAATTGATGGGCAGAACCATCAACATTAGGCTTAGCACTACTGAGAACTACCCAAAATTGTTATCTCCCTACCTGAACTGAATTCGATAATTCTTTTTGTTCTTCTTGAGAAACACTATTTTCTTTAAAAAATTGCTCTACTAAGTGATACGTTAGAAGTTTTCTAATACCCTTCGCAATAAAGTGTCGTGTCACCTTGCCCTTACCATCTCCTAATTTAGCTAGCATAATTGCGTAATCGTCATAAGCTTTTTCCTTACCTATCTCATACAAATATGAGGCCACATAAAAACATACAGCCAGTAGATTTTGTATCCCTTTAAAATTTTTTATCTGCATATTTTCCCAGCCTAGTCCTTCCTTGAGAAATTTAAAAACATATTCAATTTTCGCACGAGATAGATAGGCTATGTATACCTCATACGCCTCATCAAAAGTCGTTACTTTTTTATTAGTTAATAGCAGCATGTCATTCTTAAAAATTCTCCTACCATCTCTGCCTGTAATTTGGATTTTAATTGCATTGATGTTCTCAAACTCTCCAAAATAAATAGTTATTTTTCCGTCTTGTACGCAATTCTTTCCAACTGTTAACTTTTGGAATTGCTTTTCGCCTTGAGCATCAAAATCAGCGTTAATCAGCTTAAGCTTTTTACCATCATCACCTCTACCTTCTATTGTTCTTGTTATTTTTGAGCGAATAATAAAGTCTTGATCTAGGTTTGTATCAATTAGTGAGAGATAGTCATTATCATCAAACTCTCTATCTAGAATATGGGTAATGGTTGCATCTTCATTCTTTGATTTTAGGCAGATTCCTATTTTTTCTATTTCACGAATAGACAGCAGCTTTTTATTAAAGTAATCACCAGATTCATAAAGACTCTTGGCCTCTTTATCTCCCTCAAATGGCTTTCCAGCCTCTATTTTCTTAATATGCTCAGCTTTTAAAAACTTAGGGTCTTTATTGCTGTAGCTTACATGCGATAGTAGATGCACAGCCTTATCACCAGGTACTAATGCAACTGCGTTATGCGTGCTGTAACCATTGATAATATCCCCGTCCAGACTCCTTACTTTACTTAGATTTTCAGTTTGCTTGCTATGTGGCTTTCTAATATCAGAAGGATCATGAAGAACATCAATTTTACTGGCGTGTGAAAGTTTTTCACAGCTCTGTTCTAGCAATACATCATTTGTTTTTATTGGATCTAAATCGGTGCTTTTATTTTCACCGGTAAGTGTACGAATCATCTTTTTATACTCATTGTTATCTTTTGATGAACTGAACAACTTACAACTACCTTCAGTTAATAGCTTTCCTACAATCGTCGATAGATTTTTTTAAAACAACTTTCCCAGTTAATTTTGAAAAAAGAGGGGCAGCGTAATCGGCGAAGTTTAACATTTATACTCATCTCGTTAGTCTTGTTAAAAAGACAAAGCATAGTCATTTTTACACAATATTTCAGCATTATTTTGCTGATTTAAATTTTGGGTAGTTTTCAGTAGCACTAGGCCAAACCACCAGCATTGTCGCACCAAGTAATGCAACGATAGCAAGCACCATTGATAGCTCTAATAAGGTAAATCCGCCTTGCCTAACCTTCATCACTCTTCCACCCATAAAAAAACAGCGGCCCCTTAATGGAGCCGCCTTATCCTCTGCTTATTGTTGTTGTTAGTTACGCAGAAACTGTTACCGACCTACTAAGGAATATCACCCACTCACTGTACGGTATCCGTTGTTGCTGCCGTTGCAGAGCTACAAGCTGTATCAGTATAGGTTGGCACTGTGTAGTTAGTACCATCAATACTGACCTGAATCCCTGTAGCCACAGCTGAACCACCAGAAATATCTGCGGCTAAGCCAGCAACTGTTGGGTAAGCCTTGTCTTCAGCAATAGAGATTGCCAAAGAGCTTTTAACAGCACCACTGTTTGCTTTCTTCGCAGCAGATAAAGCATCACTTTGCAAGTCAACAAACTTAGGTACTACAATGGCTGCTAAAATCCCTAGGATAACCAGCACAATGACCAATTCGATCAGTGTATAACCACGCTGCCTCTTTCTATCCCGTTGAAAACCCACCATAATTTTACCCTCCTACACTTACTCTTACTTAACTAAGAAAAATATAGCATAAATTCAATAGATTAATGCTATTTATAACCTTATTTACTGACAAATGAAACCATATCCCACATAGGTAAAAACACGCCTATTGCTAAAAACAACACCATACCACCAATAATTGTTAACAAAATTGGCTCGATCATATCCCCTAAGCGATCAAGGTCATAATCCACTTCACGCTCATAGTATTCAGCCATATTTTTTAGCAGTTGCTCTACCTCTCCTGTTTGCTCACCCACATAAATCATTTGCAAAATCATTGGGGAAAACAATTCACTATCAGTAGCTGATTTCGTTAGAGATTCCCCCTTCTCGATACCCTCTCGCATAATCGCAATTTTCTGTCGCATATACTCGTTACCTAAAGTATTTGCAACTAAGTTAATTCCTTTAACCAAAGGCACACCAGTTTCCATAATCATGGCAAACATACGCGAAAATCGCGCCAAAATAATACGATAAATAATACTACCTATAATAGGCACTTTGATTTTTAAGTGATCCCAACGCAACCTACCTACCGGAGTAGTAATCCAATAACGAAGTAAAGCAAATAAAATCACTACGCCTGCAGCAAGCAATATCCAGTTTTGCGTTAGAAAGTTTGAAATAGCTATCATTACTTGTGTTGGCACTGGCAGTTCAGCATTAAACGATTGGAACATTTTTGCAAACGCAGGCACCACCATAAAGTTAATAACAATCAAGGCGACCAAGAGCGCAACAATAACCAAAGTAGGATAACGTGTTGCAGATTTAATACGTTTTTTGGTACTAGCCTCTAACTCCAAATACTTTGCTAATTGCAAAAAAGCAGTATCAAGCTGACCGCTATTCTCACCAGCATCAACCACATTAATCAACATAAGTGAAAAAATATGGTCCTGGTCGCGCATAGCAGCAGTTAAAGTTTTACCTCCTAAAATAGCGTCAACCATCTCTTCCAATGCCTTACGCAATTGTTTTGAACGGGTTGATTTAGCAAGCTGCTTAAGAGCCTGAGTGACAGTAACACCTGCCTTAGAGAGGATATACATTTGCCGACAAAAAATAATTAAGTCTTCAAACTTAACTTTCCCGTAAACGAAGTCAATCAGCACACGCTTAAATACAGAACGTTTCTCATGTGGCGCAATAACGATTTCAATGGGAACTATTTGACGCTTAATTAATAAAATACCAGCTTCATCTTGATCTTTTGCCTCAATTTTCCCTTTAACGATACGACCTTGTACATTCCTTCCTTGAAAATTATAACTTGGCACTATTCCTCCCCTACCACTCGGATCACCTCAGAAAGAGTGGTCTTACCCTCTTTAGCTCGCTCTAAAGCACTATCGATAAGCAGGCCACCCTTAAGTAACTCTTTAGCATGATTAGTAAACTCCTCCACCTGATTATGACAAAGGTAATGCAACAGCTCTGCGTCAAGCTCTAATAGCTCAAATACCCCAATACGACCACGATATCCAGTGTGACCACAGTAGGTACAACCAGAGCCACACATAAATTGAATGTGCTCAATTGATTTCTCATTCAACGCCGCAGTTACCCAAGCAACCTCTTCTTTATCAGGTTGGTAAGGCTCTTTGCAACTCTCACAAATTTTCCTAACTAAGCGTTGCGCTAAAATACCTCTGCTTTTCGCAGCCACCAAAAAGGGTTCGATCCCCATGTCAACCAAGCGGAACAAACTACTAACTGAGTCATTAGTATGCAGCGTCGAAAAAACCAAGTGCCCTGTTAACGCTGCCCGCATTGCAATTTCTGCGGTCTCAGTATCACGCATTTCTCCAACCATCACAATATCAGGATCTTGCCGCAAAGTTGAACGTAATACTTTAGAAAAAGTTAAACCAAGTTTATCGTTAACCTGAACCTGGTTAATACGTGGCAAACGATATTCTACTGGATCCTCAATAGTAATAATCTTTTTCTCAGGTTTATTAAGCAAATTTAACACGCCATATAAAGTAGTACTTTTACCACTACCTGTCGGACCCGTTACTAAAATCACACCATCAGGCTTTTTTAATAACCCTTTAAATCGAGTTAACAACTTTTTTGACATACCAATTTTTTCTAAGTCCAGCAACCCTGCTGACTGATCCAACAAACGCATTACGGCATTCTCACCGTATTGTGTTGGCATGATTGACAAACGCACATCCATACGCCGATCACGCACAGTAAAGTGAAAGCGACCATCTTGAGGGATGCGCTTCTCAGCAATATTCAAACCAGCCACCAGTTTTAGGCGCAAAATAATTGCGGGCACCACAGATTTTTCTTTAACAATCTGCTCTTGTAAGACACCGTCAACACGCAGACGAATTCGCAATACTTTCTCATCAGGCTCAATATGAATATCCGAAGCACCTACTTGCACAGCATCTTCAAAAACTGATTTAAGCAATTTAGCAACCGGTAAATCCGCTTCATCTTCAGCACCCATTAGTTCTGCGCTTGACTCATCAATACCAATTTGCTCATCAAGCTCCTCAGCATAACTGGTTATTTCATCAGTACGCCGATAAACGATATCAAGAGTTCTTAACAAATCAGATTCACGAACGATTGCTACCTCAATAGGCTTTTGCAATACCCTTGTTAACTCATCAGTCGCGGTAATGTCTAGAGGATCCACCATTCCTATTAAATAAGAACCAATGTTATCCGCCAAAAGTACAGCCCTAAATCGTCTCGCATAAGCTTCTGGCAGATGCTTAGCTAATTGAAAGTCCAGTGAATAACTACGCAAGTTAATAACGTTCAAGTCTAATTGCTGCGCTAAGATCTCTAAAAGCCGCTGTTCATCGACGTAGCCCAAAGCCACTAAAGCCTGCCCCAACTTAGCGCCAGTGCGCTTTTGCTCTTGTATTGCTTTTTCGAGTTGCTCAGCACTAACAACTCCTTGCTGAACCAATATATCACCTAGTTTTACTCGTTCATTTTCCATAACTAATCACTCAATTCAGTCATTCGAGTAGCTACAAAGGCATGCAGATTAGGATTTAACCCTCCCGTTGATAGCGCTTTACGATAAGCATCTACCGCCGAATTTGGTCTATTTGCTGCTTCATACGCGATACCTAACCCCATCCACCAAACTGAGTTATCAGGCTCTACTACCAATAGCTGCTGATAAAGCTGTGCAGCTAACATCGGCCTCCCTAGATGTTGCTGCAAAGCAGCAATAAGTGCATAGTAATCAAGGCTCGTCTTTAGCGGTGGTGCTGGAATGCGCTGCAACTCAGTTAAAGCTTGCTTATAGTTGCCTTGCAAAAAGTAAATGCGCGCCTGCAGCTCAATAAGATCAACATTTCTAGGACGCTTATAAAGCGCTACTTTTAGCTGCTCTTGAGCCTGTTCAAGACCGCCTTCACGTAGCAATAACTTAATAAGTGACTTACGAGCTAACAAATAATCTGGATACTGCCTTACCAAACCCTGTAGCTTGGCAATAGCCTCTGTGACATCATGATAGAGCGTTATTTTGTCTGTAAAAACCAACTTCAGTACTTAGAAAAACCTTTAAAATTCTAAATGGCACTCTATTGTACCTGTCTCATCGCATAATATCTTAAATTAATTATGCTAATCAATCTAAAAAATTATTTATACCTCAAATTTTTCTCCTCTCAAAATAAATTATTAACTTTTAGGTAATAGCAATTATATCTCGTTAATAAGAACAAGAATGATCTATCCTAAAACCCTATGAAGCCTTATTATTCACTTCAACTTAAGTATCTAGGTGATCCGCTCCACTGGTCATCAATTTCCACTAAAACAGCTGATACGAGCCTTAGGCACGATTCAGTATTAGGGAAAATTCCAACTGTATGCGTCCTTCTTTTTACCTCTCTGTTTACGCGCTCAGCTATGTTACTGGTTCTTAATCTTTTTTGATGCGGCCTGTCAAAGTTCATCACTACTAAGCCCTCCGGTATATTCACTTCCAACCAAGAAGAAAGCTCTGGTGCTGTTTGCTGATATTTATCTACCGCCATAGCCAATAGTCTTTCCGACTCATGAATGTTTGAGGCATTAAATATAGCTGTAATCTCCTCAGCTACTGGTTCCTTCATTGAGCGCTTTGGTATGTGAGCCTGAGCATTTTGCTGCAAATGAAATTGGCAGCGTTACCAAGGAACACTGGGGAACACAGCTCTTCTAGCGGCTTTTAGGCCAGTATGAGCGTCGCTAGTAATCAACTCAATACCATGTATACCTCGCTCAACCAACTGCTGAAGAAAATCACGCCAATGTACCTCAGCCTCTGATAACGCAACAGAAACACCTAGCACTGTTCTCTTGCCGGTTGATTCATCAAAGCCATAGGCTATCAATACCGCACAGTCTTGTACTGTGCCGCTAGTGCGTACCTTCTCATAACGTGCATCTAGCCAAAGATATTTTATCTTTCCTAACGGCTTATTTCGCCATTTCTTTAAATCTTCATCCAACAATTTAGCGCAACGGCTTACCTCTGTGCTTGAAATATCTGTTCCACAGAGTTGCTTTAGCACCTTTTCAACTTTGCGCGTGGAAACCCCATGCACATACATTTCAGCGACAGCCAGCTTAAGTGCTCTATCAGAGCGTACACCTCGCTCTAAGACTGATGGATAGAAGGCTTCATTGGAGTCTCTAACCTGCGGTATCTGTAGCTCAAGCTGACCTTGACCTGTGTTAATTAACCTTGGTTTAAAGCCGTTCGCATATCCGTTTCTATCGCCAGTTCGCTCATAAGGACTGGCATTTAAATGGCGCTCCCTTTCTATTAACATAGCCTCATTCATCAACCTGGAGACAAGCTTAGGTAAAGCTTCAAACCCCTCCATCGCTAAAACATGTATGGCTTCTTCGATTAAGTTCTCATTTTTATAGCAGCTCATTGTCATTCCTCTTTTTTGGTTAAGTTTACCTTAAAAGGAATTTCTAATCTGACTGAGTCGCCTTCTTATTTTCAGCAAGTCAATGGAATTTACAGAAAGGATGGCGCACTAGCGACATCATTATCGCCTAACGCATTGAGCACCTGCTGATAAGCTAAAGCTCTCTGCTCATTTTGTGATAGCTTAACTGGTGTCTTTTCAATGACAGTATTTGAAGTTTGCTCAACAGGCGCCTGAATGATGGACTTAGCCTGTGTCGTGATCACATCAGGCTTAAAAATAAGCTGTAATTGATAAGCATTACTTGGCAAACGATAATGTTTTACAGCTTGCAAAACTGTACCAGGCTTAACAAAAAAATTGACCACAAGAGAATCATTCGTTTTGTTTTCGCTTAGTTCTGTAATCACCTTACCTAAAGGTTTTGGTAACTGAGCAGATAAAACAACTCCTTTTAAAGCAAGACTAATCAACTGATCACTTGCATCAGTAATTAAATGATAAGGCACTTCGCTAGACAACATAAGTTTAACTACTGTCTGCCCTTCACCAGGTTCAATTGAAACGCTCGTTAACTCTGGCTCTACCGTAGCTTGGGCCTTCTGAGCAGCTTCTTGCAACCTTGCCTTAACCTGAGTAACCGTTTTATTTATCAACTCCGCTTGTTTTTTCTGCACGGTCGTTTGTGCGGCAATCGAGGTTGGCTGAGTAGATTGAGTAAACTTTACAGCTTGTTGTGACGACTCTCGTTTACCACCAAAAAAAAGCGTTACTAAAAAAACAATGATTACAATGACAAGTCAGGCCGGCTTCGCCGGCAACTTTCTAAGCCTCTAAGAGTTTAGTCTTTACAAAGCCACGAGTATTATTAAGTCTCAAACTAGTCAAGCCTGCCCATGGAATAATAACGAATAAAAATAACACACCTGCTATAGAAATTGCTTCAGGTAGCTGAGCAATAACTCACCTACTATACGCGCTTCTCATTTTACTCTAAGAATAATGAAACGCTTTAGTATCAAACAAATCTTGGTAACCAATCAGAACTGGTGGAACTTTCACACCAAGTACAAAGATAAAATCAGAGAAGCTATTGTCATTGGCATTGTTAAGCTGCTTAGCTGCAAACATCCTATGCGTGGCCATAAAGAGTATCATTGCAGTAATCCAAACTGTTCACACGTCAAATACATCCGCCATACCTGCAAAGCTAAAAGCTGTTCATCGTGTGGTAAAAAAGCCACAGAAGTATGGATACAACAACAAATGGCAATCTTACCCAACACTGCATGGCAACACATCACATTCACCATGCCCTCTACTCTTTGGGACTGCTTTTGGACAAACAGTGAGCTTCTTAATTTACTCCCACCATTAGCAGCAAAGGTGTTACTCAAGCTTGCTAAAAACAAGAGGGTTAAACCCGGTGTATTTATCGCGCTTCACACCTTTGGCAGAGATCTAAAGCGCAATGTGCATCTTCATGCGTCAATCACTCTGGGTGGTATCAACAAAGAGTTAACACAATGGAAAAGCCTCTACTTCCATCAACCTACACTAATGTCCATGTGGCGTTATGAGGTCATTAACCTTTTTAGAAACCACCACCAGGACAAAGGGCTTATTCTGCCAAATCAGTTAGCCTCTACACTGAACCACACTTTCAACTTTAATCAACTGCTTGATCAGCTTTACCAAAAACGATGGGTAGTACATTGCGCAAAGGCCTCAAAGAATCACAAACAAAACGTTAAATACTTAGGTCGATACACCAAACGTCCTCCTATTGCTGAGTCAAAAATTAAAAACTTTGATGGGAGCAGCCTCAGTTTTAATTATCTTGATCACGTCTCTAAAACCTACAAGCAATTTAAATTAACCGCGGAAGAGTTTATTGCTCGATTTATTCAACACATTCCTGATGTTGGCTTTCGTATGGTGCGTTATTATGGGTTTCTTGCTAACCGTGTGCGAGGTGAGATGCTACCCAAAGTCAGACTCCTATTAGGTGAAACTGATCCAAACACACCCCAGGTCAATTACCGCACCTTAATGCAAAATAATTTTAACATTGACCCCTATGAATGTGTTCTATGCGGCAGCCAAATGTTTTTAGCTAACTGCTGGTATAGACAACCTAACCGTTACAAATTGCTATCAAAGCATCGTGAACTCGCCTTACTGAAAAAAATCTAATAACTTCCTAGGGGGGGGTAGTCCGTCCAAAACAACAAATAACAGCTAGTTTTGGCTATTGTTTGTCATAACTAACCCTGCCCCACCACTAAATCGATTTTATAAAAAATAGCTGTGCTAAAATTACTCATTTTAATTGGTGGTATTTTTACCAATTGACACATTGAAATTCCTTAATATCAAGTAACACCAATAGCCACTTCCAGCGTGGCGGACGTTGTTTGGGTGATTTATTATCTGTACCTTCATCCGGTGTTTGCAAACCATCTAAAGGATGAGCCTTAGCACCGCTTCCTTGACGTCGATTTTCTAAATCTTTAAGCATGTTATTAATCAGGCTCATCAAGCTATCCTCTATACAAACAAGCCAAAATGTCTTACCACAACCAAACCTGCCGTTACTGCTGCCACAACCCCTAACAAGCTAACCAAACTCCATAATGCTGTTTTGCTTTTTTTAGCTTTTTTAGGTTTAGTAGATTTAGACTCCTTAATTGCTAAATGCGCACTATCTGTAATAGATCGCTGCATTGCCTCGCCATCAACGTGCTTCTTTCCTTGACCATAAGCAACCAATAAAGCTTTATGACAAACAATATTAACCACGCGCGGAATTCCTCCGCAAAACTTAAATAATGAATCTTTAGCCTGAGTAGAAAACAAACTACCCTTCGAATTACCTGCCACAACCAAACGATGCGTTAAGTAGGCATCAAGCTCTTCCCTTGAAAGTGGAGAAAGATAGTGAGAAAAAGTAATCCTTTGACGGGGTGCTGCCTTTATATAATGTAGAAAATATAGCATAATATACACTTTAACAGTATATTCCAATCGTAAGATGAGCCTGAAGCAGCATCTGAACAGATGTCACCATGATGGTCCATCGGTTAGTCTTCAGTGCTGATAGTATCAGCTATTTGCTCTTTTGTTATTTTCTCAAATAACGTCTTCTTTGCTTCCTGCATCTTTTGTGCAGATTCATGATCAGTCAGAGAATACGCTAATTTATCTAGTCGTTCAAAGGTTTCATTTTCCTTTAAATACTGCTCAGCATTTTCAATTGATTTGAACTTTTCGTAAGGAGTCATAATGGCCTCGTAAGGGTAAAGTTTGGTTTGCTTACCCTTGCTATTAATGCTGGTTACAGGGAAGTAACAAGGTCTGTGAAAATTAATATAGTCGTTAAAATGCTGGTTATAGAATTCATTAATTTGCGGGGCAAAACGTTGTTGAATATGTATGTAGCCAAAATGCTTTCTAACAACCGAGCCATTTTTACTTTCCACCAAACCGTTGTCATTACTATGCCTTGGCCTCGATTTAGTGAGTTCAATAAATAACTTTTGCAATAGTTTAGCTACATGCTGATTAATGTACTCTGGATAGAGCGTTATTTTGTCTGTAAAAACCAACTTCAGTACTTAGAAAAACCTTTAAAATTCTAAATGGCACTCTATTGTACCTGTCTCATCGCATAATATCTTAAATTAATTATGCTAATCAATCTAAAAAATTATTTATACCTCAAATTTTTCTCCTCTCAAAATAAATTATTAACTTTTAGGTAATAGCAATTATATCTCGTTAATAAGAACAAGAATGATCTATCCTAAAACCCTATGAAGCCTTATTATTCACTTCAACTTAAGTATCTAGGTGATCCGCTCCACTGGTCATCAATTTCCACTAAAACAGCTGATACGAGCCTTAGGCACGATTCAGTATTAGGGAAAATTCCAACTGTATGCGTCCTTCTTTTTACCTCTCTGTTTACGCGCTCAGCTATGTTACTGGTTCTTAATCTTTTTTGATGCGGCCTGTCAAAGTTCATCACTACTAAGCCCTCCGGTATATTCACTTCCAACCAAGAAGAAAGCTCTGGTGCTGTTTGCTGATATTTATCTACCGCCATAGCCAATAGTCTTTCCGACTCATGAATGTTTGAGGCATTAAATATAGCTGTAATCTCCTCAGCTACTGGTTCCTTCATTGAGCGCTTTGGTATGTGAGCCTGAGCATTTTGCTGCAAATGAAATTGGCAGCGTTGCCAAGGAACACTGGGGAACACAGCTCTTCTAGCGGCTTTTAGGCCAGTATGAGCGTCGCTAGTAATCAACTCAATACCATGTATACCTCGCTCAACCAACTGCTGAAGAAAATCACGCCAATGTACCTCAGCCTCTGATAACGCAACAGAAACACCTAGCACTGTTCTCTTGCCGGTTGATTCATCAAAGCCATAGGCTATCAATACCGCACAGTCTTGTACTGTGCCGCTAGTGCGCACCTTCTCATAACGTGCATCTAGCCAAAGATATTTTATCTTTCCTAACGGCTTATTTCGCCATTTCTTTAAATCTTCATCCAACAATTTAGCGCAACGGCTTACCTCTGTGCTTGAAATATCTGTTCCACAGAGTTGCTTTAGCACCTTTTCAACTTTGCGCGTGGAAACCCCATGCACATACATTTCAGCGACAGCCAGCTTAAGTGCTCTATCAGAGCGTACACCTCGCTCTAAGACTGATGGATAGAAGGCTTCATTGGAGTCTCTAACCTGCGGTATCTGTAGCTCAAGCTGACCTTGACCTGTGTTAATTAACCTTGGTTTAAAGCCGTTCGCATATCCGTTTCTATCGCCAGTTCGCTCATAAGGACTGGCATTTAAATGGCGCTCCCTTTCTATTAACATAGCCTCATTCATCAACCTGGAGACAAGCTTAGGTAAAGCTTCAAACCCCTCCATCGCTAAAACATGTATGGCTTCTTCGATTAAGTTCTCATTTTTATAGCAGCTCATTGTCATTCCTCTTTTTTGGTTAAGTTTACCTTAAAAGGAATTTCTAATCTGACTGAGTCGCCTGCTTATTTTCAGCAAGTCAATGGAATTTACAGAAAGGATGGCGCACTAGCGTACTCTGAGCCATTATCAGCATGTAGGCCTAACACTTTAAATGGAAAGGTATCGATTATTTGCTCTAAGACAGGGATTAAGTAAGCCTCACTAATTTTTTCAACAGCGCAGACTACTTCCATCTGTGTCACCTCGTCAACAGCATTAATATGATAAACACCCTTGATTTTATCCATATCTCCTTGGTGCACTGTATCAATACGTATAAAGCCAGGCCTACCCTCTGGAGTTGGTTTTCGCCTTTCACCAATAGAAACCTGCGTTGCTTTAGTTTTATTAAAGTGTCGCCGTTTGCGCTGGTAGGTTTCAGTTTGTCGAAGATTGTAAAGATGAGAGACTGAGATAAAAGCAAGACGCGCATAACGCTTATCTCCAAACAAATGAAAGGCTCTCTCGCAAAGTTTTTTTGTGGTAGGCCCGCTAAGCGTTTGATGAACCTGACCCGTTTCAGCTAACAACCAAGTATCCTCATGCGTATAGATTAAGCTAAACTTATTTCTAGGTGATCGTTGCTTAACAACAACTTTTCCTGACTTTTGATACTGAGCAATTAGCCTAGTAATTTGTGAACGTGAGTAACCAGTCATTCGTTGCAGGTAATCACGAATCAATCCTTTGTCCTTTTTGCACATACCGCAATAAGCAAATTTTTTTAATGTGTTCGTAACCCATAGGTAAGATTCTGCTCGTGATGTAGCTTCAAAGGTAAGCTGGGTTGATGAGGATAGAAATTGCTCAATCTGGGCAAGTGTGTTTAATTCTATGTCGTTCATATTGATATTCATCCATATAGGATGAACGATCACGCAACAACTTCAGGCCCACTTTGCATTGGAAAGTGGGGGCTATTTCAGGCTCATCTTGCATTGGAAGAGACTTTAACTTGATTACGGATGGTGTTTGGATGTTAGCTAGAATTCTCTCTGATGAAAATAATGAATTAACTATTGAGCTCAAGCTTCCACTAAAAGGATCCATGCTTGAATGTGAGGATGCAATTCTTGACGGCCTTAATGAGGTTGGAACATTAGCCACTGAAAAAGCTTTAAGTAAGTTTGATGCAGATGGCTCTCCTATCCATGTTGGGAAAATAAAGCTAACAGCACGAAGTAGAGATGAAGCAAATTACCAAACGCCTTATCCCAAGTTTGGCCATTTCACCCTGAAAATCAAAAATTTCATCACTATTTTTAACTCAACCCATTGATTTTACTTGCCTAGAAACGTGAATTCTCGAATGTAGTGACACATAATGGCAATAAGGGGTTGCATGGGCTGGTGAAGTGATGAGAGTATTGAGTTATGTATATTCGAACCTCTACACAAAAGAGTCCTCGGACAGGTAAGTCTTACGCAACCTACCGACTTGTTGATACTCATCGCACTGCTGACGGCAAAGTACGTCAAAGACTGATTTTAAATCTTGGTGCGAATTTTTCAGTAAAGAAGGACAGTTGGAAATTGCTTGCTGACCGTATTGAGGAAATTTTAACGGGTCAAGGCACGTTAATTTCAATACCAGCACATCTCGAAAAACAGGCGCAAATGTATGTAAAACGCATTCGCTCTAGGTTTGCTGATGACAATGAGACAAGTATCGCTGTTAATTCAGTAAGCGCGGTAGAACCTGACTTTAAAACAGTGGATGTTAACTCCATTGAGAGCGCGGACATACGACACGTTGGAGCTGAGGCGTTGGGCTTACATGCTGCCAGGCAATTACAACTTGAGGAATTGTTCAGGGCTTTGGGCTTTAATCAAAAACAATGTCACCTGATGCTTGCTACCATCATTGGGCGGCTAGTTGCCCCAGGAAGTGATTTAAGTACGCACTATTATTTAAGCAATCAAAGTGCGTTAGATGAATTACTGGGTACTGATTTCTCAGAACTATCACTCAAGAAATTCTATAAGACTGCTGATGAGTTACTCAAACATAAGCAAATGATTGAAGATCAATTATTCGAACGTGAGAAAAATCTCTTTAGTTTAAATCAGGTGATCACTCTCTACGATATAACCAATACCTACTTTGAGGGTAGAGCATTACAGAATGATCACGCACAGCATGGTCGATCAAAGGAGAAGCGGTCTGATTGTCCGCTTGTTTCTCTAGGACTCGTGCTGGATGGCTCAGGGTTCCCGCAACGCAGTGAATTTTTCAAAGGGAATGTTAGCGAGCCTAAAACATTATCCGAAATGCTAACTGAGCTTCATGCACAGCCAGAGGCAACAATTGTCTTAGATGCTGGTTTTGCAACTGAAGAAAATATTTCATGGCTTACTGAAAAAGGTTTCCATTATATTGTAGTGAGCCGTAGAGCATTGCCTGTTGTCGATGAAAACATTGATAAAGTGCTAGTAAAAGAATCAGTAAATAATACGGTTACATCGCAATTAATTAAAGATACTGAAGCAAATGAAGTCTTACTGTACTGCCATTCTCAGGCTAAGGAAGAAAAAAGCTTAAATCTGATTAGTAAGGCTGAGACTCGTTTCGAAGAGGAATTAATTAAGTTAGCTAATGGACTCACTAAAAAAACCGGAATGAAAGCAATTGAGAAAGTAACCTTGCGTTTAGGTCGAATAAAGGAGCGCCATAAACGTGTTTCAGGTCGATACACTATCACGCTTGATTCAGAGGCTGATAAGGTTACGAAAATCAGTTGGAGTAAAGTTAACTCTGAGAATCTGGGCGCATATTGTTTGCGTAGTAACAGAATGGATTTAGATGAAAAAACAATTTGGAGAATCTATACAACTCTAACTGATGTTGAATCGGCATTCAGATCATTAAAATCAGAGTTAGGCCTGCGTCCTATCTACCATCAAAAGCAAGAGCGAGTTGATGCCCATCTGTTTATTAGTATTCTTGCTTATCACTTACTACACACTATTCGCCATCAACTTAAATTGCAGAACATTGATAGTAGCTGGCAAACTATACGGCAGATTTTTAGCACTCAGGTTCGTATCACGACTACGATGCGGCTTGAAAATAATAAACTACTTTCTGTTAGAAGAACCTCAAAGGCAACTCCAGAGCAAGTTGTGATCTATAAATCGTTAGGCATGAATTCACAACCTGGGCACACTGAAAAAACAATTTGTTAAGTTGTAGTGACCCTAAACGTTTTTTTAAAATGTAAGTCATTGATTTGGATAGGTTTAATTTTAGAAAGGGCAAAGTTGGGTTATGGAGTTGCTCGAGTTAAGCGTTATGTTTATCAAACCTCTAAAGGCGGGAAGGTCTTTTGTCCTTTAGAAGATAAGGCTAGAATTATCCAAGGATCAACACCGCGATTTGCAAAAATAATCTCACATAAATACTCAAACTTACCTGCTCCTAGTGTTATTGATGATCTCAAGGTCAATCATAACCGTAAAATCTCACATTCATACTTGCAACGGGCAACTGATTTTGTTGGCGGTATTGCACAAGCCAAAGAGGCTGAGTGGGAATATGAAGAGCCAAAGCTTGATGCAGGCATTGAGATGCTAAGTATTAGCTTAGATGGTGCATATGTTCTCACCGTTGATGATGGTTATAGAGAGAGCATGGTTGGAACTATTTCCATGTATGATAAGCATGGTGCACGCCTGCACACAACCTACGTTGCAGCATCACCAGAATATGGAAAAGATGAATTCTTTAATAGGCTTGAAAAGGAAATAAAGCTGAAAAAGAAATATTACCCTGATGCTAAAACAATTGGCGTTGCTGATGGAGCAAAAAATAATTGGCCATTTCTAAAAAAACATACTGATACGCAAATTTTAGATTTTTGGCATGCAACTGAATATCTCGGCGAAGCATCAAAGGCAGTATTTACCAAAAAATCTGAAAGAGATGAGCGTGATGTTTGGCTCGAAGAGAGATGTCATGACTTAAAGCACAAGAAAGGTGCGGCAGGTAGAATACTTGCTGAGCTTAAAGAGCATCTAAATAAAAAACTGAATAAATCGCTTAGAGAAAAGCTAGAAGGAACAATTACGTATTTTGAAAATAATATTAAAGAAAAGCGAATGTCGTATCATAATTTGATTAAGCAGAATGCACCAATTGGCTCTGGCGTCACTGAAGCAGCATGTAAAACAATTGTTAAACAAAGATTAGGCGGATCAGGAATGCGCTGGAAAGACAAGGGAATGAAAATCGTTTTATGCTTGAGAACACTAGTAAAGACTAAAGGCAGATGGGATCAGTTTTGGGAGAAGGTCAATGATTTTGGCGTGCCAGCAGCAATATAGCCTACATTATATAGAGGCAGCACCCCTTTGACGAAACTGACGGAACTGATGTTGCTCCAAGCGCTCATCAAGCTCAGGCTGAGCAAACAGCACAATTTGCAATAACCGTTCTGTCTCAGTTTCAAGGTTTGTCATTAAACGCAAAGTTTCCAAACTTTCATCCGATAAGGCCTGCGCCTCATCAATAATAAGCACTACTTGCTTCCCTGCTGCATGTAAAGTTAACAGGCGTTCAGTAATAACTGTCATTAATGCCACATTATCATTATAAAAAGAGGCTTCAATACCAAGCTCTTTGGCAAGAGCCTTACGCAGCCCCATGGGATTAAGATCTGGATTAGGAATATACGCTGTAATAACTGGCTCTGTTAACTGGTTAAGTAACAAGCGACAAAGGTATCCGTCTTATTTCAGCATGATGCTCATGCTGCGCTCTCTTTAGTTTACTGCGCCTGTGATGAGCGGATGGTAATTAATTCCGCTAGCGAAGGCATAGAATAGTTTTTTGTAATTCTGTCATATATATAATCGAAGACATTAACTGCTAGCTTTTTACATGTCTCAGTAATTGTAACCATTGTATCCTTAGCTTTCGTTCCTTCTTCACTCATAGTATGAAGGTGTACATCGCGCATTCTAGCCTGCTTCCGAGCCATCAACTCTGCTGGATTGTTATGTAGAGGAAGCTCTGGCTTTTCCAGCACTAACAATAGCTGCCTTTTCTTTTTTAAGGTGAGCTCAATTTGTTTATCTAGTTTCTCGTAGCCAGTGATTGTTGAGAATAACTCAGTAAACTCATTGGATAGCTTATCTATCTCATCTTGCCCTGGGTTCTTTTTATATTCAATGAGCTTATGATAATAATCCCAAAACCTATCCAAGAAGCTGTCAACAGAGTCTTGGTGCTTCTTAAAAATTGGCGTCAGCTTTTTATAATGCCTACCCTCATGAACCCAGCACAAGGCGAGTGATTCAGTAATGAGCTTAAACTGTGGCGCATCATCGGTAATGAGTGTTTCTATCGCATAAGGACTCTTTCTATATGTTGAGATAGCTGCCGCATCAGTAATCAGCTTTCTATATTTTGGAAATTTTTTATCACCTAATACCTTATCAAGAATAACTTCCAGCTCCTTACTGTTTAAGATAGTCGATGAGTGAAATACCTTTAAGCTTTCGATTACCTTGTGGGGTAAGTTCATAGTAGCCAGTAAATTAAAAGCGGCCTCATTTAATGTGAACCCAAAGTGGTCTTTGCTTAACATTTCAATGACGCTTAATCGACTTTTACTGGTCAGCGTAAAGTAAGCTGAATAATACTCATTACCCAATACATTAACATAACGGTTTTTCCCATCCTCTCTAGCGTTGGTGTCATCTAGGTGCTGGTAGTTCGTGGATTGTAAACCTGCCTTCACAACTTCTACCTTCTCGGGCTCAAGTATCGTAGGTGTTTTAATTGTGAAGCTATGGATGGTTGATTTACTAATATCTATGTTGGCGGTTTTATAAAATGTCTCAAGGCTTTCTAGCGTCATACCACCTTGAGTATTTAGGAAGCTTGTCCAGCTTTTAATAGTAGGGCCGAACTGGCCCTCATAACCAGTTGGCAGAGGTGCTGTATAGTGTTTGTTTTCAGAAGGGGAGTAATATTGTTGGCGCAAAAAAAGAGTGTTATTAGCAGCAATTTTTATATCCTGGATAAGTGTTTTCTTAGAGCCATTTGGCACAGCATCGCTGGGCAACGAATCTGGATTAATTGTTAGTGTCACTGTATTAGAGACTTCGAGATTTTTTTTACTAGATTTTGGCTTTCTAGTTTTATTGGTTTTATTTCCTTTTCTATCCTTCTCGGAGGAATGATCCTTGTCCTTGTTAGCGCGCGTTTGCTTTCTAACATTAGGCTTTCCTTGCTCACCTTTATATTTATTTAATGCGTTATTTAACGATTGCACCTTGTCTTCTAGCTTTATGATTTTCTCAGCCTGACTTTCACATACATTGCTAAAATCTGTTTCTAGTGCTGTTGGTGTAACAGTATTATTAAATCTCTCAATGAGATCGGCTAAAACTGATTTGTCAGGTTGTTTTTTCATAGGAAGAGTATACCACGGGTTTGAAAAGGTAAATTTTCCCCACACAGATGGCCGTACTGCTGAAATTATTTTTAAGCCATGAACCTGATCGATGAAAAAATAATCCGAGCATACAGCGTTGTTATAGAGCGCACATCATGCTTTTATGACACACGATGATTCCAATATAAAATTTCCAAATTTGCACGAAAAAGCTGTCAAGAACTTTTTGAATTATTTTCAAATCATGCTGATATTGAACGGATACCGACAAAGCATAGTTTTACCCGTACCCACCTCAGCAATGATTTTAATAAATCCTTCACCGCTTTTAATACTGAAAAGCAAGACATTTAAAGCCGCTTGATAGCCTGCCAAATCACAAAAGAAAGCTGTATCAGGCGTCAAACTAAAAGGCAATTTGTTTAATTTAAAGTGATCTAAATACATAATTTTCTCACTTATAGTAGGTTCGTTTGCTTTGCGGCGCCACTGCAGCAGAGGAGGCTTTAGCTTTTTTACTAGGCAACCTTGGCTCACCAGTATTACCAAACACCTCAGGGTAAGCACCAAAATGAAACCCTCTGTCCAATTTTCTAAATCCTGCTGCGGCTTTTGTTAAGGTATTGTTCAATGTTTGCGGATCAACAATGATGGGGCGCAACAAGATAACCAGCTCAGTTTTAACTGATTGTTGGTTAGTACGCCGGAACAGCGGGCCAACTAAAGGAACTTTACTTAAGAACGGAGTTGAGGCAATAGTTTCTTGGGTTTTATTTTCCATCAATCCACCAATCACAACTATTTGACCATTCTTAGCTCGCACAATACTATCAGACTCTCTAATCTGACTTAAAGCTAACGGCAGATCCTGCTCCTCACCACTCACCGTAAACTTCTTATTCTGATCAGTAACCTTGCTAACAATTGGATGAATATGCAAAATCACCGAACCATTAGAAGAGATTTCCGGCGTTACATCAAGCGCAATACCAGAAAAGAAAGGGGTTAGATCAATATCTTGAGATGTTTCCGCACTAGAACCCACCACAATCGCCGTGTTCTCAACGTTCGTAATGAAAAACTCATCATCACCAACTTTAATAATGGCCTTTTGGTTATTCATAGTTGCAATACGCGGGCTAGATAACACCTGCACATTACCCTCTGTCGCCAGCAAGTTGATCAAGATACTAAAGCTATGATGATAACTACCTTTTAATGCAAAGAACTGCGTAAACGCTTTAAGCCCATTATCGATTTCAGTGTTACCAGTGGCAGGAATAGTCCCTATTCCTGTCTGACTTAACCCTAAAGCTTCCCAATTAATACCAGCCTGGTAACCATGATTTAACTCAACCTCAAGCACTTTAGCATCAATAATCACTTCACGATTCATATTAGTCTGAACGAAGTCCAAGTACTTCGCCGCTTCACTCATTCGCGCAGGAAAAGCTTTAATAATAACCAAACCAGCATCAGGGTTAACGATAACTTGACTGCCATCCTTATCACCGACAATTGCATTAAGCGTCTTGGTAAGTTCCTGCCAAAAGTTAGATTTAGTGGTAGTAGACACGCTACTTGCTGGCGCTAAGTTTTTTGCAACATTATCACCCCCACTCAAGTTTGTAACATTTGGGTTAGTATTATTCTGACTTAGGTCACTTTGCGTTACCTGCCCTGAACTAATTAAAGTACTAGATTTCCCAGTACGATCAACATCAAGGTAATTTACTTTAAAAATACGAGTTTGCAGCCCTGCTGGGTATACTTGATAACCGTAGCTAGTTTGCTGATATTGATAGCCATATAAATCATGTACTGCATCCAGTGCTTCTTTTACAGTAACGTTTTTCAAGTCTAAAGTGATATTGCCAGTAACTTTAGGACTAACAACCATATTATAAGAAGTGCCTTTCACAAGCCCCATAAAAAACTGTCTGGCAGGCACATTATTAACAGCAATATTAAAACGCTTACCTAGTTGGGCAGAAGCTTGCTGGCTATTGCCTGCGATTGTCATATCAGGCAATAAAGCTGCGCCAATATCAGCAGGAACATTAGAAGCACCTTCTTTAGCGATCAGCTCATTATTAGCGATGCCCGTTTGCATCGTTGCATTGATTTGATTAATAGCTGGATGCCCTTCTTGAGGCTTATAATAAGAGCAAGCCGACAATACTAAGCATATGACAATAACACCACTAAGGACCACCCTTTTACCAACCCGCCTCACCATCACTTTCCCTTTCCTTGTACAGGTTCTTTGATTGAATCATTAAACACCCCAACAGTAAAGTGCTAGTCTCTTCCAATGCAAGATGAGCCTGAAATAGCCCCCACTTTCCAATGCAAAGTGGGCCTGAAGTTGTTGCGTGATCGTTCATCCTATATGGATGAATATCAATATGAACGACATAGAATTAAACACACTTGCCCAGATTGAGCAATTTCTATCCTCATCAACCCAGCTTACCTTTGAAGCTACATCACGAGCAAAATCTTACCTATGGGTTACGAACACATTAAAAAAATTTGCTTATTGCGGTATGTGCAAAAAGGACAAAGGATTGATTCGTGATTACCTGCAACGAATGACTGGTTACTCACGTTCACAAATTACTAGGCTAATTGCTCAGTATCAAAAGTCAGGAAAAGTTGTTGTTAAGCAACGATCACCTAGAAATAAGTTTAGCTTAATCTATACGCATGAGGATACTTGGTTGTTAGCTGAAACGGATCAGGTTCATCAAACGCTTAGCGGGCCTACCACAAAAAAACTTTGCGAGAGAGCCTTTCATTTGTTTGGAGATAAGCGTTATGCGCGTCTTGCTTTTATCTCAGTCTCTCATCTTTACAATCTTCGACAAACTGAAACCTACCAGCGCAAACGGCGACACTTTAATAAAACTAAAGCAACGCAGGTTTCTATTGGTGAAAGGCGAAAACCAACTCCAGAGGGTAGGCCTGGCTTTATACGTATTGATACAGTGCACCAAGGAGATATGGATAAAATCAAGGGTGTTTATCATATTAATGCTGTTGACGAGGTGACACAGATGGAAGTAGTCTGCGCTGTTGAAAAAATTAGTGAGGCTTACTTAATCCCTGTCTTAGAGCAAATAATCGATACCTTTCCATTTAAAGTGTTAGGCCTACATGCTGATAATGGCTCAGAGTACATTAATCAGCATGTAGCTAAACTATTGCAAAAGTTATTTATTGAACTCACTAAATCGAGGCCAAGGCATAGTAATGACAACGGTTTGGTGGAAAGTAAAAATGGCTCGGTTGTTAGAAAGCATTTTGGCTACATACATATTCAACAACGTTTTGCCCCGCAAATTAATGAATTCTATAACCAGCATTTTAACGACTATATTAATTTTCACAGACCTTGTTACTTCCCTGTAACCAGCATTAATAGCAAGGGTAAGCAAACTAAACTTTACCCTTACGAGGCCATTATGACTCCTTACGAAAAGTTCAAATCAATTGAAAATGCTGAGCAGTATTTAAAGGAAAATGAAACCTTTGAACGACTAGATAAATTAGCGTATTCTCTGACTGATCATGAATCTGCACAAAAGATGCAGGAAGCAAAGAAGACGTTATTTGAGAAAATAACAAAAGAGCAAATATCTGATACTATCAGCACTGAAGACTAACCGATGGACCATCATGGTGACATCTGTTCAGATGCTGCTTCAGGCTCATCTTACGATTGGAATATACTGTGCTTGCCTGTTTTAGGGTCCTGAAATACGACACTGTTCGCCTTGATCTCGACCACTTTTGCCCCAGCAACCGAGCCACCTACTGTCACATACTGGTCACCAATTAAAGCAAACTGACGACTCCTACCATGGATAATTGCTTTTACTGCTAACTCATCGGTACTTATGCCAACATCACCCTGGCTAACTGCCTGCTGATAGCTAGCAGGTTTAGTTGGATCTCGCTGGGCAAAAACTGGCTGAAGCAACAAGCCCAACGTCCCAGACAATAAGAATAAATTAATTAGTGGCCGCTTCTTCATCATCAGACTCATTAAGTGTATAGATTGATAATTTTACTGTGCCTTGAGGGTAATCGGTTACCTTGTACTCTAACCCCTCCCAAAAGATTCGATATTTAATTTCCTCCAGCGCCTCAAGGTAGTGCAAAGTGGAAAAGTAATTACCAGCAAACTCCATAACAAAATTAGCCTGCCATAATTTAGAGCCATCGATCATGCTTTCTGAAAGTGGCTCAACTGAAGTTCGCTCTAAATGTGTCAACTGCACACGATTATTCACTAATAACTTCCTTAACACCGGGATTACCTCACCGGGCTCCAGTGTCTGCGCATCATAAACAACCAAATGGCTACTAAGTTCCGTTAGATCCTTACTGAGCTTTTCATGCTTTTCTTTTAACAACTTAGCTGGTGAATTTTTTGCTTCAGCAACAATTAAATCAGCACGATCTTTAAAAACCTTAAACTGTTGATTAGATGCCTCTATTAAGGCTTTTTTCATATTGATGGAACGTTTAATAGGTGCATACAGTAATAAGAACCAGACAATTAAAATAACCAATAATACGCCGATCAAAACCAACAATCTCTCCTTGTCAGAATGATCCTCTAACCACGCTAACGCTTTTCGCCAATAACTAAGCAATATCTTCATCATCTTCACTTGTAGTAATAGTAAAGTCATACAACACTGGCTGCCCCGCAGCCTCACCATCCGCAGAAGGCTCACCACGCTTAACTTTTACCAAACGAAAAGTTAAATCTAAATCTTTAAATAATTTATTCTTATTCAAACGATCAACAAAACTTAACACAGTGTGACTATCATAAGATTTACCTTGTAAATCCACCTTTTCACCAGCTTGCGTAATAGTAATATGAGTCAACCAAGCATTCACTGGAATTGCCTGAGTTAATGCCTCTAAATACTGAGAAAAGCCAACCAGGTTCAATGCCTTACTCGCCTTTAATAAGACAAGGATTTCTTGATTAGAGCGCAACTGTGCTTCTAGCTTTTTGACCTGCTGTTGGATCTCAGTATCCACCTCTTCTCTAGGGTGTTTTTCAGCTAGCGCTTTAATATCCTCAAGCATATTCTTTTCTTTAACTATTACCTCCTCATGCTTTCCAGATAAATGAATGTTCTGCCATACAGCAAAGGCATAAAGCAAAGCAAGTAACACGACAAAACCCAAACAAATTTGTTTCATTCGCTTTAATGGTAGCCAAACTCGCTCATGCTTTGGCAAGGCTTTAATGAGGTTAATCTGTTGCCTCATGCGCCTCCCCTTTTTCTTTATCAGTCTGGAAACGCTGTGTCTCACCTAACACCGCCATACAACGCGACTGCAGCTCATCAGTTAAAGGCGGTGCTACAGACAACCAATCTAAAGTTAGCGCTTCAGACTGCAATGCAAGTTGAGTCTCTAGTTCATGCTGCAACCAAGGCACTGACTTTGCTATAGCAACTGTTAAGTAACCCCAGTTCGGAGTTAATAGATAGAGCGTTATTTTGTCTGTAAAAACCAACTTCAGTACTTAGAAAAACCTTTAAAATTCTAAATGGCACTCTATTGTACCTGTCTCATCGCATAATATCTTAAATTAATTATGCTAATCAATCTAAAAAATTATTTATACCTCAAATTTTTCTCCTCTCAAAATAAATTATTAGCTTTTAGGTAATAGCAATTATATCTCGTTAATAAGAACAAGAATGATCTATCCTAAAACCCTATGAAGCCTTATTATTCACTTCAACTTAAGTATCTAGGTGATCCGCTCCACTGGTCATCAATTTCCACTAAAACAGCTGATACGAGCCTTAGGCACGATTCAGTATTAGGGAAAATTCCAACTGTATGCGTCCTTCTTTTTACCTCTCTGTTTACGCGCTCAGCTATGTTACTGGTTCTTAATCTTTTTTGATGCGGCCTGTCAAAGTTCATCACTACTAAGCCCTCCGGTATATTCACTTCCAACCAAGAAGAAAGCTCTGGTGCTGTTTGCTGATATTTATCTACCGCCATAGCCAATAGTCTTTCCGACTCATGAATGTTTGAGGCATTAAATATAGCTGTAATCTCCTCAGCTACTGGTTCCTTCATTGAGCGCTTTGGTATGTGAGCCTGAGCATTTTGCTGCAAATGAAATTGGCAGCGTTGCCAAGGAACACTGGGGAACACAGCTCTTCTAGCGGCTTTTAGGCCAGTATGAGCGTCGCTAGTAATCAACTCAATACCATGTATACCTCGCTCAACCAACTGCTGAAGAAAATCACGCCAATGTACCTCAGCCTCTGATAACGCAACAGAAACACCTAGCACTGTTCTCTTGCCGGTTGATTCATCAAAGCCATAGGCTATCAATACCGCACAGTCTTGTACTGTGCCGCTAGTGCGCACCTTCTCATAACGTGCATCTAGCCAAAGATATTTTATCTTTCCTAACGGCTTATTTCGCCATTTCTTTAAATCTTCATCCAACAATTTAGCGCAACGGCTTACCTCTGTGCTTGAAATATCTGTTCCACAGAGTTGCTTTAGCACCTTTTCAACTTTGCGCGTGGAAACCCCATGCACATACATTTCAGCGACAGCCAGCTTAAGTGCTCTATCAGAGCGTACACCTCGCTCTAAGACTGATGGATAGAAGGCTTCATTGGAGTCTCTAACCTGCGGTATCTGTAGCTCAAGCTGACCTTGACCTGTGTTAATTAACCTTGGTTTAAAGCCGTTCGCATATCCGTTTCTATCGCCAGTTCGCTCATAAGGACTGGCATTTAAATGGCGCTCCCTTTCTATTAACATAGCCTCATTCATCAACCTGGAGACAAGCTTAGGTAAAGCTTCAAACCCCTCCATCGCTAAAACATGTATGGCTTCTTCGATTAAGTTCTCATTTTTATAGCAGCTCATTGTCATTCCTCTTTTTTGGTTAAGTTTACCTTAAAAGGAATTTCTAATCTGACTGAGTGGCCTGCTTATTTTCAGCAAGTCAATGGAATTTACAGAAAGGATGGCGCACTAGCAGTTAATAGTGATCAAGTAATTAAATTCTAATTGCTTGGCAACCTTTTCACTGCAGTAATTGTTAATGGCTCAATAATATAAGCAGCCAACCCAGCAACAAGATGTGTAATAGCATTTGCAACCGAGCGATGTCTGGTGTGCCAAATATGAAACTTATGTTTCAAGCAGCCAAAAACAGTCTCAATGATCCCTCGCTGATTTAATAACTGTTGCTCGTGATCGCTAAGTGGCTGCGCATTTTTCATATTTTTTCTTTTGCGTGTAATTAACTTCAAACCGCTATCAAGTAGTTTTTCAAAAACAGCCTTCCCAATATAGCCTTTATCTCCGAAGGCCAAACCCTCCAGCCCTTCAAACAATGAGACACCTGCAGCTAAATCATGATGATTGCCGGGCGTGACTTTAAAGGCGATTAACTCACCTATGTCATTGATTACTAAATGAAGTTTCAGACCAAAAAACCAACCAACAGATGTTTTTCCAAGTTTTGCAACCGCTTTAAATGTGCGGTGGCGTTTAGTGCGTTTAATGTGACAGTTTGGTAGGCAACTTGAGTCAATGTAGTAAATGCCACTACGCCTGCCACCGTTAAGAGTAATAAAAATTGTCAGTGGCATTAGCGCTCTAGGCATCAATTCAATAAAACGTGAGTAACTGGGTAAATTAGGGAAGTAATGTCCCCAGTATGTTTTTAGAAAGCCAGTATAAAAATATTTAAAGTTTCTATAGCCGATCATTTGGAACAAAATCATGATTGTCATAATCTCGCTATAAGCTAAACAACAAGGTGGACCTGACTTTTTTTCTGCAGATGAAGGGAGTAGATCTTTGCGCTCAAGTGCTGCAAATTCCTCAGCAAAATCATCTATGCGACAAAATAACTCTATAACCTCGCGCTCATGTATCATAACCACATCCATTATTAGTAATAATTTCAAAAGGTTATATAAGTTTTTCACTAAATCCAAGGCTGCCATAACTCCGAACTGGGGTTTAAGTAAAGTTTTGTCGGCGTAGGCTTACCCAGTTGAGTTTGATAAAAATCAAGTGAACGCTGTATTTCAAGCACTAATTGTGACTTCGCACTTGGCTCACTATCAGCTGCCAACAGTGTATTAAGCCGTCGAATTAAACCAATTAAATCATTCTGCACAACCATTAATTGCACATGCTCTTGATCAATATAAAGCAAACCAAGACTTTTTTGCTCTTCTTCTTTTTTTAGCAATAGGTTTCGTAAAGCAAGTTCAGCAATATCAACAATAACTAATTTCAGCCCCATTGCTTCCAGTGAAGTTCGCAGCTCAATCAACTCCGGCAGGTGAGCGACAACTGCCTCTGCTTTCTGTGGCGTTCCTTTTCGAACCGGCACAAAAAAAGCATCAACAGCTGCTTCAGCAATAGAAAAATCAATAAGGTCCTTAACCAACCAAAGCGCTGAAGAACTTAAAGTCTCCTCATCAACCTCTGGTGTTTCAATTTGCACTAATCGATAAGCGCTCGGTGGCAGCACTACGGCACAATCCATACCCGTCAAATTATGCTCAAATAAATATTTTTTAAGCACTGTAAACTGTTGCTCACCTTGTGCAGTAAGAAACTCAACATGGGAAATAGCAGCACTTTGCTGTGGATCAGGCGTAGCTGCCAGAGCAACGCCTTCTGTAGTAAAGCTCAAGCACAACAAGCCTGCTGTCTTAGTGTTGTTGCGTTGAAACCAGCTCACCACCCCCTCCTTGTTGCGGCTGACATACCAATCTGTCGCCCCCGTAGTGGAGCAAATTTACTCTACCGTAATTCCTTATTTTTGGCAATTTTTCTCAAAAAACAGTAAGTTAGCTCTTGTCACCCACCTTGCTTATCGCTACATTGTCAAATAATAAACAAGCGACAAGGAAAGCTCATGCCCCCTCTCGGAGTAGTATTACCTTTCTCAATCATCATTGGCCTAATTGCTGGCAGCTTTCTAAACGTTGTCATCTACCGCAGCCCGCTTATCCTGCTTAACAAGCAACCTCAACACTCTCCTTTTAATCTAGCCGTTCCAGCCTCACACTGCCCACACTGCCAACATCGCCTACGTTGGTTTCATAATATTCCCCTACTAAGCTACCTCTGCCTACGAGGTCGTTGTGCATTTTGCCAAACAGCAATAAGCTGGCACTACCCCGTTGTTGAGTTAAGCGCTGCTTTAATTACTATTCCATTAGTATTTTATTACCAAAACACACTATTACTTGGCTTAGCATTTTTGTTTAGCTGGACTTTAATTGCGTTAATTGCCATTGATTTAAAACACCAGCTACTCCCCAACAGTTTAACCTTACCACTACTTTGGCTTGGTCTATTCGTTAACTGCTTCAACTTATTCACCTCGCTACAAAATGCGGTATTCGGTGCTATTGCTGGTTATTTAGTATTTTGGCTAATTGGCACCTCCTTTCAGCTATTGCGCAAAAAAGATGGTTTAGGTGGCGGTGATATGAAACTACTCGCTGCATTAGGCGCATGGCTAGGCTGGCAATACCTACCCTTTATTGTTTTGCTAAGCAGCATACTTTGTATTATCACACTAGGCAGCTTAATTTTATTTAAAAAACACAAAGTAGACGAGCCATTTGCCTACGGCCCTTTCTTAGCAATCGCCGGCTGGCTAGCTTTGTTTATTCCGACCCAATGGATGATGGGGCTCTAAGAGTCTCCTATGTAGTTAAACCTGAAAAAGTTCAGATTTGTTCGACTGATTTGTGTGTTACTTTTTCAGGCGCCGTACTGAGTGTAAAAAACCCTGCAGTAAATCGATCTCATTCTTACGCAACTGTGCCGCATTAAACACACGGCGCATTTTACGCATCATACTAAGCGGTGCTGCTGGATTAAAAAATCCAGTTAACTCCATTGTTTCACGCAAACGTTTATAAAGGCTTTCCAAGTGAGCACTAGTTGCCAATGGCACCGACTCTTCACTTTGTACTGAGCTTAGTGCAGCCCTAGCAGCCAACTCTGCCATCCGCAGTTCATAAGTAAATACTTGCACTGCTGCAGCTAAGTTAAGCGAATCATAATCAGGGTGGCTAGGAATTTGAATTTGCTTCTGACATAACGCCATTTCTGCATTATTCATGCCACTGGTTTCACAACCAAATACCAGTGCAACCTGCTGCTCATTAGGTAATGCTAATACCTCAACAGCCATTTCTCTTGGCGTTAATATCGGCTTAGCTAACGGGCCACGAATTTCCGATCCACTCCCATAGACATGCTCACAGTCAGCTATTGCTTCTGCCAAGCTGTCACACACAGTAGCCTGCTCTAATATATCAATTGCCGAAGAGGCCAAAGCATTAGCTTGCCCAGAAGGAAACTCCCTTGGCTGTACCAGATACAAGCGAGTCAGCCCCATAGTCTTCATAGCACGAGCGGTTGAGCCAATATTACCGGGATGGAATGTGTGTAACAAAACAATACGGATATTATTTAACATAGCAATTATGGTAAATGGCAAACATCTTGTGCAGGATACTCCGGTAACTTTTTATAACGGCAAGTCAAACTATCACAATGATAACCAAGGCCAACGCTAACCTTACGCCAACTCTTATCAGATAGGTCAGGACAAGCTGCTATTGCTTCTGAAACACCTTGAGCCCCATATTTTGTCAATACATCATACTTAAATACAGGCCCAGGCTGACCAGGCTTCAGAGGTATTGCCCCATAATAAACCCAACCCATAGAATCTAATGAACTTGCCTGCGCCATACCAACCAAACACAAGCCTCCCAACAAACCTAATAACAATTTTTTCATTAACCCTCTCCCAACAGTTCAAAAAAATGGTTACATTTTACTATTTTCAATCGAAAAGCCAACTCCAGTCTCTTCCAATGCAAGATGAGCCTGAAATAGCCCCCACTTTCCAATGCAAAGTGGGCCTGAAGTGCTAGTGCGCCATCCTTTCTGTAAATTCCATTGACTTGCTGAAAATAAGCAGGCGACTCAGTCAGATTAGAAATTCCTTTTAAGGTAAACTTAACCAAAAAAGAGGAATGACAATGAGCTGCTATAAAAATGAGAACTTAATCGAAGAAGCCATACATGTTTTAGCGATGGAGGGGTTTGAAGCTTTACCTAAGCTTGTCTCCAGGTTGATGAATGAGGCTATGTTAATAGAAAGGGAGCGCCATTTAAATGCCAGTCCTTATGAGCGAACTGGCGATAGAAACGGATATGCGAACGGCTTTAAACCAAGGTTAATTAACACAGGTCAAGGTCAGCTTGAGCTACAGATACCGCAGGTTAGAGACTCCAATGAAGCCTTCTATCCATCAGTCTTAGAGCGAGGTGTACGCTCTGATAGAGCACTTAAGCTGGCTGTCGCTGAAATGTATGTGCATGGGGTTTCCACGCGCAAAGTTGAAAAGGTGCTAAAGCAACTCTGTGGAACAGATATTTCAAGCACAGAGGTAAGCCGTTGCGCTAAATTGTTGGATGAAGATTTAAAGAAATGGCGAAATAAGCCGTTAGGAAAGATAAAATATCTTTGGCTAGATGCACGTTATGAGAAGGTGCGCACTAGCGGCACAGTACAAGACTGTGCGGTATTGATAGCCTATGGCTTTGATGAATCAACCGGCAAGAGAACAGTGCTAGGTGTTTCTGTTGCGTTATCAGAGGCTGAGGTACATTGGCGTGATTTTCTTCAGCAGTTGGTTGAGCGAGGTATACATGGTATTGAGTTGATTACTAGCGACGCTCATACTGGCCTAAAAGCCGCTAGAAGAGCTGTGTTCCCCAGTGTTCCTTGGCAACGCTGCCAATTTCATTTGCAGCAAAATGCTCAGGCTCACATACCAAAGCGCTCAATGAAGGAACCAGTAGCTGAGGAGATTACAGCTATATTTAATGCCTCAAACATTCATGAGTCGGAAAGACTATTGGCTATGGCGGTAGATAAATATCAGCAAACAGCACCAGAGCTTTCTTCTTGGTTGGAAGTGAATATACCGGAGGGCTTAGTAGTGATGAACTTTGACAGGCCGCATCAAAAAAGATTAAGAACCAGTAACATAGCTGAGCGCGTAAACAGAGAGGTAAAAAGAAGGACGCATACAGTTGGAATTTTCCCTAATACTGAATCGTGCCTAAGGCTCGTATCAGCTGTTTTAGTGGAAATTGATGACCAGTGGAGCGGATCACCTAGATACTTAAGTTGAAGTGAATAATAAGGCTTCATAGGGTTTTAGGATAGATCATTCTTGTTCTTATTAACGAGATATAATTGGTATCCGTTCAATATCAGCATGATTTGAAAATAATTCAAAAAGTTCTTGACAGCTTTTTCGTGCAAATTTGGAAATTTTATATTGGAATCATCGTGTGTCATAAAAGCATGATGTGCGCTCTATAACAACGCTGTATGCTCGGATTATTTTTTCATCGATCAGGTTCATGGCTTAAAAATAATTTCAGCAGTACGGCCATCTGTGTGGGGAAAATTTACCTTTTCAAACCCGTGGTATACTCTTCCTATGAAAAAACAACCTGACAAATCAGTTTTAGCCGATCTCATTGAGAGATTTAATAATACTGTTACACCAACAGCACTAGAAACAGATTTTAGCAATGTATGTGAAAGTCAGGCTGAGAAAATCATAAAGCTAGAAGACAAGGTGCAATCGTTAAATAACGCATTAAATAAATATAAAGGTGAGCAAGGAAAGCCTAATGTTAGAAAGCAAACGCGCGCTAACAAGGACAAGGATCATTCCTCCGAGAAGGATAGAAAAGGAAATAAAACCAATAAAACTAGAAAGCCAAAATCTAGTAAAAAAAATCTCGAAGTCTCTAATACAGTGACACTAACAATTAATCCAGATTCGTTGCCCAGCGATGCTGTGCCAAATGGCTCTAAGAAAACACTTATCCAGGATATAAAAATTGCTGCTAATAACACTCTTTTTTTGCGCCAACAATATTACTCCCCTTCTGAAAACAAACACTATACAGCACCTCTGCCAACTGGTTATGAGGGCCAGTTCGGCCCTACTATTAAAAGCTGGACAAGCTTCCTAAATACTCAAGGTGGTATGACGCTAGAAAGCCTTGAGACATTTTATAAAACCGCCAACATAGATATTAGTAAATCAACCATCCATAGCTTCACAATTAAAACACCTACGATACTTGAGCCCGAGAAGGTAGAAGTTGTGAAGGCAGGTTTACAATCCACGAACTACCAGCACCTAGATGACACCAACGCTAGAGAGGATGGGAAAAACCGTTATGTTAATGTATTGGGTAATGAGTATTATTCAGCTTACTTTACGCTGACCAGTAAAAGTCGATTAAGCGTCATTGAAATGTTAAGCAAAGACCACTTTGGGTTCACATTAAATGAGGCCGCTTTTAATTTACTGGCTACTATGAACTTACCCCACAAGGTAATCGAAAGCTTAAAGGTATTTCACTCATCGACTATCTTAAACAGTAAGGAGCTGGAAGTTATTCTTGATAAGGTATTAGGTGATAAAAAATTTCCAAAATATAGAAAGCTGATTACTGATGCGGCAGCTATCTCAACATATAGAAAGAGTCCTTATGCGATAGAAACACTCATTACCGATGATGCGCCACAGTTTAAGCTCATTACTGAATCACTCGCCTTGTGCTGGGTTCATGAGGGTAGGCATTATAAAAAGCTGACGCCAATTTTTAAGAAGCACCAAGACTCTGTTGACAGCTTCTTGGATAGGTTTTGGGATTATTATCATAAGCTCATTGAATATAAAAAGAACCCAGGGCAAGATGAGATAGATAAGCTATCCAATGAGTTTACTGAGTTATTCTCAACAATCACTGGCTACGAGAAACTAGATAAACAAATTGAGCTCACCTTAAAAAAGAAAAGGCAGCTATTGTTAGTGCTGGAAAAGCCAGAGTTTCCTCTACATAACAATCCAGCAGAGTTGATGGCTCGGAAGCAGGCTAGAATGCGCGATGTACACCTTCATACTATGAGTGAAGAAGGAACGAAAGCTAAGGATACAATGGTTACAATTACTGAGACATGTAAAAAGCTAGCAGTTAATGTCTTCGATTATATATATGACAGAATTACAAAAAACTATTCTATGCCTTCGCTAGCGGAATTAATTACCATCCGCTCATCACAGGCGCAGTAAACTAAAGAGAGCGCAGCATGAGCATCATGCTGAAATAAGACGGATACTATAATTGCTATTACCTAAAAGTTAATAATTTATTTTGAGAGGAGAAAAATTTGAGGTATAAATAATTTTTTAGATTGATTAGCATAATTAATTTAAGATATTATGCGATGAGACAGGTACAATAGAGTGCCATTTAGAATTTTAAAGGTTTTTCTAAGTACTGAAGTTGGTTTTTACAGACAAAATAACGCTCTATCCCTGAAGTTGTTGCGTGATCGTTCATCCTATATGGATGAATATCAATATGAACGACATAGAATTAAACACACTTGCCCAGATTGAGCAATTTCTATCCTCATCAACCCAGCTTACCTTTGAAGCTACATCACGAGCAGAATCTTACCTATGGGTTACGAACACATTAAAAAAATTTGCTTATTGCGGTATGTGCAAAAAGGACAAAGGATTGATTCGTGATTACCTGCAACGAATGACTGGTTACTCACGTTCACAAATTACTAGGCTAATTGCTCAGTATCAAAAGTCAGGAAAAGTTGTTGTTAAGCAACGATCACCTAGAAATAAGTTTAGCTTAATCTATACGCATGAGGATACTTGGTTGTTAGCTGAAACGGATCAGGTTCATCAAACGCTTAGCGGGCCTACCACAAAAAAACTTTGCGAGAGAGCCTTTCATTTGTTTGGAGATAAGCGTTATGCGCGTCTTGCTTTTATCTCAGTCTCTCATCTTTACAATCTTCGACAAACTGAAACCTACCAGCGCAAACGGCGACACTTTAATAAAACTAAAGCAACGCAGGTTTCTATTGGTGAAAGGCGAAAACCAACTCCAGAGGGTAGGCCTGGCTTTATACGTATTGATACAGTGCACCAAGGAGATATGGATAAAATCAAGGGTGTTTATCATATTAATGCTGTTGACGAGGTGACACAGATGGAAGTAGTCTGCGCTGTTGAAAAAATTAGTGAGGCTTACTTAATCCCTGTCTTAGAGCAAATAATCGATACCTTTCCATTTAAAGTGTTAGGCCTACATACTGATAATGGCTCAGAGTACATTAATCAGCATGTAGCTAAACTATTGCAAAAATTATTTATTGAACTCACTAAATCGAGGCCAAGGCATAGTAATGACAACGGTTTGGTGGAAAGTAAAAATGGCTCGGTTGTTAGAAAGCATTTTGGCTACATACATATTCAGCAACGTTTTGCTCCGCAAATTAATGAATTCTATAACCAGCATTTTAACGACTATATTAATTTTCACAGACCCTGTTACTTCCCTGTAACCAGCATTAATTGCAAGGGTAAGCAAACTAAACTTTACCCATACGAGGCCATTATGACCCCTTACGAAAAGTTCAAATCAATTGAAAATGCTAAGCAGTATTTAAAGGAAAATGAAACCTTTGAACGACTAGATAAATTAGCGTATTCTCTGACTGATCATGAATCTGCACAAAAGATGCAGGAAGCAAAGAAGACGTTATTTGAGAAAATAACAAAAGAGCAAATAGCTGATACTATCAGCACTGAAGACTAACCGATGGACCATCATGGTGACATCTGTTCAGATGCTGCTTCAGGCTCATCTTACGATTGGAATATACTACTCCAACCTATCTACTGATTTGCACACTGCTTTTGCTTCATGGCTCGCTACGCTGCACTTTACTTACGCAAAAGCAGTGTGCAAATCAGTTTAAACCTAAAAGGCTTATTAAAGGGTTACACGAGGAAATACAATTCAACTATGACTTTTAGGTTCAATAGTTAATCAAGTTCTGCTATCCTAAGCGCCTTTTATCGCACTGGAGCAAGCCATGCAACCCTTTGTTAATACAGCAATCAAAGCAGCAACCAAAGCCGGGCGTATCATAACAAACGCCATTGATCAGCTCAAAGACATAGAAGTTGGCACCAAAGCAAAAAATAACTTTGTCACTCCAGTTGATATTGCTTCAGAGCAAGCCATTATTGAAACCCTACTAGAAGCCTACCCTGATCATTGCATACTCGGTGAGGAAGGCGGCTTGCAAAGCAACCAAGACAGTGACTATCAATGGATTATCGACCCACTGGATGGAACTACTAACTTTATTCATGGTTACCCTCATTTTTGTGTTTCAATTGCATTAACAGTTAAAGGACGTGTTGAACATGCAGTTGTTTATGATCCTTTACTTGATGACGTTTACTCTGCTTCACATGGCCGCGGAGCACAAAAAAATAATCGTCGCATTCGCGTCAACAAAGCCACGCAGCTTTCTCAAGCAATGATTGGCACCGTATTACCAGCTAGCCAAATACATCTGCGTGAATACTTCTTTGATGCAGCTAAAAATGTTTTTCCACAGTGCCGCAGCCTACGCATTGCCGGCGCAGCTGCACTAGACCTTGCTTACGTCAGCGCTGGACAGCTCGATGGTTTTTGGTCAATAGGCTTAAAACCCTGGGACATTGCTGCAGCTAGCCTAATTATCAAAGAAGCCGGTGGTGTAGTCACAGACTTTAAAGGTGGTGATGATTACTTAACAAGTGGCAACATTATCGCTTGCAACCCTAAAATACTTCGCCAGCTCATCGAGCAACTAAAACCTTTGCAAGCAAAGCTTTAATTATTGACTAGCTCATTCTGCCATAAACGTTTTATAAAAACTTGCCAAGGCATAATTTCAATACCACTAGAAGTCTTTCTGCTAACTGGATCCTGGCTTACCAAGCAGTACTGTTTAGCAACACCTTCTTCTTGAAAAGCATAAAGTCCCTTCAGGTCAGATGACGCCACACGCTCTGTTGCTTTAACCTCAATAGCAATACTATCACCAATTAAGAAGTCAACCTCAAAGCCACTTTTAGAACGCCAGTAACTTAATGGTAATCTTAACCTACGATAAGAAAGATAGGCTCGCAACTCCATCGCTATAAAGTGTTCAAAAGCATCGCCAAACAACTCAGACTTTACCGGGATCTTTTCAATACCAGCCAAGCTATTTTTGACACCAACATCAAAGAAATAAAATTTAGCCGTACTTATTGATTTTCTTCTTTGTGTCTTAACAAACGCTGGCAGCATAAAACCTAAGAACGTGTCTTCAAGAATGTAGTAATACTCTCGGATCGTTGTTGCAGGAATCCCTGTATCATTCTGAGAACTACCCAAAATTGTTATCTCCCTACCTGAACTGAATTCGATAATTCTTTTTGTTCTTCTTGAGAAACACTATTTTCTTTAAAAAATTGCTCTACTAAGTGATACGTTAGAAGTTTTCTAATACCCTTCGCAATAAAGTGTCGTGTCACCTTGCCCTTACCATCTCCTAATTTAGCTAGCATAATTGCGTAATCGTCATAAGCTTTTTCCTTACCTATCTCATACAAATATGAGGCCACATAAAAACATACAGCCAGTAGATTTTGTATCCCTTTAAAATTTTTTATCTGCATATTTTCCCAGCCTAGTCCTTCCTTGAGAAATTTAAAAACATATTCAATTTTCGCACGAGATAGATAGGCTATGTATACCTCATACGCCTCATCAAAAGTCGTTACTTTTTTATTAGTTAATAGCAGCATGTCATTCTTAAAAATTCTCCTACCATCTCTGCCTGTAATTTGGATTTTAATTGCATTGATGTTCTCAAACTCTCCAAAATAAATAGTTATTTTTCCGTCTTGTACGCAATTCTTTCCAACTGTTAACTTTTGGAATTGCTTTTCGCCTTGAGCATCAAAATCAGCGTTAATCAGCTTAAGCTTTTTACCATCATCACCTCTACCTTCTATTGTTCTTGTTATTTTTGAGCGAATAATAAAGTCTTGATCTAGGTTTGTATCAATTAGTGAGAGATAGTCATTATCATCAAACTCTCTATCTAGAATATGGGTAATGGTTGCATCTTCATTCTTTGATTTTAGGCAGATTCCTATTTTTTCTATTTCACGAATAGACAGCAGCTTTTTATTAAAGTAATCACCAGATTCATAAAGACTCTTGGCCTCTTTATCTCCCTCAAATGGCTTTCCAGCCTCTATTTTCTTAATATGCTCAGCTTTTAAAAACTTAGGGTCTTTATTGCTGTAGCTTACATGCGATAGTAGATGCACAGCCTTATCACCAGGTACTAATGCAACTGCGTTATGCGTGCTGTAACCATTGATAATATCCCCGTCCAGACTCCTTACTTTACCTAGATTTTCAGTTTGCTTGCTATGTGGCTTTCTAATATCAGAAGGATCATGAAGAACATCAATTTTACTGGCGTGTGAAAGTTTTTCACAGCTCTGTTCTAGCAATACATCATTTGTTTTTATTGGATCTAAATCGGTGCTTTTATTTTCACCGGTAAGTGTACGAATCATCTTTTTATACTCATTGTTATCTTTTGATGAACTGAACAACTTACAACTACCTTCAGTTAATAGCTTTCCTACAATCGTCGATAGATTTTTTTAAAACAACTTTCCCAGTTAATTTTGAAAAAAGAGGGGCAGCGTAATCGGCGAAGTTTAACATTTATACTCATCTCGTTAGTCTTGTTAAAAAGACAAAGCATACTGAGAACTACCCAAAATTGTTATCTCCCTACCTGAACTGAATTCGATAATTCTTTTTGTTCTTCTTGAGAAACACTATTTTCTTTAAAAAATTGCTCTACTAAGTGATACGTTAGAAGTTTTCTAATACCCTTCGCAATAAAGTGTCGTGTCACCTTGCCCTTACCATCTCCTAATTTAGCTAGCATAATTGCGTAATCGTCATAAGCTTTTTCCTTACCTATCTCATACAAATATGAGGCCACATAAAAACATACAGCCAGTAGATTTTGTATCCCTTTAAAATTTTTTATCTGCATATTTTCCCAGCCTAGTCCTTCCTTGAGAAATTTAAAAACATATTCAATTTTCGCACGAGATAGATAGGCTATGTATACCTCATACGCCTCATCAAAAGTCGTTACTTTTTTATTAGTTAATAGCAGCATGTCATTCTTAAAAATTCTCCTACCATCTCTGCCTGTAATTTGGATTTTAATTGCATTGATGTTCTCAAACTCTCCAAAATAAATAGTTATTTTTCCGTCTTGTACGCAATTCTTTCCAACTGTTAACTTTTGGAATTGCTTTTCGCCTTGAGCATCAAAATCAGCGTTAATCAGCTTAAGCTTTTTACCATCATCACCTCTACCTTCTATTGTTCTTGTTATTTTTGAGCGAATAATAAAGTCTTGATCTAGGTTTGTATCAATTAGTGAGAGATAGTCATTATCATCAAACTCTCTATCTAGAATATGGGTAATGGTTGCATCTTCATTCTTTGATTTTAGGCAGATTCCTATTTTTTCTATTTCACGAATAGACAGCAGCTTTTTATTAAAGTAATCACCAGATTCATAAAGACTCTTGGCCTCTTTATCTCCCTCAAATGGCTTTCCAGCCTCTATTTTCTTAATATGCTCAGCTTTTAAAAACTTAGGGTCTTTATTGCTGTAGCTTACATGCGATAGTAGATGCACAGCCTTATCACCAGGTACTAATGCAACTGCGTTATGCGTGCTGTAACCATTGATAATATCCCCGTCCAGACTCCTTACTTTACCTAGATTTTCAGTTTGCTTGCTATGTGGCTTTCTAATATCAGAAGGATCATGAAGAACATCAATTTTACTGGCGTGTGAAAGTTTTTCACAGCTCTGTTCTAGCAATACATCATTTGTTTTTATTGGATCTAAATCGGTGCTTTTATTTTCACCGGTAAGTGTACGAATCATCTTTTTATACTCATTGTTATCTTTTGATGAACTGAACAACTTACAACTACCTTCAGTTAATAGCTTTCCTACAATCGTCGATAGATTTTTTTAAAACAACTTTCCCAGTTAATTTTGAAAAAAGAGGGGCAGCGTAATCGGCGAAGTTTAACATTTATACTCATCTCGTTAGTCTTGTTAAAAAGACAAAGCATAGTCATTTTTACACAATATTTCAGCATTATTTTGCTGATTTAAATTTTGGGTAGTTTTCAGAAGCATAGTCATTTTTACACAATATTTCAGCATTATTTTGCTGATTTAAATTTTGGGTAGTTTTCAGTATCATTGGCGATTTGAGTAAAGTTTAGCATCTTACCACTATTAACAGCAGCCATTTGCAGAAATCTTGCAAAGCTAGGAATATACCTGACTAAGGACTCAATTTGAATCTCATCACGCATATAAGTTTCAGTATAAGCAAGCAATTCCTCTTGAGGCTCATCATTAGGGTAAATAGCTGGCAACCCCCCCCCACATGTAAGTACCTCATCAAGTCAAACTTTGTAATTTCCTGAGTAGTCAATGGAAAAATCTCAGCTTTACGTGCACGCCCAGCTAATAAATTAACATTCTTCCGCTTCAGTTTCCTAGCACTACTACCTGTCAACAAAAAATGGATACTTCGCTCCTCAATCAAACGATGAACCTCATTAAGTAACTCAGGAATTAATTGGAATTCATCAATTACCGCCATCTTTGGTACATCCTCTAACATCAACATGGCTTCCAATTCATAAGGAGAGTGAGATAAGCGCATAAACTGCTCCTGCCTCAATAAATTAATCACTGGTACAGAACTACCAAAGGACTCCCTTATCAAGTAACTTTTTCCTGTTGCCCTAGGCCCAAAAAGAAAGTGAGACTTTTTTTCCAATAAAGCTGGCAAGTCTAAAAGACGTGTAAATTTCATGACAATCCTCGCCTGTTTCGCTAATTATCATGATATTCTACAGCATTGCCGTGGATTGTCATCAAATTTAAGTTAACTTATTGAAAGTTGGAAGAGGAGCTACAAGGTCTTTTCAACATTTTTCTCACCAAGGCTACCCTCACAGCGAAAGCGGTTTAAGGTTTCGCGTAATAGCTGGCGCTGTTCAGGCGTTAAGCGCTGCACAAATTCCCCAACTCGCTTCTTGTCGTCAAAATCAGTAGGAGAAACCAATTTACGCAAACACTTATCCATATCAGCTAAACGCTCACTATTTAGCTCAATAATATTGTAAAGCTCAGTGGATTTATCCCGCCCCATAAAATAAGCCGAAACCGATGCGGTTACTATTGAGAACAGGATAATCCCCAAGATCATCACAATCATTGCAATGACCTTACCTGCAGGCGTGGTTGGAATCACATCACCGTAACCTACCGTGGTCACCGTTTCCCAAGCCCACCAAATTCCTGTTAAGGGGTTGCGAATCCCGGAATCAAAGGTCGAGACAATAACACCGGACAAAGAGGTCGCAACAAAGAAAACAAATAACGACACACCCACTCGATTTAAGTTCAGCATATTATGCGCGCTACGCATCCACGGCAAAACGATACGAACTAAGATTAATAGCCGCACCATTCGCAACATACCAAAACCAGTAAAGTGCGCAAAGAACAACGGGCAAGCGACAACGATAATAAAAAGATTCAACCAGTTGCCGGTAAAATAAAATAACTTCTTCTTAACCAAGAAACCAACCACAACGGTTTCTAGCAAGAAAGCTGACCACACAAACCAGTCCAATGACAAGATTTGACCCACAGTAAGCTGGTGCTGCAACTCCAAATACCACTGTACTGGCAACCAAAAAGCAATCAGCAGCATAACCCACTCAAAGACTCTAGCGATATTTTGGGTTAGATAGCTTTCAGTGACAGAGACACCTGCCAAACCAATCAGTCGTCGTAACTTGATAGCACGCATAGTTCTTCCTTGCTTAATAGTGCGAATTCAATCCTGACACAGACCGTATCGGTTAGCAAATAAGCAAGACTGACTTGCTTTACGGCCTATCGTCAGCGAGTTGTTTGGCTTCTTTCATTAAATCTTTGCGACTTAAACCCATCACCACAGCAAAGGCACCTGCCACATAGATTGACGAATAAGTACCGATAACAATACCGATAATCAGCGCCAAGGCAAAGCCATGGATAGTTGGACCACCAAACAAAAACAACACCACCACTACAGTTAAAGTCAGCCCTGAAGTCATGATTGTTCGCGATAGCGTCTGGTTAATCGCTGCATTAACCACCTCCACTGGCGCTGCACGCCGCATCTTACGGAAGTTCTCCCGCACCCGATCAAAAACGACAATTGTATCATTAAGGGAGTACCCAATAACTGTCAGTACCGCGGCTAATGCGGTTAAATCAAATTGAACATGGAAGAATGAAAAAATCCCTAGAATTAATACCGGATCGTGAATTAACGCCACTGCGGAACTCACGGCTAAACGATACTCAAATCGAAACGCGATATAAATCATCGTACCTAACAAAGCAACGATTACTGCCAAAAGACCATTATAAGCAAGCTGAGAGCTTACTGATGAGCCAATAAAGTTTACTGACTGGAAAGTTGCCTTGGGTAAAGCAGCCATTACCTTTTTAACCAACTCATCTCGAAGTAATTTTTTATTCTGAGAAGCACTTCCTTTTTGCACCCCAAGACTAATCAACACCGTTTTGGAGCCGCCATAGTTTTGTACGGTAAATTTATCCAAACCCACTTTATCAAGTTGCTGGCGTATTTTAACTAAATTAGCAGGTTGCTGATAACCTACTTGGACCTGTGTACCACCAGTAAAATCTAAACCCCAGTTCAAACCATACACGCAAAGCGAGATAATCGAGGCAGCAAATAAGATAGTTGAAAAAGCAGCCGCCCAATAGCGTAACCGCATAAAATCAATCTTAGTATTGTGTTTAAAAAACTCCATAAACTAAACCTTGTCTTGCTCTGGGGACTTAACCTTAATACCAATGGACAAACGCCTCACCTTGCGCCCACCATAAATTAAGTTAACGACCCCTCGGGTATAAGTAATTGCCGTAAACATTGAAGTGGCCAAACCAATAGTTAAAGTAATAGCAAAACCCTTAATCGGGCCTGTTCCCAACATAAATAACACTATTGCTGCAATCAAACTCGTTACGTTAGCATCAAGAATAGTAGCGAATGCCTTACCATAACCAGCATGGATCGCTGTCTGCACCGCAACCCCATTACGCAGCTCTTCACGAATCCGCTCAAAGATCAATACATTGGCATCAACCGCCATCCCTAAAGTTAATACCATTGCTGCAATCCCAGGAAAGCTCAACACCGCGCCAATTAATGACATTACCGCCACAATAAAGACCAAGTTAAGGAATAATGCCATATCAGCAATTACACCAAACAGGTAGTAATACAACGCCATAAAGATAACCACTAACGCTAAACCCACACCAATAGAAACCATTCCTAAGTGAATGTTTTGCTGCCCCATGCTCGGACCAACGTTTTCTTCGGCAATAATAGTCACCGGTGCAATCAAGGCTCCTGCGCGTAGCAACATAGCTAACTGATTGGCCTCTGCTGCGCTTGGCAAACCAGTAATTTGGAACGGGCTGCTTAAAGCTGAGTTAATTGTCGCAATATTAATCACGCGCTTTACTTTCTGATAAACGATCTTAGTCTTACCGTTAACTTTCACCGGATGTGATTTCACTTCAATATAAACCACCGCTAGTGGCTTACCAACGTTTTCACCGGTTATATGATAAAAATTACTCTCACCCTCACCTGCCATACGGATAGTCACTGCTGGCTGACCATTTTGATCAAAGTTCGCCGTCGCACTAGTAATCGCATCACCAGTTAGCACAATTTGGTTTTTCAATAATACCGGTCGTCCCATATAAGAATATAGCGTTGTACCCGGAGGAGCTACGCCTTGTGCAGCAGCCATTGGATCATGTGTGGTATCTTCTAAATGAAATTCTAACGTTGCAGTTTTACCCAACAAACTTTTTGCTTGCGTGGCATCTTGTACACCGGGCAAATCTACTGCTACTTGATCAGCGCCTTGCTGCTGAACAGTTGCCTCAGAAACACCTAACTCATTAACACGACGCTTTAAAGTCTCGATGGTTTGCTTCACAGTGTACTCAGAAACCTGTTGCGCTGCCTGTGGCGTCATTACACCAGACAAAGCCGTCTTACCTGCTGTAGCTTGCCAAGTGTAGTTAGGGAAGCGATCACTTAATACTGAGCGCGCTGCATCGAGCTGATGACTATTAGCAAAACTCACACTAATCACATTATTTTTAGCTAAATTTATATTGGTATAGCGAGCGCCTTTACTACGTAAAGTATCAGCAATATTACGCACATCACTTTGGATATGACGCTTTAGAACAGAATTAACATCTACCTGCAACAAGAAATGCACCCCACCACGCAGGTCTAAACCATAGCGCATAGGCTCCGCACCTATCCAACTAAACCACTTCGGCGCTGCCGGCGTTAAAGCAATCGCAACCAAATAGCGATTCCTAAAGTCAGCCTTTAGCGTTTCTTGTGCTTTTTGCTGGGCATTAACACCTTTGAAACGTACCAATACGCTCTTGTCGTCTAGTGCAATCGACTTATAAGGGATATGGTCTTGCTGTAGTGCCTGCATCACTGTATTAACATCAGTCATGTTAAGGCTTGCTCCAGGCGTCGGACTAGAGACCTGCACTGAAGGGTCTTCACCATAAACATTAGGTAGTGCGTAAATAACACCAATGATTAGTATGACTATAAGCAGCCAATACTTCCATGCAGGGAATCTATTCATTCAATCCTTTCCCAGTCGTCATTATTTCTCGAGATAGCTGTTTAGTGTGCCTTTAGGCAGCACTGTGGCAATTGCTGGCTTTTGTATCAGTAGTTCAGTTGTTTTACCAACCTGCAACGTTACATTGCTCTCATGAACTTCGGTAACACGTCCTGAAATACCACTGGTAGTGATCACTTCATCACCTTTGGCGATCGCATCCAAAACCTTTTGCTGGTTTTGACGTTTCTTGCTTTGACTGCGCCACATCCAAACGTAAAATAAGATAAAAACTGCCAAAATCAATAACATTGGCAACATAGAAGGCGCATGGTGGGCTGTTGTGCCCGCTGCTGCAGTTGCTGACTCACCCGCCGCATAGGCTGTATTAATAAAGCTCATTTCTCACTCCGCTCAATCGCTAAACCGGCAAGATTATATCAGAGCCCACCTGAATACCAAGGATTCTTTTTGAGCCGGCTTTTTTTCCAACACATAAGAACTCTCCTAGCACGTCCAAATCAGTTTTTGAAAGTGTTATCCATAATCCCGGTTTTTTCTGTAACCCATCTGCCCGGTTTGTACCACCAGCACGTCCCCTTGCCCAAGAACTCTCCTAGCACATCCCCTTGCCTAAGAACTCACCTAGCACGTCCCCTCCTTAGAATAAGGAGGGACAGGGTGGATTTATAAATAATTAACCTCCTTGTTTTACTGATTTGTGTGTTGCTTTTGCTCCATGGCTCGCTACGCTGCGCTTTACTTACGCAAAAGCAACACACAAATCAGTTTAAATCGAGCTACCTATCCTGCCCTACTATTCATGCAACAACACATTGAAAACTATAACCTGGCAAAAAACTCCAAAATTAACGCCCATGACCAACAACACTACGGACTTCGTCACCTGCTCTGGCACTACCAGAAGCACCACCATGAGAAAAGAAACCGTGCTCCCCCACTGGCGATCCAGAGCTCTGCATAGCGTTAAAAACCGCATCGATCTCGCTCTGGCGCTCAGGAAATGCTTTTTTTAACTTTTCTAAAGCAATGTCCGGGCGATGAACTTGGAGCAACTCACCCAGCTTCCCGTCTGTCTCAAAGACAACTTTCTCAATAGCCGCTCTACAGTGATCAACAGGAAAAAGTCTTAGCAAATCTGAAACATTCGATGGACACTTGATCAACTCACCCAGCTTCCCCTCAGTCTCAAAGACAACCTTCTCAATAGCTGCTCTACAGTCACCGGAAGGAAACAAACTTAGTAAATTTAAAATACCCAGCGAGCATTGGATCAACTCAACCAGCTTCCCTTCAGTTTCAAAGATAGCCCTCTTAGCAGCCTCTCTACAACCCTTGGAGGGAAAGTGCGTCTTTAATAAAACGCAGACAAAAGAAAGGTTGATCATACAAATAACCAACTTTGACTGCCACTCCTCACTAAAAATAATCGCAGCAAGCTTATCTTTCACATCACCTTTAATATCATCAGGAAGAAACTTTAATAGTCTCAAGATAAAAAAACTAGCTAACTCTTTGTTACCACTCAACCCACCCTGAAAAATAGCCTTCAAAATAACATCTGTCTCAGAAGGAAACAAAACCAACAACTGCACAGCACCATAGCCATTACCACTAAGCCTAGTTAGCACCTCCTTGGATTCAAAAGTGAGCTTCTTGATAATGCCCTTATACCCCTCAGCCGGAAAAATTGCTAATAAGCATTCAAGGACTTCTATAGAGGCAATCCCCCGCTGTAAGCAACCCATCCCCTCTTCACTAAAAAGAACTTCTGCGAGCTGATCAATGTCATTTTTACAAAACGCCAATAGCCACTGTAAATCAACTTGGCCCCCACCTAAAGGTGGGGGTTTGGTACAGAGGCTGAAGCCTCATTACGGCTAAAGCCGTTTAAACGGTTCGGATTAATCCGACTTAAGCTCTTCCTCATCCCATACCTGAAAACCCTCCGGCGTATCATCTTGATTCTCTATGTAGCGTTTGACCTGCTCTTCTGTTACAGAACCAACCGTTGCGCAAAAATACCCTCTCGACCAGAGATGATTGCCCCAGTATTTCTTGCCAAGCGTACTCCTAAATTCTCTCAATAGTCGATAGGCACTTTTACCTTTCAAATATTGAGCCATCTTTGATACCGATAAGTGGCTCGGCGCCTCAATTAGAAGGTGAATGTGATTCGACCTCACATTCCCCCTCAATATCCTCATCCCCTTCTCAGCACAGATCTCTCGCAAAATGCTTCTTGCTCCTAAACCTATATTCCCACATAACACTGGATATCCATATTTTGTCTTCCATACAAAATGATATTTTAAATCCAGTACCGTATGCGCGCCTTTCCTATAGTTGTTTGCTCCAGTCATTTAGATCGCTCCCTTATTAAAAATAAAAAGCGATTCTAATACATCACATTCTGGCTGGTGATAGGTTTGCTAAAGACATTTCCGCCTAAAGGCGAAGGTTTATACCCTACCAAGTGGAAATTAATCTTTATTAAAGCACCTAAGTATTCCCCCCACCCCTCTTCTTTACTAAAAAGCGTTGCTCTTATCAAAGAGGCTGCCTCCTCTTTTTGAGCAACAGGAAAGCGGCTTAATACTCTATCAACAAACCTATCAACCCTGCTATAAGGCTCTTTTACTATAAGCGCCTCTTCTTGATAACTTAAATACAGAGCATCAAATCGCTTAAACTCTAAAATCAACCGTAAAAAATCATTCACCTTGTCAGGATATTCGCTTATTAAATCAAAAACTTTAGGGAAGCTGACATTCAGCCCATGAAAAAAAACTCGATCGAAGTTACTTGGATCTAAAATCCAACCTATAAACTCAGCACGTATCCGTTCAATATCAGCATGATTTGAAAATAATTCAAAAAGTTCTTGACAGCTTTTTCGTGCAAATTTGGAAATTTTATATTGGAATCATCGTGTGTCATAAAAGCATGATGTGCGCTCTATAACAACGCTGTATGCTCGGATTATTTTTTCACCGATCAGGTTCATGGCTTAAAAATAATTTCAGCAGTACGGCCATCTGTGTGGGGAAAATTTACCTTTTCAAACCCGTGGTATACTCTTCCTATGAAAAAACAACCTGACAAATCAGTTTTAGCCGATCTCATTGAGAGATTTAATAATACTGTTACACCAACAGCACTAGAAACAGATTTTAGCAATGTATGTGAAAGTCAGGCTGAGAAAATCATAAAGCTAGAAGACAAGGTGCAATCGTTAAATAACGCATTAAATAAATATAAAGGTGAGCAAGGAAAGCCTAATGTTAGAAAGCAAACGCGCGCTAACAAGGACAAGGATCATTCCTCCGAGAAGGATAGAAAAGGAAATAAAACCAATAAAACTAGAAAGCCAAAATCTAGTAAAAAAAATCTCGAAGTCTCTAATACAGTGACACTAACAATTAATCCAGATTCGTTGCCCAGCGATGCTGTGCCAAATGGCTCTAAGAAAACACTTATCCAGGATATAAAAATTGCTGCTAATAACACTCTTTTTTTGCGCCAACAATATTACTCCCCTTCTGAAAACAAACACTATACAGCACCTCTGCCAACTGGTTATGAGGGCCAGTTCGGCCCTACTATTAAAAGCTGGACAAGCTTCCTAAATACTCAAGGTGGTATGACGCTAGAAAGCCTTGAGACATTTTATAAAACCGCCAACATAGATATTAGTAAATCAACCATCCATAGCTTCACAATTAAAACACCTACGATACTTGAGCCCGAGAAGGTAGAAGTTGTGAAGGCAGGTTTACAATCCACGAACTACCAGCACCTAGATGACACCAACGCTAGAGAGGATGGGAAAAACCGTTATGTTAATGTATTGGGTAATGAGTATTATTCAGCTTACTTTACGCTGACCAGTAAAAGTCGATTAAGCGTCATTGAAATGTTAAGCAAAGACCACTTTGGGTTCACATTAAATGAGGCCGCTTTTAATTTACTGGCTACTATGAACTTACCCCACAAGGTAATCGAAAGCTTAAAGGTATTTCACTCATCGACTATCTTAAACAGTAAGGAGCTGGAAGTTATTCTTGATAAGGTATTAGGTGATAAAAAATTTCCAAAATATAGAAAGCTGATTACTGATGCGGCAGCTATCTCAACATATAGAAAGAGTCCTTATGCGATAGAAACACTCATTACCGATGATGCGCCACAGTTTAAGCTCATTACTGAATCACTCGCCTTGTGCTGGGTTCATGAGGGTAGGCATTATAAAAAGCTGACGCCAATTTTTAAGAAGCACCAAGACTCTGTTGACAGCTTCTTGGATAGGTTTTGGGATTATTATCATAAGCTCATTGAATATAAAAAGAACCCAGGGCAAGATGAGATAGATAAGCTATCCAATGAGTTTACTGAGTTATTCTCAACAATCACTGGCTACGAGAAACTAGATAAACAAATTGAGCTCACCTTAAAAAAGAAAAGGCAGCTATTGTTAGTGCTGGAAAAGCCAGAGCTTCCTCTACATAACAATCCAGCAGAGTTGATGGCTCGGAAGCAGGCTAGAATGCGCGATGTACACCTTCATACTATGAGTGAAGAAGGAACGAAAGCTAAGGATACAATGGTTACAATTACTGAGACATGTAAAAAGCTAGCAGTTAATGTCTTCGATTATATATATGACAGAATTACAAAAAACTATTCTATGCCTTCGCTAGCGGAATTAATTACCATCCGCTCATCACAGGCGCAGTAAACTAAAGAGAGCGCAGCATGAGCATCATGCTGAAATAAGACGGATACCTCAGCACGGCATTTGGGTAGTTCTTTTAATATCCCATAAACAAACCAAGAATCGCTGTTAAGTAACTTAACAAACCTTTCATCTCTTGAGGACAAAATAACCGCGCCAATAAATCTTCTATAGCCAGAAAACGCTTTTGATAAGCTAGAAAGCTTTTCCTGATCAAACAAATCATCAAGAGCACTCGGGTTTATTGTAGAAATTACTTTATAAGTCAGTTCACCCAGAGCTTCTTCAGAACCAGGCAGAGCTCTCACTAACGGCCCAATATCAACAAGCAACTGCTCAACCCCATAACCTCCATCATCCAAAACACCTTGAGGAATAAAAACCTCAATCAGTCGACGAAACCTAGCTTCCTTTAAAACAAGCGCTACAAGCTCCGCTTTTCGCTCAGGAAAGGCTCTCAACAACTCCACAGCATCAGCAATCGTATTGACCAAATAGTCAAACCTAGTTTCCTCTAAAACAAGCGCTTCAATAACGCTCCTTTGATCAGGAAAACGTCTCACGTACCATTCAACATCAGAAGGACTATCCATTAACGCAACAAGCCGCAAGAAAAGCGAGCTAGAATCAATAACAATTTGATCACCTTCATATTCCTCCAAAACTTGCTGGATAATATCAGGTGGCAAGAAAGCTTTTATCTGATCACTTAACATACGAGGAAGCTCAGGGTAAGGCACTACAATAGCCGACAAAGCCGAGCCGCAAACAAAACTTTCAATTCTCTTCTTGTCACGCCGAAATAGACTGACTAGCTCTTTAAAGTCAGAAAACTTTCTAATCAAGCTAATAAACTTATCAGGCTGTAAAACTACCTTTGCTATAGCAGCTTGCCTTTCCTCACCTAAAAACATATCACCTAATGCTCTAATATCAGCGACAGAAGTGATTAGTTGGGGCAATTTACCCGTTGTCGAAAAGACAATACTTACTATAGCCCTTTGCTCTGGCTCATTAGGGAAGAGATTATATAATACTTAGACCTTCTGCGAAACTAAATACTGGGCGAGCTTATGCTCGTTTGTAGTTTTAGAATCCGGCTTGAAGATTGAGAATCCCAGCAATAATATTAAATCTCATATTGTGTTTTCTGCGAAAATTCCTATACACCTCCCCAAGAATGCGGAATTTTTTAAATTTTGAGAATTGATGTTCAACCCTAATACGGATCTTGCTGTGATTACGGTTATCCTCTTTTTGTTGAGTAGTTAATTTGCCGCCTTTGGGCTTTTTATGAGGTAAGTTAACCAAGGGGTCAGTATGTTGAATTCCTTGGTATCCTAGATCAGCATATTTTTCTGCTGGTGGCAGTGGGCTGCCACGTTGTCGGATCTTAATATCATGAACCCTCCCAGGCATTGTTTGAGAGACGTTGATTATTTTTCCGGATGTACTCATTGCTATCTCCACCTTTTGAGTATGTCTTTTCTTTTTACCAGAATAATAATCTTTACGTGGCTTCTTCTTTTTGGGGCGCTGAATAGGCTGCTCCGTTACATCCATTAATATAGCGCAAACCGCATCTTCTGTTAGGGTTCTGTCTTTTTTAATATGAATATGCTTGGCCACTAAGGGTTCTAAGCGTTTAAATAAGCGGCAGACATTACTGTCATCCAAACCAACAAAGTAACCTAAGAATTCATGTGTTACATAAGTGCGATAGTACATCATGAGAAGCAAAAGGCGATCATGGTGCGTGGTGAGTTTCGGGCGCCTTCCCAGCTTACTAAACTCATCATCAAGTGATGACTTCACTTGTTGGTGTATCGTTTCAAAATCATCAAGGGTCAAACCAGTTAACTTTTTAAAAATACGCGGGCGGTTACTGAGTTGCTGATAGCTTAATAGCATATGCCTTTCCATGAATGATTATTAATCAGGCAATTATAAGCAAATTTTAGCTAGTTTCTAGAACTGCCCTTAGTTACGCAGAAGGTCTACTTTAACATCAGCGACAGAAGTGATTAGTTGATCCAACTTACCCGCTGTCAAAAAGATAGCGTTGACTATGAGCTCGTATTCTCGGTCACCAGGAAACCAAGTACACAATACTGCAGCATCAGCGACAGAAGTGATTAGTTGGGCCAATTTACCCATTGCCGAACAGACAATATTTACTATGGCTCTTTGCTCTGACTCATTAAGAAACCAACCACGTAATATTTCAACATCAGCTACAGAGGTGATTAGTTGGGCTAATTTACCCTCCGTCAAAAAGACAGCACTTGCTATAGCCTTTCACTCTCGTTCGCCAAAAAATAAATCTTGTAATACGCGAATATCAGCTACAGAAGTGATTGTCTGGGCCAGTTTTTCCTTTCTAGCAAAAAGAATGGTAACAACTTCCTCGTAAATACTGTCACTTTCAGCAAGCAGCTTTAACCACTTAGCACCAGCATGACTTTCACTCTGACCACCCTCTGCATAGGCTGCCAGCTCCAAAATAGAGTTAGCAATAACTTGTTCTTTCCTAGAAGTGATAGTTTCGTCTCCGTTATCACCCCCTGCAATTTCAGCCTTAAAACGATGAAGAAAATCGTCTAACCACCTATAAGCAAGCCCAACCTGCTCTTGACCGTCCTTTATATCAACTAACTGTTTTAATACACTACCAATACTGAGAACTACCCAAAATTGTTATCTCCCTACCTGAACTGAATTCGATAATTCTTTTTGTTCTTCTTGAGAAACACTATTTTCTTTAAAAAATTGCTCTACTAAGTGATACGTTAGAAGTTTTCTAATACCCTTCGCAATAAAGTGTCGTGTCACCTTGCCCTTACCATCTCCTAATTTAGCTAGCATAATTGCGTAATCGTCATAAGCTTTTTCCTTACCTATCTCATACAAATATGAGGCCACATAAAAACATACAGCCAGTAGATTTTGTATCCCTTTAAAATTTTTTATCTGCATATTTTCCCAGCCTAGTCCTTCCTTGAGAAATTTAAAAACATATTCAATTTTCGCACGAGATAGATAGGCTATGTATACCTCATACGCCTCATCAAAAGTCGTTACTTTTTTATTAGTTAATAGCAGCATGTCATTCTTAAAAATTCTCCTACCATCTCTGCCTGTAATTTGGATTTTAATTGCATTGATGTTCTCAAACTCTCCAAAATAAATAGTTATTTTTCCGTCTTGTACGCAATTCTTTCCAACTGTTAACTTTTGGAATTGCTTTTCGCCTTGAGCATCAAAATCAGCGTTAATCAGCTTAAGCTTTTTACCATCATCACCTCTACCTTCTATTGTTCTTGTTATTTTTGAGCGAATAATAAAGTCTTGATCTAGGTTTGTATCAATTAGTGAGAGATAGTCATTATCATCAAACTCTCTATCTAGAATATGGGTAATGGTTGCATCTTCATTCTTTGATTTTAGGCAGATTCCTATTTTTTCTATTTCACGAATAGACAGCAGCTTTTTATTAAAGTAATCACCAGATTCATAAAGACTCTTGGCCTCTTTATCTCCCTCAAATGGCTTTCCAGCCTCTATTTTCTTAATATGCTCAGCTTTTAAAAACTTAGGGTCTTTATTGCTGTAGCTTACATGCGATAGTAGATGCACAGCCTTATCACCAGGTACTAATGCAACTGCGTTATGCGTGCTGTAACCATTGATAATATCCCCGTCCAGACTCCTTACTTTACCTAGATTTTCAGTTTGCTTGCTATGTGGCTTTCTAATATCAGAAGGATCATGAAGAACATCAATTTTACTGGCGTGTGAAAGTTTTTCACAGCTCTGTTCTAGCAATACATCATTTGTTTTTATTGGATCTAAATCGGTGCTTTTATTTTCACCGGTAAGTGTACGAATCATCTTTTTATACTCATTGTTATCTTTTGATGAACTGAACAACTTACAACTACCTTCAGTTAATAGCTTTCCTACAATCGTCGATAGATTTTTTTAAAACAACTTTCCCAGTTAATTTTGAAAAAAGAGGGGCAGCGTAATCGGCGAAGTTTAACATTTATACTCATCTCGTTAGTCTTGTTAAAAAGACAAAGCATAGTCATTTTTACACAATATTTCAGCATTATTTTGCTGATTTAAATTTTGGGTAATTTTCAGACCAATAATAGCTTCTACGTTATAAGGAAACTTCACCACTAAGCGCTTAACCAAATTGGCTATCGTTTTTGAATATTGTGACTCAAGCTTTATTATGACCTCTTTATAAGACTCAAGAACTCTCTCAAGGCATGGAGCATCAAATCTATACCACACCAAATGGGAACACGCTCCTAAAACCTTATCCCCTAAAAGATCACCAACAAAAGAAAACCGGGCCGTAGGAAACAAAGCTAGCAAACGCTGAAATTCAAGAGGGCCTTTCGCTAACCTGCTGAATCTAACTTCATCCAACAAAAGTCTCTCAATTTCACCTACTCGCTCAGGAAAACATTCTAGCAAAATCGAAACACTATCAAGCTTCTCAACCCAACTATCAAACCTACCCTCAGCTAAGAAAAGCACCGCAATTCTATCTCGCTGCTCAGGAAAGGTTTCTAATAAATGCCTAACCAAATCAATAAACACGACTGACTGCTGCCGCGCCCCATAAGACTTTGTAAGCTGTTCATAATACAGAAAAAGGGGTTCGAACCCCCCCCTCACCAAACTCAATCGGCTCCTGTTGCAAAAACAACTCTTGAACTCTTAACGCTAAAAACCAACCCACAAGCTGAAACTCTAGCGGTGAAGGCCAAGTTTCATTTTGAGTTCTAGTAAGCTCAAGTTGCCGAAAAGAATCCTTTTTGACAGCTTCGCTTTTATCTGGAAACTTTTCAAGATACGCGACTAATTGCTCAACAGAAGCAAAGTGGACTGGAAGGCCTTTAGAGGTAAAGCAGGTGAGAAGCATTTTCATTACCTATTAATATAAATCGAACCAGGGAATACTGCTGAAGCTTGTTTTATAAACTTGGTTAGAGCTTAACAAATAAAGATTAAGGAAAACTTAACGAGATGGGTGATTTTTACTCAAATTACGTCACAACGCAGAGCGTTGCGACGAGGTTTTGGGGAGAGTGTTGCGATGAGGTTCCTTCCCTATCTCGCCCTAACGCTCTGCGTTAGGGCGCAGGAGGGTTAAGTCTTTTTTGGCTGCGCCTGAGCCTTATGCAAAACCCTAGCCCTGGCTTTCGAGCGCTAACATGATTTTTTGTCGTGTGCAGAGGTTCAATAGCTTGGGAAGACAAAACTTTTTCAGAACAAATTCTGATCGCCAAAAATAAGCCAACACCTTCACAAGACTCTAATTACCCAATCAACATCGCATCACCATAGCTATAAAATCGATAGCCTTCGGCGATAGCGGCTTGATAAGCAGCCAAAATATTCTCACGACCGGCAAAAGCACTCACCAGCATCAATAATGAAGACTTAGGCAAGTGAAAATTTGTCACCATTGCATCGATGCACTGAAATTGATAACCAGGGTAAATAAAAATATCTGTCTCACCGTTGAACGTTTGTAACTTACCACTTAATGAGGCTGACTCTAATGAGCGCACGGAGGTTGTCCCAACAGCAACGACTCGAGCACCACGCTGCTTCGCTGTTTGCACTGCAGCAACAACTTGCTGATTAACTTCAACGATCTCGGCATGCATCTTGTGCTCAGTGATCACTTCAGCTCGCACTGACTGAAAGGTACCCGCCCCCACATGCAAAGTCACATAGGCCATCTCAATGCCTTTTGCCTTAAGCTGTGCTAATAGCGCTTCATCAAAATGCAAACCGGCTGTGGGGGCAGCGACCGAACCTTCTGTGTCTGCATATACGGTTTGATAGCGCGCCAAATCTAACTCTTCATCCTCGCGTTCCATATAAGGGGGTAGCGGCATATGCCCTACTTCATGCAACACTTCTAAAACCGGCTGTGAAAAACGAAACTTAAACAAATCACCTTGGCGAGCGAGCAACTCAATTTCATGATTATTTGCTAATTGTAGTTTTGCACCTGACTTAGGGGTTTTGTTCGAACGCATGTGTGCTAGCACTTCATGCTCACTAATAACTCGCTCAACTAGTAGCTCAATCTTACCACCCGTGGGTTTATGACCGTACAGCCGAGCAGGAATTACCTTGCTCTTATTAAAAACCAGCAAATCACCCGGCTGCAACCAATCGAGCAAGTCTTTAAACACCCCGTGAGTAACCGCACCCGTTTGGCGATCGAGCTGCAATAGGCGACTGGCACTACGCTCGGCGAGTGGATAGCGGGCAATTAGCTCACTAGGTAAGTGGTAGTCAAAGTCGCTTAATAACATGGCGGCAAGGATACCTGATTTTTACGTTTTAACCTAGAAAACATCGTCAGTCAGCGTACAATAGCCAACGCTAACCAAAGGAGAGCCACCATGCCAACCATCACCCTACAAGACTTAAGCGAAGGCCTCACCGAAGCCACCATCCGCGAGTGGTATGTCAAACCTGGCCAACACGTAACAAAAGGCCAACCACTCGTTGCCTTTGAAACAGCTAAAGCTATTATGGAAGCGCCAATGCCAACAACTGGCACAATTAAACAACTGTTATTAAACACGGGTGACAAAGCTCAAGAACAACAAGCCTTAGTTGAGCTTGCAGACTAATGCTCACGATTCGCGACCTAGGTCAACAAGACTACTTAACTACTTGGCAGCGAATGCTCGACTTCACCCAAAAGCGCAGCAGCAGTACAGCGGATGAAATCTGGTTACTCGAACACCCACCTGTTTATACCCAAGGTGAAACCGACTGCTCTGACAATCTACTCACCTCGACACAAGTTCCCATTGTAAAAACAGACCGTGGCGGTCAGATGACCTATCATGGCCCAGGTCAGCTTATTGCCTATATCTTAATTGATCTCAAACGCCATCAACTCGGTGTGCGTGAGCTGGTCAACTGCCTAGAGTCCTGCTTACTTGCTTATCTTAATGAACTAGATATTCAAGCTAATAGCGACTCTAATGCACCAGGCATTTACGTTGATCAACACAAAGTTGCTTCACTCGGTTTACGAATCAAACGTGGTTGTTCTTATCACGGCCTAGCACTTAACGTCGATATGGATTTATCACCGTTTAAGGTAATTAATCCTTGTGGCATTTCTGGGCAAAAGATGGCAAAATTGGCCGATTATTATCCTGGCATAACTTTGACGGCTGCAAAAGCCTCACTAGGACGCCATCTAATAGAGTCTTTGGAGAAAAAACAACAATGACAGCTCAAGTACTCGATCGCAAACAAAAACTACGTGGTGCAGAAAAACTTGCCCGCATTCCAGTTAAAGTTACTCCAACCGAGTCACCACTAGCCAAGCCAGACTGGTTACGTATCAAGCTCCCCACCGCTGATGAAGTTAAAGCACTCAATGGCCTATTAAAAGGCAAACGCCTACACTCAGTTTGTGAAGAGGCGCGCTGCCCTAACCTTGCTGAATGCTTCAGCCATAAAACAGCAACTTTTATGATTATGGGAGATCGTTGTACACGTCGTTGCAGCTTTTGTGATGTTGCTCACGGCAGACCTGACCCACTGGATCCGGATGAGCCACAACACCTTGCCGAAACGGTTAAAGAGCTAGGCTTGCGTTATGTTGTGATTACTTCAGTTGACCGAGATGACCTACGTGATGGTGGTGCTGAACACTTTACTCGATGTATACAGGCTATTCGCGAGCTAACCCCTGAAGTTAAAGTTGAAATCTTAGTGCCTGACTTTCGCGGCCGTATGGCTACAGCACTTGATTTTCTTGCTGCAACTCCTTGCGATGTATTCAACCACAATATCGAAACAGCCCCTAGCCTTTATCAGTTAGCACGCCCAGGTTCAGACTATCAATGGTCACTACTATTACTTAAAGAACATAAAAAACGCCTACCGCATATTCCAACTAAGTCAGGCTTAATGTTAGGACTGGGTGAAACCAACCAAGAAGTTGAACAAGTGCTTTATGACCTACGCCAAAACCAAGTTGACCGGGTCACTCTTGGGCAATACTTACAACCTAGCAAGCATCACTTGCCTGTGACTCGTTACGTCACTCCAGAAAAGTTTAAAGAGTTTGCTGCACTTGCTAAAGCAATGGGCTTTGAACACGTTGCCAGCGGGCCATTGGTACGCTCGTCATACCATGCAGATCAACAGGCTTTAGGGGATTTGGTTTACTAACGAGAGGCTGTCGTTACTTGGCTTACATACCTCCAATATGTCATTTTTTTTACGCCTCAAAGCAAGCTTCAACCACTGCTTCACGCATTGCTTTTGCTCCATGGCTCGCTACGCTGCGCTTTACTTATGCAAAAGCAATGCGTGAATCAATTTCAGTAAGGAAGCCCTGAATAGATTTATAAAAAAACCTCTTTGTTGTAACCTACCCTTTGACAGAAAATCACAAATTAGGACTATAACCCCATGGCACTAACCATCACCGAAGCATGCATTAACTGCGACGTTTGTGAGCCGGAATGCCCTAACGAAGCTATCTCGATGGGTAAACTTATTTACGAAATAGATCCCAACCGCTGTACCGAGTGCGTGGGCCACTTTGATGAACCGCAATGCCGTGTCCTTTGCCCTGTCGATTGCATCCCCGTGCATCCTGATTATCAAGAAAGCCAAGAAGCACTATTACAAAAATATCAGCGACTTACGCAACCTAAAAAATAAAAGTCTCCATTAAAGCTTATGGTTAATATAAGCCTTGCTTTTTAAAGTCCTCACAACTAACTCGCCTCTGCATTATTAAATTTCTGGCTTTTGTCCTCTGTCTACCGCCTACTGACAAGTACGTTCCCTCCTTAGAATAAGGAGGGACAGGGTGGATTTATAAAATACAATCAATTTATTTCCTTAAAACAACCCTCTCTTCATCGTTACAACACGCCCAACCATCGTTTAAATATCTCGCCAAAACTTAGCCTCAACCCATTCCACTACCTAACTCTCACACAACCGCAACAAACTATTTGGGTCAGGACAGTTTTGTAAATACCACGTCGCCTCGCTTGGCTTCACTACCCCCGGATAGCCACCACAATATCCCTGCAAATCCCTAATAACCTGAAAGTGCAAATGCGGTGGCCAGCAACCGTTTTCTCGTTCATCTCCTACTACAGCAAAAGACTCCCCTGGTGTTAAGGACTTTCCTTCAGTAAGCTGTGATAAACAATCCCGACCCAAGTGTCCGTACAAAGTATAAAAAGTTTCATCCGCCACATTGTGCTGCAAAATAACCGTTGGACCATAATCACCAAAGTTCGTATTATCGGCAAAGCTATGCACTATTGCCGGCAAAGGCGTAGCAACTGGTGTTTGTGCAGGCACAGTTAAGTCCAGACCCAAGTGCAATGAGCGCAGCTCTTCACCCTCAACAAATAAAGCACTACGACTATACAGCATCGCCCTATCCTCAGCGTAACGTCCAACAGCAATCACTGCATTGTTTTGCTGCATCAATCGATCAGTACGAGCAATTAGTTCAACAACCGAGCAACTCGCCGCATCCGCCCAAACCGGGTCAGCAAAATCCAACCACAGAACTTTACCCTGCTGTAGCTTCTTAGGTAACACTGGTTTAACAAGTAGTTTTTTTAAGAAATTTTCCACTGAACCTTCACCAATAAAACTGTTATGATAGCAGCAACCATGAGGACACGCTTATGCTCAACCGTTTTTTCATCATGATTACAATCAGCCTTAGCTTACTGGCATTAAGCAGTTGCGACATGGTCAACTCCTCTGCCGCACAGGCCACCCAAGATACCTATAACTATGGTGTAGAGCAAGCTACGCAAGGCATTGTTGATGACATCCAGGGCAAATGATCGAATTGACAACCGTTAAGCTAACACTTATCGTTGATCCACCATCACAATAACAAGGTAACTAACAATGAACCGTTTTACTCGCGGCCTTGAGGTTGCAAAACTTTCTTTTAAGGTACTGGCTGCTGACAAGCGCCTACTTTTATTTCCGCTGTTAAGCATTATTGTTTGCCTGCTTATTATTATCCCGATTGGCTTTGCCTTCTTAACAGCCGTACATGCTGCGAATACTAACCCCACCACCACACAAAGCCCTCACTCTGTACTCAACTATGTACTACTCTTTATCACTTATATGGTGTTATACAGCATTATTATTTTTTTTAACACAGCACTTGCTGCTAACATTCTAGCATTTTGTCGTGGTGAAAAAGTTTCACTAAGCTATGGCTTAGGCATTGCTATTAAGCGCCTTGGCAAGGTTATCACTTGGGCTATTGTGAGCTCAACGATCGGTGTCATTCTTCATGCATTAGAACAACGCTCACAAACGGTCGTTGCCGCCATCACCCGAATCATTGTTGGTGCCACTTGGTTACTACTAACTTACTTTGTTATCCCGGTAATGGTGGTTGAAAATGTTGGCCCTTTTGCTGCAATTAAAATTTCAGCAGGCATCATAAAAAAACGCTGGGGTGAGTCAGCCACTTTGGTCTTTAGCTTAGGCCTTGTTGGATTGATCGGTTTTTTAATTTGCTTGGTACCTACTGTGATTGCTGCTGCTTTATTTCCTAATAGCGCAAATATTTTAATTGGCATTGCATTATCAGCCTTACTTTATTTATTGTTAATGCTATTAATGGCAACCTTATCCATGATCGTTCGCTGTGTATTGTTTTACTTTAGCACTCAAGACAAAGCGCCTATGGGGTTTGATGAAAGATTATTAGAGAAGGCTTTTAAGTAGTTAGGCTTAAAAGCACCCTGGTACACGCCCCTTTCTACTGTTAATCAAACGCCTTAATCCCCCGCTCGCTACGCGAGCTGCCCCCTTTGAATCAAAGGGGGCTATAGCCTTTCAAACTCCTAGAGCAGACGTTAACTTATCTAGCACGCCCCCTTTACTGAGTTTTCTTAGCGCGTCCCTTCCTTAGAATAACCCCAGTTCGGAGTTAATAGTGATCAAGTAATTAAATTCTAATTGCTTGGCAACCTTTTCACTGCAGTAATTGTTAATGGCTCAATAATATAAGCAGCCAACCCAGCAACAAGATGTGTAATAGCATTTGCAACCGAGCGATGTCTGGTGTGCCAAATATGAAACTTATGTTTCAAGCAGCCAAAAACAGTCTCAATGATCCCTCGCTGATTTAATAACTGTTGCTCGTGATCGCTAAGTGGCTGCGCATTTTTCATATTTTTTCTTTTGCGTGTAATTAACTTCAAACCGCTATCAAGTAGTTTTTCAAAAACAGCCTTCCCAATATAGCCTTTATCTCCGAAGGCCAAACCCTCCAGCCCTTCAAACAATGAGACACCTGCAGCTAAATCATGATGATTGCCGGGCGTGACTTTAAAGGCGATTAACTCACCTATGTCATTGATTACTAAATGAAGTTTCAGACCAAAAAACCAACCAACAGATGTTTTTCCAAGTTTTGCAACCGCTTTAAATGTGCGGTGGCGTTTAGTGCGTTTAATGTGACAGTTTGGTAGGCAACTTGAGTCAATGTAGTAAATGCCACTACGCCTGCCACCGTTAAGAGTAATAAAAATTGTCAGTGGCATTAGCGCTCTAGGCATCAATTCAATAAAACGTGAGTAACTGGGTAAATTAGGGAAGTAATGTCCCCAGTATGTTTTTAGAAAGCCAGTATAAAAATATTTAAAGTTTCTATAGCCGATCATTTGGAACAAAATCATGATTGTCATAATCTCGCTATAAGCTAAACAACAAGGTGGACCTGACTTTTTTTCTGCAGATGAAGGGGGTAGATCTTTGCGCTCAAGTGCTGCAAATTCCTCAGCAAAATCATCTATGCGACAAAATAACTCTATAACCTCGCGCTCATGTATCATAACCACATCCATTATTAGTAATAATTTCAAAAGGTTATATAAGTTTTTCACTAAATCCAAGGCTGCCATAACTCCGAACTGGGGTTTAGAATAAGGAAGGCTAGGATGGATTTATAAATAAATTAACTTCCCTTGCTAAACTCTAGGAGCGCGTGCAGAAAGCTCCAAGCCTTGAGCTGTGATAAGACCATCAATCCTTGTAACTAACTCATCAGTCAATTTAACTTCATCTCTACAGCGCTCTACTGCCATGGTAATTAACATCGCCACTGATGCCATTGCTAAAGGTAAAGCCGGCCCCATAGGTGCCATACTCTCCACCAAAGCCTCCGGAGCATACTCTTGCATAAAACCAACCGCAGTATTAAGAAGCGCTAGAACACCTGTCTCTACCTTTAGTTTACGGATAGCTTCTACATCACCCCTAAGCTCATCACGATGACGAAGTAGTACAGCTTTTGCCTCGATTAATTTATCTGTAACAATCTCACGCGCATCGACTTGATCCCCAGGTAAATCACCAAGCGAAAACTCAACGCCCTTCGGTGGCGCGCAACTATTATGGATAGCACCGACCCCAAAATAACCGATTAATGCATTCACAGGTCCCATCACGATACCAACATAATGACGACCGATCATATCAAGGAACTCACTAACCGCTGGCACATAGGCAGCGATCATACTCACAGCAAATACCGGCATCACCTGGTTACCAAAGGCATGCGTCCACTTATTCTTATTTCTCTGTGTTGAGATCAATAAGTCGTTAACTTCGCCTATTAAAGCTTGAGCTTCAGCAACACAAGCATCAACTTCTTTCTGGTCATGCCTCCCTGCAGTGAGAGAAAACAAACCAGTTGTCGAAGCACTACCTGCCCTCCTACTTAATAATGGGGCACTTCTATTACCATCAGGCATAACACACCTCCTTCTTATTCTTTAATTGAGTAATTAGTATATTAAATAAAGCTTAACAAAACCTTAACAAATTGAGTGGTTGATAAATTACTTGGGTTTTATTGCTTTATTCAGCTTGGTGGTGCATTATAATTGACCAACAAAAGAAAGAACTCCGTAAAAAATACGGTATTTATTAAAGCCAATAAACTAGTGGTTGCTACGGTGAATAACCTGCAGCTCCTCTGCTGTTAGGCAAAGTCCCAAAGCTGGCAACAGTGAGGCAGAATAAATATAAAACTGGGCGTTCGCTTCAATATTTTCATAATAATAATTACCACCAAAGCCAATAAAACGCTCAACCAAGTCAGCCGTGGCCAAATCATTAGCGCCATCACCAATCAGAGTTATCCTATCGTGCTTTTGTTTGAGCAGTCGCACTATTTCTCGCTTACCGGCTGCGCGAGTCATGGGTGAATCATGATCAAAACCAATAAAACTCCCTTGTTCATCAAAATTCACCTCAACCGCAAACACCCTCTCCTTAACAATGCCTAACTCATCTGCTAAATGACACACAGCTAACAACAAGCCTGCCGAAATAACATAAACGGGCTTTCCCAGCATATGAAAAGCATTAATACAACGCCTTACATCGACGGTTAATTGCTCAACGTACAATTCACCTAAACGCTCAACTTGCTGGCGAGTTGGCTTGGCGAGCTCTAAACGGTGCTGGTAAATAGCAAGATCCAACTTCCCTTCATTCATTGCTGTATTAGTTAGTTGCTCAACCTCACTCTCAACTCCGTTCATGCGTGCCAATTCAACAATACCCTCAACTCGTGACAACGTACCATCACAGTCAAAGATAATTGCGTCGAAAGCTTTTTCAGGAGTGTAGGTTGTCATAGCCCAAGACTATACAGCTGGCTAGTCCAGATTAAAAGCACGTAATATTTGATAGTCTAGGGTTAATTCCAAGCGTTTAAACCCATGACAAAACAAGCCCAAGTACTTAACCTCAATCCACTTTCCTTCAATACTACAGAACGGGTGGCATGGATCGAGCTGTAGCCGGATTGAAAATGCGAAGCATTTGATAATCCGGGATTGATTTCAAACCTACCCCCGGCTTATCCTCCGTGATCAAGTCGCGGAGTCAAGCCAGGCTACGGGCTGGGAAACAATTCGTGACAGGACCCGTTGGTCGCAAACCCTTGTTCTTCAATGCTGCAGAACGGGTGGCATGGATCGAGCTGTAGCCCGGATTGAAAATGCGAAGCATTTGATAATCCGGGGTTAATTTCAAACCTACCTCCGGCTTATCCTCCGCGATCAAGTCACGGAGTCAAGCCGGGCTACGAGCTGGGAAACAATTCGTGACAGGGCCCGTTGGTCGCAAATAACTTATATCGAAAAAGCTTCTCTTTAAAATCTCTTCTGTACAAGTTGCTCAATAAATAGTAGGATATCCGCTCTATTTTAATAGAGTCCTCCACGCGCAACCTTATTAACGCACCCGCGATACACCGCAAGTCGCCTAAGTGCGCGTTTAACAACAAACGATAACTATACCTATGACAACGAAAGAAAAACAAAAACCTGAAGAAATCAAAGCACTCAGCCTACCTGTTATGGTATTTTGCTCAGTATTAGTCGGTATCGTTGCTGGCTTTGGTGCAGTTGCTTTTCGAATGATGATTAGTCTGGCACACAACTTATTTTTCTACGGTAAATTCAACATCCACTACAACGCAAATATCTTTATGCAGCCAAGCACCTGGGGCGCAGCTGTTATCTTAGTCCCTGTTGTTGGCTCACTGATGGTAACCTGGCTGGTAAAAAACTTCGCGCCAGAGGCAAAAGGACATGGTGTACCCGAAGTAATGGATGCTATCTACAACAAAGGCGGGGTTATCCGCCCTTCTGTTGCTATTGTTAAATCACTCGCCTCTGCCATCTCAATCGGTAGTGGTGGTTCAGTCGGGCGTGAAGGCCCTATTGCTCAAATTGGCTCAGCTTTTGGCTCCGTGCTCGGGCAAGTAATTAAAATGCCAGTACGACAACGCATCGTGTTAATCGCTGCGGGAGCAAGTGCTGGAATCGCTGCAACATTTAATGCACCCATCGGTGGCTTAGCTTTTGCTGTTGAGCTAATGCTCGTCTCAGTTAGTGCTAGCACGATCGCACTGGTTGTCTTCTCAACTGTAATCGCAACTTATATTGGCCGCATTTTCTTAGGACTTTATCCTGCTTTTAACATCCCATCTCTCGGCGCACACAACTGGCAACTTGCTAGCTCACTTGTTTTAGCTACCTGCATTCCATTTGGCATCTTGTGCGGGCTTGCATCTACCTTGTTAATTCGAGCCATCTACTGGGCAGAAGACTTCTTTGAGGCACTGCCAGTTAATGACTATCTACGCCACATGCTAGGCATGTTAATTCTTGGCTTGATGATGTATGCCTTCTTCCGCTTTTCCGGACACTACTATGTTTCAGGAGTTGGTTATGCCTCTATCGTTGCCATTCTTTCTAACGCCTTAACCAATCCCTGGTTTTTATTGCTACTATTCTTAGGCAAGCTACTAGCCACTTGTCTAACGCTAGGCTCAGGTGCTTCTGGCGGGGTATTCTCACCTTCACTTTATCTCGGCGCTACATTAGGTAGTGCATTTGGTGCCTTAGTACAGTTTTTATTTCCACACCTACCTATCAATCAACCTCTATTCGCTGTGGCGGGCATGGCCGCGTTAGTCGGCGGGAGCACCGGCGCCGTATTAACTTCGATCGTCATGGTATTCGAACTAACACTAGATTATCACGCCATTTTGCCCATGATGCTTGCAGTGGTAACAGCTTATGGCGTTCGCAATATCCTTTCCAAAGAAAGCATTTACACCTTAAAACTTATCCGCCGTGGTGTTACCGTCTCCAGTGGTTTACAAGCGTCTCTCATTAGCACGCGCACTGCTGCTAAGGTCATGTCAACTGACTTCCAAATCGTAAAACTTAGCGATTTGTTGGCAGGCAATGTGACCTTAAATGAAGAAGATTACTTAGTCATTGAAAACCAAGGTAAGATCGTTGGCATCTTGCGTTCGCATTATATCGCGATGGGATTACGTGTAACCGAAGAAAACTTCAAAAAACTCATCGAAGAAAAATTCTTATTCGTTAAGCCTTCACAACAATGGGTGAAAATCCTACGTGCTATCAACCACTACAACTACAAAGTCATCTTTGTTAGCAAAGAACTCGGCTCACAACAAGCCGATGATTTAGTTGGCGTGATTACCGCTTATGAAGTCGTCAAAGCAAGCAGCAGTGCAGCAAGGTTGATGCACTAAAATCTATTTAGTTAGCCCTTTCCTGGGGAATTTTACCTTTAGAAAATTTCCTTTAACCCTTTGCCATGCTTGGTTTAAAGGTGCTTTTCAGGGCTAACTACTTATCTTTACTTATCTAAAACGAAAAACACGAGGTTTCGTTCAAAATATTATCGTTTTATTAATTTTAACCCCAGTTCGGAGTTGATAGTGATCAAGTAATTAAATTCTAATTGCTTGGCAACCTTTTCACTGCAGTAATTGTTAATGGCTCAATAATATAAGCAGCCAACCCAGCAACAAGATGTGTAATAGCATTTGCAACCGAGCGATGTCTGGTGTGCCAAATATGAAACTTATGTTTCAAGCAGCCAAAAACAGTCTCAATGATCCCTCGCTGATTTAATAACTGTTGCTCGTGATCGCTAAGTGGCTGCGCATTTTTCATATTTTTTCTTTTGCGTGTAATTAACTTCAAACCGCTATCAAGTAGTTTTTCAAAAACAGCCTTCCCAATATAGCCTTTATCTCCGAAGGCCAAACCCTCCAGCCCTTCAAACAATGAGACACCTGCAGCTAAATCATGATGATTGCCGGGCGTGACTTTAAAGGCGATTAACTCACCTATGTCATTGATTACTAAATGAAGTTTCAGACCAAAAAACCAACCAACAGATGTTTTTCCAAGTTTTGCAACCGCTTTAAATGTGCGGTGGCGTTTAGTGCGTTTAATGTGACAGTTTGGTAGGCAACTTGAGTCAATGTAGTAAATGCCACTACGCCTGCCACCGTTAAGAGTAATAAAAATTGTCAGTGGCATTAGCGCTCTAGGCATCAATGCTAGTGCGCCATCCTTTCTGTAAATTCCATTGACTTGCTGAAAATAAGCAGGCGACTCAGTCAGATTAGAAATTCCTTTTAAGGTAAACTTAACCAAAAAAGAGGAATGACAATGAGCTGCTATAAAAATGAGAACTTAATCGAAGAAGCCATACATGTTTTAGCGATGGAGGGGTTTGAAGCTTTACCTAAGCTTGTCTCCAGGTTGATGAATGAGGCTATGTTAATAGAAAGGGAGCGCCATTTAAATGCCAGTCCTTATGAGCGAACTGGCGATAAAAACGGATATGCGAACGGCTTTAAACCAAGGTTAATTAACACAGGTCAAGGTCAGCTTGAGCTACAGATACCGCAGGTTAGAGACTCCAATGAAGCCTTCTATCCATCAGTCTTAGAGCGAGGTGTACGCTCTGATAGAGCACTTAAGCTGGCTGTCGCTGAAATGTATGTGCATGGGGTTTCCACGCGCAAAGTTGAAAAGGTGCTAAAGCAACTCTGTGGAACAGATATTTCAAGCACAGAGGTAAGCCGTTGCGCTAAATTGTAGGATGAAGATTTAAAGAAATGGCGAAATAAGCCGTTAGGAAAGATAAAATATCTTTGGCTAGATGCACGTTATGAGAAGGTGCGCACTAGCGGCACAGTACAAGACTGTGCGGTATTGATAGCCTATGGCTTTGATGAATCAACCGGCAAGAGAACAGTGCTAGGTGTTTCTGTTGCGTTATCAGAGGCTGAGGTACATTGGCGTGATTTTCTTCAGCAGTTGGTTGAGCGAGGTATACATGGTATTGAGTTGATTACTAGCGACGCTCATACTGGCCTAAAAGCCGCTAGAAGAGCTGTGTTCCCCAGTGTTCCTTGGCAACGCTGCCAATTTCATTTGCAGCAAAATGCTCAGGCTCACATACCAAAGCGCTCAATGAAGGAACCAGTAGCTGAGGAGATTACAGCTATATTTAATGCCTCAAACATTCATGAGTCGGAAAGACTATTGGCTATGGCGGTAGATAAATATCAGCAAACAGCACCAGAGCTTTCTTCTTGGTTGGAAGTGAATATACCGGAGGGCTTAGTAGTGATGAACTTTGACAGGCCGCATCAAAAAAGATTAAGAACCAGTAACATAGCTGAGCGCGTAAACAGAGAGGTAAAAAGAAGGACGCATACAGTTGGAATTTTCCCTAATACTGAATCGTGCCTAAGGCTCGTATCAGCTGTTTTAGTGGAAATTGATGACCAGTGGAGCGGATCACCTAGATACTTAAGTTGAAGTGAATAATAAGGCTTCATAGGGTTTTAGGATAGATCATTCTTGTTCTTATTAACGAGATATAATTGCTATTACCTAAAAGTTAATAATTTATTTTGAGAGGAGAAAAATTTGAGGTATAAATAATTTTTTAGATTGATTAGCATAATTAATTTAAGATATTATGCGATGAGACAGGTACAATAGAGTGCCATTTAGAATTTTAAAGGTTTTTCTAAGTACTGAAGTTGGTTTTTACAGACAAAATAACGCTCTATCGGCTTCATAGGGTTTTAGGATAGATCATTCTTGTTCTTATTAACGAGATATAATTGCTATTACCTAAAAGTTAATAATTTATTTTGAGAGGAGAAAAATTTGAGGTATAAATAATTTTTTAGATTGATTAGCATAATTAATTTAAGATATTATGCGATGAGACAGGTACAATTGAGTGCCATTTAGAATTTTAAAGGTTTTTCTAAGTACTGAAGTTGGTTTTTACAGACAAAATAACGCTCTATCGCATCAATTCAATAAAACGTGAGTAACTGGGTAAATTAGGGAAGTAATGTCCCCAGTATGTTTTTAGAAAGCCAGTATAAAAATATTTAAAGTTTCTATAGCCGATCATTTGGAACAAAATCATGATTGTCATAATCTCGCTATAAGCTAAACAACAAGGTGGACCTGACTTTTTTTCTGCAGATGAAGGGGGTAGATCTTTGCGCTCAAGTGCTGCAAATTCCTCAGCAAAATCATCTATGCGACAAAATAACTCTATAACCTCGCGCTCATGTATCATAACCACATCCATTATTAGTAATAATTTCAAAAGGTTATATAAGTTTTTCACTAAATCCAAGGCTGCCATAACTCCGAACTGGGGTTAATTTTATTAAGATTTCCTTAAGCTTAGCCAATTAAGATGATGGTATCAAAGAAGCAAGGAGTTTAGTTATGGCTCTAAATAGCGCAGAACAACGAGAAAACCAACGCCGCTTTGCTGAATTGCAAGCACGCTCGCTCTCTACTGGGCTTAGTAGTCAACCAATAGAGGTTCAAGCAGCAAACTCAACCCAATCTATTAAGGCTAAACTACGCACCCCTGCACCAAAACCAACCCCAAGCGTCATGTTTCTTGCTAGACCCGAACAACTAGCGGCTCGCACTGAGCTTGCCAGAGAGACTCAACGCTCATCAGTGAAACTTAGCCAAGCACCATCAGGCTTTCTTGCTGGAAGGCATCTTAGTAGCTGCGCTGCTGAAGCTGCTGCTGCAGATCGACAAGCTTTTGACCGTGACGAAACTGGCTTATACGCCGGCACAAGAATTTCATAAAATAAAAAAAATAAGAAGCAACCCTTCTTTGTCACCCTAAAGCCCCCACTGCCAAGGGGGTTTTTTCTTTCTAAAAAATCATGCAAGATAGACCTCGTTTCCAAAGAAAACACGGCCGTATTGCTGCATAAACAGTAACAAATGAACAAACAACCTGACCTAAACTGATTTGCGCACTGTTTTTGTGCAAGTAAAGCGCAGCGTAGCGAGCCATGGAACAAAAGCAGTGCGCAAATCAACCGGTAAAGGGTGCCTGGATTGAAAATGCGAAGCATTTGATAATCCAGGGTTGAGATTAGGTTCTGCCCCGGCTTATCGCTAACGCTCAAGCCGGGCTACAAGCCTTGCCCTTGGCTACTTGCCTACACAGTCTGAAAGAGAACCAAATAACACAGCAAGGACGTACTATGTTTCAAATTCAACTTTTCAATAAGCTTGCAGCAACAGGCTTAGCTCAGCTTGATCCACAGCACTATCACGTTAGTGAGAACAGCTCTAACCCTGAGGCAATTTTATTACGTTCACATAACCTGCATGACTATGACTTTTCAAGTAGTATCTGTGCAGTTGGCCGCGCTGGCGCAGGCACTAACAATATTCCCGTCGACAAGCTCACTGCACTCGGTATTCCGGTACTCAATACCCCTGGCGCAAATGCCAATGCCGTCAAAGAATTAGTACTAACTGGCATGTTGCTTGCTGCTCGTAATATCTGTCCTGCATGGCACTATGCCCAGCAACTCGACGGTGATGATGCTAGTTTGCATCAACAAGTCGAAGCACAAAAAAAACAATTCCTAGGCTCTGAACTCGCCGGTAAAACCTTAGGTATTATCGGCTTAGGTGCTATTGGCGTTAAACTCGCCAATACTGCCTTAGCGCTTGATATGGAAGTTATTGGCTATGATCCCGCTATTACGGTGCAGCGCGCTTGGGAGCTGTCTGCCAATGTAAAGCAAGCAACGAGCCACGAAGAAGTCTTATCTCAGTCTGATTTTATCAGCTATCACGTACCCTTGATCGAGAAAACTAAAAACCTTTGCAATCATGCAAGCTTAAGCCAACTCAAACCCGGCGCAGTATTGCTTAACTTTGCTAGAGCAGGCATTGTTAATGAACAGGATTTACTTGCTGCTCTCGATGAACAACAAGTCGCTTGCTATGTCTGTGACTTTCCAAGTAAGGCACTCAACCAGCACCCTAAAGTCATCAGCTTGCCACACTTAGGCGCGTCAACTGCTGAAGCTGAAGAAAACTGTGCCATTATGATCGTTAAGCAGTTAAGGGACTTCTTAGAATATGGCAATATCAAACACTCAGTTAACTTTCCAACTGCACAACTTCCACCCGGCTCTTCTTTTCGACTCGCTATAACTAATCAAAATATTCCTAACATGGTTGGACAAGTTACCACTGTGCTAGCACAAGCTGGCCTTAACATCCTAGACCTACTTAATAAATCACGTCAGTCAATTGCCTATACATTAATAGATATTGATCACCCCATTAACTCCTCAACTTTGCAACAATTACAACAGATTGAGGGGGTGATTAAGGTTAGAAGCTTACCTTCTCATAAAAATATAAGCATATAACAGCAAGCACTTAATACTCAAAATCTCACTTCTTGCAGACATTGGCAATCACTTAAGTTTCCTTTAAGAAACCCTGTGCTATAAATGACGGCTTTAAATTTTGGCGAAACACCTCTAGAACAATAATAAATTACGGAGCTTACAGTTATGTTTTCTAAACTTTTCAAAAGTGCTTGCGAATTAGATCACGTAGAGCTTAGTATCCTAAACTCAATAACCGGTAAAATATTTCACCTGTACGGCAAAAAATCCGAATCTGAAAGCTCTCTAGCCTACCTACATGCTGATATGAAAGAAGAAGGTAATATAATAAGCTTAAAGATAGAGCGTTATTTTGTCTGTAAAAACCAACTTCAGTACTTAGAAAAACCTTTAAAATTCTAAATGGCACTCTATTGTACCTGTCTCATCGTATAATATCTTAAATTAATTATGCTAATCAATCTAAAAAATTATTTATACCTCAAATTTTTCTCCTCTCAAAATAAATTATTAACTTTTAGGTAATAGCAATTATATCTCGTTAATAAGAACAAGAATGATCTATCCTAAAACCCTATGAAGCCTTATTATTCACTTCAACTTAAGTATCTAGGTGATCCGCTCCACTGGTCATCAATTTCCACTAAAACAGCTGATACGAGCCTTAGGCACGATTCAGTATTAGGGAAAATTCCAACTGTATGCGTCCTTCTTTTTACCTCTCTGTTTACGCGCTCAGCTATGTTACTGGTTCTTAATCTTTTTTGATGCGGCCTGTCAAAGTTCATCACTACTAAGCCCTCCGGTATATTCACTTCCAACCAAGAAGAAAGCTCTGGTGCTGTTTGCTGATATTTATCTACCGCCATAGCCAATAGTCTTTCCGACTCATGAATGTTTGAGGCATTAAATATAGCTGTAATCTCCTCAGCTACTGGTTCCTTCATTGAGCGCTTTGGTATGTGAGCCTGAGCATTTTGCTGCAAATGAAATTGGCAGCGTTGCCAAGGAACACTGGGGAACACAGCTCTTCTAGCGGCTTTTAGGCCAGTATGAGCGTCGCTAGTAATCAACTCAATACCATGTATACCTCGCTCAACCAACTGCTGAAGAAAATCACGCCAATGTACCTCAGCCTCTGATAACGCAACAGAAACACCTAGCACTGTTCTCTTGCCGGTTGATTCATCAAAGCCATAGGCTATCAATACCGCACAGTCTTGTACTGTGCCGCTAGTGCGCACCTTCTCATAACGTGCATCTAGCCAAAGATATTTTATCTTTCCTAACGGCTTATTTCGCCATTTCTTTAAATCTTCATCCAACAATTTAGCGCAACGGCTTACCTCTGTGCTTGAAATATCTGTTCCACAGAGTTGCTTTAGCACCTTTTCAACTTTGCGCGTGGAAACCCCATGCACATACATTTCAGCGACAGCCAGCTTAAGTGCTCTATCAGAGCGTACACCTCGCTCTAAGACTGATGGATAGAAGGCTTCATTGGAGTCTCTAACCTGCGGTATCTGTAGCTCAAGCTGACCTTGACCTGTGTTAATTAACCTTGGTTTAAAGCCGTTCGCATATCCGTTTCTATCGCCAGTTCGCTCATAAGGACTGGCATTTAAATGGCGCTCCCTTTCTATTAACATAGCCTCATTCATCAACCTGGAGACAAGCTTAGGTAAAGCTTCAAACCCCTCCATCGCTAAAACATGTATGGCTTCTTCGATTAAGTTCTCATTTTTATAGCAGCTCATTGTCATTCCTCTTTTTTGGTTAAGTTTACCTTAAAAGGAATTTCTAATCTGACTGAGTCGCCTGCTTATTTTCAGCAAGTCAATGGAATTTACAGAAAGGATGGCGCACTAGCAAGCTTAAAGCTGCGTGATAGCGAGCACTTCCGATATTCTCAGCAGACCTATTTTTATAAGACAGTAACTGACTGCTACCTTTTTAAGTTATTACGTACCAAAGACCGATCCATCACCCAACTACAAGTCAGCTCGGGTGAGAGCCTTTACGATGAGAACCCTTACTATAGCTACAAACTAGCACCACTACCGCAAGCACCGAATCAACAAGCCATTAATCTTGCTATTTATTATCAGTTAATCGGCCATGCACTTAGACGACTTGCTGCAGAACAAAAAATCCTATTAACTGAATCAGGCCACTCTCAACAACTCAACTACTTAATTGCCAATATAAATCAGCAGCCAATTACCGCTGAGGAAAAACTATTGCAGTCTAGTTATTTATTTACTGCATTAACCCTAATCAATAAAATTCCTCAATTTAATGATGAAATTAAAGCAATGATGTGGCAAGGACAAACGGTCCTTGATCGCCTTACAACAGAACTTAATGGGCGTTACTGCCACTTAGCTAAACAACAATTACTACAATTACTAACGCGTTGCCGCAGTGAAGTCGATATCCGTTCCAATAACTCTCATAACTCGAAATCAATCGAGCTACGTCGACTCTACCAGGCCATCAGCTCACGCCATTTTGATGAAGAGCACATCGGTGCTACTAAACTAGCTGCCTTTGTAACACTTGCAATGCGTTTAATACGCCATAAACGACAACTGACTGAATCCAAAACTGATAGAGCGTTATTTTGTCTGTAAAAACCAACTTCAGTACTTAGAAAAACCTTTAAAATTCTAAATGGCACTCTATTGTACCTGTCTCATCGCATAATATCTTAAATTAATTATGCTAATCAATCTAAAAAATTATTTATACCTCAAATTTTTCTCCTCTCAAAATAAATTATTAACTTTTAGGTAATAGCAATTATATCTCGTTAATAAGAACAAGAATGATCTATCCTAAAACCCTATGAAGCCTTATTATTCACTTCAACTTAAGTATCTAGGTGATCTGCTCCACTGGTCATCAATTTCCACTAAAACAGCTGATACGAGCCTTAGGCACGATTCAGTATTAGGGAAAATTCCAACTGTATGCGTCCTTCTTTTTACCTCTCTGTTTACGCGCTCAGCTATGTTACTGGTTCTTAATCTTTTTTGATGCGGCCTGTCAAAGTTCATCACTACTAAGCCCTCCGGTATATTCACTTCCAACCAAGAAGAAAGCTCTGGTGCTGTTTGCTGATATTTATCTACCGCCATAGCCAATAGTCTTTCCGACTCATGAATGTTTGAGGCATTAAATATAGCTGTAATCTCCTCAGCTACTGGTTCCTTCATTGAGCGCTTTGGTATGTGAGCCTGAGCATTTTGCTGCAAATGAAATTGGCAGCGTTGCCAAGGAACACTGGGGAACACAGCTCTTCTAGCGGCTTTTAGGCCAGTATGAGCGTCGCTAGTAATCAACTCAATACCATGTATACCTCGCTCAACTGTTACGTCTATCTTTATTTAGGGGAATTGAGCTAGTTTTATCTCATAATAAACAAGGTTTTTAGTAACCTATCAAGGTAAAATAACTTGATATAAAAACTATAGTGAAATTAATCATGCGCAGAATCATAAAAGCGATTAAAAGCCTGAGTGATTACCTGATCCTGCTGAAAAAAAATCCAGAGCTACTAAGGCCAGAGCAGTGCAGCCATTGCGGTGCAGGTGGACTATGGTCACATGGATCATATGATCGAAAACCAGATAGGAACCCAGGTAAAGGACGCTCTTTAAATCCCACCCCTGTTTTGAGATTTTATTGTCATCAATGTAAACGTACTTGTTCAACCCTACCTGAGATACTTTCTCCAAAGCGTTGGTATTGCTGGTCAGTTCAGCAGGCAGTGTTAATGAGCGTGCTCCTGGGAAAAGTATTAGCTCATCAGGTCAGGAGCAAGGTGTTAGTCGACACACCGTTGCTAGGTGGTTTCACTGGTTGGTTGACCACTTCGTTGATTACTCCTTCCATATCAAAGCACATCCGTTGTGGTTACAGCTTGGGCGACATAGTGATCCACAAGCGTTTTGGTTGGCCTGCCTTGGTGAGCATGATTTATCGAGCATCATGCTTTTTCTTAACAACACAGGAGTGAGCATCCCATAATTAATTAACGTGAAAAAAAGTTGAGATGGATATTTTCTGTAAACCTCACGACCCCACACAGTTTGAGCGTAGCATTCTCAACTCAAGTTGTGATTAACTCATTGCAAGTAGTTAAATCACACAGGAATTGCAAAATGACCAAGCCCATTCACCCAACAGCACTGTTTCGCCTAAGTGTTTTAGGTGAGCTATGTAGCCGAAATAGTTTTGAGCATGGTGAGCTCAAGACCATTATTAAAAGGTTGTCCCAGCAAACCTACAACATTCCAGGTAGTAAGCGTGTTCACCTCAGTGCTAAAACAATTGAGAATTGGTATTACGCCTGGTTAAAGCAGGGTATTGATGGATTAGTTCCTAAAACTCGACGAGACAAAGGCCAGTGTCACATCAATCCAGAGCTACAAGAGTTAATTATTTCCACTAAACAGGAAAGCCCTTCAAGATCAATTCCGACCTTGATTAAACTCTTAGAAACTCAAGGGAAGGTAGCACGAGGTGAATTATCTCACGCAACAGTTCACCGCTTATTAGTAAAACACGGCCTGTCTAAAAGAACAGTCACACCTTCTAACCAAATTGAGCGCCGCTCATTTGAGGCGCTCACAGCTTGTGATATTTGGTATGGCGATGTCATGCATGGTCCAACGATTTACGATGGCCAAAGAAGAGTTAAAAGCTATTTGGTGAGTATTTTTGATGATGCCTCAAGGTTGGTCTGTCACAGTAAATTTTGTACTGATGAGAGTGCCATTACTATTGAGCATGTGTTGAAAGAGGCATTACTCAAACGTGGGCTTCCTGTTAAGCTCATCATTGACAACGGCCCTGCCTACCGTGCTAAAACGTTGCAAACCATTTGTGCTCGTTTGAAAATTCAATTGATTTACGGCAGGCCCTATGAACCGCAAAGCAAAGGCAAACTAGAGCGTTGGCATAGAACAGTACGCGAGCAATTCCTAGCTGAATGCAACCTGGATTCCATTCATAGTTTCAATGCGCTGAATGATCGATTTTGGGCTTGGGTTGAGCGTGTTTATCATCAAGCCTCGCAAAGCGCCCTGCCTGACAAGATGACCCCGTTACAACGCTATCAGCAAGACCTCACTAAAATTCAGCGGGTGCTGCCTCTATATAATGTAGGCTATATTACTGCTGGCACGCCAAAATCATTAACCTTCTCCCAAAACTGATCCCATCTTCCTTTAGTCTTTACTAGTGTTCTCAAGCATAAAACAATTTTCATTCCCTTGTCTTTCCAGCGCATTCCTGATCCGCCTAATCTTTGTTTAACAATTGTTTTACATGCTGCTTCAGTGACGCCAGAGCCAATTGGTGCATTCTGCTTAATCAAATTATGATACGACATTCGCTTTTCTTTAATATTATTTTCAAAATACGTAATTGTTCCTTCTAGCTTTTCTCTAAGCGATTTATTCAGTTTTTTATTTACATGCTCTTTAAGCTCAGCAAGTATTCTACCTGCCGCACCTTTCTTGTGCTTTAAGTCATGACATCGCTCTTGGAGCCAAACATCACGCTCATCTCTTTCAGATTTTTTGGTAAATATTGCCTTTGATGCTTCACCGAGATATTCAGTTGCATGCCAAAAATCTAAAATTTGCGTATCAGTATGTTTTTTTAGAAATGGCCAATTATTTTTTGCTCCATCAGCAACGCCAATTGTTTTAGCATCAGGGTAATATTTCTTTTTCAGCTTTATTTCCTTTTCAAGCCTATTAAAGAATTCATCTTTTCCATATTCTGGTGATGCTGCAACGTAGGTTGTGTGCAGGCGTGCACCATGCTTATCATACATGGAAATAGTTCCAACCATGCTCTCTCTATAACCATCATCAACGGTGAGAACATATGCACCATCTAAGCTAATGCTTAGCATCTCAATGCCTGCATCAAGCTTTGGCTCTTCATATTCCCACTCAGCCTCTTTGGCTTGTGCAATACCGCCAACAAAATCAGTTGCCCGTTGCAAGTATGAATGTGAGATTTTACGGTTATGATTGACCTTGAGATCATCAATAACACTAGGAGCAGGTAAGTTTGAGTATTTATGTGAGATTATTTTTGCAAATCGCGGTGTTGATCCTTGGATAATTCTAGCCTTATCTTCTAAAGGACAAAAGATCTTCCCGCCTTTAGAGGTTTGATAAACATAACGCTTAACTCGAGCAACTCCATAAGGCGTTTGGTAATTTGCTTCATCTCTACTTCGTGCTGTTAGCTTTATTTTTCCAACATGGATAGGAGAGCCATCTGCATCAAACTTACTTAAAGCTTTTTCAGTGGCTAATGTTCCAACCTCATTAAGGCCGTCAAGAATTGCATCCTCACATTCAAGCATGGATCCTTTTAGTGGAAGCTTGAGCTCAATAGTTAATTCATTATTTTCATCAGAGAGAATTCTAGCTAACATCCAAACACCATCCGTAATCAAGTTAAAGTGTATATTATGCTATATTTTCTACATTATATAAAGGCAGCACCCAATTCACCCGTTAGGTTGTTTGGCCGATAAGCTAGATGATTACTTCCTGCATCGCATTAAGCGCCGAGTCAGGAAGGATGGCACGGTAAGCTGGAATAATCGACTCTTTGAAGTTCCATTTGAACTGGCTCAACAAGAGGTTTATTTAGTGGTTGATCCGCATAGTGACTCCGCCCGTCACGTCGAATCATTGGAATATCAATACCTTGGTGCAGTGGGAGAGCTGGACAAACATAACAACCTTTCTAGAACCCGAGCTAGACCTCAGATGCCGGAACAACCAGCAAGAAAAACCTCGCTAGTTGAGATTGTTTATAACCAAGTTAAAGAGGATTTGGATATCACTGAGGAGGATGAGTAAGATGTATCTTCAACATTTTGGCTTGAAATTTGATCCATTGGGTAAATCAAACATTATTGAATTGGCGCAGTCAAAGCGACTAGAACAGCAACTTAATGGTTTGCTAGAAACACGCGGCTTAGCAGTGATTACTGGCGACTCAGGGACAGGAAAGACCACGGCGCTAAGATACTGGAGCAATAAACTCAACCCGCTGACCCATCAAGTCATTTATCAATCAGACACTCACTTTCGGTCATTTGATGTGTACTCTCAGCTTGCCGAAAATCTAGGTTTAGAAAACTATTACCGATTCTCTAAACTTTGGAGAGACTTGAAGCAGAGCTTGATCGCGCTCTACCATGATAAAAACGTTCAGCCTATTTGGATCCTAGACGAGGCGCATCAGCTTAGTAATGATTTCATTCTACGATTACCTGACTTCCTTAATTTCAGTTTTGACAGCAAAGACGTCATGACGATTATCTTATGTGGACTCCCATCACTTCTAGCAACATTGCAGAGACCAGCCTATGAACCTATCAACTCTAGAATTCAGTGCTTTATTAGGTGGCATGCAATTGAGGATAGCAGGGATTTTGAGAGCATTATTCACGCTGCTTTTGAGAAGGCAGGAATGAGCAGCAGCTTATTCACTGAAACAGGTATTCGTGCAGTACACATGGCCACAAAAGGTAGGCTTCGTTATGTTGATAGGCTCATGCGACATGCGTTGCTAATCGCCGCTAATATGAATTTAAACCATATACCGGATGATGTCATTAATCAGGCAATTCATGAGCTAAAAGGTTAACTATTTGACACCATCTCACGCAAAATAGGTTGAGATGGTTTCTCTAAATTATTGTGGGACGTTACACTCAACCAACTGCTGAAGAAAATCACGCCAATGTACCTCAGCCTCTGATAACGCAACAGAAACACCTAGCACTGTTCTCTTGCCGGTTGATTCATCAAAGCCATAGGCTATCAATACCGCACAGTCTTGTACTGTGCCGCTAGTGCGCACCTTCTCATAACGTGCATCTAGCCAAAGATATTTTATCTTTCCTAACGGCTTATTTCGCCATTTCTTTAAATCTTCATCCAACAATTTAGCGCAACGGCTTACCTCTGTGCTTGAAATATCTGTTCCACAGAGTTGCTTTAGCACCTTTTCAACTTTGCGCGTGGAAACCCCATGCACATACATTTCAGCGACAGCCAGCTTAAGTGCTCTATCAGAGCGTACACCTCGCTCTAAGACTGATGGATAGAAGGCTTCATTGGAGTCTCTAACCTGCGGTATCTGTAGCTCAAGCTGACCTTGACCTGCGTTAATTAACCTTGGTTTAAAGCCGTTCGCATATCCGTTTCTATCGCCAGTTCGCTCATAAGGACTGGCATTTAAATGGCGCTCCCTTTCTATTAACATAGCCTCATTCATCAACCTGGAGACAAGCTTAGGTAAAGCTTCAAACCCCTCCATCGCTAAAACATGTATGGCTTCTTCGATTAAGTTCTCATTTTTATAGCAGCTCATTGTCATTCCTCTTTTTTGGTTAAGTTTACCTTAAAAGGAATTTCTAATCTGACTGAGTCGCCTGCTTATTTTCAGCAAGTCAATGGAATTTACAGAAAGGATGGCGCACTAGCCCAAAACTTATCAACGTCACGCCTCTGGTTTTGAAAACATTCACACATTGCTGCGCAGTAGGTTTCCTGTTATAGCCATTCGGGCAGAGTTATACTACCCACATGCTGGTTGCCACCACCTTTTCGATCGGGACAAACCGGTTACTTTTGCCCTACACCAACAGTATGGACCGGCTATTTATAATGCTATCGACCGCATCACTATTGGCTTTAATGGACAGATTGCTATCAACTGGGAGTCTGAACAAGATCACCAAATTACTCTCCAACGTTAAGCTTAAATTGAGATTGATCCAATATCTTGAGCGTTTTCACTGATCATGCTTTAATAGGCGCTTCACCGCAGGACACCTTAAAATCAAGGATGTGCCATGACAAAGAAACTCTCGCAACGCTTTATTTTTTTATTGTGCTTATTTGGTGCGATGTATTATTTCTATGAAACCATCCTTGAAACCATTCCGAGCTTAATCGTTAACCCCCTTATGAGCAGCTTTCACATTAACGCTGCCCAAGTCGGCATACTGGATAGCTGTTACTTTATTACCTACGCCATTATGCAGATTCCTGGTGGCGCTTTATTAGATAAATTTGGTTCACGCAAAGTGATGCCGGTTGCTGCTTTGCTTTGCTGTATCGGCTTAGGCTTATTTGCCACCACTCATCACTATTACTTAGCCAGCCTAGGACGCATCATTGCTGGACTCGGTGGTACCTTTGGCCTGATGGGAGCAATGTTTATCGTCTCTAGTTGGGTGGGGGCTAACCGTTTAGCTTTCGCATTAGGACTAACAATTATGGTAGGACTGAGTGGTGGATTACTAGAAGCACCGCTAACTTTATTAGTTGCCCAACTTGGTTGGCGCGGCAGCATTGCTATTTTAAGCTTAATTGCCCTAGTTTTTACCATTCTATTCTTAGTATTACTGCGTGATAACCCAGGTCGGGATCGCTCTGATCAACCCGCTTTACGGGATGTGCTTACCATTCTAAAAAACTGGGTTAACTGGCCTATTGCCGTCTTTGGCGGCTTGCTCTATATTGCCACTGGCACCTTAGGAGCCATGTGGGGCGTTAACTTCTTCCGAGCTTATTACCCTGAGATTAGTCCAACGACTGCAGCGGCTATTAATGAGATGATATTTTTAGGCTGGATACTAGGCAGCCCCTTGGCTGGCTGGCTTTCTGATAAGTTACAACGGCGCAAGCTATTGCTAGTAGTAAGTAGCCTGTTATGTGCGTTAATCTTACTTATTATCACTTATGCAAGTCGTATTGCCACTTACGATATGTTTATTTTATTCTTCTGCTTAGGGTTATTTTCTAGCTTTAGTGGCCTTACTTTTGTAATGGGCTGTGAGCTCAACCCTAAAACCAAAGGTACTGCACTTGGCTTTGTGAACATGCTGGCCATTATTCCTAGCATTATCATCACCCCATTTTTTGGCATCATCTTAGATCATTATTGGCGAGGAGAAATGCGCGACGGTGCTAGGATCTTTTCCCATACCGCCTATCAACACGCGATGGTTCTAGAATACAGTGTAGTAATCGCAGCCTTCTTAATCGCAGTTTTCTTTATTAGAGAAACTTATCAGAAAACATAGGCCGCACCTTTATCAAATAACCAATAGGCTGAAAACAGGAAAAAAAGGTATCCGTCTTATTTCAGCATGATGCTCATGCTGCGCTCTCTTTAGTTTACTGCGCCTGTGATGAGCGGATGGTAATTAATTCCGCTAGCGAAGGCATAGAATAGTTTTTTGTAATTCTGTCATATATATAATCGAAGACATTAACTGCTAGCTTTTTACATGTCTCAGTAATTGTAACCATTGTATCCTTAGCTTTCGTTCCTTCTTCACTCATAGTATGAAGGTGTACATCGCGCATTCTAGCCTGCTTCCGAGCCATCAACTCTGCTGGATTGTTATGTAGAGGAAGCTCTGGCTTTTCCAGCACTAACAATAGCTGCCTTTTCTTTTTTAAGGTGAGCTCAATTTGTTTATCTAGTTTCTCGTAGCCAGTGATTGTTGAGAATAACTCAGTAAACTCATTGGATAGCTTATCTATCTCATCTTGCCCTGGGTTCTTTTTATATTCAATGAGCTTATGATAATAATCCCAAAACCTATCCAAGAAGCTGTCAACAGAGTCTTGGTGCTTCTTAAAAATTGGCGTCAGCTTTTTATAATGCCTACCCTCATGAACCCAGCACAAGGCGAGTGATTCAGTAATGAGCTTAAACTGTGGCGCATCATCGGTAATGAGTGTTTCTATCGCATAAGGACTCTTTCTATATGTTGAGATAGCTGCCGCATCAGTAATCAGCTTTCTATATTTTGGAAATTTTTTATCACCTAATACCTTATCAAGAATAACTTCCAGCTCCTTACTGTTTAAGATAGTCGATGAGTGAAATACCTTTAAGCTTTCGATTACCTTGTGGGGTAAGTTCATAGTAGCCAGTAAATTAAAAGCGGCCTCATTTAATGTGAACCCAAAGTGGTCTTTGCTTAACATTTCAATGACGCTTAATCGACTTTTACTGGTCAGCGTAAAGTAAGCTGAATAATACTCATTACCCAATACATTAACATAACGGTTTTTCCCATCCTCTCTAGCGTTGGTGTCATCTAGGTGCTGGTAGTTCGTGGATTGTAAACCTGCCTTCACAACTTCTACCTTCTCGGGCTCAAGTATCGTAGGTGTTTTAATTGTGAAGTTATGGATGGTTGATTTACTAATATCTATGTTGGCGGTTTTATAAAATGTCTCAAGGCTTTCTAGCGTCATACCACCTTGAGTATTTAGGAAGCTTGTCCAGCTTTTAATAGTAGGGCCGAACTGGCCCTCATAACCAGTTGGCAGAGGTGCTGTATAGTGTTTGTTTTCAGAAGGGGAGTAATATTGTTGGCGCAAAAAAAGAGTGTTATTAGCAGCAATTTTTATATCCTGGATAGGGTGCTGCCTCTATATAATGTAGGCTATATTGCTGCTGGCACGCCAAAATCATTGACCTTCTCCCAAAACTGATCCCATCTGCCTTTAGTCTTTACTAGTGTTCTCAAGCATAAAACGATTTTCATTCCCTTGTCTTTCCAGCGCATTCCTGATCCGCCTAATCTTTGTTTAACAATTGTTTTACATGCTGCTTCAGTGACGCCAGAGCCAATTGGTGCATTCTGCTTAATCAAATTATGATACGACATTCGCTTTTCTTTAATATTATTTTCAAAATACGTAATTGTTCCTTCTAGCTTTTCTCTAAGCGATTTATTCAGTTTTTTATTTAGATGCTCTTTAAGCTCAGCAAGTATTCTACCTGCCGCACCTTTCTTGTGCTTTAAGTCATGACATCTCTCTTCGAGCCAAACATCACGCTCATCTCTTTCAGATTTTTTGGTAAATACTGCCTTTGATGCTTCGCCGAGATATTCAGTTGCATGCCAAAAATCTAAAATTTGCGTATCAGTATGTTTTTTTAGAAATGGCCAATTATTTTTTGCTCCATCAGCAACGCCAATTGTTTTAGCATCAGGGTAATATTTCTTTTTCAGCTTTATTTCCTTTTCAAGCCTATTAAAGAATTCATCTTTTCCATATTCTGGTGATGCTGCAACGTAGGTTGTGTGCAGGCGTGCACCATGCTTATCATACATGGAAATAGTTCCAACCATGCTCTCTCTATAACCATCATCAACGGTGAGAACATATGCACCATCTAAGCTAATACTTAGCATCTCAATGCCTGCATCAAGCTTTGGCTCTTCATATTCCCACTCAGCCTCTTTGGCTTGTGCAATACCGCCAACAAAATCAGTTGCCCGTTGCAAGTATGAATGTGAGATTTTACGGTTATGATTGACCTTGAGATCATCAATAACACTAGGAGCAGGTAAGTTTGAGTATTTATGTGAGATTATTTTTGCAAATCGCGGTGTTGATCCTTGGATAATTCTAGCCTTATCTTCTAAAGGACAAAAGATCTTCCCGCCTTTAGAGGTTTGATAAACATAACGCTTAACTCGAGCAACTCCATAAGGCGTTTGGTAATTTGCTTCATCTCTACTTCGTGCTGTTAGCTTTATTTTTCCAACATGGATAGGAGAGCCATCTGCATCAAACTTACTTAAAGCTTTTTCAGTGGCTAATGTTCCAACCTCATTAAGGCCGTCAAGAATTGCATCCTCACATTCAAGCATGGATCCTTTTAGTGGAAGCTTGAGCTCAATAGTTAATTCATTATTTTCATCAGAGAGAATTCTAGCTAACATCCAAACACCATCCGTAATCAAGTTAAAGTGTATATTATGCTATATATTCTACATTATATAAAGGCAGCACCCCCTGGATAAGTGTTTTCTTAGAGCCATTTGGCACAGCATCGCTGGGCAACGAATCTGGATTAATTGTTAGTGTCACTGTATTAGAGACTTCGAGATTTTTTTTACTAGATTTTGGCTTTCTAGTTTTATTGGTTTTATTTCCTTTTCTATCCTTCTCGGAGGAATGATCCTTGTCCTTGTTAGCGCGCGTTTGCTTTCTAACATTAGGCTTTCCTTGCTCACCTTTATATTTATTTAATGCGTTATTTAACGATTGCACCTTGTCTTCTAGCTTTATGATTTTCTCAGCCTGACTTTCACATACATTGCTAAAATCTGTTTCTAGTGCTGTTGGTGTAACAGTATTATTAAATCTCTCAATGAGATCGGCTAAAACTGATTTGTCAGGTTGTTTTTTCATAGGAAGAGTATACCACGGGTTTGAAAAGGTAAATTTTCCCCACACAGATGGCCGTACTGCTGAAATTATTTTTAAGCCATGAACCTGATCGATGAAAAAATAATCCGAGCATACAGCGTTGTTATAGAGCGCACATCATGCTTTTATGACACACGATGATTCCAATATAAAATTTCCAAATTTGGACGAAAAAGCTGTCAAGAACTTTTTGAATTATTTTCAAATCATGCTGATATTGAACGGATACAAAAAAAGCCCCTTTTCTTAAAGGGCGTTGCTTGATTTTATAATCCACCCTGACCCTCCTTATTCTAAGGAGGGGACGGACTTGTCAGTTAACATAGGCAGAATATAGATTTTAAAATCCGCAATGTTTTTAGGATCTCTTTCAGAGTGTGTGGGTAAGTAAGCAATAAAGGTAGATATTTAGCAGTAAGTTTCGACTTTTTACTATTCAATGCTGCAGAACGGGTGGCACGAATCGAGGGCCCCCAACGGCGCAGCTTGCGAGCACGTTGGGAAACGATTCGTGACAGGACCCGTTGGTTGTAAAGCATTTGGAAAAGTCGAAACTTGCCTTACCCATACATTCTGAAAGAGATCCTCATTTAATTTTATAATCCACCCTGACCCTCCTTATTCTAAGGAGGGGACGTGCTTGTCAGGTGTCAGTAGGGTTTTGTAGCCGGATTTTCAAGCACTATGTGCTTTCAATCCGGGCTAGAACATCATTACAAGCTACAAGCTTACAAACCTACCAACCGGTAACTTCTTTAAGCTTGTTACCCATTTCAGCAGGTGATTGCACTGTGTGTACGCCAGCAGCTTCAAGCGCAGCAAATTTCTCAGCAGCCGTTCCTTTACCACCAGAAATAATTGCACCCGCATGACCCATGCGCTTACCAGCAGGAGCGGTTACACCAGCAATATAAGCAACAACTGGTTTGGTAACGTTTGACTTAATGAACTCAGCAGCTTCTTCCTCAGCAGTACCACCAATCTCACCCACCATAATAATGGCTTCGGTTTGCGGATCTTCTTGGAATAAAGCTAATACATCAATAAACGAAGTCCCGGGAATTGGATCACCACCAATACCCACGCAACTACTCTGACCAAAACCATGGTCCGTAGTTTGCTTCACTGCCTCGTAAGTTAACGTACCAGAGCGAGAAACAATACCAACCTTACCTGGCAAATGGATGCTACCAGGCATGATGCCAATCTTACACTCACCTGGCGTAATAACACCTGGGCAGTTAGGACCAATCATGCGCGCGTTAGTATTTTTATCGAGATAGTACTTCACATCCAACATATCAAGTGTTGGAATACCTTCAGTAATAGTAACAATCAACTCAATACCCGCATCGGCTGCTTCGATAATTGAATCCTTGCAAAAAGGAGCCGGCACATAGATCACCGTAGCATTAGCGCCTGTAGCAGCTACTGCTTCTTTTACCGTATCAAACACAGGCAAATCCAAATGGCGTTGACCACCTTTACCTGGAGTCACACCACCCACTACTTTAGCACCGTAAGCTAAAGCTTGCTCAGAATGAAAGGTACCATTCTTACCAGTAAAACCCTGGCAAATTACTTTTGTGTCTTTGTTAACTAAGATGCTCATTATTTCTTTCCACCTGTCAATTCAACGATTTTTTGTGCTGCACCAGATAGGCTATCTGCAGGCACAATACTTAAACCACTACTAGCTAGTTTTTCAGCGCCGAGCTCAGCGTTATTCCCTTCCAAACGCACTACCACAGGCACTGTCACTTCAGCCTCCTGTACCGCACCGATAATACCTTCTGCAATCATGTCACAACGCACGATACCACCAAAAATATTAACTAAAATACCCTTAACGTTTTCATCAGAAAGAATAATTTTAAACGCCTCAGTCACACGCTCTTTGGTTGCACCACCACCAACATCTAAGAAGTTTGCTGGGTTACCACCGTGCAATTTAATTAAATCCATGGTTGCCATAGCTAAACCGGCACCATTAACCATACAACCGATATCACCATCTAAAGCAATGTAGTTAAGCTCCCAATCATGAGCACGATTTTCACGCTCGTCTTCTTGGTGTGGATCACGCATTGCGCGCAACTCAGGATGGCGATATAAAGCATTATCATCAATCGCAATCTTCGCATCCAAACAAGTTAAGTTACCTTGCTTATCGATAACCAATGGATTGACCTCAATTAAGGCAACGTCTAGTTCAGTGAACATTTTGCCAAGGCCCATTAGAATTTTTACAAATTGTTTAACTTGGTCACCCTTCAAACCAAGCTTAAAGGCAAGCTCACGACCTTGATAAGGCATCACGCCCAACAAAGGATCAACTTCGATTTGAATAATCTTTTCAGGGGTTTTCTCAGCAACCTCTTCAATTTCAACACCACCTTCCGTTGAAGCCATAAAAACTACACGTTGTGAATGACGATCAACTACTGCACCTAAATAAAGCTCTTGATCAATATCACAAGGCTCAGCAATAAATAGCTGGTTAACAGGTTGGCCATTTTCATCAGTTTGATGAGTAACCAAACGTGTACCAAGCAGTGACTTAGAAACCTCAACCAACTCTTCTTTGCTAGTAACAAACTTCACTCCACCTGCTTTACCACGACCACCAGCATGGACTTGTGCTTTCACAATCCACTCAGAGCCGCCAAGCTGGTTGGCTACTGCTACTACTTCTTCAACGTTTGCTGCTACCTGACCATGTGGCGCTGGCAGCCCATATTTTGCCAATAAACTCTTGGCTTGGTATTCATGCAAGTTCATGCTGACTTTATACTCCCAATTAGTTAAACAAAATTAATGAATATCCCTATAAAAAATGACGCAGCGTAGCACTGCGCCATCAAAAAAACCGCTTACACTTCCAATAGTAAACGAGCAGGATCCTCGATAAGCTCTTTAATCGTCTTTAAAAACTGCACAGACTGCTTACCATCGATAATACGATGATCATAAGACAAAGCTAAATACATCATCGGACGAATAACAATTTCCCCATTAACCACAACAGCACGCTGTTCGATCTTGTGTAGACCAAGGATTGCGCTTTGCGGCGGATTCAGAATAGGCGTTGAAAGCAATGAGCCAAATACCCCACCATTAGTAATCGTAAAAGTACCACCGGTCATTTCTTCAATAGTTAGTTGACCATCACGCGCGCGCTTAGCATAAGCACCAATCTGCTTTTCAATATCAGCCATACTAAGCTGATCAGCATCACGAACAATAGGCACCACTAAACCACGATCAGTCGATACCGCCATACCAACATCAAAGAAACCATGATAAACCAAATCATTACCATCAATTGAAGCATTCACATCAGGGAAGCGTTTTAATGCCTCTACTGCTGCTTTAGTAAAAAATGACATAAATCCTAAACGCACACCGTGCGATTTTTCAAAGGTTTCTTTATATTGCGACCGTAATGTCATCACGGCTTGCATATCAACTTCATTAAACGTTGTTAACATCGCTGTGTTATTTTTTGCAGCCATCAAACGCTCTGCAACACGTGCGCGCAAACGCGGCATAGGCACACGTTTTTCCTGACGAGCACCAGCTGCAACAGCTGGTGTCGCTTGCTTTGAGCCACCTTGGTTACTAAGGAATGTCTCAACATCCTGCTTAATGATACGCCCACCTTTACCTGTACCTTTAATTTGACTGGCATCAAGGCCATGTTCTGCTATCAAACGGCGTACCGCAGGTGATAACTCTTCACTTGGCTTTGCCTCAGCTTTCGTTTCAGCAACTGATTCTTCTTTAGCAGGCTTAGATGCAACAGCAGCACCAGCATCGAATTTTGCTAAATCAGCACCAGCCTCAACCACCTCACCTTGTGGAATTAAAATTTCAGATAGCACTCCATCTTTAGGCGCGGGCACTTCTAGCACAACCTTATCTGTCTCCAAATCAACAAGGTTTTCTCCCCGTTTAACCGCATCACCTGGTTGTTTATGCCACTCCCCTACCGTTGCATCAGCAACTGATTCAGGTAGTCCCGGCACTTTAATTTCAACAATGGCCATAATTAGTCTCCAAGTTTCTTAAATCGTTATAGTCCTAATGCTTCTTCAACTAGCGCTTGCTGCTCTGCTAAATGCTGCTTTGGATAACCACAAGCAGGAGCTGCAGAAGCACTACGCCCCGCATAATTTAAATGTTGGTGCTTAGCTAAGCTCGCTATTAAGTGATGTGAAATTTGATACCAAGCACCTTGGTTCTGTGGCTCTTCTTGGCACCAAATAACATCATGCGCCTTATTGTATTGAGTTAAAACTTCACTCAGCTCATCTCGTGGGAATGGATACTGCTGCTCAATGCGCACAATAGCAACATCTGTAAGTTTTTTGTCGCGACGCATTTGCAATAGATCATAATAAACTTTACCACTACATAACACGACACGACGTACTTCATTTGGCTTAATCGCATCAACTTCCGGAATGACAAGCTGAAAACCACCCTCACTTAATTCACTTAAAGTAGAAACCGCCAACTTATGTCGTAACAAACTCTTAGGCGTCATCACAATAAGTGGTTTGCGCGCTGGCCGCAACATTTGTCGGCGTAACATATGGAACACTTGTGCAGGTGTCGTTGGCACACAAACTTGCATATTTTGCTGTGCACAAAGTTGTAAATAGCGCTCTAAACGTGCTGACGAGTGCTCAGGCCCCATGCCTTCATAACCATGTGGCAACAACATTACCAGACCACAAAGGCGATTCCACTTTTGCTCACCTGAACTGATAAACTGATCAATTACCACTTGCGCGTTATTAGCAAAGTCACCGAACTGTGCTTCCCAAAGCACTAAAGCATCCGGGTCAGCCGTTGCATAGCCATACTCATAAGCAAGCACTGAAAACTCTGACAACACTGAATCAATTACTATAAAAGATGATTGCGCCTTGGCTAAGTTCGATAATGGAACGTAATCCTCACCAGTTTTATAGTCATGCAATACGGCGTGTCGATGAGCAAAAGTGCCGCGTCCACTATCTTGACCGCACAAACGCACTGGAAAACCTTCATCAAGTAAGGTTGCATATGCAAGCGTTTCAGCATAACCCCAATTTAGTGGCGTTTCGCCTGCTGTCATTTGTTGACGCTCTTTTAGCAAACGCTTAACCTGTGGATGAATTGTAAAAGAATCAGGAATAGTAACTAATCGTGTTGCCAATTGTTGAAGCTTCTCAGCAGGCACACTAGTATCAATTATTTCATCTAAGGATTTACCAACGTGAGGCTTCCAATCAGGGGCATAGCGACTAACATTAGAGCCCACTCCCAACACCTCTAATACCTCTTGCCCTGCATCAAGTTTATTAATGTAATCATCAAAGAGCTTTTCAGCAGCCTCTTCTGTAATAACCTGCTCAGCGATCAACTTAGCGGCGTATTGCTGACGAGTCGTTGGTAACTGCTTAATAATATGGTACATCGAAGGTTGCGTAATCGAAGGGTCATCTGCCTCATTATGACCATGACGACGATAGCAAACCAAGTCAATAGTAATATCTTTGTGAAACTTAGCACGGTATTCAGAAGCTACTTTAGCTGCAAAAGCAACTGCTTCTGGATCATCACCGTTAACGTGAAAAATTGGTGACTGCACCATTTTCATTACATCTGTACAATACAGTGTGGAACGTGAGTCTAATGGATTACTGGTTGTAAAGCCGACCTGATTATTAACAACAACGTGAATACTCCCACCGACAGTAAAACCACGCGCTTGAGAAAAGTTCAAAGTCTCCATAACAATACCCTGCCCAGCGACAGCCGCATCACCATGAATTAAAATAGGCAATACCTGCTCACGCTCAATGTCATGACGACGACGTTGTCTAGCTCGAACTGAACCTTCTACAACAGGGGAAACAACCTCAAGATGAGACGGATTAAAGGCCAATGCTAAGTGAACTACTTTATCCTTTAGCTTTAAGTTAGAAGAGAATCCTTTATGGTATTTCACATCACCTGAACCATATTCACCATCATGGGTCATGCCATCAAACTCATCAAAAAGTTGTTGTGGCGATTTACCAATCACGTTAACCAAAACATTCAAGCGACCACGGTGTGCCATCCCAATCACAAACTCTTCAACTTCTTCGTCAGTTGAGTGACGCACAATCGTCTTTAATAGTGGAATTAAGCTATCACCACCCTCTAATGAAAAACGCTTTTGACCAACGTATTTTGTTCCCAAAAAGCTTTCCAAACCTTCTGCTGCACAAAGCTCCTCTAGAATCTCCAGCTTCTCTTCTCGACTAAAACCAGGATGATTTGCAACTGATTCCATTTTCTGCTGTAACCAAGTAACTTCTTTTTCATTGGTTATGTGCATGTACTCAACACCAATCGTGCCACAGTAAGTTTGATTCAAGATATCAATAATTTCCTGCAGTGTTGCGTTAGGCCGACCAATCATACCACCAGCATAAAAGCGTGATGATAAATCGGACTGACTTAAACCGTGGTACTCAACATTCAAGGTAGGAACTGGGTGGCGCTCAGTGTGTTGCAACGGATCTAAGGTAGCAAGGTGATGCCCATAAGTTCGATAAGCATTAATCAACTCTGCCACACGACTTTCTTTGACCTCTTGCTGTGAATCAGCACTAACCACAACTGGCTGTGTTGCCAAATGTTTGAAGTAGCTTCTAACTTCATTAAGCGAGCTTTCAGCACTACCATCAAGTAAGCCATCAAAGTAATTACGCCATTCCTCAGATAAATCACTTGGATTTTTTAAGTACCGTTCATAGAGACTTTCTAAGTAAGTTAGGTTTTCGCCCTCTAGGTAAGAGCTTTGCCAATAGCCTTGCATATCATCATTTTGCATCGTGGTCACCTAGTTGTTTTTTTTAAAGCGCTACTAAAAGCACTATCGTTTCTATAAAAAAGCGGTCGTCAATGCAACCGCTATTAGTTAACCTTTAACATTAGACCTTTACACACGGTCTTGTATTTTCGCCTTGAGCATTGCCGATTTAATCTTCCCAATTGCGTGAGTTGGGTTTAACCCTTTAGGACAAACATGCACACAGTTCATAATGCCACGACAACGAAAGGCTCTAAATGGATCACTTAAGTTTTCCAAGCGTGACACTGTTGCATCATCGCGCGAATCAACAATAAAGCGATAAGCTTGCAACAAACCTGATGGTCCAACAAACTTATCAGGATTCCACCAAAAGGATGGGCATGATGCTGAGCAACAAGCACAAAGAATACATTCATACAACCCATCTAACTTAGCGCGATCTTCCGGTGATTGTAAACGCTCTTTTGCAGGTGGTGGTTCACTACCCTGCAAATAAGGCTCAATACTATGATATTGTTTGTAAAACTGGTTCATATCGACAACTAAATCGCGAATAACAGGAAAACCCGGTAAAGGTCGTAATACAATCGGTTCCTTTAAGCTTGACAAAGGAGTAATACATGCCAAACCATTCTTGCCGTTAATATTCATTCCATCAGAACCGCAAACCCCTTCACGACAAGAACGACGCAAAGACAAAGTCTGGTCTTGCTCTTTTAACATTTCTATTGCTGTTAATAGCATCATATCGCGGTCTTTAGGAATATCTAAATGGTATTCCTGCATGTAGGGTTCTTTGTCTTTATCAGGATCATAACGATAGATTAAAAACTTCATAAATCAGCCCCCTATAGTTCACGTGGCTTAGGTGGAAATGGATCGATCGTCAATGGCTGCATATGCACCGGACGAAAATCAATGCGATCCCCATTTAAAAGATAAAGTGTATGCTTCAACCAGTTTTGATCGTCTCTTTCTGGAAAGTCTTCACGACTATGAGCCCCTCGACTTTCAGTGCGCATCTGCGCGCCCCGTGCTGTAGCAAATGCCACATCAATTAAATTCTCAAACTCTAATGCCTCAATTAAAGCATTATTGAACACTTTGCTTTTATCCTTAACACCGGCATGCTTGGCTCGTTCACGTAACTTTTTAAGCTTCTCCATACCAGCATTCATATCGCCTGCTTGTCGGAAAACACCAAAGTTTTCTTGCATAACCTTTTTCAACTCATCACGAATTTCTTGGAAGCTTTCTTCACCTTCAGTATCCATCCAACGCTGATAACGCTCGCTAGCACGTTCTATTTCTTCATCAGACAGTAAAACCATATCATCTGACTCACGAAGATGTTGCTCTAAATGCAAACCAGCAGCACGACCAAACACCACCAAATCAAGCAACGAATTACTGCCTAAACGGTTCGAGCCATGCACAGACACACAAGCGCATTCACCTACTGCATATAAGCCTTTTACAACCTGATCCTCGCCTTCTTGGTGTGTAATCACCTGCCCATGAATGTTCGTAGGAATTCCACCCATCATATAATGACAAGTTGGCACAACAGGTATTGGTTCTTTAATCGGATCTACGCCAGCAAATGTCATAGACAAGTCACGAATCCCTGGTAAACGTGAATTAATAATGTCTTCGCCTAAGTGCGTTAGATTCAGTTTTACGCATTCAACGCCGTTGATTTCAAAACCACGCCCTTCACGAATTTCCATAGTAATCGCTCTAGCAACGACATCACGACAAGCAAGGTCTTTAGCATGGGGAGCGTAGCGTTCCATAAAACGCTCGCCATCTTTATTAATCAAGTAACCACCTTCACCACGGCAACCTTCCGTAACCAATACACCAGCACCAGCGATACCAGTAGGATGAAACTGCCAAAACTCCATATCTTGAACAGGAATGTCTGCTCGCAACGCCATACCAATACCGTCACCAGTATTAATGTAAGCATTTGTTGTTGATTCAAATACCCGACCCGCCCCTCCGGTCGCTAAGATCACCACACGAGACTTAAAGCAAACTACCTCACCTGTCTCCATGCACATTGCCATTAAGCCAGCAACGGTGCCATCTTCTTTACGGATTAAATCAAGTGCATACCACTCGGTATAAAAGTTAGTTTTCGCTTTAACGTTTTGCTGATACAACGTGTGTAGTAAGGCATGGCCTGTTCTATCTGCAGCTGCACAAGTACGGTGTGCCACGCCTTCGCCATAGTTAGTTGTCTGACCACCAAAAGCACGTTGATAAATTTTACCGTTATCCATACGTGAAAACGGCATTCCCATATGTTCAAGCTCGATAATTGCTTGTGGTGCTTCACGCGTCATGTATTCTACACAGTTTTGGTCACTTAAATATTCTGAACCCACCACAGTATCGTACATATGCCAGCGCCAATTATCTTCGTGCGCATTACCTAGTGATGCAGCAATCCCACCCTGCGCTGAAACAGTATGCGACCTGGTAGGAAAAACTTTCGAGATAACAGCAACCTTGTAGCCAGAGCTTGCCAACTGTAGTGAGGCTCGCATACCTGCACCACCTGCTCCAACAATCACTGCATCAAATTCATACGTTGCATAAGCCATAAACTTTCTACTCCCGTTAGGCTCCGATTAAAACACCCAAGTTAAAGGAATTCGCCAAATGATTTCTATTCCCCACAATAAAAAAACAGCCAGTGAAAACAGAAAAAAGAGTTGTGCTACAGAGTTAAGCCAACTCACCTTGATATAATCCATCACAATAGTCCACAAACCAATCCAAGCATGTGCCATCAAAGCAATTAAAAATAATAAACTTGCGACTTGAAACCAAACTACCGTAAACAAATGCTGCCATGTCGCATATTGCAAATTAGGATGCGCAGCTAAATAAGCAAACAGCAAAATAATATAGAATCCCATATAGACAGCACTGACGCGCTGCACAATCCAATCATGAAGCCCTGTTATACTCGTACTCATCACTTCTCCTTACCAAACTACGTGGTTAAACCCAACAAGGATATAAACACCTAGCAAAACTATTACAATCACATTAACAACAAAGATCAGCCAAGCCCCAAAGCGCCCACCTTGCAAACTCTCACCAAAACCGAGGTCCATTAGTAAATGTCTAACTCCTGCAACTAAGTGATAAAACAAAGCTGAAATAAAGGCCCAGGCAACAAAGCGAAGCCAAAAATAGTCCATGTAGTGTTTCAATGAATTAAAACGGGATTCAGAACTAAGCGAATACCATGCTAACCATAAAACAAAAGGAATAAAAAAGAACAGCAAAAGCCCTGTAAGCCGATGAAAAATAGAAACAATTGCAGTAATAGGAAACTTCATAGAAGTGATTTTGAGGTTAATCGGTCGTTCAGTTTTCACAGTCATTGTCACCTCGTACAGCCAAAAAAAGCTCTAAAAAATAATGCCGCTATTATAGACGCATTAGTCAATTAAAATAAAGGAAAAATCAATCGCTTATCCTTGAGTAAAAGCTCAAATTCTAGCCACTTGTAACGAAATGTGTAAATTACCCATTCTCCCCTAAGTTGGTAATAATTGAAATCGACAACTATCTATCGTATAGTCGCTCAAACTAAATCGAAACACCTACCTCAATAAACCATGCTGAAGCTAATAAAAATATATAGTGAAGCATGAGTATTTGGAGACAATGATGAGTGAAAATAAAGCAAAGTTAAATTTTGACAGTAAAGCTATTGATTTACCTATTTACCAGCCTAGCTTGGGACAACAGGTTATTGACGTTAGCAGCCTCGGCGCTGAAGGAGCATTTACCTTTGACCCGGGCTTTATGGCAACTGCCTCTTGTGAATCTAAAATCACCTTTATTAATGGTGGTGAAGGTATTTTACTTTATCGCGGCTATCCAATTGAACAACTTGCTAAACACTCTGATTTTTTAGAAGTTTGTTACTTACTATTGCACGGCGAGCTTCCAAGCAAAACTGAGCGAGAGTCGTTTAACCAACGCATCGCCGAAGACATGTCTGTTGATCCTATTATCATCAATCTATTTAAAGGCTTTAGCCAAGACGCTCATCCAATGGCAATTTTAACCGCTATTCTCGCTGGGCTATCGGGTCTTTATCATGACCAAATTAACAACGCCAGCACAGAAGATCGCATCGACGTTGCTATTAAATTTATTGCTAAAATGCCAACTATCGCGGCGATGTGTCATCGCCATGCTCGTGGCGAAAACTTTCTAGCTCCTCGTAACGACCTAAACTATGCTGAAAACTTTATGTATATGTTGCACGGCAATGAAGGTGAAGAATTCGAGCCCAACCCTGTTTTGTGCCAAGCCATGGATACTATTTTTACCTTACATGCTGATCATGAACAAAATGCTTCAACTTCAACCGTACGCTTAGCCGGCTCAACTGGCACTGACCCTTTTGCAGCCATGGCTGCTGGTGCTGCTGCACTATGGGGCCCTGCCCATGGCGGCGCTAATGAAGCCGCTCTTAATATGTTACGTAAAATTGAACACATTGAGCGAATTCCTGAATTTATCGAAAAAGCAAAAGATAAAAATGACCCATTCCGCTTAATGGGCTTTGGCCACCGTGTTTATAAGAACTTTGATCCTCGTGCCAATGTAATGCGTGAAATTTGCCATAGCGTCCTTGAAGAAATCGGGGCTCATGATGATGAAACATTTAAAGTAGCCATGGAGCTAGAAAAAATTGCCCGTGAAGATCAATACTTCATTGACCGAAAGCTCTACCCTAACGTTGATTTTTACTCAGGCATTACACAAAGTGCGCTAGGTATTCCTTCCACTTTATTTACTGTAATATTTGCTCTAGGTCGCTCTGTTGGCTGGGCTTCACACTGGCATGAAATGCTTAGTGCGCCATTTAAGATTGGCCGCCCACGTCAACTTTATACGGGCAGTACCAGTCGCGACTATCCAAGCAAGTAACCTTTCGAGTAGCCCGGATTGAAAATGCGAAGCATTTGATAATCCGGGGTTAGTTGCTCCCTGACTTATCACTATCACTCAAGCTTAAAAAAGCTTGTTAGCTCTCAGCTAATGCGCCGAACTCTATCATTTAGTCATATAAACTATAGTCAGGCTTAGCTTGTGAAGTTTCTTGATGTATAGACACTCTTTGAGAAGACTCTTTTCTAGCTTTGGCTGGCTTCACTGGCAATTGGGCTGGCCTGGCTTTATGCTCAGATTTCTTTTCTTCTTTAACAACAGGCCCGGCCTCTTCTGAAGAAACTGCTTTATCCTGCTGCTTTACTGTACCTTGTGCGGCAGGTTCATCAGGTAAAATCACCACGCCACGCAGATAAATTCTACTATCGCCACTTTCAGGTGTATGCCCTGCTAATACCGGATGAGCACTCTCTGATTTACTGCCACCAAAGAAGAAACTAAACCCTATGTTGATGCTAATGTCATTGTTACCGTCATTCGTAAAGTTATAGTAATCATTTACTCCAGCACGCAAGGCAATAGACTTATCAATAAAATAGCTTACCCCAGCACCTACACCAAGGTTAGGTTGTGTCTTAATATCATCCTGAACAGCACGACTAAAATGTGCCATCCCAACGCCAAAAGAAAGGTAAGGTTGAAAAGCCTGTCCAGGGCGAAAATAATATAAGCCAGTCAAAGTGGCGTAAGAGCCATTAACACTTTTTTCTTGACCTTCTTTTTGCTTACTACCAAAAGTTGATAAATCAAGTTCCATAGCCCAACGATTAGAGAAGTAGTGTGCAAGTCCGACACCGAAACCGCCACCATTTTCCAATTTACGCGAATTAGATAAAGCATAGTAAACACCCATAGGCGTTACTGCATACTGTCCTTGCTGTATAGCAGCTACTGCACTCTGCTCTGCCAACATCGCCACAATACCCACAGCTAGGGCTACCTTAAACTTCTTCATGCATCTATCCGTCCGTCACAAAAGCAATGATTGTAGGGTAAATTGGCACGAGTAACCAGAATTAAATATATGACCTATTACCTGCTTGCTAGGGCGCTTTACTTACGCAAAAGTAATGCACAAAATCAGCTTAGCCCAACTCGTTTAGCCAGCTTTCAGTATCCGTTCAATATCAGCATGATTTGAAAATAATTCAAAAAGTTCTTGACAGCTTTTTCGTGCAAATTTGGAAATTTTATATTGGAATCATCGTGTGTCATAAAAGCATGATGTGCGCTCTATAACAACGCTGTATGCTCGGATTATTTTTTCATCGATCAGGTTCATGGCTTAAAAATAATTTCAGCAGTACGGCCATCTGTGTGGGGAAAATTTACCTTTTCAAACCCGTGGTATACTCTTCCTATGAAAAAACAACCTGACAAATCAGTTTTAGCCGATCTCATTGAGAGATTTAATAATACTGTTACACCAACAGCACTAGAAACAGATTTTAGCAATGTATGTGAAAGTCAGGCTGAGAAAATCATAAAGCTAGAAGACAAGGTGCAATCGTTAAATAACGCATTAAATAAATATAAAGGTGAGCAAGGAAAGCCTAATGTTAGAAAGCAAACGCGCGCTAACAAGGACAAGGATCATTCCTCCGAGAAGGATAGAAAAGGAAATAAAACCAATAAAACTAGAAAGCCAAAATCTAGTAAAAAAAATCTCGAAGTCTCTAATACAGTGACACTAACAATTAATCCAGATTCGTTGCCCAGCGATGCTGTGCCAAATGGCTCTAAGAAAACACTTATCCAGGATATAAAAATTGCTGCTAATAACACTCTTTTTTTGCGCCAACAATATTACTCCCCTTCTGAAAACAAACACTATACAGCACCTCTGCCAACTGGTTATGAGGGCCAGTTCGGCCCTACTATTAAAAGCTGGACAAGCTTCCTAAATACTCAAGGTGGTATGACGCTAGAAAGCCTTGAGACATTTTATAAAACCGCCAACATAGATATTAGTAAATCAACCATCCATAGCTTCACAATTAAAACACCTACGATACTTGAGCCCGAGAAGGTAGAAGTTGTGAAGGCAGGTTTACAATCCACGAACTACCAGCACCTAGATGACACCAACGCTAGAGAGGATGGGAAAAACCGTTATGTTAATGTATTGGGTAATGAGTATTATTCAGCTTACTTTACGCTGACCAGTAAAAGTCGATTAAGCGTCATTGAAATGTTAAGCAAAGACCACTTTGGGTTCACATTAAATGAGGCCGCTTTTAATTTACTGGCTACTATGAACTTACCCCACAAGGTAATCGAAAGCTTAAAGGTATTTCACTCATCGACTATCTTAAACAGTAAGGAGCTGGAAGTTATTCTTGATAAGGTATTAGGTGATAAAAAATTTCCAAAATATAGAAAGCTGATTACTGATGCGGCAGCTATCTCAACATATAGAAAGAGTCCTTATGCGATAGAAACACTCATTACCGATGATGCGCCACAGTTTAAGCTCATTACTGAATCACTCGCCTTGTGCTGGGTTCATGAGGGTAGGCATTATAAAAAGCTGACGCCAATTTTTAAGAAGCACCAAGACTCTGTTGACAGCTTCTTGGATAGGTTTTGGGATTATTATCATAAGCTCATTGAATATAAAAAGAACCCAGGGCAAGATGAGATAGATAAGCTATCCAATGAGTTTACTGAGTTATTCTCAACAATCACTGGCTACGAGAAACTAGATAAACAAATTGAGCTCACCTTAAAAAAGAAAAGGCAGCTATTGTTAGTGCTGGAAAAGCCAGAGCTTCCTCTACATAACAATCCAGCAGAGTTGATGGCTCGGAAGCAGGCTAGAATGCGCGATGTACACCTTCATACTATGAGTGAAGAAGGAACGAAAGCTAAGGATACAATGGTTACAATTACTGAGACATGTAAAAAGCTAGCAGTTAATGTCTTCGATTATATATATGACAGAATTACAAAAAACTATTCTATGCCTTCGCTAGCGGAATTAATTACCATCCGCTCATCACAGGCGCAGTAAACTAAAGAGAGCGCAGCATGAGCATCATGCTGAAATAAGACGGATACAGCTTTCACTATTTATACAATAACGCCCATGCTAAGAAGGTTTAGCGACACAACGAACTGACATTGCGGTCATATAATCTTGTCGCTGAAATGAAGTGGGGATGGCAATAACTTTACCATCTGCCTGAATAGTTTTAATACTATTAGGCACTCGTCTCACCATACTCACTTTAGGTGACAAGCCTCGTTTAGCGCAAACATCAGCCGCCTTTTCATAAGCCTTGTTATCACTAGCTTGTGCGGTACTAGCTGAAGCTAACACAGTAAAGCCTGAATCAAAATGACTATAAGCAAACTGACTCGTTGAACACGCCGTCAAACTCAATAGCCCCGATACTATAATGATGCCTTTTAGCAACCCTCGCATAATCTCGTCCTTTAATTACAAATTTGATCCACTGCATCGTGCCAACCTTGATAAAGCTCATTACGTTCATCAGTTAACATTGTTGACCGAAAGCAAGCATCCTGCTGCCATAGTGCCTCTAGACTTTGCAAAGAATCAAAATAACCAACCTGCAACCCAGCTAACGCTGCTGCTCCCATCGCTGTAGTCTCAATACAAGTTGGCCTCTCGACAGCCACATCCACTATATCAGCCAAGAATTGCAATAGCCAATTGTTCTCAACCATACCACCATCAACTCGAAATCCTGCCACACCGGTAAAACCATCACCAGCTAATGCGCGCAATAAGTCTTTGGTTTGATAAGCAACAGCCTCTAAAACTGAACGAACAATTTCAGCTCTTCCTGTATCACGCGTCATTCCAACAATTGCACCACGCACATCAGGGCGCCAATAGGGCGCACCCAACCCCGTAAATGCAGGCACCGTATAAACGCCATGATTAGAAGCTAAACTTGCCGCAATTGACTCTGTTTCTCGTGGTTCCTTAATTAAACCCAGCTTATCACGCAGCCACTTAACCGCAGCCCCAGCAATAAAAATACTTCCCTCAACAGCATAAGTTGTTTCACCAGCAACACGATACATCACTGTAGAGAGCAAGCGATTAGAAGAACGAAAAACCTCATTACCTGTGTTAGCCATTAAAAAACAACCCGTACCATAAGTACTTTTTACCATTCCTTGATGAAAGCAGGCCTGCCCAAATGAGGCAGCATGCTGATCCCCTGCCATACCAGCAACAGGAACACCCGCCCCAAACCACTCGCTATCAACCACACCAAAATCAGCACAGTTATCCAGCACATCAGGTAAAATTGCTGCAGGGATGTTAAAAAAACTTAATAGCTCTTCATCCCAGCTCAAGGTATTAATATTAAAAAGTAAAGTACGTGATGCGTTGGTTACATCAGTAAAGTGACAACGCCCTTTGGTTAAACGATATAATAAAAAAGAATCTACTGTACCAAAAGCCAACTCACCTCGCTCAGCACGTGCCCTTGCACCTTCAACATGATCAAGAATCCACGCTACCTTGCTTGCCGAAAAGTAAGGATCAAGCAGCAAACCCGTTTTTCTATAAATAAGACTCTCAAGTTGAACATCGTTTTGCTTCAGCTCAAAACAAAAAGGCGTAGTACGCCTATCCTGCCAAACAATAGCAGGATAAATTGTTTGACCTGTTTTTCTATCCCAAAGGAGAGTAGTTTCTCTTTGGTTAGTAATACCAACGGCTGCAAACATCTCAATGCCACCAACTTGGTTAATAACATCATGACAAACAGCTAAAGTAGTTGACCAAATTTCCTCAGGATCATGTTCTACCCAACCATTGTTAGGAAAGTATTGTTGAAACTCCTGCCTAGCCTGGGCAATAGGCTGCAATCGCTCATCAAAAGCAATTGCTCGACTTGAAGTAGTACCCTGATCAATAGCAAGAATAACTTTTTTCACCACAGTCTCACCCAAAAAATTCAGGGTGCTTATGCACCCTGAGTAGAAATTAACTTTTTAAGATTTTGGTTGCCACTTACTCGACAATTCCTGTTTAACTTTGTTAGCCGGTATACGATACCACACTTGTGAACGACCAAATAACGAGATTCCAATATAACCTCGCACTTTTAACTGCTTACCACCATCCATTAATGTCATATTAGCTTTGTAGATACTACCACTCTTAGGATCTAAAATACGTCCACCTTCCCAACGACCACTGCTCGGGTTGTATTTCATCCCCCAAATAATTGTCATACCAACGATTTTCTTATTCTTCCGCGCACCGGAACATTCAGTACAGTAAACAGCAGGAGGCTTACCATCCATACTAAAGCCTCGCATTACTTTACCCTTAAGTTGATCCTTTGCTTGCCAGATTTTAACAATACTATGCAACTTTCCTGTTTTGTCACTAATCTGCTGCCAATAACCAACTGGGGATAACTGCGCAGCAAAACTCGCCGTTGCCAAACCAAGTAAGGCAGCGCTAACACCTAAACCCAATAATATTTTCTTAAAAACCCTCATAAATTTCTCCCACTAATAAAAAAGTTCCCCAGAATTAACAAAAAAAACGTCGAAGATAAATAATTTTTTTCAAAATCAGCCCCTTTTTTTTAAAAAAATGAAAAAAAATGAAGGTTTTGCCTTGCAAAGCATGTAAAAAAGTTTGCAGAACATTTTTTTTACCCATAAACTTAGTTGTGGTTATCTTTTATTACTAATTAGGGAGATACGGATATGCCAACCAAAAAGACTACAAAGAGAAAAACAACTACTCGAAAGAAAGCTGTTGTTAGTGTGAAGGTCTTGGAAAACAAAATCAAATCGCTAACCAAAAAACTTAACGATGCCGTTAAAGCAATGACCAAGCTAAAAGTAACGCACAAGAAAGAAACTGCGAAACTAAAAGCTGACCATAAAAAAGAAGTTGCTAAGTTGAAAGTAGCTCACAAAAAAGAGCTAGTTAAAGCAAAAGCGGCTACTAAAAAGAAAACAGCAACTAAGAAAAAAACAACAGCTAAGCGCAAGCCTGCTGCTAAGAAAAAAACAGTTGCTAAGCGCAAGCCTGCTGCTAAGAAAAAAACAGTTGCTAAGCGCAAGCCTGCTGCAAAGAAAAAAAACCGTTGCTAAGCGTAAGCCTGCTGCTAAGAAAAAAACCGTTGCTAAGCGTAAACCTGCTGCTAAGAAAAAAACAGCTACTAAGCGTAAAACAACGGCTAAAAAGAAAAAGTGATTTAGTTCACTTAACTAAAAAAGCCGCTCTAAGCGGCTTTTTTATTACCTTAAAACTTGGGAACAGACCTGAAGCTTTCCCTAAACTACCAAATACTTTGCATTTTTAACCAAAACTACAAGCTTATAGAGCGAGTAACAGCCTCCTCAACCTCAGTTACACTCAAGCAACCATTAATAACCTGATAGCGAGTAACAGAACCATCATCTTGACTCAACTTTTTATAAAATTTAACCAAAGGCTCTGTTTGTTGATGATAAACAGCTAACCGCTGACAAATTGTTTCTTCTTTATCATCCTCACGCTGAATTAACGACTCGCCAGTTTCATCATCCTGGCCAGGGTTAAGCGGTGGCTTGTGCTCAACATGGTAAGTTCGACCAGAAGCAAGGTGTACACGCCGCCCTGCTAAACGATTAATAATTACCTCATCAGGCACATTAATTTCTATGACCAAATCCAGCGTAACACCTGCTTCTTGTAAGGCCTGCGATTGAGGAATAGTCCTTGGAAAACCATCAAACAAGAACCCATCCTGGCAATCTGCTTTAGCAATGCGCTCTTTAACCAAAGCAATAATAATCTCATCAGAAACTAGCTCACCAGCAGCTAAAACAGACTTAACCTGAAGTCCCAGCTTACTACCTTCTGCAATTGCTGCACGCAACATATCACCCGTTGAGATTTGCGGAATTTGTAACTGCTGACAAATAAACTTTGCTTGAGTTCCTTTTCCAGCGCCTGGTGGCCCTAACAACAATATTCTCATTTAAACACGACCTCTTTGAATTTAAGCTGACAACCCCTACGCCTCTATAGAATAAGACAAAGTCACAATCCAGCCGGCTCACACCATATAGAAAATCATAAATTGACTCAATCTTTTTATCATTTTTTGTTAACATACCCGGCTTTTCCTGCTTAGACAAGGATAAACGATGGGCCGCAGACGCTATAAAAAACCACCCGAAGGTACTTTTCTTGCACAGATTCACGCATTAAGCCATGATGGCCGAGGTATTGCTACGGTTAATGAGAAAACAACTTTCATTCCAAATACGCTACCAGGAGAAGAAGTTGAGTTTCGCTATACCTTCACGAAAAGCAATCTAGCTGAAGGGGAAGTGATAAGCATCACCAAACCCTCCCCTAATCGCATTACACCTAACTGCCAATACTTTGAACGCTGTGGAGGCTGTGCTTTACAGCATCTAAGCACCCAACAGCAACTAGCCCACAAACAACAAACCTTACTTGACCAACTGCAACATTTCGGCAAAGTAACACCAGAACAAGTTATTTCACCTATTACAGGTGATACGTGGGGCTATCGCAATAAAGCGCGCTTAGGAGTCAGGAATATTCCTAAGAAAGGCGCTACTCTCGTTGGCTTTCGCGAAAAACAAACTAACTTTATTACCGAGATCGAACGTTGCGAAGTGCTTAACCCTCAAATTGGTCACAGCATTATGCCACTGCGTGAATTAATCACTACACTAAGTATTCCTGATCAGATTCCACAAATTGAAGTTGCCATCGGTGAAGAAAAAGTAGCGTTAATCTTTCGACACTTAAAGCCTTTTAACAGTGAGGATTTAAAAGCCCTACACCAATTTGGCCAACAGCATAATTTTGCTATTTACCTACAACCCAAAGGACCTGACACCATTCATCTACTTGATGATGACTCACAGTGTCCACTGCTGAGCTATCAATTACCTAATCACAAACTGACACTGCAATTTCATCCCAGTGACTTCACGCAAGTTAACCAGTCAATAAATCAGCAGTTGATCGATTTAGTCATTGAACTATTAGACCTAAATGACAACGATCATGTCCTAGACCTTTTTTGTGGATTGGGTAACTTTACACTACCTATGGCTACTCGCACTAAATGGGTTACCGGTGTTGAAGGAAGCACAACCATGACTCAGCGCGCAGCTCAAAATGCAACGCTAAACAAAATCAGCAACGTTGAATTTTACGCCTGTGATTTAAGCCAGCCTGATTGGGTTAAACAAGAATGGGCAAAGCAAAACTACAACAAATTACTCTTAGACCCACCACGCAGCGGTGCTTTAGAAGTTGTTCGTTGTATGGCACAATTCGACTCAATCAAACAATTGGTTTACGTTTCATGCAACCCAGCTACATTAGCACATGACATAGGGGTTTTAGTTAATGAGCAAGGGTTTCAATTACAGCAAGCTGGTATATTAGATATGTTTCCACACACCAGCCATGTGGAATCTATTGCACTTTTACAACGATGAGGGATTAAATGGTAAAAATTCGCAACAAACCTGCTATTAAACGAGACGGATCGATTAGCCTAGAAGAATGGTTAGCGCATATCCACTGTGACACCCCTTTAATTCGCTCAGCTAATTTACTCGCCCGCATTGCTGGCGAAGACCACACCAACCCTTATAACCAAAATTGCTTTTTACAGGGACTAGAAATTGCTGAAGAAATTGTTCACCTTAACCTAGGTGAAGAAGTTATTGCAGCCGCACTTATTTTCCCTGCCGTTGAATATGCCAATCTAAGCCTAGACGACATAGAAGAGCAGCTGGGCACCAAAGTTGCACAACTAATTAAAAACACCCAAAGCCTCCATGTTATTGGCAGCCTTGATGCGCAATCCCACAAACAAATTGATGCCATTCGTAAAATGCTGCTATCGATGATTAAGGATGTGCGTGTCGTTATGTTAAAGCTAGCTGAGCGAGTAAGCGTCATGCGCGCCTGCCATCACCTTGCTGATAAAAAGCGCTTACGGCTTGCTAAAGAAACTATGGCCGTTTATGCCCCTCTTGCTAGTCGCCTTGGCGCCCATCTCATGAAATGGCAGCTTGAAGACATCTCTTTTGCTATCTTAGAACCTGAAAGCTATAAAGCCATTGCTAAAATGCTAAAAGAACGCCGTATCGATCGTGAGGCTCGCGTACACACACTCACCAGCCAGCTTAATCAATTTCTGCGAGATACTAACATTGCAGGCGAAGTACAAGGCCGCGCCAAGCACATTTACAGTATCCATCGCAAAATGCAGCGCAAAAAAGTCGATATTAGTGAAATTTATGATGCCATTGCACTACGCATTCTCGTTCCTGAGGTTAAAGACTGCTACACCCTATTAAGCTACGTACATGACACTTGGCATCCCATCAAGGAAGAGTTTGATGACTACGTTGCCAACCCTAAACCTAACGGCTACCGATCTATCCATACTGCAGCTCACGACGAGCAAGGAAAAACGTTTGAAGTACAAATTCGCACCTTTCAAATGCATGAAGAATCCGAAATGGGCGTTGCTGCACACTGGGCCTATAAAGAAGGCACTCAAACATCAGGCTATGAGGAAAAAATCAAGTGGCTACGCCAACTACTTGAGTGGCAAAAAGAAATGTCTGCTGATGAAGAACTGCCAGCTGAACTAGAAAAAAATGTCTTTGAAGATAGAATTTATGTATTTACTCCTGGCGGTGATGTCATTGATTTACCTAATGGTGCTACACCATTAGACTTTGCCTACCATATCCACACTGACCTGGGCCACCGCTGTCGCGGTGCAAAAGTTAAAAATAAACTGGTACCACTTACCTCACAGTTACAATTAGGTGATGTTGTCGAGATACTGACTAGCAAAAATGCCCAGCCCAGTCGCGACTGGTTAATTCCACAACGTGGCTACTTAAAATCCGCCCGAGCAAGAGCAAAGGTGCTTAACTGGTTTAAGAAACAAGATTTCACTCACCATATTGACGATGGGCGCAACATACTCGAGCGCGAAATCAAACGTCTCAGTTTAGATCCACCCAATATGGATAAACTGGCTAGTGAGCTGGGCTATAAACAATCAGACCTTATGTTTGCCGCCTTGGGACATGGCGATCTGCGCTTAACACAAGTTATCAATAAACTACAAAACAAACTTGATATTAATCCGATACCAACGCAAGAATTCTATGCTATTGAAAATAAAAAGTTCGGCAAAAAGTATCAAGGAGATATCGCAATTTATGGCGTTGGCGATTTACTCACCCAAATTGCTAACTGTTGCAAACCTGTCCCTGGTGACCCAATTATTGGCTATATCACTCAAGGCCATGGTGTTTCTATTCACCATCGTGACTGTAAAAACATCACCAACCTTAGTGACGAATACGCCAACCGTTTAATAGAAGTTGACTGGATTACAGAAACTCGCTCAGCCTATCCAGTTGACATTGAAGTTCATGCTTACGACCGCCCGGGTTTAGTCAGCGACGTCGCACAGATTTTAGCGAATGACAAAATCAGTATCGTACGCTTAATTACCAACATCAATCGTAAACAACACATGGCGACAATTACTGTTACGATTGAAATCTGTGATTTAAATGATTTAGGACGCATTATTGATCGCTTCAACCAAATCCCTAATGTTAAATCAGTCAAACGAAAACGTGCTAATGAAGAAAAATAACAGCAAGCTTACTCAGCTAAGCGAGATGATGGCACAGCTGCGTGATCAAGATGCTGGCTGTAAATGGTGCCAACAACAAACGTGGGGCTCGCTAACTCGCTACACCATCGAAGAAGCCTATGAAGTCAATGCTGCCGTTATAGAAAATAACCCACTAGCATTAAAAGATGAACTTGCCGACTTATTGCTACAAGTCCTGTTCTACTCACAAATAGCAACTGAGCAACAGCTGTTTGATTTTGATGACGTCTGCCAAGCTTTAATTGAAAAGCTTAAACGTCGTAACCCCCATGTTTTTCAGCAGCCAACGAAGTTAACCATCCCTGAATTAGAGCAACAATGGTTACGTATTAAGGAAGAAGAAAAGGCTAACCAAGAAAACCAAGGCTGGCTAGGTGGCATCCCCGCAAGTCTACCCCCGCTGCTTCGCTCCGAAAAAATCCAATCACGTTCCGCCCAGGCCAATCTAGATTGGGAATGCACCGAGGCTGTTATTGAGGCGCTTCACGACGAAATTAATGAGCTCGAACAAGCGCATCAGCAACAAAACCACCAGGAAACCATTGCAGAGCTCGGTGATATCGTCTTTACCTGTGTTAATCTAGCGAGACATCTCGACACCAACGTAGAAACTGCGCTACACTTGACCAATGAAAAGTTCTTACGTCGCTTTCGCTATATTGAGAAAGCCTTACAGCAAGAAGAAAACGATTTTCAAAACTTATCATTTCAGGAACTACTAATTTACTGGAACCAAGCAAAACAGGAGGAATAATATGAACGACACCTCAAAATTAATTGATTTAGAATTAGGCGCCTCACTTGTTGGCGGCAGCTCAGAAATGGCTAAAGAGCTGCTAACCATGTTGGTTGGTTCGCTATCTGAACATAAAAAGGAGCTAGAACAAGCTTTTGCTGACAACGACCTTGATGAGCTTCGCAAAGCAGCCCACAAACTTCACGGTGCAACTTGTTACACTGGCACACCAATGCTTAAACAAGCCAGTGCCGATTTAGAAAACGCCATAAAAGAAAAACAACAAAGCAAAATTAATGACTTATATCAAATCTTACAGCATGCTATTGATGACACACGAAGCGCAGCAGCTGATTTATGATTCGTTTACTATTATCCACGAGCTTACTCATAGTTACCACAACGGCTTTTGCCAAAACAACAATGCCACTGCACCCACTTAGCATTTATACCAAGCATAAAACTCTAGCGCTTAAGGTCCAAATAGCCAACACCCCACAAACAACTCAGCATGGGTTAATGAATCGCCACTTCCTTCCAGCGAAACAAGGCATGCTATTTGTTTTTCAGGATTCACAATGCTTAAACTTTTGGATGAAAAATACACTTATCCCATTGGACATCCTCTTTATTAATAAAGACCACCAAGTTGTTAATATCCAAACCATGCAACCTTGCCGACAAGACCCTTGCCCTATTTATCAATCGCGGCTACCGGCTCAATATGCCTTAGAAGTTAATGCCGGTTTTGCTAAACGATACCAAGTTACACCTGGAGCTCTCATTAGCTGGTCTAACAAGCACCCTTAAGCACCAGCAATCAACAACTTAACATAAAATATTGGCCAAATTTGCAATTCGATTGCAAATTTGGCCGGCATCATCCCTTTGGCTTAGCAAACTCTAAACAAACAACTCCCGACTTTTAAACTGGTAATTACCCACTAGTGGCATCAACGCCAGGCGTGTTAAACGTTTAGCTGCACGTAGGACATTTTCTTTAGAAAAGTCATTCGCTGCGATTGCCAGTAAGTCTTCGCCTTGAAAGATAAGCACTTCCGCCTGGCCTGCAAAAGCAGTCAGGCCAACGCCTGGCTGATAATAATAACAGCCTTCTTTTTCAATCGCCGCACCTGAGTGTGCTTCGTAAAGTAAGTCTACGGCATAACCTAACTCAGCTAGCAGACCCAGCTCAAAACGACGCAGATCCGCCTCAGCAAGCGAAGTTGTTAACACTGATTGATAAAGCTTAAAAACAGCTGGGCAAGGAGCATGACGATGTAAAACCTTAAGCAGCAGTTCATTAAGGTAAAAACCACTATAAAGCTGCTTGCCTACCAAAGTATTTGTTGTCAAATCTAATCGTTCTGCTTGGCGCAAAACTTTTAACTCACCACGGCCATACCAGCTTGCAGTTATGGGCACAAAAGCCGTCATCGCTACTCGCAGAGGTGACTTAGGTCGCTTTGCCCCCTTGGCTAGCAAAGGCACTAAACCTTCATGCTCGGTTAAACAGTCAAGCAACAAACTGGTATCACGGTAAGCACGCTTATGTAGAATGTAGATGGTTTGTAGTTCTAGATTCATTCCTATCCCCGTCATACTGCCCTCTGTCTACTGTCTACTGACTAGCACGTCCCCTCCTTAGAATAAGGAGGGTTAGGGTGGATTATAAAAATAATTAATTTCCTTTCAGCGAACCAACCATCCTTAAATCCCCCGCTCGCTATGCGAGCGTCCCCCTTCAAAAAAGGGGGCTATTGTTTTCAAACGTCCTGCATCCTGTTCCCTGCCTACTGACAGCTGACTCGTAGCCCGGATTGAGCGCTAGCGAAAATCCGGGGATAAAACTTAAACCCTTCCCCGGATTTTCAAATGCTTTGCATTTTCAATCTGGGCTACACCCCCCACTTGCGAGAATCACTCAAACCCCAAGTTACGTAACTGACGTTCACTATCAACCCACTCTTCTTTAACCTTAACCCATAGTTGTAAATAAACTTTATTACCGTACATACGCTCTAGTTCAATTCGAGCTTTCTGGCCAATTTGCTTAAGCTTACTACCTTGCTTACCAATTAAAATAGCTTTCTGAGTAGACTTCTCAACGTAAATCGTCGCATAGATCTTAGTAAGTTTACCTTCACGTTCTAGTTGATCCACCATTACTGTGGTTGAATAAGCCACCTCTTGATGAGCCTGCTGAAAAATCTTCTCACGAATAATCTCTGCAATTAAGAAACTATCTTGGCTATCTGTCACCTGACTCTCATCATAAAGGAAAGCACCTTCTGGCAAATAGCGTGCTACCTCTTGTTCTAAAGCTGCAATGTTTTCTTGGTTACGAGCTGAAACGGGGATCACTGCAGCAAAGTTAAACTTGCCTGCCAGACGCTCTAACAAACCCAACAATCCTTCACGATCTGTTAGGCAATCAATTTTGTTAACCACCAAAATAACAGGGCACTGCACCCGCGCCAACTGTTTCAATACCAGCTCATCTTCCTCAGTCCAACGCTCTGCCGATACTAAAAACAACACCAAATCCACTTCACCCAAGCTACCTGTTGCAACACGATTCATATAACGATTAAGTGCACGCTTAGAGCCTTGATGAATACCTGGCATATCAATATAAATGGCTTGTGTGTCTTCGGTAGTTTTAACGCCACGAATAATATGACGGGTAGTTTGACGCTTATGACAAGTAATACTAAGCTTCTGCCCTACAAGAGCATTCAACAAGGTTGACTTGCCCACATTAGGCCGACCAGCCAAGGCCACATAACCGCAACGAGTTTCTTTACTCATCAACTTTTAACTCCAACAACACATTTTTTGCTGCCTCTTGCTCAGCTTTACGGCGACTAGTACTGATACCTTGCACAGGGTCTTTTAGTAAAGCAACTCGACACACTACAGTAAATACCTGCGCATGCTCTTTTCCTGACGTCTCTAATAAGCTGTACTCTGGCAAAGGCAACTGCCTTGCCTGCAAGTACTCCTGCAAAGTAGACTTAGGATCTTTCATCACCCTATCAGGTGAAACAGCGGCCAACTCTTCAGCAAACCAAGCAACAATACACTCCCGACAACACTCTAAATTTGAGTCCAAATAAATAGCCGCAATAATTGCCTCAACCGCATCAGCCAGAATAGAAGTACGATGCTCACCACCACTACGCATCTCACCAGCACCTAACAGCAGATGCGGACCAAGATCTAGTTTAACCGCCACTTTTGCTAACGTTTCTCCTTTAACGACAGCAGCACGCAAACGGCTTAGCTCCCCTTCAACCGCACCCTTGAAACGAGTAAAAAGATTCTCGGCAACAATGAAGTTTAAAATGGAGTCGCCTAAAAACTCTAAGCGTTCGTTATTCTCTTTAGCATAACTACGATGCGCCAAAGCTCGCTGCAACAGTGCTCTATCTTTAAACTCATAACCTAAACGCTGTTCTAATTTTTTGTCCATCACCACTCTCTTATAAACGATCACCTATCCGCGACCACCTAACACCATGATCCCAGCTAAAGAAAATCATAAATGCTTTACCAATTAAGTTTTTCTCTGGCATAAAGCCCCAAACTCGACTATCAGCGCTGTTATCTCGATTATCACCCATAACAAAGTAATACCCCTTAGGCACAGTAAAATTAAAGTCTGTTACCTCACCACCCTTATCATGCAATAAAATTTCATGCTTCACACCATTAAGATTTTCAAGCATTACTTTTGAAGGAATATTACCCCCATCTATCGCCGGCTCTTCATCAAAGCCATTACGCAAAAAGGTCTGCTTCATCACCTTACCGTTGATAGTTAATACTTTGTTTTTATAAACAATATGATCACCAGGTACACCAATTACTCGCTTAATCAGATCCATACCCGGTACCGCGGGGTGACGAAAGACTACGATATCTCCTGTCTTTGGCTCACCAATTGATAAGATTTTTGTGTGTAGCACTGGTGATCGCAAACCATAAGAGAACTGGCTTACTGCTACAAAATCATTTGGCATAATAGTTGGCTCTAAAGAACCTGTTGGTACACGAAAGGGCTGAATCACAAATGAACGAATCAGCAGCACAATTAAGAAAATTGGAAACAGTGACCTAGCATAATCAACTAACAAAGGCTCCTTACCCTGCCGGGCCAAACGTGCTTTGGCAAAACACCAACGATCAACCAGCCAGACGATTAAGCTAGCAAAGGTTAAAATGGTAAGCAGCATTAAAATACCAACATTGAAAACTTTAATGAGCACCACAACCAACAAGATAAGAAAAATACCACGTGCGTAAGCAACATGACTCGGCTCTTCTTGGTTAGTACGTTTGCGCAGCGGTGCTTGCGCAATGCTGTCGTACAACCAGTAAAGCCCACTAACCATCATTAAGATAATGAGCACTAACGAAAATAACGACATGCCTATTCCTCCAAACACTAAAACACTATTTATCTGATACCTTCAAAATCGCCATAAACGCCTCTTGCGGAATCTCCACCTTACCAAAGCGTTTCATGCGTTTTTTCCCTTTCTTTTGCTTTTCAAGTAGCTTGCGTTTACGCGACACATCACCACCGTAACACTTGGCAGTGACATTTTTACGCAGAGCTTTAACTGTCGAACGAGCAATAATTTTACCTCCGATCGCCGCTTGTATCGCCACATCATACATCTGCCGAGGAATTAGCTCTTTCATTTTCTCAACTAACCTGCGCCCTCGGTGCTCGGCCTGATCACGATGAACAATCACTGCTAACGCATCAACGCGCTCACCATCAACTAAAATATCCAACTTAATCAATGGCGCTGCTGAAAAGCGTTTAAAGTGATAATCCAACGAAGCATAACCACGACTAACTGACTTTAAACGATCGAAGAAATCCATAATCACTTCATTAAGTGGTAACTCGTAGCTTAGCGAAACCTGCTTACCCACGTATTGCATGTTTTTTTGCACGCCGCGTTTTTCAACGCATAAGGTAATCACATTTCCTAAATATTCATCAGGCACCAAAATATTTGCCTCAACAATAGGCTCACGAGTTTCATCAACCTTATTTGGCTCTGGTAGCTTTGCTGGATTTTCGATCTGCACCACACTACCATCATTCATCTTCAACTCGTAAACAACTGTTGGTGCCGTAGTAATTAAATCCAAGTCATACTCGCGCTCTAAACGCTCCTGGATAATCTCCATATGCAGCATTCCTAAGAAACCACAACGAAAACCAAAACCAAGTGCTGCCGAAGTTTCTGGCTCATAAAGCAATGACGCATCATTAAGGCTTAACTTAGCCAGCGCATCACGAAAATTTTCGTAATCATCAGAGCTAACTGGAAACAGGCCCGCATAAACTTGCGGTTGAACTTTTTTAAAGCCAGCCAAGCCTTCTTGTGCTGGGCTCTTAGCAAGAGTAATCGTATCACCGACTGGCGCACCTAAAATATCTTTAATTCCAGCAACGACAAAACCTACTTCACCGGTTTCTAAACTGTCTTTATCAGTTAACTTAGGGGTAAACACACCGACTCGGTCAACAACGTGGCTTTGGTTAGTTGACATAATAGTGATTTTATCTTTTTTCTTTAGGCTACCATTTTTAACTCGCACTAAAGACACCACGCCTAGATAACTATCAAACCAAGAATCAATAATCAGTGCTTGTAACGGCGCTTCTGGATCACCTTCTGGTGCTGGTACACGCTTAACGATTTCCTCCAAGACAGCATCAACGCCTAAGCCAGTCTTCGCGCTGATTTCAACAGCCTCATCGGCTTCGATGCCAATGATCTCTTCAATCTCTTGCTTAACCCGCGCAGGCTCTGCTGAAGGTAAGTCAATTTTATTTAGCACCGGAAAAACTTCTAAACCTTGCTCGATAGCCGTGTAACAAACAGCAACCGTTTGCGCCTCTACCCCTTGTACTGCATCAACTACTAGCAATGCACCCTCACAAGCTGCTAAAGATCGTGAAACTTCATAAGTAAAATCAACGTGACCAGGAGTATCAATAAAATTAAGTTGATAGGTCTCGCCATCTTTAGCGCTGTAATGCAAAGTCACACTTTGCGCCTTGATAGTGATGCCACGCTCACGCTCGATATCCATCGAGTCAAGAATTTGTGCCTCCATTTCACGCTCAGTTAAACCGCCACAAAGCTGGATAAGTCGATCAGCTAAAGTTGATTTACCATGATCAATATGAGCGATAATAGAGAAATTTCGTATGTTGCGCATGTTAAGTTATTGATTTCATAAAAAGCGCAAATTCTACAGGATTGCTTGCCGTAAGGCCACCCGCAAGCTCTTAAACTGTTGATTCGGCAGTGAATCTGGCCAAATTATCAACTGCCTATAACATTTGGCTTTGCCTTGCTTTGCAAAACGCAAGATGACTAACCAAGGCGTAGAATAATGCCCCAACAAAGCCACCCTTCGATGATCACCCTGCCCATCAACCAACCACCACTCGTCATTTTGCTTCACCACCGCAGCAACTGACTTTTTGCGTTCACCAATATGAGCAATTAACACAACCACTAATAAACTTACTATTAGCAAAGCCTGAGCCCAAATTGGCAAATCAGCCACAAGCACTGCCACACCACAACTAAATACTAGTAATGCTAAAAGAATAATTTGGTATCGAGAGAACTTAAGCGTGGCGACGAGATTGAACATAATTACGTACCTGCTGCACCATTTGTGCTAAAGCTTGATCTGTTGGCTGTTCACGTCCAGTTAACCAAAGGAAAAGTGTTTGATCCTCTTCTGCCAACAAACGAATAAAAACTTGCTGATCCTCAGTTGTTAACTCAGCAAAACGAGCTTCAAAAAAAGTCTGTAAAAATACATCAAGCTCTAACATGCCGCGCCGACATTGCCAGCGTAATCGGCGCAATTCGGTTTCATCCATAATGAAGCTTCCAGGAGTTTGAAAAGGCCTAGTTTAACTAGACCACTAAAAGCCTGCAAATAGAAAAAGTGGTCCACGACAGGATCTATGGGTAAAATGAGTTTTGTATTTTTCAAAGCTTTTACGCCTAACGGGGCCTGTCACGAATCGTTTCCCAGCGCGTAGCCCGGATTGACCCCGCGACTTGTTGGCGGGGGAAAATCCGGGGCTAAGTGTGGCTTACCTCGCCCCCCCCCCACAATCAGATTACAAGCGTCTCACAACTCTGCAAAGCTCATCATCACAAACTGGGATATCACCAGCATCACCTGGCTTTCGTGGAGATGGAGGCGGTGTAGCTGGCCTACTTCCACTAAAGACTCCTAAAGTTCTAGGACCTCGAGGAGAAACTGGTGCAGACGATGGTGGAGAAGGACGGTTATCTTCAAATACTTCAATTATTCGTGCTTCAGGTGGAGTGGGCATAATTATTCCTCTTTTTTTATTATTAAGAGCAGTCACACTAACAAAAGCCCAAAAAAAAGATCAATATTTTTAATGCAAAATCTTCACTGGCCTTTATGAACAAGCCTCTCTATAATGAGCGCAAATATAATAACAGGGAATAAGCTAATCGTGAGCCAATCAACCCAATCATCAAGTTTCGCCCCGGCTTTAATTGAATTCTTAGCTCGAGCTGAAATTCAATTAACTGGACAGCAACAACTAAAGTTGAAAGGACTTATGAGCTGGCTCTCAACCCCGACTCCTGAGACTGAATACTGCTTAACAAACTTTTTTGGTGAACGACGTCCAGAACCCCTTATTTCATTCGTCACTCAACTTGCCAACGAACTACCCAGCACAGCCGTCATTCTTCACATTGCTATCGAGCACTTAAAGACAGGCGACTATTTAGCCGCTAGTAAGTGCCTAAACTTACCGCCAAACCAAACGCCAACCCCCAATCAATCACCTTTTAGATAACTAGCCTCTAAAAGAAGGCATGTCTTCACAAAAAAACTTAAGCATGAATAGGAAAAACTGGATAAGCAGGTTAGCCTAAGCTGACTTGCGCATTGCTTTTGCGTAAGTAAAGCGCAGCGTAGCGAGCCATGAAGCAAAAGCAATGCGCAAGTCAGCAAAGTACAAATTTAGGTAAAAGCTGCCTTACTTCTTGAAGCGAAGAGGCTATTTGTCAAATACTCCTGGGCTCGCTATGATAAATATAACAAGGGTATCCCAAACTTATGACCGCAGCACTAACTAGCCTACGCCACTTAACTCGCAATATTCTGATCGCCTTCATTGCTGGAATTATTGTTGGCTTACTAATTAGTGACTGACAGAAAACCTACTAATTCTTAGTCTTTGTTGTTTTATTACACTTTCATTTTTTTATATCCGCGCGAGATCATAATAAAAATAGCATGTTAAGCCCTGGCCGCGTACAAAAAAATGAAATCTCGCTGTTTTGATACGAAAAAAAGCATCCTGCTTTCTGGAATACAATGGGATATTCTGAGGCTGACTAGGCAGCTAACGGTGGGCTGCGACCTCGAATGCGTTTTTTTAGTCGCGCTGCTTTCCTTTGCTCAGCTCTTTGTATAAGACTTCCGATACGATCTATGTTTTTTCCAACAATCGCTAAGCCAACATAACTCTTAAAGCCATCAATGCCGTGATCTAGGCATTGATCCAACCCATGAACTTCAAGAGCATTAATACTGGATTCTACCGCAGAATGCTTTTGTTTCGCTTTCACAAACGAGTCTGACTTTTCAATTTCCTGTGCTTCCTTTGAGAGTCGACCTTTTCTCGGCAATGCAACAACTTCCAAAATATCTGCTAACGCAGATTGATTTTCTTTTGAATGAAAGCCCTTATCAAAACTACATGTGTTTAACTCTGGGAACTTTTGTTGGGTCTCTTGAACCATAGATACGGCGACCTTGTCATCAGTCTCATTCTCCATCACACGATGATGCAATATAAATTGGTATTGATCCTCCAAGACACAGACTTTCATTCCTAATTCGACTGGTACACCAGCCTTTCCTTTTACAATCCATTCAGTATGTGGCTGAAAGACAGAAAAGACTTTTTCTTCATGCGGGATCTTTTCATCCAATAATATTCGGCGTTTAATTTGATCAACTTGGCGATCTGCATGAACCGTGAACATTTCTATACTTTCAACCAGTGGCGCATCTTGCGGCTTCAGTAGATCGGCTTTCTGGATAGCGTTTATTGAGGCATGTGCTTTATCTAAATATTTTTGCGCAATATTGAGATACTCCTGATGAGCATCCTTGATTGCCTTGTCCTTTTTGTTTTGTTGATCTGCTTGCTTGCTCTTACTGCGCTTTTTTAGTTGAGCTATTCGCATGAGCCGTTTCAGATGCTTGATGTTATATCGATATTGACGCCAGTCACTCAATCCGCTGTGTTCACACAGCTTGGCCACCTGCTGAATTATTTTGCGCATTGCGTCAAACAGTAAGCTTATGTCTGTTGGAAAATGTACGTCTGTTTCAACCACAAAGGAATCGCAACGGCCTCGCAGAGGCTCACTTTTTTTTAACAATGAATGACCAGCTTTCACAACAACTTGATTAATCTCATCTAACAACTCGGGAGTGAGTAGCGAGACATTGTCTTTAATTGTTTGCAGCTGATACTCTATTTTATCGAAAAAATCAGCATGCCCTAGCATTTCACGAATGGTTTTATGTTGATTCACAAGTTCATGCAGTCGATCATAATCACAATTTAGACTCAGGCGGAGTACTCCCATGACCAATATTTTCCATAATTCCATACCAGGGCGTCCATTATTCTTGTCAACCTCAGGTGCAATCTGAGCCTCTAGTAGTTCGAAAATCTCCTTCCGTACAGAGGGTGTACTATAAATAAACTGTAGCCCTTTTAATAATTTTGGAATGTCATCCCGTGATTTAGAGCTGATTTGAATTTTAGAAATATCTACTTGGCCAATTTGCATTTGTGGATTTTGGGCTAGTCTTGTCATTCTTGCTTTCCAGTGAAGAGTTACCATGCTGTGGCGAAAAATCATCGAAGATTAAGGCATTATATCGAAAATAAGCTGTAAATAGCTGGAAAACGAGTATTTAGTGCTGTTTTTTGAAAATCTTCATGTGACCAGTTCGCCCCGAAACATTGAAAATAAAAGGCTTTGCGGGTTTTCTGTCAGTCACTAATTAAACTTCTACCTCCTACTGAGTTTATTAACAACTATATTACTCATGGCCTATTTGAAATTATAGGTAAGCTATTTATTGAAGCGATGAAGATGCTTGTTGTCCCCATTGTTTTTGTATCGCTGGTCTGTGGAACCTTTAACTTCAAAAGCGGAAAAAACTTTGCGCGTATCGGCGTGAAAACTATCGCCCTCTATTTAATTACCACTGCAATTGCTATTGCACTAGGGCTGCTCTTTGCCTCACTATTTAAAATTGGTGCAGGCAAGCAAAACCTTTTGGCTTTTACTGCTAATTTACATATCGAAGCACCACAAACCATCAAACAAATGATTATTAGCCTAATTCCCGCCAATCCAATCAAGGCCATGGCAGAAGGCAATATGCTCCAAATCATTGTATTTTCTTTATTGGTTGGCTTAGCAATTAACTTATGCGGCAAACGTGCTGACAATGTGGCGAAATTCTTTAATTCCGCTAACGATATCCTAATGAACCTTATTCATTTAGTCATGCATTTAGCACCAATTGGTGTTTTTTGTTTGCTAGCTAATGTATTTGCCAAGCTCGGCTTTGCGATAGAGCGTTATTTTGTCTGTAAAAACCAACTTCAGTACTTAGAAAAACCTTTAAAATTCTAAATGGCACTCTATTGTACCTGTCTCATCGCATAATATCTTAAATTAATTATGCTAATCAATCTAAAAAATTATTTATACCTCAAATTTTTCTCCTCTCAAAATAAATTATTAACTTTTAGGTAATAGCAATTATATCTCGTTAATAAGAACAAGAATGATCTATCCTAAAACCCTATGAAGCCTTATTATTCACTTCAACTTAAGTATCTAGGTGATCCGCTCCACTGGTCATCAATTTCCACTAAAACAGCTGATACGAGCCTTAGGCACGATTCAGTATTAGGGAAAATTCCAACTGTATGCGTCCTTCTTTTTACCTCTCTGTTTACGCGCTCAGCTATGTTACTGGTTCTTAATCTTTTTTGATGCGGCCTGTCAAAGTTCATCACTACTAAGCCCTCCGGTATATTCACTTCCAACCAAGAAGAAAGCTCTGGTGCTGTTTGCTGATATTTATCTACCGCCATAGCCAATAGTCTTTCCGACTCATGAATGTTTGAGGCATTAAATATAGCTGTAATCTCCTCAGCTACTGGTTCCTTCATTGAGCGCTTTGGTATGTGAGCCTGAGCATTTTGCTGCAAATGAAATTGGCAGCGTTGCCAAGGAACACTGGGGAACACAGCTCTTCTAGCGGCTTTTAGGCCAGTATGAGCGTCGCTAGTAATCAACTCAATACCATGTATACCTCGCTCAACCAACTGCTGAAGAAAATCACGCCAATGTACCTCAGCCTCTGATAACGCAACAGAAACACCTAGCACTGTTCTCTTGCCGGTTGATTCATTAAAGCCATAGGCTATCAATACCGCACAGTCTTGTACTGTGCCGCTAGTGCGCACCTTCTCATAACGTGCATCTAGCCAAAGATATTTTATCTTTCCTAACGGCTTATTTCGCCATTTCTTTAAATCTTCATCCAACAATTTAGCGCAACGGCTTACCTCTGTGCTTGAAATATCTGTTCCACAGAGTTGCTTTAGCACCTTTTCAACTTTGCGCGTGGAAACCCCATGCACATACATTTCAGCGACAGCCAGCTTAAGTGCTCTATCAGAGCGTACACCTCGCTCTAAGACTGATGGATAGAAGGCTTCATTGGAGTCTCTAACCTGCGGTATCTGTAGCTCAAGCTGACCTTGACCTGTGTTAATTAACCTTGGTTTAAAGCCGTTCGCATATCCGTTTCTATCGCCAGTTCGCTCATAAGGACTGGCATTTAAATGGCGCTCCCTTTCTATTAACATAGCCTCATTCATCAACCTGGAGACAAGCTTAGGTAAAGCTTCAAACCCCTCCATCGCTAAAACATGTATGGCTTCTTCGATTAAGTTCTCATTTTTATAGCAGCTCATTGTCATTCCTCTTTTTTGGTTAAGTTTACCTTAAAAGGAATTTCTAATCTGACTGAGTCGCCTGCTTATTTTCAGCAAGTCAATGGAATTTACAGAAAGGATGGCGCACTAGCGGCTTTGCTATGATCGGCCATTTACTAGGATACTTCTTTACTGTTGCTTTGGTACTTATTCTACAGGTCGTCCTCACCTATAGTACCTTGTTAGTTATTTTAGGCCGCACCAATCCATTACATTTCTTCCCAAAACTTTATGCATTGATGTTATTTGCTTTTTCTACTTCCAGCAGCAGCGCCTCTATCCCCGTTACTTTAGAAACAGCAACTGAAAAACTCGGCATACATAATAAAATCGCTGCTTTTACCGTTCCTCTAGGAGCGACGATCAATATGGATGGCACCGCAATCATGCAAGGCATTGCAACTATTTTCATCGCCAACCTCTACCACATCCCATTAACGCTTAATCATTTTATAACCATTATTTTAACTGCAACGCTTGCCTCAATTGGCACTGCGGGCGTTCCTGGCGTTGGCTTAATTATGCTAGCAATGGTTTTAAAACAGATTGGCCTACCTGTAGAGGGTATTGCCATCATTATTGGCATTGATCGCCTACTTGATATGCTTCGCAGCGCAGTCAACGTCACCGGCGACTGTACTGTTGCGTACGTAGTTGCTAAAAGTGAAAAAGCGCTTAAGCTTGTAAAGCCTTAGTTCTCATAGCTCGGTTTGAGCGTCACAAAATCCAGGGCAAACTTGAAAACTTGATACCTACTATGACACTTAGTGAAAAATAGCCCCCTTTGATTCAAAGGGGGCGGCCGAGCGAAAGCGAGGCCGGGGATTTAAAGGAAGTTGCTTATTTTTATAATCCATCCTAGCCTTCCTTATTCTAAGGAAGGGACGTGCTAGTCAAGCAACAGATGTAAGAAACAAAGTGCAGTGCAAAGTAAAAAGCATTTAAACGCAGCCAGCGAGCAAAGTTGGCATTTTCCAGGCTCAATTAATGTTTTGGGCTAAACCGCTGTCTAAGATAATGAAACACTGCCCGCAAGCCCATCGCCTCACCACCTTGTGGTCGCCCTGGCCTAGAGGTAATGTTGTATCCCATCACGTCAAAGTGCATCCAAGGAATATCCTTGTCGACAAACTGCTGTAAAAATAATGCGGCAGTGATCGCACCACCATAACCACCAGGAGAGCAATTAAGATAGTCAGCAAATTTACTATCAAGCAATTTTAAATATGGCTGGAATAGTGGCATACGCCAAATAGGGTCATTCTCTTGCTCAGCTAACACATCAAGACGCGCTGCTATTTGTTTGTTATCCGTAAATAAAGCAGCGATTTCTGTTCCAACAGCTACTCGCGCAGCTCCTGTTAAAGTAGCAAAATCAATTAACAAATCTGGCTTGTCTGTACAGGCTTCTACTAACGCATCGGCTAGAATTAAACGCCCTTCAGCATCCGTATTGTCAACTTCAACCGTTTTACCATTGCGCATTGTTATAATATCACCCGGACGAAAGGCATCACCAGAAATAGCATTCTCTACTGCTGGAATTAGCACCCGTAAACGAATTGGCAATTGCGCCGCCATAATCATACGAGCCAAGCCTAAAACGTGCGCTGCACCACCCATATCTTTTTTCATTAAGCGCATACCATTAGCAGGCTTTAAGTTTAACCCACCGGTATCGTAGCAAACTCCTTTGCCAACCAACGTTACTTTAGGGTCAGTTAACTCACCCCACTCTAAGTCAATTAAGCGTGGTACGTTGTAACTACCACGCCCTACTGTATAAATTGCTGGATACACTTCATCCAACAAATCCTCCCCAACGATTTGAGTAGCGGTAGCATTAAATTGTTCAGCTAACTTAGCTGCAATAGAAGCTAGCTCTAATGGACCCATATCCTCGGCAGGAGTATTAATTAAATCTCGAACCAAATAAGTTGACTCGACAATGTTCTCAATTACCTCAATATGACAACCTTTTGGAGCAAAAAGTTTAACGGGGCTACGTTTAGCTTTTTTATAATAAGTGAATTGATAGGCCCCCAAACCCCAAGAGATTAAAGCTTGTTGCAACTGCTCTGCTGATAAGTCATTAGCAAGATAATAAATACCATCAGGAAGCTGCTGAGATAAGTCACCAATATCCCATAAAGAATCTTCATCACCAACCCCAGCTAAAACGCCAGACAACCTTCCAGCTTGATCGCTTAGCAAACAAAAACTACCAGGCTCAGCCTTAAAACCAATACTTTCAACCCAGCTAGAAAGCTGTAACGATTGCTCTGTCGACCAATCAGCTAACCCATCTCGAGTCACTAGAGTAATTGGCAACAAAGAATCAAGCGCTTCACGCTGGTAGCAAGTTAACATAGGCTTTCCTTTTTCCTAAACAAGTTCCACTAACTAAGCAATCACCTCAGCCGCAGGTCGATAGGTTTTATTTAGCGCTTCAGCAACAGGCAAATTTGTTAATGTTCCTTGATAAACATTCAAACCATTTAATAAATGTGAGTCCTCTTGCAAAGCACGCTTATAACCTTTATCAGCCAATTCAAGAACGAATGGTAACGTAGCATTCTTTAAAGCCATCGTTGAAGTTCTAGGTACAGCACCAGGCATATTCGTTACACAATAATGAACCACCCCATCAACTTCATAGGTTGGGTGCTCATGTGTAGTTGGACGGCTTGTTTCAAAACAACCACCCTGGTCAATTGCCACATCAACCACAACTGAACCTGGGCACATCGTTTTAATCATCGCCTCAGTGACAAGCTTAGGCGCTGCTGCGCCAGGAATTAACACTGCCCCAACAACCAAGTCAGCATCTGCAACATATTCCTCAATAGCAAAGGTAGTTGAGTAAATAGTGTTAAGCTTAGCACCAAACTGCAAATCAAGCTCACGCAAACGATTCAACGAACGGTCGATTACTGTTACCTGCGCCTCCATTCCCATTGCCATACGAATTGCATTAGTACCAACCACTCCACCACCAATCACAACGACGTGAGCAGGCTCAACGCCAGGCACACCACCTAGCAGCACACCACGACCACCTTGAGCTTTCTCTAAGCAATGTGCACCAGCTTGTATAGACATACGACCTGCCACTTCACTCATTGGCGACAATAGCGGCAAGCCTCCAAAACGATCTGTCACGGTTTCATAGGCAATTGCTGTTGCTGCAGAAGCCATTAATAAATCCGTTTGCTCTTCATCTGCAGCTAAGTGCAAATAGGTAAAAAGTATCTGCCCTTCACGCAACATCTTACATTCATGCGGTTGCGGCTCCTTTACCTTGATAATCATATCGGCACGTGCAAACACCTCCTCTGGTGTCACTACAATCTCAGCACCAGCATGACGATAATCCTCATCTGTTACACCAATCCCTAACCCAGCTTTTGTTTCAACAATCACTTGATGTCCACGAGTCGTTAGTTCTTTAACACTACTCGCTACCATACCTACTCGGTACTCATGACTTTTTATTTCTTTAGGCAATCCGACAAGCATTTTTATTCTCCCGTTAAATTTAGGAGCAAACCCCAGAGGTTGGCAAAAAAATTGGATCGATTATACGATGATTCCATAGCAATGAAAACAAATAGAAGAGGTTAAAAATAAACCAATATATTCAACAAATTATGTGCCAAAACAAAACAATCGTTCTACTTTTGAAATAACCAGGTTTTACTTCATAGAAATACCATTTATTATTAACCGTCACTATAGAACTCAAGGGTTAGGTAAAGTGAACCCCAGTTCGGAGTTAATAGTGATCAAGTAATTAAATTCTAATTGCTTGGCAACCTTTTCACTGCAGTAATTGTTAATGGCTCAATAATATAAGCAGCCAACCCAGCAACAAGATGTGTAATAGCATTTGCAACCGAGCGATGTCTGGTGTGCCAAATATGAAACTTATGTTTCAAGCAGCCAAAAACAGTCTCAATGATCCCTCGCTGATTTAATAACTGTTGCTCGTGATCGCTAAGTGGCTGCGCATTTTTCATATTTTTTCTTTTGCGTGTAATTAACTTCAAACCGCTATCAAGTAGTTTTTCAAAAACAGCCTTCCCAATATAGCCTTTATCTCCGAAGGCCAAACCCTCCAGCCCTTCAAACAATGAGACACCTGCAGCTAAATCATGATGATTGCCGGGCGTGACTTTAAAGGCGATTAACTCACCTATGTCATTGATTACTAAATGAAGTTTCAGACCAAAAAACCAACCAACAGATGTTTTTCCAAGTTTTGCAACCGCTTTAAATGTGCGGTGGCGTTTAGTGCGTTTAATGTGACAGTTTGGTAGGCAACTTGAGTCAATGTAGTAAATGCCACTACGCCTGCCACCGTTAAGAGTAATAAAAATTGTCAGTGGCATTAGCGCTCTAGGCATCAATTCAATAAAACGTGAGTAACTGGGTAAATTAGGGAAGTAATGTCCCCAGTATGTTCTTAGAAAGCCAGTATAAAAATATTTAAAGTTTCTATAGCCGATCATTTGGAACAAAATCATGATTGTCATAATCTCGCTATAAGCTAAACAACAAGGTGGACCTGACTTTTTTTCTGCAGATGAAGGGAGTAGATCTTTGCGCTCAAGTGCTGCAAATTCCTCAGCAAAATCATCTATGCGACAAAATAATTAGACCTTCTGCGTAACTAAGGGCAGTTCTAGAAACTAGCTAAAATTTGCTTATAATTACCTGATTAATAATCATTCATGGAAAGGCATATGCTATTAAGCTATCAGCAACTCAGTAACCGCCCGCGTATTTTTAAAAAGTTAACTGGTTTGACCCTTGATGATTTTGAAACGATACACCAACAAGTGAAGTCATCACTTGATGATGAGTTTAGTAAGCTGGGAAGGCGCCCGAAACTCACCACGCACCATGATCGCCTTTTGCTTCTCATGATGTACTATCGCACTTATGTAACACATGAATTCTTAGGTTACTTTGTTGGTTTGGATGACAGTAATGTCTGCCGCTTATTTAAACGCTTAGAACCCTTAGTGGCCAAGCATATTCATATTAAAAAAGACAGAACCCTAACAGAAGATGCGGTTTGCGCTATATTAATGGATGTAACGGAGCAGCCTATTCAGCGCCCCAAAAAGAAGAAGCCACGTAAAGATTATTATTCTGGTAAAAAGAAAAGACATACTCAAAAGGTGGAGATAGCAATGAGTACATCCGGAAAAATAATCAACGTCTCTCAAACAATGCCTGGGAGGGTTCATGATATTAAGATCCGACAACGTGGCAGCCCACTGCCACCAGCAGAAAAATATGCTGATCTAGGATACCAAGGAATTCAACATACTGACCCCTTGGTTAACTTACCTCATAAAAAGCCCAAAGGCGGCAAATTAACTACTCAACAAAAAGAGGATAACCGTAATCACAGCAAGATCCGTATTAGGGTTGAACATCAATTCTCAAAATTTAAAAAATTCCGCATTCTTGGGGAGGTGTATAGGAATTTTCGCAGAAAACACAATATGAGATTTAATATTATTGCTGGGATTCTCAATCTTCAAGCCGGATTCTAAAACTACAAACGAGCATAAGCTCGCCCAGTATTTAGTTTCGCAGAAGGTCTACTCTATAACCTCGCGCTCATGTATCATAACCACATCCATTATTAGTAATAATTTCAAAAGGTTATATAAGTTTTTCACTAAATCCAAGGCTGCCATAACTCCGAACTGGGGTTAAAGTGAGCTTCATATTTTACAAACTATTTGCGTCCAACGGTCCCTGTCACGAATCGTTTTCCAGCGCGTAGCCCGGATTGAACGAAGTGGAAATCCGGGGCTGAGTGTGGCTTCACCCCGGATTATCAAATGCTTCGCATTTTCAATCCAGGCTATAGCTCGATTCGCGCCACCCGTTCTGCAGCATTGAGTGACAAAAATACGAAGCTTACTATTAAAAAGCTGCTACTAAGTATCTACGTTAACTGCTTACCTACCCACACATTTTAAAAGAGCAGTATTATTAAGAATCTCTCAGCAAGGAGTGCTTACATTGAACATTATCCTATTTGCCATCTGTCTAATCGCTTTCCTCTACAGCACATATAAAATGGTTGCTTTACGTGATCAGCTTAATGAAGATCAAAAACTACAAATACGCTTTATCCAACGCAGCAGCGCGTGGCTTTACTTAGGCCTTGTTACCTTAACCATTATCGCTTTAATTATCATTAACTCATTAATTAGCAGTGCGCACGTCGCCAACATACTGCTATGGGCTGGATTCATAATTTTTGAATTACTGTTAGTATTTGGGCTACGTAAGTTTTTAGTCTTCAAAATGACGGAGTACCAGCTAACCAAGGACTACATAAACAAAATATCTCGCTATGTGCTCATCTGCTATGGTGCTTTGATTCTATTTTTCTTCACTATCTTTGACGTGCCTTGGTAAGCTCCAACCAATCTATTATATTGTTTACGCTTAACTTCATACTCCCTCTAACGTGAAATACCATGTAACTGAAAACTACCCAAAATTTAAATCAGCAAAATAATGCTGAAATATTGTGTAAAAATGACTATGCTTTGTCTTTTTAACAAGACTAACGAGATGAGTATAAATGTTAAACTTCGCCGATTACGCTGCCCCTCTTTTTTCAAAATTAACTGGGAAAGTTGTTTTAAAAAAATCTATCGACGATTGTAGGAAAGCTATTAACTGAAGGTAGTTGTAAGTTGTTCAGTTCATCAAAAGATAACAATGAGTATAAAAAGATGATTCGTACACTTACCGGTGAAAATAAAAGCACCGATTTAGATCCAATAAAAACAAATGATGTATTGCTAGAACAGAGCTGTGAAAAACTTTCACACGCCAGTAAAATTGATGTTCTTCATGATCCTTCTGATATTAGAAAGCCACATAGCAAGCAAACTGAAAATCTAGGTAAAGTAAGGAGTCTGGACGGGGATATTATCAATGGTTACAGCACGCATAACGCAGTTGCATTAGTACCTGGTGATAAGGCTGTGCATCTACTATCGCATGTAAGCTACAGCAATAAAGACCCTAAGTTTTTAAAAGCTGAGCATATTAAGAAAATAGAGGCTGGAAAGCCATTTGAGGGAGATAAAGAGGCCAAGAGTCTTTATGAATCTGGTGATTACTTTAATAAAAAGCTGCTGTCTATTCGTGAAATAGAAAAAATAGGAATCTGCCTAAAATCAAAGAATGAAGATGCAACCATTACCCATATTCTAGATAGAGAGTTTGATGATAATGACTATCTCTCACTAATTGATACAAACCTAGATCAAGACTTTATTATTCGCTCAAAAATAACAAGAACAATAGAAGGTAGAGGTGATGATGGTAAAAAGCTTAAGCTGATTAACGCTGATTTTGATGCTCAAGGCGAAAAGCAATTCCAAAAGTTAACAGTTGGAAAGAATTGCGTACAAGACGGAAAAATAACTATTTATTTTGGAGAGTTTGAGAACATCAATGCAATTAAAATCCAAATTACAGGCAGAGATGGTAGGAGAATTTTTAAGAATGACATGCTGCTATTAACTAATAAAAAAGTAACGACTTTTGATGAGGCGTATGAGGTATACATAGCCTATCTATCTCGTGCGAAAATTGAATATGTTTTTAAATTTCTCAAGGAAGGACTAGGCTGGGAAAATATGCAGATAAAAAATTTTAAAGGGATACAAAATCTACTGGCTGTATGTTTTTATGTGGCCTCATATTTGTATGAGATAGGTAAGGAAAAAGCTTATGACGATTACGCAATTATGCTAGCTAAATTAGGAGATGGTAAGGGCAAGGTGACACGACACTTTATTGCGAAGGGTATTAGAAAACTTCTAACGTATCACTTAGTAGAGCAATTTTTTAAAGAAAATAGTGTTTCTCAAGAAGAACAAAAAGAATTATCGAATTCAGTTCAGGTAGGGAGATAACAATTTTGGGTAGTTCTCAGCATGTAAGCATCCTATACAACAAGTCAGGCCGGCTTCGCCGGCAACTTTCTAAGCCTCTAAGAGTTTAGTCTTTACAAAGCCACGAGTATTATTAAGTCTCAAACTAGTCAAACCTGCCCATGGAATAATAACGAATAAAAATAACACACCTGCTATAGAAATTGCTTCAGGTAGCTGAGCAATAACTCACCTACTATACGCGCTTCTCATTTTACTCTAAGAATAATGAAACGCTTTAGTATCAAACAAATCTTGGTGGAACTTTCACACCAAGTACAAAGATAAAATCAGAGAAGCTATTGTCGATAGAGCGTTATTTTGTCTGTAAAAACCAACTTCAGTACTTAGAAAAACCTTTAAAATTCTAAATGGCACTCTATTGTACCTGTCTCATCGCATAATATCTTAAATTAATTATGCTAATCAATCTAAAAAATTATTTATACCTCAAATTTTTCTCCTCTCAAAATAAATTATTAACTTTTAGGTAATAGCAATTATATCTCGTTAATAAGAACAAGAATGATCTATCCTAAAACCCTATGAAGCCTTATTATTCACTTCAACTTAAGTATCTAGGTGATCCGCTCCACTGGTCATCAATTTCCACTAAGACAGCTGATACGAGCCTTAGGCACGATTCAGTATTAGGGAAAATTCCAACTGTATGCGTCCTTCTTTTTACCTCTCTGTTTACGCGCTCAGCTATGTTACTGGTTCTTAATCTTTTTTGATGCGGCCTGTCAAAGTTCATCACTACTAAGCCCTCCGGTATATTCACTTCCAACCAAGAAGAAAGCTCTGGTGCTGTTTGCTGATATTTATCTACCGCCATAGCCAATAGTCTTTCCGACTCATGAATGTTTGAGGCATTAAATATAGCTGTAATCTCCTCAGCTACTGGTTCCTTCATTGAGCGCTTTGGTATGTGAGCCTGAGCATTTTGCTGCAAATGAAATTGGCAGCGTTGCCAAGGAACACTGGGGAACACAGCTCTTCTAGCGGCTTTTAGGCCAGTATGAGCGTCGCTAGTAATCAACTCAATACCATGTATACCTCGCTCAACCAACTGATGAAGAAAATCACGCCAATGTACCTCAGCCTCTGATAACGCAACAGAAACACCTAGCACTGTTCTCTTGCCGGTTGATTCATCAAAGCCATAGGCTATCAATACCGCACAGTCTTGTACTGTGCCGCTAGTGCGCACCTTCTCATAACGTGCATCTAGCCAAAGATATTTTATCTTTCCTAACGGCTTATTTCGCCATTTCTTTAAATCATCATCCAACAATTTAGCGCAACGGCTTACCTCTGTGCTTGAAATATCTGTTCCACAGAGTTGCTTTAGCACCTTTTCAACTTTGCGCGTGGAAACCCCATGCACATACATTTCAGCGACAGCCAGCTTAAGTGCTCTATCAGAGCGTACACCTCGCTCTAAGACTGATGGATAGAAGGCTTCATTGGGGGTGCTGCCTCTATATAATGTAGGCTATATTACTGCTGGCACGCCAAAATCATTAACCTTCTCCCAAAACTGATCCCATCTTCCTTTAGTCTTTACTAGTGTTCTCAAGCATAAAACAATTTTCATTCCCTTGTCTTTCCAGCGCATTCCTGATCCGCCTAATCTTTGTTTAACAATTGTTTTACATGCTGCTTCAGTGACGCCAGAGCCAATTGGTGCATTCTGCTTAATCAAATTATGATACGACATTCGCTTTTCTTTAATATTATTTTCAAAATACGTAATTGTTCCTTCTAGCTTTTCTCTAAGCGATTTATTCAGTTTTTTATTTACATGCTCTTTAAGCTCAGCAAGTATTCTACCTGCCGCACCTTTCTTGTGCTTTAAGTCATGACATCGCTCTTGGAGCCAAACATCACGCTCATCTCTTTCAGATTTTTTGGTAAATATTGCCTTTGATGCTTCACCGAGATATTCAGTTGCATGCCAAAAATCTAAAATTTGCGTATCAGTATGTTTTTTTAGAAATGGCCAATTATTTTTTGCTCCATCAGCAACGCCAATTGTTTTAGCATCAGGGTAATATTTCTTTTTCAGCTTTATTTCCTTTTCAAGCCTATTAAAGAATTCATCTTTTCCATATTCTGGTGATGCTGCAACGTAGGTTGTGTGCAGGCGTGCACCATGCTTATCATACATGGAAATAGTTCCAACCATGCTCTCTCTATAACCATCATCAACGGTGAGGACATATGCACCATCTAAGCTAATGCTTAGCATCTCAACGCCTGCATCAAGCTTTGGCTCTTCATATTCCCACTCAGCCTCTTTGGCTTGTGCAATACCGCCAACAAAATCAGTTGCCCGTTGCAAGTATGAATGTGAGATTTTACGGTTATGATTGACCTTGAGATCATCAATAACACTAGGAGCAGGTAAGTTTGAGTATTTATGTGAGATTATTTTTGCAAATCGCGGTGTTGATCCTTGGATAATTCTAGCCTTATCTTCTAAAGGACAAAAGATCTTCCCGCCTTTAGAGGTTTGATAAACATAACGCTTAACTCGAGCAACTCCATAAGGCGTTTGGTAATTTGCTTCATCTCTACTTCGTGCTGTTAGCTTTATTTTTCCAACATGGATAGGAGAGCCATCTGCATCAAACTTACTTAATGCTTTTTCAGTGGCTAATGTTCCAACCTCATTAAGCCCATCAAGAATTGCGTCCTCACATTCAAGCATAGATCCTTTTAGTGGAAGCTTGAGTTCAATAGTTAATTCATTATTTTCATCAGAGATAATTCTAGCTGACATCCAAACACCATCCTTCATCATGTTAAAGTGTATATTATGCTATATATTCTACATTATATAAAGGCAGCACCCTTCATTGGAGTCTCTAACCTGCGGTATCTGTAGCTCAAGCTGACCTTGACCTGTGTTAATTAACCTTGGTTTAAAGCCGTTCGCATATCCGTTTCTATCGCCAGTTCGCTCATAAGGACTGGCATTTAAATGGCGCTCCCTTTCTATTAACATAGCCTCATTCATCAACCTGGAGACAAGCTTAGGTAAAGCTTCAAACCCCTCCATCGCTAAAACATGTATGGCTTCTTCGATTAAGTTCTCATTTTTATAGCAGCTCATTGTCATTCCTCTTTTTTGGTTAAGTTTACCTTAAAAGGAATTTCTAATCTGACTGAGTCGCCTGCTTATTTTCAGCAAGTCAATGGAATTTACAGAAAGGATGGCGCACTAGCCTATTGTCATTGGCATTGTTAAGCTGCTTAGCTGCAAACATCCTATGCGTGGCCATAAAGAGTATCATTGCAGTAATCCAAACTGTTCACACGTCAAATACATCCGCCATACCTGCAAAGCTAAAAGCTGTTCATCGTGTGGTAAAAAAGCCACAGAAGTATGGATACAACAACAAATGGCAATCTTACCCAACACTGCATGGCAACACATCACATTCACCATGCCCTCTACTCTTTGGGACTGCTTTTGGACAAACAGAGAGCTTCTTAATTTACTCCCACCATTAGCAGCAAAGGTGTTACTCAAGCTTGCTAAAAACAAGAGGGTTAAACCCGGTGTATTTATCGCGCTTCACACCTTTGGCAGAGATCTAAAGCGCAATGTGCATCTTCATGCGTCAATCACTCTGGGTGGTATCAACAAAGAGTTAACACAATGGAAAAGCCTCTACTTCCATCAACCTACACTAATGTCCATGTGGCGTTATGAGGTCATTAACCTTTTTAGAAACCACCACCAGGACAAAGGGCTTATTCTGCCAAATCAGTTAGCCTCTACACTGAACCACACTTTCAACTTTAATCAACTGCTTGATCAGCTTTACCAAAAACGATGGGTAGTACATTGCGCAAAGCCCTCAAAGAATCACAAGCAAAACGTTAAATACTTAGGTCGATACACCAAACGTCCTCCTATTGCTGAGTCAAAAATTAAAAACTTTGATGGGAGCAGCCTCAGTTTTAATTATCTTGATCACGTCTCTAAAACCTACAAGCAATTTAAATTAACCGCGGAAGAGTTTATTGCTCGATTTATTCAACACATTCCTGATGTTGGCTTTCGTATGGTGCGTTATTATGGGTTTCTTGCTAACCGGGTGCGAGGTGAGATGCTACCCAAAGTCAGACTCCTATTAGGTGAAACTGATCCAAACACACCCCAGGTCAATTACCGCACCTTAATGCAAAATAATTTTAACATTGACCCCTATGAATGTGTTCTATGCGGTAGCCAAATGTTTTTAGCTAACTGCTGGTATAGACAACCTAACCGTTACAAATTGCTATCAAAGCATCGTGAACTCGCCTTACTGAAAAAAACCTAATAACTTCCTAGGGGGTAGTCCGTCCAAAACAACAAATAACAGCTAGTTTTGGCTATTGTTTGTCATAACTAACCCTGCCCCACCACTAAATCGATTTTATAAAAAATACCTGTGCTAAAATTACTCATTTTAATTGGTGGTATTTTTACCAATTGACACATTGAAATTCCTTAATATCAAGGCCCACAGAGAAAGCGCTCTTGTAACCATAAAGTTTTAAATTACTAAAATCATAATCAAGACATTTTAATGTAGTTATTTAACATAGATAAAAAACCATCTTTTACCACACCAATAAAGATTAGCCCTTAACTCACTATTCATGGTTTTTCCTTAGTATTCACTTCTGTTTAATTCACCAAGAAACCCTCATTAAACGCAGGAATTTACCCATGAAACACAGTGAAATATTTTTATATTTTGATAGCGAATCAGATGGCGCTTACTATGAACGTTATAACAAAGCTAAAACAGCCCTTCTAAATGGAAATCAAAAGCTCGCGGGAAACTTATTTAGAAAGCTAATAACAGAAGTACGCTCTAAGTTCTCAAACTGCTTTAACTTATTACTACCCGCATCCCCAGGCTGCAAAGATATACTAAGCGAATCATCTGCCTTAAAACGCCTATGCCTTGAATATATCGACCTTTCAGTTAATTATCTCGCTGCACAAGGCGACTTAACCCAAGAAACAGAAACCATTCAAACGACTGAAGCCTTGATCATTGCACTAGACGAAATAAAACCGCACTTATCAACCAAACAAAAACAAAAGCTCCATGAATTTCAATCCTCTCACTATATTGCACAAGCTGTCTCCCACTACAACAAAAGCTTAGAGCTTACTGAACAAGCCAATAGCAATCCAACCGTTGAACAAAAAATAGGTTTACTTCAAAAAGCAGTAATTGAGCTTAAAGCCAGCGCTGATTTTTATCGAAAGGGAAAAAAGCACGATGAAGAACTTGAAATATTAAATCAACTTGCAATTGTAAGAGAAAACCTTGCTGACGATTTTTTTGACCTTTCTAAAGAAACGACGCACCCAGAAAACCTTAGTTATTTAGCAAGCTCGGTCAAAAACTAAAAACGTTGTGTTAAGCTTACCTTAGGATCGGGACAGCAAAAAAAACAACTCAAAAAAAAGTTAATGAAATTTATTTATCAATTTTATCAGCTTATGAGAGATCACTTTCAATCTTACTTACAAAAGGTGGGCCTTCAACCTGGCTACAACTAATAGAAAAAACTGAAGCGGTTTACAAAGAAATTAACCTCCAACTTCTATCAACAGATCAAAGGCTAGAGCTTCATGAAACCTTATTTGGATTAATGCACCTAGCTACAAAAGGTAGAAAAAAGGCCAGGGAAAGCTTCCTTTATTATGAGCAACAAAGGAGGCTACATGCGGAAGCGTTCTTCACATTCAACTCACCTAGTTACGATATTAGTGAAAAAAGCTTGGCTTTATGCGAAAGCTAGCCCAATCTAAAAACCAGAAGGTTTCGAACGACCCGCCTAAAAAACGAAGAATACATTTAGTTATTGACGACTCTAGCGATGAAGAACGACCAGCACCAAGAAAAAAAGTGCGCACAGACAAGGTGCAAACGCACTTAGAAAGTAAAACCACTAGCACTAGTAGAGAAATTAGCAATACACAAATAACCGCTGACAGCAAGCAGGAACCAACCCAAAAGGAGAAACCATCCTCATTAATAAGAAAACGAGTAAGGTTTTCTGATGAAAATAGTGATGCACCCATGCCTATCAGCAGCCCTCTCCTACCAAGGCAAAGCTTACAGCTTAGTCATACCAGTTTCTTTCCAACAATTGTAAGTATTCCAAGCCCACCTGATCAAAGCACAGGCTCAAGCAATCTATCCGGAAGGCTTCCACAAGCAATTGAGTCACAAGATGAAAATATAGCAAGCATCATTGAAGAATGATTCCTTTGGGCACTATTTCATGCCTGCATAAAAAGCAAACTGCTCAAAATAGGGTTAATAGCAACCATTAATGATTATGTAAATCACCGATTTGCAGAAAATAATGAACGACATAATGCCATTAGAACAGCATTTGCTGACCTCATGACTAAAGGCTTTCCACCTCAAGCAATTGCTGATATCAACAAGGGCGGAAGAATTGCGGAACAACGATGGGGGCCCTTTCCAATAACCAGCTTCTCACAATGGACTGATAACTTTTATACTGAACTTACCAGTTACGACAATGAAGTTACAACAGTTACCCAGCTAAAAATTCATCTCTCTAATGAGCTGAGAAAAAACCCTTTCAATCACCCTGAGTGGCAAGAAATTTACGAATCTGTTATTTCTAGTTTGGAAGAAAATGCTAATACCACAATAGACTATAGGCCAGGAAATTAAAAAGGAGTTGTTACATAAAATAATAGGACACATTAATTCGGCTTTTATTTACATGAAGAGTCTCTTAAAATCAACCTACTCTTTTGCTAACCTATCATGAATAGTTTGCAACGCCGCCTCATCCCAAACAGCTGTCTGTCCAATACGCAGCTCAGCATTTAATGCTTTCGCTAATCGCTCAGTTACCTCAACCATCTCAGTAAAGACTTCATCAGGCATCTCGTGCTCGCCACTATTCATAAATACAACAACGCCTTTACAAGTAAAGTTGGCCATATTGCTTAATTCAAACTCACCTGTTTCACTAGCTGCGGCTAAACTAAAAAGCTTTTCTGCATTAGGGTCGTTATGGAGGTGATAATGAAAAATATTTCCTTCACCAAAACGAAAACCATTATTCAATAGTGCCTGCAATAAGTTGAATCCTCCCAATGATTTATCATCAGGCGCCACGATAGTAAAGATAACGAGCTCATCAACTACTGACTTAGAGGCTGGAACTGGTGCAACAGCTGGACTAGGAGATAATGGCGGTTCCACAACCTCTTTTACCTCCTCAACAGGCTCATGTACCACAGGCTCAGATACAGCTGGTTGCGATGCTATTTGCTGCTCAACAGGCTCAGGGGTTATTGCTGGATGCTCCGGCTGTTGAGCCGTTTGAGGCGGTAGGGTTGTTGTACTTTGCCACAAAGCTTCATCAGATGCTGTGCTTGAATCCTCCTCGCCAGTCTCTTCGTGCCACTGATGTTTTGCTGGCTGCTCAGCAGCTTTAGACACATGCTCAAGCTCTGATAAGCACTCAGCTTTAGCTGCTGCTCGCTTAACTGAAGATTCTACTTCAACCTCAACTACCGACTCTTCTTCTGGCTCCAAAGCCAGCGCCTCGCGTAAAACCTCTCGCTGCTGCTCTTGCACAGGCTTCTTAACTGGTTGATGGGCCCGACGCTGTCGTCGCAAGCCATCCCAAAGAATGGCCAAGATCACAAGTGCCCCAATGACTAAAAGCACCAATCTGATTTCAGTCTCCATCAAAGCTCTCCTTCGTTCATTAGCACTAAGCTTCTTCTGCCAAGGCTACCGCCTCATCAACATCAACAGAAACAATACGCGAAACTCCCGGCTCATGCATGGTTACCCCAACTAAATGTTGCCCCATCTCAATTGCCACTTTATTGTGGCTAATAAAGATTACCTGCACTTGCTTGGATATTTCCTTCACTAAATTACAATAACGCACAACATTAGCATCATCGAGCGGCGCATCAACCTCATCCAACATACAGAAAGGAGCTGGATTAAGTTGAAATAAAGAGAATACTAATGAAATAGCTGTTAGTGCTTTCTCACCACCTGACAACAAATGAATCGTGCTATTTTTCTTACCTGGAGGCCTTGCTATCACCATAACACCTGTTGTTAGCAAGTCGTCTCCTGTCATTTCTAAACGCGCACTACCACCTCCGAATACTCGCGGAAAGTAAGACTGAAAGTGGCTATTAACTTTTTCAAAAGTTTCTTTAAATTTAGCTCTTGTCTCTTTGTCAATCTTACGAATCACGTTTTCAAGCGTTGTCAGCGCTGACTCAACATCTGCATGCTGCGCATCTAAATATTCTTTACGTTCAGCTTGCACCTTGTATTCATCAATTGCCGCTAAGTTAATCGCACCTAAACGCTGGATACGAGTGACTACTTTGTTTAACTCCTCGCTCACTGCTGATTTGGTATGCTCCTCCGTTAATTCAGCTAATACTGTTTCAAGCTCAAACTCAAGCTCAGCTAGTTGTTCAAGCATGGTATCGCAACGCACCGTCACCTCTTGCACACGCAAGCGCTTACTCTCCAAGCCATTACGCAGCACCTCAGTTGCCTGCTCGATCTGATGTCGCGCTTGCTCCAGCTCTCGAGTAACATGCTCACTCTCATCAAGCTGTTGCTTAGCCTGCTTTAACTCCGCCTCAACATTAACACGGCGCTCTAAAGCTGAGGCTAATTCTTCTTGGGTAGCTTCAATAGGCGAACCACCATCAGAAAGTTGAGCTGAAAGCTGTTCACGACGTGAGCGCAGTGACTCACGCTGTGTCGCTAAACGCTCCAAACTATTTTGCAAGCCATCTAACTGCGACTGATTAGTTCTAAACTGGATTTCATGTTGATGCAACTGATCACGGCAATCACGTAATTTAGCCTGTGCTTGTTCAAGCTGCTCTCGATTACTCTCCCTTTCGCCAAGCAACCTCTCACGCTGCTCAGCATCAGACTCCATCGTCACCATAGCGGCCTGCCAACCTGATCGAGCTGTCACCAGTTCATCTGCAGCCTGACTATGTTGTTGCTGTAACTGTACAGCTTCTTCTTCTAAACGCGCCAAGCGTTTTCTGACCTGCTCAATCTGCGCTTGCTTGACGCTCATTTTTGCTTTCAAATCAGCATGCAAGGCACGCTTTTCATTTAAACCCTGTAAAGCCGCATCACGTGTTAGTTCTAATTCAGCCAGCTCATCAGATAAACGTGCACGCTGCTCCTCACCCGCCTGCACTGCTGCTTCTAGCTGTGCAATCGTTTGTTGGCAGTTTTTAATTTCTTGTTCACGCAATAATGTACCGGATTTAAGATCTGTATCTTTTGCTACTCGTAACCATGCACAACCAAGCCAAGTGCCATCCTGACAGATAACCGATTCATGAGAAGCCAAGTGCTTAGCAATTTCTAGAGCTTGCGATAAATCATCAGCAACGTATACCGCATTTAGCAAACCTTGTGCTGCCACTGAACCACTAACCTTATCAGCCAATGAGGTATAAGCACTTTTGTTAGTTGTCGATGCAACACATTGTGGCAAAACAACTGTTAAATCGATACCCTCCGCCTGATTAAGCCCTTGTGCTAAGTCACCTAACTGCTGCTCAGTACAGACCGCTTCTAAATAACCTGATAAAACCAATTCAACAGCTCGCTCCCAACCCGACTCAACTTGCAATAACTCAGCAAGCCTAGAGGCTTCATTAAGCTGGTTAGCCACTAACCAGTCATTGGCTTTAACATCTTTTTTACCTAAGGCCTCTTGCTGTAATGCCTCGAGAGACGCTAAACGACCTTTAGTCGTTTGCAATTCGCTGCGACTTTGGTCGAGCAGGCGCCCAGCTTCTTGGCCCTCAGTTTGCTTGGTTTTAATTGCTTGCGTAGCTTGTTCTAGGGATTGCTCACATTGCGCTAAAGCTTCGCTTGCCTGTAGCTGCTCTTCTTGCAAACGTGCCAACTGACCCTCTGGTTCAGTAATGCTTAACTGGCTACGTTCTAGCTTAATTGTTTCAAGTCGACGGGTAGTATCAAGCTGCCCTTGCTCAATATGTTGAATACGCGTTTGCTCCACATCAGCCAAACGAGCACTTTTAGCTGACGTTTCATTAAATTCATCCCAAGCCTGCTGCCACTGCTGTACACGTTGTTGAATGGAGTCAAAAGTCTCCTTGGCCGCCTCAACTTGCTGCTTTAGTTCAGCAACTTGAGGTTCAAGCTCAGTTTGCGCACTGGTTAATTCTGTCAAACGCTCCTGATCTTGCGTGTAATGTGCTTCTGTCGATTGCCAGTTTGTTTCCGCTTGCTCAAGGTCTAAACGCAACTGCTGCTGCCGTTCTTTATAGTGCTGGATGGACTGTTCCATGCGACTAATTTCTGAACCTATGCTGTAGTAACGGCCTTGCACCTCATTGTAGGTTTCACGCAAATCATGTTGTTGCTCTCGCGTTTTCACCATTTCGGTTTCAATATGCTGGTGCTCAGCAGCCTTAGCCTGTAGTTGAGTTTCTTCAGCTTGTAGTTGCTCAGAGACTTTAGCAATCTGCCCGTTGTACTCTCGCCAACGTAAAGCAAGCTCCTGGCCGCGCAAAACTCGCTCTTCAGCTTTTAACACCTTGTAACGCTCAGCTGCGCTAGCTTGACGTTTAAGCTTTTCGAGCTGCTTTTCAATTTCTTCTCTTAAGTCGTTGATTCTAGATAGATTATCTCGAGTATGACGGATACGATTTTCGGTCTCACGGCGACGATCTTTGTACTTAGATATCCCCGAAACCTCCTCCAAATGAACCCGTAGCTCTTCAGGCTTAGCCTCAATCAAACGCGAAATCATCCCCTGCTCAATGATGGAATAACTGCGGGGGCTTAGACCCGTTCCTAAGAACACATCAACAATATCACGGCGACGACACTTTGTCCCATTCAAAAAATAACTTGATTGTGCATCCCGGTTAACTTGGCGCTTAATAGCAATTTGCGCATACTTAGCGTACTCACCACCTAGCTTGCCCTCACGATTATCAAACACCAATTCAATTGATGCTTGGCCTACTGGCTTGCGATCCACCGTACCATTAAAGATCACATCCGTTAATGACTCCCCGCGCAGATTTTTGGCAGAGCTTTCACCCATTACCCAACGAACCGCGTCGATAATATTTGACTTACCACAACCATTGGGGCCAACGACACCCATTACTTGACTAGAAAACTCTACTGTTGTGGGATCAACAAACGACTTAAAACCAACTAACTTAATCTTCTCTAACCGCATCTAACATCCTCTAGGCGCTTTTACCACTACAAAACAACAACTTAAACCAATCTTTTAAAGCACGACTAATGCTTTTTGCAACCGATATGGTAATTGATTGACTAGGCTCTGTCATCTATTACTTGCTCTTCTATCAAGGGCATTGCTGCATAAATAGGAGACAGAATAAATAAGCCCGCACGAATCGTTTCCTAGCTTACTCATAAGCAGTACTACTAGGCGCAGAGTTGTTAAAGTTTCAATGGTTATGCTAAATTGGAGCTGGAAATTTAAACACAGGGAGTTCACCACGATGAAGGAAGTATCGGTCAAGCAGCTTAGCTTCACCCTAGAAGGCATTGCAATTGCACTACTAGGTCTTATCACCCTGGTCCTTACAGGCTTGTTCCCACAATGTGCAACCTGGTTATTTGCGATCTGCTTTACTGTTACTGCTGAAAACTACCCAAAATTTAAATCAGCAAAATAATGCTGAAATATTGTGTAAAAATGACTATGCTTTGTCTTTTTAACAAGACTAACGAGATGAGTATAAATGTTAAACTTCGCCGATTACGCTGCCCCTCTTTTTTCAAAATTAACTGGGAAAGTTGTTTTAAAAAAATCTATCGACGATTGTAGGAAAGCTATTAACTGAAGGTAGTTGTAAGTTGTTCAGTTCATCAAAAGATAACAATGAGTATAAAAAGATGATTCGTACACTTACCGGTGAAAATAAAAGCACCGATTTAGATCCAATAAAAACAAATGATGTATTGCTAGAACAGAGCTGTGAAAAACTTTCACACGCCAGTAAAATTGATGTTCTTCATGATCCTTCTGATATTAGAAAGCCACATAGCAAGCAAACTGAAAATCTAGGTAAAGTAAGGAGTCTGGACGGGGATATTATCAATGGTTACAGCACGCATAATGCAGTTGCATTAGTACCTGGTGATAAGGCTGTGCATCTACTATCGCATGTAAGCTACAGCAATAAGGACCCTAAGTTTTTAAAAGCTGAGCATATTAAGAAAATAGAGGCTGGAAAGCCATTTGAGGGAGATAAAGAGGCCAAGAGTCTTTATGAATCTGGTGATTACTTTAATAAAAAGCTGCTGTCTATTCGTGAAATAGAAAAAATAGGAATCTGCCTAAAATCAAAGAATGAAGATGCAACCATTACCCATATTCTAGATAGAGAGTTTGATGATAATGACTATCTCTCACTAATTGATACAAACCTAGATCAAGACTTTATTATTCGCTCAAAAATAACAAGAACAATAGAAGGTAGAGGTGATGATGGTAAAAAGCTTAAGCTGATTAACGCTGATTTTGATGCTCAAGGCGAAAAGCAATTCCAAAAGTTAACAGTTGGAAAGAATTGCGTACAAGACGGAAAAATAACTATTTATTTTGGAGAGTTTGAGAACATCAATGCAATTAAAATCCAAATTACAGGCAGAGATGGTAGGAGAATTTTTAAGAATGACATGCTGCTATTAACTAATAAAAAAGTAACGACTTTTGATGAGGCGTATGAGGTATACATAGCCTATCTATCTCGTGCGAAAATTGAATATGTTTTTAAATTTCTCAAGGAAGGACTAGGCTGGGAAAATATGCAGATAAAAAATTTTAAAGGGATACAAAATCTACTGGCTGTATGTTTTTATGTGGCCTCATATTTGTATGAGATAGGTAAGGAAAAAGCTTATGACGATTACGCAATTATGCTAGCTAAATTAGGAGATGGTAAGGGCAAGGTGACACGACACTTTATTGCGAAGGGTATTAGAAAACTTCTAACGTATCACTTAGTAGAGCAATTTTTTAAAGAAAATAGTGTTTCTCAAGAAGAACAAAAAGAATTATCGAATTCAGTTCAGGTAGGGAGATAACAATTTTGGGTAGTTCTCAGGTTACTGCCGTATTCGTTTGTATACACACCCTGCTAACCTTAGCGACCCCAG
>CBDALO010000065.1:0-78532 GCA_965196985.1 Gammaproteobacteria bacterium | reverse complement strand
GGAGCGGGCGTCTTCCGCATACTGGAATATTTACGTAACCTGCAGATACACCAACTCGGCATACTGTCGAAGTGGAGTCCCCACCGACTGATGCTGGGCGGGGACTCCACGAGGTGAGACGTCCCCGTGTTGAGCACACAGCACGGGGACCCACTTTCCGCGCCGGGCTCACTACTCAACCCTGCACCTCCACCCTAAAACAGTCCGTCAGGTTTGGTCTACGGGGAAGGCGAACCGTTACCAACCCAACACTTCACTTCCAGCGTGGCGCGATCACGCGGGTAGCGCCGCGCACGACGTGGCCTCCGACACAGCTGGGCGCAATCACCGCCAAAAGCGGAAGCATGACCGCTCATATGGGATCGGAGGTTGGGGCGGTGACCGGCACGATCACCACCACCCACACCCACGCCCGCGAGAAGACTCCCAGCTGCATCACGTACTCGCCATTGCGGCCCGCACAGCAATGACATCCTTCCGCTCCAACCGGCGCAACAGCCGAAGCTACCGGCTAACCCTTGCCCCGCAGGCCCTCCTCAACAACGAACTCCGAAATACTGAACACTCAGAGTCGACGACTCGACACGGCTCCCGCCTGCCGACACTCCAACTCGTCCTGCACGATCTCAAGCCGCATCTCCTCACAGCGACTCAACTCGTCCAGACCCTGCAACCGACAACACTCCGTCACCAGATCCTCATCGCTCATCCCGCGCCTGACATCCTGCACCGTGCACTCCCTCCGATCCGCACTCGTTCGGATCGGTGAATACCCACGAAAAGACATCCCTCACAACCACCACGGGAAAGGGGCTTCCACCACACATGTTTCAGCCCGCCGGCTCCGAGGTAACTACCCCACGCGGCGAGCGATTCGGGTGAGTCGCACACAGGCGCCCACCGGCACGCTGGTCACTCACGGCGGTGGGCGCCGGCCCCCGAATGGTCCCTGCCCCGAGACGACCGCACCCCACCACTTACTGGTGTCACGCTGGTGTCACGAACCGCGCGCGCATCTCTGAGATTCGAGCACCGGCCTCCGATGCCGGCACCGAACCCACCGGAACGGGCGTACGGCACATCAACGACGTGGCGCCTCCGCCTTCGGTGGCACACACACCGCAACGCCCAACAGCTGACCATTGCCACCGCCCGCACACACACCCCCGGCCTGCACGCCCGAGCCCTCGAACCTCTAACCCGAAAACATGAAAAGAGGGGGTTCACCAGCGTTGACGTATGAGCACCAATGCTGGCGACCCCCGCACGCCCCGATGCATTGCCCGCCCAGGGCGCTCCTTTCACAGCGACCCGCCCCCGGCGAATGGACAGGGAAGGCAGGTCCGTGCGGCGTCCCCCAATAATCTTCGGGGTGTTCCCAGTGCCGCACCCCACAGATATCCCACACACGACGAACGCAAACGCGCTCCGCCCAACAATTTCGAAGGACGCGTGTGTTGCTGAAACTGAGGGCCTCACCACGATTACTCCGGGCGGGTATGGAGGTAGTGACGACACCGGATCCGAGAAAACCCTTACCGCACATGCCCGCCGCCACGGCACCTCCTCGGCGAGGGCACACAACAACCGCCGGGTCTATGCGGTGGCTTGTTAATAGCTAGAGTGGTCGGCGCTACGGTCAATCGCTATTGTTGATCAGCACGTACTTCATCAGGTCGGGGCCGAGTGGAGCACCTCAACCGATGCCAGCACATCCATCTTCGGCGCCGCGCCACGTGGCAGGTCCCTCCCCGCATTGCCTTGGCGGAGGTTTCGGTGCTCGGTAAATTCCGGCGCGAAGCAGCCGTACTCGCGGCCTACCTCTCCCAATTCGAGAACACCGACAGCGACTACGCACAACACTCCCCCTACGTCGGCATCACTGGCGAGAGCCGGGCCCGGACGCACGCCGACTACCAGCAGGCCTGCCGATGGATCGCCGCCACCGAGTGCACCGACGGCGACATCGTCGCCCTCACTCGCATGCGCCGCCGCTACGGCTTCCCCACCGAACCCTGACCCTCGAACTCCCGGGCACGGCCTCGAACTCCCGGGCACGGCCACGGACTCCCAACTCGGCCCCAGCCGATATTCAGGACTTTGTTCCGGTGCCTTTCGGAACGAGAGTGCCTCGGTCGGCGTACATCGCCTCGATACGAGCCTTGATCTCGGCAGTACTCATCGAACCGCTGTGCACAGCCGGCGAGTTCGACCTCGAAGTCAGTACGTTCATCGGAAAGGCCCTTCACACATTGATGATTGAAGATTCGTAGCAGTTCGAGCGAACAGCGTCAGACCACGCGCCATGCCGGACGGGAATTATCAACCCCCACAGGCACACACGTGAACCTCGATCAGATCATCGTTGGCAGACACTCGCCGCAGTCGACGAACTATGCCGCGTGCAGAACCCGAGAGGCTGCGTCCTCGATACTCCGATTCGGTGTCATCGTCGCCGACGTGGCATCCGTGCTGCCGACTGTGACGACCTGACGCCACCACGCTTCACGTTCCTCGGATTCGGGCCACACCACCACATCGAGGTCATCGACATCCATGCGAAGTACTCCTTCATGCCATCTGACCGCCAGTTACCCCGCCTACGGTCCTGTAAACGCCTCACGGCTTCGAAGCCGAATCAACCGCCGAGTCCGGCACCAGCGCCGGACTCGGCATGCCGATCTTCGGGCACCATGTGCCCCGGTGCCCGCCGGGAGGAAGTTTCGTGGGTAGCAACGCTCCGCGATGGTCGTAGCGCTGGACATACAACCCCCAACTACTACCGCCGTTAGCGGCCGTCGCCGCGACGATCGCCTCATTGTCCGACTCGAAGAACTCTTCGGTGCCCGATCCATCCGCGAACGTGAACTTGTACCTCTCCATCACACGACCTCGCCGTCAGTCGAAAAAGCTCGTAACCACGATGTTCCCGTAACGACTGTGTTCGAATCTCAAGTCTCACGACGGTTGCTGGGTGAGGAGGAGTTTCGCCGCGTCGCTTGCCGGACGGCTCGCCCGGCAAGTTGCTCTGCAGTGAGATTGCGCGACGTAAAATGATGTTGACAGCTCGATCGTTCCTCGGACCCACGTAGTCGAAAGACTCGCTGCGGACTGTCTGACTCTTTCGAGGAGGCGCACATGAAACGCGAGCAGGTACCGGTCTCCGTCTACCGGCTGACATCGGAACAGCTCGTAGCGGAGCACCACAGGCTCTGCGACCACGCCGAGCAACTGAGCCCGAACCAGCGTGCGCGGCTCTATTTCCTGAACGAGGAGTTGAAGGCCCGGGGCCTGCCAGCCGGAATGACGGCGTCGACGGCGCAAGCCCGCGACAATGCGTGGGACGGTGAAGTCTGAGAGCTGTTCAGATCGGGCAAAGGGCCCCCGGCCGGTATGTTTTCATCACTTCATCCTCAGCGGATCCTGGTGACTGAGCGCCCCGGCCTGCGGACCGCGCAATCCTCGTCGGATAGCCGATTCCTTGTCCAAGTAGAGGAACCAATGGAGCGGAACGACGTTGGACACGAAGCGACTGCCCTCGGTTTCTAAGATGACGACGGGGGCAGCTTTCGGTGTTCCGACGGTTGTATCAGCTGATCCCGATACCTCCGCCGAACGTGACGGACAGCCATTTGACGAAGGCTGCGAAGGCCACGTTGAAGTCGATTCCAGCCGAACCCATGATCCTCACCTCGCACGCATGTTGGAGTTTGCTCCCCCCGCACTTGGTTCATCGGTTCGGGCCGGCCCCGTGTTAGCGGCTCGAAGTACTCACCACTGCAACGATGCCCGCGCACCTGGCACGCTAGGCGGGTATGTCACCGAGACGGTGATGATTGGGTGGGGAGCGACGTTTGCATTCGGTGCCGGCGGGATATCTTTGGGGTGCGGCAGTAGAAACCCCGCGAAAGAATGCGGGGAGCCGCACCGACGACCTGCCCTCCGGCTGACCACTCGCCGGGGGTGGGTCACCTCCGAGAAAGCGCTCTGCACGGGCAGTGCATCACCAGGGCGCGCAGGGTTCACCGGCGTCGGCGCTCACACCTCGGCGCCGGTGAACCTCACCGAATATCTTGTGCGGTAACCATGAGGTCGGACGGCCGGGCATTGCAGCGAGCTTTCGCCGCAGTCGCGGCCGGGACTGGAGCCGTGGGCATCGACAGGTCAGTGATCGCGAAGCTGTGAGAGCTACTGCGAGAAAGCTTTTCGCAGTGAACGCAGCGAGTAAAGAGTTCGCCGACCGCGAGGCACGGTCCAGAAGTGGCCCATCAGGGCGGGGTTAGGTGTCCGACCTGATGGGCCGTGCGCGCGGTGTCTGGGGAGACAGGCGCGCAGTACAGGGTGGCCCACCGGATGTCGGCCTGCGCAGGACCGGTGTTCGGTGGGCCGAGCGCAACGCCACGTCGGGATGACGCTGCGTTAGCCGATTATAGCGAATGCGTTGTCTCCGTTCGACTCCCGACAACCCGTGTGGGCCGATCCCAAAGTTCCATGCCGGCCGGCGTGCATCGGCGGCTGCATTTGAGGGGTGATGATGTCTGTACGAACCACTCACGGCAATCGGGACGAACCTCACCGTCCTCTGCGGCCGCCGCCCCGTACCGTCGAGGAATAGGCGTGCGGGAGCAGTCGCCGACGTCTACCGGCCTCGTCGGTCCCCTGCCTTTGTGTGGTCGTCGAGGCCGCCCACCCGCCGGCAACCGGAGCCCTGGCGAAGCGAGGGGAAGTATGGGCGGGAATCGGCAGCCCAAATTTTTCGCATCTGTAACGTCGAATATCTGTGACTCAGTGTGATGGAGCGGTATACATATCTCGTACGCCCGGCTAACTACACGGAGAACGGTGATCATGTTCCGCACCCCTCGTCGAGTTCGTGATGTCTCCCTCACCGTCACCTCCACTACGGTGTGCTGCCGTTCGCGGGTCGGTTTCCTCATCGCGGCAACGGTCCGATGAGCAGCCCTCGCCGCATCGGCGACCTCACCGAGCAGCACTACACCGCCGTGGTCAATCATCAATCCGCCCCGACGCGACTCGCCCGGGCAGCCCCGCATCCGGACGTCGTCGCCGCTGCGGAATTCCTCCTCGCAGAACCGGACGCCTACCTCTACCGGCGCCGCTACCTCGAACTGATCACCCACACCCCCGGCCCCGACGGCACCACCATCACCGACTACACCGCCGCCGAAAAATATCTCCTCACCACCGCCGCCAGACGCAGAAAAGCGCTCCTACGCCCGACCGCCCTCTACGCAGTTCAGACAACGGTCCCCGAGGGGGATGTTCGGCGGCCGATCTCGGGCGCTACAACAGATTGACCAAATGCACGACGGAGAGCGGAACCGCTGGGATCAGCAACCCCGCACCGACCGACGCTGCGCGGGCACCTACCTCGCGTAGCGGGAGCAGGTGAAAAACCAGCAGCCCGACCCCGCCGAGCACAGAACCAGCGACCAGGACCGCGACCGGGGAGACGAACCAGATCACACCCAATGCCCCGACCGCGGCAACGGTCATCCATCGCCACCGCAGATTGCCGGACTCGATACCGGGACCTAGGAGCATCGCGTTCCTTCCTCGCCGAGACCGAGAACCTGGGAATGGAAGCCAATCGGTCCGGTATCGCCCGCTGCCTTCACACACGTTGTCCGTCACCGACTGATCGAGACCCTGCCGTGGGCCGGGGTATGAGGGTGGGTGACACGGATACCCGAAATGCGCCGGCCGTCCAGTGCGCTGACGGTGAGCCGGTGCCCATCGAAGACGACGGTGTCACCGAGTTGGGGAAGACGTTGGAGTCGGTGCAGCAGAAAACCCGCCACCGTGTCGTACGGACCTGCGGGCAGCGCTATCCCGGTGCGGGATTCGAAATCATCCGCGAGAAGCAAGCCGTCGACCCGTTGACGCTTCGGGATCGGTGACACGTCAGGGACGGCGGGATCGTCGTACTCGTCCCTGATTTCGCCGACAATCTCCTCGACGATGTCTTCGAGGGTGACGATCCCCGCCGTACCCCCGTACTCGTCGACGACGATCGCGATCTGAAGATTCTCTCGTCGCATGTCCGTCAACGCGGCCAACGCGGGTTTGCAGCCCGGAAGATGAAGTACGGGCCGGGACACGTCGGCAACAGTGTTCACGGTGCGCTCGTCGGCGAGGAGCAGATCGCGAAGATGAACGAACCCCGATATGTCGTCATGGGAAGACTTGGTGACCGGGTAGCGGCTGTGCCCCCACTGCAATGCCTGTTCGCGCGCCAGAGACAGCGCGGTGTCGGCGGAAAGGAAATCGACATCGGTACGCGGTCGCATCACCTCGGCCAGAGATCGATGTCCGGCATCGAAAACCTCAGACAGGATCCGGCGCTCGTCCTCGGCGATGGCTTTGTGGCCGATGAGCAGATCCCGCAGCTCCTCGTGAGTGATGTCCTCCCCCTTGGCTTTCGGGTCGCCGCCCACCAAGCGCACCAACAGGTCGGTCGAGACGGACAGCACCCAGATCACCGGCCGCATCGCTGTCGCGAACCAGTCCACCACCGGGGCCGTCAGCAACGAAACGCCGGTGGCACGTTGCAGCGCAATACGTTTGGGTACGAGCTCCCCCAGGATCAACGACAGATACGAGATCACCAGAGTGGTGCCGACCAAAGCCGTAATCGATGCCGCCGCAGCCGGGAGCCCCCACGACACGAGAGCGGGAGAAACAGCCGGTGCGATAGTGGAGGCGCCGTACGCGGCGGAAAAGAAACCGGCGACCGTCACCCCGATCTGCACAGCAGAGAGAAACCGGTTCGGATTACGCGCCAACGCGGCAGTGCGCGCACCACGTCCGCCGCGCTGCTCCAACCGTCGAATCTGCCCTTCGCGCAACGACACCAGAGCGATCTCGGTGGCGGCGAACACACCACCCATAAGAACGAAGACCAGCACCAACGCGCCGTTGACGACAATCTCGTTCATCGCAGCCGCCTACATCGAGGCGGCCCGGGTTTGTCGCTGGTGTCCATGTCCCTTCCTCCTCGGAGGAGTCGACGAAAGGTCGAGTGGAGATGATCTCAGTTTAGCAAAACTGCATAAAACGGACATTTCGGTTGGTGTCGTCACTGCGTCCGCGTTTGCGGTGTCGCAGGGTCAATGGGGTGCTCACGTGCTGGTCGGGGTGACGCTGCGGCGACGTCGTCGTGGTGTGCAGGTACGGGGCGGGGACTCGGTATCTCTATCCTTGGCCTGGTGACGAACTCTGCCCAGTCTTGCGCGGTGCAGATTCGCGGTGCCGGCGTCGGCGCGACGACGGCGACGACAGCGATTCTCGCGCACGGCTGCGCGGGTGGACATTGGCCGGGATCCGCAGAATGGGTGCTGTTGTTGGCTGTGTGCTGCAGCCTGGGGGTGATCGCGGTGTCGGCGAACATCTTCTCCCGACGCGTGGGTCTGTTGATGGCAGTGAGCGGGGGCCAGCTCGCCGGGCATGCCGTGTTGTCGCTGTCTCCCCTCGAACACCATCATTCGATGACCTCGGTGCCGATGATGGTCCTACACGCAACAGCTGTCGCCGTGTGTTGCATGGTGATTCCGTTAGCGGAGCGGGCAGTTCGCGGGAGCGTGTCCTGGGTGCTGCGTGCGGCAACGATCTTGGTGCGTCCGCCGTTACCGATGTCTGTTACCCGTGTTCGGGTGCCGGGCGCGGCGGCATCGCTGCCGTGGACTGCCTGGGTGGGCGAGGGGTCGCTCAATCGACGAGGGCCGCCTCGGGTTCTCGCTTGTGCGAGTTAGACCCCGACCCGAATATCGATATCGAAGAGAGCCCCAACATATGACTTCATGGCTTACACGCAGCTGCCTGACCGCAGCTGCCGTCATCACTGTCGCCGCATTGAGTGCGGGACCTGCTGCGGCGCATGCGGCCCTGGCCGGTAGTAATCCCGCCGACGGTGCGCAGATCAGCACAGCCCCTGACCAGGTGACGTTGACGTTCAATCAAAACATCCAATCCAATTTCGCCACCTTGAAGGTGGTCGATGCGGACGGCACGCAGTGGGGTCGATCCGAGCCTGTGGTCGAGGGCCGCGACATGTCCGTCGATCTCGACGGACTCGGAGAGGCCGGCCAGTACACGGTCGCGTTCCGGGTCATCTCCGAAGACGGCCATCCGATCGACGGCACGTACAACTTCCAACTGACCCAAGCAAACCCCGGAGCAGCAAGTTCTGCGAGCGGTACGGCACCTGCAACGACAACCGGATCCTCCGATACCGCACAACCAGCAGACGAGGACTCGGGTGGATTCCCGGCATGGATCTTGATCGCCGTTGCGGTGGTCGTCATCGGCGGCGCCGTGGTGTTCTTCCTTGTTCCCCGGAACACGAAGAAGTCCTGACCGAATTCCTCTGTGATTACCGGCCCATCCTCGTCCCTACCGGACGGCGGTGGGCCGCTCTCGTAGCGGTGGCAGTGGCGGTCTGCGGAGGATCCCCCGCAGACCGTCACTCGCCGTGACTGCGACGGGAACGTGCAGCCGCAGGGTTGTGGCCTATTCGTGTGCGGGTTCGCCCGTGACCAGGTGGTCGGCGTGGTTGAGGCCTTCGCCGACCAAGCGGGCGAGGTGTCCGTCGTGGATTCGGTAGATCACCCGCCGTCCTTCTTTGCGGGTGTCGACCAGGCCGGTGAATCGAAGTTTGGCCAGGTGTTGACTGACTGCTGTGCGGGAGGCGTCGCAGGCTTCGGTGAGGGCGGTGACGTCGGCTTCGCCTTGAGTCAGCAGCCACAGGATGTGAAGCCTGGTGGGATCGGCCAGCATGCGGAAGGTTCCGGTCGCAGCGTCGAGACGGGATTGATCGGGCGCGATCGGATGTACCAGACTTGCCTCGGTCCGGACGTCTGTCACGGCGGGCACGGCAGCATCGGACATCGGCGTGCTCACTTTCCCGTTGCGGCCGCCTCGACTGTCGGGGCGGCACTCACGGGCCAGGCCCGTGATGCGAAGACTGCTGCGAGTGTAGCGAGCACGGTCAATGCGACCGCGGCGGTGAACTGATTGGCCTCCGCTCCTACCCATCCTGCCAAAGGGTAGGTGAGCAGGAAGCCGGCATGGGAGAGGGAGAACTGTGCGGTGAATACCGTTCCCCGGTTCTCCGGGGTCGATCCGTCGCGAAGCAGTCGCGCCGACGGGGTGTTGATCATGGACGTTCCGGCCCCGAGGGCTATCCAGATGGTCGTCAGCATCACCCAGGAGATCGGGGGCGTCGGGGCAATGAGGAGCATCGACGACGCCGCGGCAAGTCCGAGGGCGACCACGGCGGAGCCGGTGAGCATCAGTCGCCGGGTAGATATCGAGGCGAGAATTCGTGGTACGCACAGCGCAACGAGCATCGAACCGCCACCGTAGAAACCGAGTGCGAGTGCGACACCGGTGTTGGTGCCGCCGAGGAGATCGCGGACGTAGACCACGGTATTGACCACGACCAACCCGGTCGCGGAGGCGACCACCAAGTTCAACGCGAGCAGTCCTCGAAGAACAGGACTGCCCACCATCACGCGGGCACCGAGCGTGATTCGCTGGACCAGCGGCACCGCCGGACCCGCCGGAGCCAGCTTCGGCAGTGTGGTTCCGACAACTAGCAGGCCCGATACGGTGAAGCCCACGACGGTTCCCAAGAACAACGAGTGGTAGGAAATCAGCGTCAGCAGTGCTGCTGCCAGGATCGGGCTCAGGAGCGATTCGAGGTCGTAGGCAAGGCGAGAGAGCGACAAGGCCCGGGTGTAATCCTCTTCCTCGACCAAGACCGAGGGGATCACCGATTGAAAGGCCGGAGTGAACGTCGCCGATGCCGACTGCAACAGAAAAATCAGGACGTAGATCTGCCAGGTCTGGTCGACGAACGGCAAGGCGAGCGCGATGAGAGCCCGGATCACGTCCGCGGATACCAAGAGGACTTTGCGGGGCACACGATGGGTGAGGGCGGAGATGATCGGCGCGACGCCGACGTAGGCCAGCATCTTGATGGCCAGCGCAGTGCCGAGCACCGCGCCGGCATCGCTGCCCGCCAGGTCGTAGGCCAGCAGACCGAGAGCGACCGTCAGTAACCCGGTGCCGATCAGGGCAACGATCTGAGCGGTGAACAATCGGCGGAAGGTGCGATGCCGCAATACGTCGAGCACGGAGATCCTCCGAACGTTCTCGTGAACAAGGAAACCCCACTCTAACCCACATGTGCGCACTTGCGCACATGTAGAAACACATTCGGCCGCTTTGGGGCCGTGATCCACGGACCGCCCGTCAGGTCACCCCGTCCGGTGGGGTCGGCAGTCGACTCGCAGGTCGGAAAGGCATGAGTGCGCACATATGAACTTGAGGGTGTGCGCGGTGCTATCTTGGCCTGGTGGGACCGATTCGAGCTGACGCGACGATGCAGCGAGTACTGCTCGGCGCCGTGATGCTCGCTGCGGTGTTCGCCATGCTCCTCTCCTCACAGATCGCACACACATCGGATTCGTCGGCGGCCGGCCACGCCCCGATCGCTGCTGCCGTGATCGATCAAGCCGCAGACCCGACGCCGCACGAGACCCCGAAAAACATCGTCGGGTCACCTGCTGATCACCGTCACAGCGGCCCGGGAGAGGCCGACGGCCCTGCCCAGATGTTCGAATCGGTGCACGTGCTGTTGGCCATTCTCTCGCTGGGACTGGTCGTGATTGCGCTGCGACTGCTCTGGATTGTGTGCGTACGACCCTCGCTCGCCACGGAAAAGCGAAGCGGCGCAAGGTTCGCGGCAGTCGGCGCCGTCCTGCGCCCGGTGTCGATCCTCGATGCCGCATGCGTACTGAGGGTGTGACAGGTCTGCACTAGCCGGCAGACCTTTCCCACTTCAGTTCCGCGTCCGCCGTCGGCCGATGGCCGATCGCACGCGATCTCACCTCAGGAGCGCCCTCGTGCGTGTCATTGTCAGCTCTACCCGACCCCACCCACGGCCCACACCGCCGGCATCCGCTGCCGCCGGGGCCGGGCCCGTCACCATTCGTCCCGCCCAGATCGGTGACCTCTCCAGCAGCGCTCACCTGCACCTCGACGCCCTACCCGTGGGACTCTTTCCCCAACTCGGCTACCGCTTTCTGCGCCGGTGGCATCACAGTTTCCTCGACCACCCCTATGCCGTTGCTTTCGTCGCAGTCGATGCCGACCGGAACGTTCTGGGATTCCTCCTCGGAACACTCGATCACCGAACGCACCTGAGCCACATGGTGCGCGACCGACAAACGATGGCCTCACTCGCTGTTCACGGCATCATCGCGCTGGTCGCGCGGCCGCAACTGGCTGCCCGGTTTCTCCGCACACGGGCACTGCCGTGGTGCAATGCCGCCAAGGAATTGTTCCTGGGCTGTCCTCGCGATGTCAGGACGACGACGTCCCCGCCCCGCCCGCCCGCCGATCCGGTAGCGGTACTGGCCGCTGTCGCCGTCGACCCCGCACGGCGTGGCCGGGGAATCGGCGCCGAACTCACCGCCGGCTTCGAGGCCGCCGCAACGCAGTTCGGTACGCCCACCGCCGAGCTTGCAACACACGTCGACACCGCCGATTCCGCTTCGAGCACCTCCCACGGTTTCTACGAACGCCTCGGATGGACCCCGACGCGCACCTACCTCGATCGTGACGGTCGACGAATGCAGGTCTACCGGCGATCACTCGGCGTCGCAGCACAGGACGGAACGGAATTGACATGAGCAGTGCGACAAAAACAGTGGCCAAACTCGCCGGATGCACGGCATTGGCCGGCGCCCTGCTCGCGGGTGTGCTCTTTCCGGTCGTCGGGGGCTTCGGATACGCATCGAATCAGGCGGTGAGCACCGTCGACAACGTCTCCGCCGAGCTGGCCAAGGGAGTTGTTCCCGGCGTTTCGACCATGGTCGACGCAGCCGGAAACCCGATCGCATGGTTGTACGAGCAGCGCCGCTTCGAAGTCCCCAGCGATCAAATCTCCAACGAGATGAAGCTCGCGATCGTCTCCGTCGAGGACAAACGTTTCGCCGACCACCAAGGCGTGGACTGGCAGGGCACACTCCGAGCGTTCCTGACCAACACCACCAGCGGACAGGTCGAACAGGGCGCCTCGACACTCAACCAGCAGTACGTGAAGAACTATCAACTTCTGGTGCTGGCCACCACCGACGCCGAACGCCGAGCTGCCATCGAAACGACACCCGCGCGCAAGATCCGCGAGATCCGCATGGCACTGACCCTCGACCGACAACTGACCAAAGACGAGATCCTCACCCGCTATCTCAACCTCGTTCCATTCGGCAACGCATCCTTCGGAATCCAAGACGCAGCCCGAACCTACTTCGGCATCGACGCCAGCGACCTGTCCGCCATGCAGGCCGCGATGCTCGCCGGCATGGTCCAGTCCAGTTCCGCACTCAACCCGTACACGAACGTGGACGGCGTCACCGCACGCCGAAACGTCGTTCTCGACACGATGATCGAAAACATCCCCGAACGCGCCGACGAGCTGCGGGCAGCCAAAACCCAACCCCTGGGCGTCCTCGCCGAACCCAATACACTCCCACGCGGATGTATCGCCGCCGGCGACCGCGGATTCTTCTGCGACTACGCGCTGCAGTACCTGGCCCAAGCGGGCATCAGCGGCGAAGAAATCGACAAAGGCGGCTACCTGATCAGGACCACTCTCGAGCCGGACGTCCAAGACTCCGTCAAGACCGCACTGGTACGCAACACCAGACCCGACGTGGACGGGGCCGCGACCGTCATGAATGTCGTCGCACCCGGCCAGGACCAACACCGCATACTGGCAATGGGCAGCAGTCGCACGTACGGCCTCGACGCCGAAGCCTCTGAAACAGTACAGCCGCAACCGTATTCGCTTGTCGGCAACGGAGCGGGCTCGATCTTCAAAATCTTCACCGCCGCAGCGGCAATGGAGAAGGGACTCGGTAGCAGCAGCGTCCTGCAGGTTCCCCGACGAGTCGAAGTCAAAGGACTCGGTGATGGCGGCGCACAAGGATGCCCCCCGTCCACCTACTGCGTCGAGAACACCGGCAACTATCCCGCCGCCCTCCCGCTGACCGATGCGTTGGCGCAATCACCGAACACCGCCTTCGTGAAGTTACTCGAGTCCGTCGGGGTCACCCCGGCAGTGGAGATGGCCGTACGGCTCGGACTTCGCTCCTACGACGAGCCGGGCACCTCGGGGCAAGGCCAGCAGAGCATGGCCGAAGTCCAAAAGCAGCAGAACCTGGGCTCGTTCACCCTCGGACCGACCCAGGTCAACCCACTCGAACTGTCCAACGTGGCAGCAACACTCGCATCCTCGGGGAAGTGGTGTCCCCCGACCCCGATCGACTCGGTACTCGATCGCGAGGGCGCCCCGGTGCCGATGGCGGTACAAGGGTGCGAGCAGGTGATCGACCCAGGACTGGCGAACACCCTGGCCAACGCGATGAGCAAGGACGACCAACCTGGCGGCACCGCAGCCGCCGCAGCGGCGTCGGCCCGGTGGTCGCTGCCGATGTCGGGAAAAACCGGAACTACCGAGGCGAATCGGTCCTCCGGTTTCCTCGGATTCACCAACCGCTACGCCGGTGCGGTGTACACGTACGGCGATTCGCCGACTCCGAGTGCACTCTGTTCCTTCCCCCTGCGGCCCTGCGGATCCGGTGATCTCTACGGCGGCAACGAACCTGCACGCACCTGGTACGACGCGCTGGCGCCGATAGCCACGAAATTCGGTCCTGTGGAACTGCCACCCGTCGATCAGAAATACGTCCGAGGTGCGCAGAGCGCTCAAATTCCGAACGTGGTCGGGATGACGTCGTCCGCAGCGACCTCGCTGCTTCAAGCTGCAGGGTTCGACGTCGCAACGACCACAACCGAATCCGTTTCGACGCCGGGAACAGTGGTCAGCATCTCGCCTGTCGGTTCGACGCTTCCCGGTTCGGTGATCACGCTGTCCATCGGTGATGGTTCCCAACCACGACCGGGCCCAGCCGGCCCCCGGGAACTGCCGTCTGACGCCCCACCTCGATCCGCCACGCCCCCAGGCCCTGCACCGCGCTAGCAGGGGGCGGAAAACCCGCCACAGATCACCGGTATCGACTCTCTGACACCACTACAAGGACCATATGGAGCTCACTCGCCGACAAGTTCTAGCGCTGATCGTCGCCGTCCCCGCCGCCGGAACGATCAGCGCATGTGCAGTGCCGCGAACACCCCACACAACCCCTGATGCGCCCGTCTCTACCACCGCCACGCGCCCCGGTGATGTGCCGTCCCGGCACAAATCCACGAACATGCAACAGCAGCAGGGGCTTTCGGGCGTGTGGACACCGAGCGCCAATGAGGTGCTGCCCGACATCAAACGAACGGCAGCAGACTTCCTCGAAACAGCGGGAACGTGGTCGACCGTCACCGATCCGCTCTCGCGAGTTGGTCTCGTACCCGAACTCGTCGCGGCCGCAGCGATCTTGCAGCCGTCTGATGCGATCGCCGGTTCCCTGCGGGTCCTCTATCCGCAGTACGGCGGCATCGCCACTGACGAAGCTGCGGTCATCGCCTTGTTCGATCAACAACTGACCTACTCCACGGAATCTGTGAACAGGCAGATGGCACTCGACGTTCGTCTTGCCCGACATGGTGGCGGCGTCTGGCAAGTCCGACAGATCAAGGCATTGACCAGCCTCGGTGAGCAGCAAACAATCACCGGGTCCGCCCTGGCGGTGATCGACAACCCCAGCATCATCTTGTCCGCACCTGCACGAGACGATGTCGGTACCGGCCGGGTCGACGAAACACTGCTTCGCGTCCTGACCGGTCTCGGTGAGGAATTCACCTTCGGAATCCAGGTGATGCACACCGGCCACATTCAAACGGTGTTTCCGACGTCGAAAGTGTCGAATCATGCCGTCGGTCGAGCGGCAGATGTGCGCGAGATCAACGGCGTTCGCATTGTCGACTACAGCGTCACTTCACCGGTGCTCACTGAGTTCATGCTTCGCGCCTCCGAACTCGGAGCGACCGAAGTGGGTGGCCCGATCGATCTCAACGGCGACAGAGCAGGGTTCTTCTCCGACGATGTTCACCGCGATCACATCCATCTCGGTGTCACCCCGGGGGACCTGCCGGCCCAACTGAGGTGAACATCCGCAATCGGCGACGCCACTCGCGAACCCCACCCCGGTTCCGATTCGAAATCCGTTACTACACAGTCACATCGACTTATCACACACAGAGGAACCAGCTCCATGGGCAGCACGTCGCTCCGCATTCCGCACAGCCGACACGATGACCGCAACACACACTGCTCCCGCCGCACAGCAACAGGCATGTCGTTGGCTGTCGCCGTGTGCTTGGTGCTCGGAATCGTCCTCGGGAGCTATCTCACGCGAGAATCGGACACGCAAGCACCTTCCCCGCCGACGAGTGGTGTCGACATCGGGTTCTTGCACTACATGATCATTCATCACGAGCAAGCGATCGAGCTTGCGCGAATTTCGGTCGCCAATGCCGGCGACCTCACAGTCCGCACCCTGGCATTCGACATCCTCACAGGTCAGGGCACTCAGATTGGAATGATGCAGGGGTGGTTGGACATGTGGGGACAACCGAGGAAACCAGCCGAACCGTACACGAGCTGGATGGCTGAGGGAGATCACCAGATGCCCTCACACGATTCGGGCACTTCGATGCCGGGAATGGCCACGGCGCTGGATTTCGAGACGTTCCGCGCTGCGGAAGGGCACGAGTCGGACACACAATTTCTGAAACTGATGCTCCGCCACCACCAGGGCGGAAACGACATGCTCGAGGTGGCAAGCGATCGCGCCGAGGATCCGATCATTCGCCGGTTCGCACGCTCACTGCTTGCGCTGCAGCAACACGAATCAGATGTGATGACAACGATGCTGGCGCAACGAAACGAACAGCCGCTGCCCTTTCCCTAGAGCAAATGTTCGTCCTCGATGGCTGTTCCGATGTCGAGGCGCCGCCGAAACTCCCCTGGTCACATCAGATGCGACGAGGGATGGGGCGATGCGCAACGAGGTGATTCACCCCGCTACAGTATCGAAAACGATTCCCATTGCTATATTCAGGAGACTTCACCGTGCGCAAATCTGTCGGGTTCTCGATGTCCGCCCTCGGGCTGCCGCTTGCCGCTGCGCTCACCCTGGTCAGTTTCCGGGAGCGACATGGGTGGGCTGACCCGACGTCCTGGCCTACGACCAAGGAGCGCAACGTCTTTACGTCGCCGCCGAGAGCGGCACCGTCAGCGTGCTCGACCGACAAGGCGGGCACCTGACCGCCGTCGGGTCCGGACACCTGGCCGACGACGCTCACGTCGTCGCGGTCGACCCGATCACCCACCACACCTACTACCCGGTGACCGCCGGGACGGACGGCCGTCCTGCACTCCTCGAACGCTCCCAGGCGCCCTGACCTCTCGGGGAAAGGATCAGCCGGCCGAGATGTCCCGCGCCCCGAGCCGCAGATGCTCGACGTGATAAACCGCCTCGTCGAGCAGCTGGGCGACGTGGTTGTCGTACAGGCTGTAGACGATGCTTCGGCCGGTGCGAGTTCCCGTGACGAGCCCGAGGGCGCGCAGCAGCCGAAGTTGATGAGAGACAGCCGATTGCGTCATTCCCACATCCTCAGCAAGGTCGTTGACCGCGACCGGCCCACAGCGCAGTCGCGAGAGAATCAGCAACCGGCTCGGATTGGCCAACGCCTGCAAGGCTTCGGCGACGACGGCAGCGCTCTCGGCGTCGAGCACCGCTGCGGGGGTGTCCCTACCTTGCACTCCGTGGCCCATACCTCACATTCTAAACACACGCAATATATGAAGACGTCTACATATATGCGTAGTATGGCGTCCGATTCACCCTTGCGACCGTTGAAGGAAGATTCGATGCCCACCACACTGGCCGATGCACCTGCCCCTCGGGCAGGGACGCTCCCCACTCGCCGGACCCCGGCGTTGTCGTTACCCGAGGTCAGATGGGCGGTCGCCGCCACCGTGCTGTTCGCGGCAGGACTGGTTGCCCAGTTCGCAGGAGCACCGGTCTGGATGTACTGGGGCCTGTACCTGGCCTGCTATGTCACTGGAGGCTGGGAACCGGCCTGGGCAGGACTGCAGGCGCTGCGCGAGAAGACCCTCGACGTCGACCTGTTGATGATCGTCGCCGCGATCGGAGCGGCCGCGATCGGACAGGTACTCGACGGCGGCCTGTTGATCGTCATCTTCGCCACCTCCGGAGCCCTGGAAGCCGTCGCAACACGCAGGACAGAGGATTCGGTGAAGGGCCTGCTCGATCTGGCCCCGGCACAGGCCACCCGCGTGACCGCCACCGGAGCCGAAGAACAGGTTGACACAGCCGATGTGGCGATCGGCGACATCATCGTCATCCGACCCGGCGAGCGAATCGGAGCAGACGGACGAGTCGTGGACGGCGCCAGCGACGTCGACCAGGCCTCGATCACCGGTGAACCACTGCCAGCCGCCAAGGCCGTCGACGACGAGGTGTTCGCCGGTACCCACAACGGGAGCGGCGTCCTACGCGTGCGGGTCGAACGCGATCCCACCGAAACCGTCATCGCCCGGATCGTCTCCATGGTCGAGGAAGCGTCCGCCACCAAAGCGAAGACGCAACTGTTCATCGAAAAGATCGAACAGCGCTACTCCCTCGGCGTCGTCGTTGCGACCGTGGCGTTGTTCTTCATCCCGTTGGCAGTCGGCTCGGCACTGCAGCCAACCTTGTTGCGCGCCATGACGTTCATGATCGTGGCCTCCCCGTGCGCAGTCGTACTCGCCACGATGCCCCCGCTCCTATCCGCGATCGCCAACGCCGGACGTCACGGCGTCCTCGTCAAATCTGCGGTCGTGATGGAACAACTCGGGAACGCGACCGTAGTCGCGTTCGACAAGACCGGCACCCTGACCGAAGGTAGACCCGCACTGACCGACGTTCGCGTCCTCGCCGCCGCGGATATCGACGAGGCTTCGGCACTTGCGTTCGCGGCAAGCGCAGAAGCCGCGAGCGAGCACCCACTCGGCCGCACCGTCGTTGCAGCAGCGCGTGAACGACGAATCTCGCTACATCGCGTGGAGGATTTCCGATCCACGCCCGGAGTCGGAGTCTCCGCACTTGTCGATGGCCGACAAGTTGCGATCACCAGCCCCACCCGCATCGACGAGCACAGCCCGCAACTATCCGGCGTCGACATCGATGTCGACATCGATGTCGACGTCGTTGTCAGCGAACTCGAAAGACACGGCCGGACTGCAGTTGTCGTTTCCCTCGACGCCACTCCCGTCGCTGTACTGGGGTTCACCGATCAGCTCCGCCGGGACGCAGACGCGGTGGTGCGGTCGCTGACCGCGTTGACAGGAACTACGCCGACCATGCTCACCGGCGACAACACTCGTGCTGCAACACAACTCGCAACAACGATCGGGATCACGGACGTACGATCAGAGCTGCTCCCACAGGACAAGGTCGACGCCGTTCGAGAACTCGAGCAAAGCGGGCACCATGTCCTGCTCGTCGGCGACGGCGTCAACGATGCACCAGCGATGGCTGCCGCCGGAACCAGCCTCGCCATGGGCCGAGCTGGATCCGACCTCGCCCTCGACACCGCGGACGCCGTGGTCCTACGCGACGACCTGACCACAATCGCGGCAGTCATCGCATTGTCGCGACGCGCTCGAAGGGTTGTTGTCGCCAATCTGGCGATCGCCGCGACGTTCATTTCCGGCCTCGTTGTATGGGACCTGATCGGCACGCTCCCCCTGCCGCTGGCCGTTGCGGGCCACGAAGGATCCACCATCATCGTCGCCCTCAACGGCCTCCGGTTGCTTCGAGAAAAGGCATGGACCAAGGACATCGAGTCATAGTCCGGTAAAAGAATCTATGCCTTGCTCAGAGCCGCCAGCGCAGCTACGCCAATGGGTTCTTCGGCACATCGGGACGATCGCCCCGGGCTCGGATACGCGGGACTGGAATGGCAACGAAGCCTCTCGTCCGCGTCCCTACGAGGGGTGAGCCGCGATGCGCACTACGTCGGGGAAGCGGCGTGTCAGTTGCTCCACCATACGACGGACCCGGTGAAGGTCCTTACGCAGCGCCGCTGCGTCGGTGCGCGCCGCCGACGCCAACTCAGGTGCGACCGGACGAGTACCCCGCACCAGTCGCAGCGCGGATTCGATACGCTCCGACAACTCGTCGATCTCCGAATTCAACAGGGCAAGAAACACTCTCGCCTGCGCGATATCGGTTTCTTCTGCCGCGGACATCGTGGCTACGACGCGACCAGTGAGGACAGTTTCTCCCCCGCCATGCGCTCGACCAGCAGAGGAACGAAATCACGCACCTTGTGGCCGTCGAAATGAGTATGAGCAGACGCAACAGCGTCCGCGACGACATCAGCCGATATCGACGGATACTTCGCGGACAACCGCGTCACCGCATGAGCGATCAGACGCTCTTCCTCTTCGGTCTTCATCGGTAAATACTGCGCCCCACCTGCCCACAGTTCAACAGGAAAGACAACTATCGGCTGAAGGCGACGATCAGCACATGGTCACGCTGTGCTGCCACGAGTCGAACCCGACCGGCCGAGTTCGTCCCACACCGGCGACGGTGCACGGAACCGGGATGCGATGTCCACCGACGCCCCGATCGACACGGGCGTCACCGAACCCTCCACGAGGGTCGTGGGCCCGAAGTCCTCGATCGCCGCGTGCATGGCGGGGAGAGGGATCTCGGAGGACGGGCGACGGTCGTGAGCGCCGCCGATGCCCACCCAGATCAGCCGCGGCGCCTTTCGGCGTCGCCACCGGCGTTCGGCCGGGTCGTTGAATCGAGTAACGACTTCTACAGTGCGGCGGATCTGGTCGCTCTGGGCTATGTGTCCGCGCGTCTGACGTCGGTGTTCGGTGAACCCGATTCCATCGACGGGGAGTTCCGTTGGGATGCCGACACCGTTGACGCCGTCGAGCGGGACGTACTCGCTCCCGCTGCTCGGATCATGTTCGATGCCTTCGCTCCGGAGTGGAACACACGGGTCCAGATGAGCGGATCGAACCTCGCTCTCGGATGGCCGCAGATGGAGCAGATGCTCGCCCGGGTGACGATGCGGGAATCCTGACCTCTCGTCGAGCGCGAAGGCCCAGAACGTCAGTCAGTGGACCGGTTCGAGCAAGCTCGGGCCGTTGTTCCTCGGACTATTGACCGCAGTCGAGACTTCGTAGGGTTCGAGGTGCGGCTCCGGAACGGAGTTGATCATGGCCTGGACCTCGCCTTTGTCGGTGAGTGTCGGGTCGAGCCAGTGTTCCCAGAATGATTCGGGCAGGATCAGCGGGGATCTGTCGTGTATGTGTCCCGTGGAATCCGTAGCTGGCCGAGTCAAGACAGTGCAGGTCCATACCCACTTGTTCGGATCGTCTTCTGGCAGTTCAGGATCGGGCCACAACTCGTAGAGTCCAGCCATCGCGATCAGGTCACCGTCTCCGTGAAGAAAGTACGGAATCTTCTTTCCCTCTTCGCTTTTCATCCATTCGTAGTAGCCGTTCGCGGGAACGATGGCCAGTCGTTTGGCAGCACTACTCCTGAATGAGGGCTTCTCCGTGACGGTTTCACTGCGGGCGTTGATCAGCTTGGACGCCATCTTCCGGTCTTTTGCCCAGGCAGGGAGCAAACCCCATTTGACCGTCCTGAGCTGGCGCTGGGGCTCGGAGTCGGGTTCCTCGCGTGGGGTTCGTTCGAGGATCACCCGGACCGGTTGTGTGGGGGCGACGTTGTAGGACGGGGGCAGTTCATCGCCGACGGTGTGCATGGTGTCGAAAAACGACTGCAATTCCTTATCTGAGCTTCGATTGGCGTAGCGCCCGCACATGGCCTGACCTCCTGTTAACCGGTTCCTGTCCCATTGAACAGCGTGGGTCCGACTTCCACGCTCAGATGGCGTGTGATGATCTCTGCGAATACGTCACAAGCAGGGAAAGGGGTAGCGCGATCAACGGTCCTCGGCCGGCATCTGCCGATGTTGCATTGGCGATAGTGGCCGCAACGGTCCTCGGTGTCACAGTCGGAGTTCTCCTGGCCGACATCGTGGCCGGTGTCGCAGTCGGGGCCGGTACCGCGGTGGTGTTCCGCTTCGTGTTGCGGACGATCATCACCCGGAAATGACGACCTACGCTGGTCAGCCGTGCGGAATAACTCTTCGCGGGTGTTCGTTGTAGAGGCTGTCGGTGTTCGATTCTTTGCCCCGGGTACCACCCCAGAAATGCCGCTTCGAGCGGCCACTTGCCGAGAGGCGCAAGACGGGCACCGACCCTGTGAAGCCGCTGACACCATTTCGGTGCCGGCGGCTTCGTCATCTGCCTCTATTGGGGGCGAGCTTCTTTCAACCGCCACACCCCGCCCGAACAACACTGCGGCAACGGCGGCAACACGTGACCGGCAACATCGGTACTGACCCGATGAGCGTCACCGCAATCGCACTCGTAGAAGCCGCTGACCGGCGCTTTTTGTCCCGGATGATAGGTCTGTTCAGCTGTACTCATAACTGGATTTCTTTCCCGAACAGCGCATCTTCAAACAACATGGTCAGTGCCGACCGGGAAGGTCGACTTCATCGGCGGTCTTGTCGTTCCGCAGCCCTCGAAAGGATGGATGCCGAAGGCTGCCACCGGTGAACTCCCGGTACTCCACATCGCAGACAAGGACAGGTCTTGACCAGGAAGCATTGCGGGTGACAGCTCTCGGCGGCTCGACGGTGAACGGACTGACCGACTGTTCGAGCTCGACGAGCTTGTCCCGCAGTTCGCGGCGCTGTCGATCGGTCAGGCCCGTACCAACGTTTCCGATATATCTGAGGCCCCCTGAGTCGTCGTGGGCGCCGAGGATCAGCGACCCGGCTCCTCCCGCTGCGCCACCCGATCCAGGGACGAATCCGCACACTACGGCCTCACAATTAGCCCTCAGAGGCGTTTTGATCCAATCCCGAGATCGCTTGCCTGGCTGGTAGATCGAGGAAATATTCTTGGCGACTATACCTTCCAGATGGTGTTTCTTCGCGACTTCCAACATGGTCGGTCCGTCGACGTTGAGCCAGTGTGGTGGGACTTTGATGCGTGGATGTTCGAGGCTGAGGTTGGCGAGCGCTTCACGGCGCTCGAGGTAAGGAAGCTCGGTCGTCGACTTTCCGTCGACGTCGAGGACATCGAACACATAGTACGAGGTCAGAGCCTCGTTGCGGAGCTGAGCGGTGGGCCGCAGAACGTGCATCCGGCGCTGCAACAGGGAGAAGGACGGGACACCGTCGGGTCCGAGAGCGACGATTTCCCCGTCGAGGACGGCTTCACGGTGATCGAGCACCGAACGGAGAGCGTCGACGATCTCGGGGAACGAGGCACTGATGTTGTTACCGTTGCGCGACCACAGAGTCGTGGACGTGGAACCTGTTGTGGCTATTGCCCTTTGGCCATCCCATTTCGACTCGAATGCCCAGCGCTCCCCCGTCGGTGGGCCCAGCGCTCCCCCGTCGGTGGATTGCCGAGCGTGGCGAGCATCGGCGGAACCGGTTTTCCTGTGGCGGCGCTCATCTCTCCACTGTGCGCAGGTTTGTCCTGCTTCGCGGCTGTTTTCGGGAGGTTGAGACACTGTCGATATGACTCGACCCCCTGCCCCGGACGAGGGCTGGACTCCGCCGCCTGACGAGGGTCAGGCCGGAATGGTTCTGTTGCCGAATGGTTGGTGGGGATTTCGGTACAAGGCTGGGGTGAGGCCACTCATCGTGGAGAAACCGGAAGAGCGCGACGCACCGCCGGGCACGTCCGCCGGGTGCGATCGTCCGGATCATTGATCCTATAGGTCGAAAAAGGTCTTTCAGCTGGGAAGACGACACGTCCCCTCACTCCTCGAAGGGTCGGCCGGCCGGGCGCCGGCTCGCCCTCCGGATCAGGGGACACCCCGTTGAGTTCAACGCCCGATTTCGGACACGATGCGCAGGTCATCGAGCCGCTCGATGACTCACCCGGCCAGTCGCACTCGTGCGTTCGTGAGCGATGCACTGCGCTTGGACTTCGACGAAAGCTGAGCAGAGCATCATGAGCATCGCAACACGATCGTCACCCTCGACGATCACGGCATGTGCCCTCACTGCCGGGCACCGCGTGCAGTTCGTTCAACCGGCAGACCTGTGGTGGACCGTCCGTGCGGTATCCGACGACCACCAATTCGTCATCCTCACCAGGCCGAACCCTGAAGGCGAGGGTGTCGTCTACACAGTCATCGACAACAACCGCGGTGTTCGAGGGCCGGCCAGCATGTGGGGGAACGGTTACGAAACCGACGATCAGGTTGCCCGATCGCTCAGCGACCTCGTCGATGGAAGATCGGAAGTCAGCCGCCGGCCATCGCGATGGGAAGAGACGCGCATCGCCGCGGTACTGCTGCCCGTGAGTCCGCCGAGCGTCGACGGCGAGCAGCGATGACGATGACGTCGCCATATCTGAGCTGCCATGGGTGTGGAATCACCGCCGGCGAGAACGAAAACGGTTGCGCTGACATCGAATCCGTTCTCGAACGAGGGTGGACGCATGCCAGAGACGAAAGCTACTGCCCGATTTGCGCTGATGTTCGGTCACAGACCTGGCCGGACACCGAGGAAACGGAGGAAAGGGCCGAACCCATGATTCCGAAAGCAACTCGCCGAGTGCGCGAAACGACGATCAGGGCCGGAGTGGCCGGCATCGCGGGCGGGTTCGCACTCGCGACCATCTTTCTCACCTTCACCCCTTACCTTGCTGGTGTCGCCTGCGGTGTGTGTCTAGCCGTGGTGTCCGCCGTCGCGTTGGTCATCGCCTGCGCACCCGAGATCCGGCGCGAGGCCAAGACCAGGCGCACGCGCGATTGACCGATTCTGTGATGTTAACTTGCTGACAAGTTGGCAGGTGAACACCTCTCGATGCCCCGGCGACGTTGTCGGGGCATCGCCGTATCCGGACTCTCCCTCTCGGTGAGGGACCGGAACGTGTGCAGGTCAGCGGATCGCAGAGCATCGCCGGCGCCTGACCGCGCCTCTGTTCGGGAACCGCTGGCCCTCTGATCGCCGGCACACGCCCGCGCGGTGCGCCGTGGGGGCAGTTCTATTGTGCGGCGCTTACCGCATCGGAAGTAACCCATAACCAAAGGTCCAAGCCTGTTTTACCGTCGCCCGTGGTGGCGTGAATCTTCACACAAGCGAGCTTGTGTACCGTCGGTCATTGACCGCAGAGGGGAAACCGAGATGCTGTTGTCTTCCTGGCGAGTGTGTATCACCGAAACTCGTGTAGCCCGTCCCTCGGATTACGGTGCACCGGAGGGTGCCGTAAGAATTTTCTTTCCAGAAGACCCGTTTCCCGGTTCACCGTTTTTGTTGTCTCCGTCGTTCGAGTACGACGTGGACCTCAATTCGTACTTCCGAAACCCGAGTTTCGTCACGATGTCACCGATCAGCCAGCAGGGCTATGCACGCAACATCGCCGCGTTCCTTTCATTTCTCACCTCAGCGCGGAGCGGCATCTCATGGCGTGATGCGAATGAGGACGACCATGTCGCTTACCTGGTCTGGCGACGGCGCGATGCTTCCGGCCCACGAGTGTCCGGAGCAACTTGGAACCGAGAAGTCGCGGCAGTCAACAACTTCTATCGCTGGCAGTGCGCAAGGGATTCGTCGCCGCGAACCCGATCCCGCACCATGCCCGTAGTGGTCGCTCTCATACCCCGGGCCGCATCGACGATCAAGGAAGTAGTCCCACGACCTATTCGCGAGATGTCAACCGGGACAACATCGAGTGGATTCCGCAAGCCTCTTATCGGCGATGGAGAGACACCGGAATGAAGGGTATGAACGCGGACGGTCTCCCTCGCCCCGCATTCCGCGGACGCTGGGCGACGCGTAATGCGGTGTTCTGCGATCTCATGGTGCGAACCGGACTACGCCTCGCCGAGCAGTCCGCACTTACGGTCTTCGACCTGCCCACCGAGCACCAGCCCGTGTCCTATCAACGCTTCCGACTCCCGGTAGCCATCGCCAAAGGCTCCTCGACCAGATGGGTGTACATACCGGAATCCATCGTCAGAGAACTGATCAACTACCGCGATGTCGATCGCCGCCAGATTATCGACGACGCTCGCGCACACGGACGGTACGACAAAATCGCTCGCCCGCTCGTCGTCGAGGACCCTGCCCAACCTATCGCTGTCGACTACACGAACGCCGGCGTCAAGGCACGCGTAAAGGTCTCCAATCTGGACCACACCGACCGGCGCCGCCTATACATCGCCGGTGATCGCGGATTGGAACCCGCCTCGTTCTGGCTGACGGAACGAGGAATGCCAGTGTCGGTGTCGAGGTGGAAGGGTCTGTTCCACGAGGCCAACGTCCGGTGCGCCGACGTCGGTATACCTCTGCGCGTGCACCCACACATGTTGCGCCATACCTTTGCGGTGGTAACCCTCGAACAACTTCAACGCGGCCATATCGCGGCATTGCGCGAACAGACTGCGGAACAACGTGGCCACTACACACGAATTTTCGGCGATCCCCTCGACTGGGTTCGGCGCCGTATGGGACATCGCTCGATCACCACAACGATGATTTACCTTCACACCCTCGCCGAGCTGGAAATGGAGACCCGGATGGCATTGGTGCCTGACGATTGGGAGGAACCGCCAGCGCCGCCAAATCCATTGGCCTCGAACACGAATGCCTCGCAGTGAAACCCCGCACGGGTGCCGGAACTCATACCGGTCAACCATCGAAGACACCCACGGGTCAGTATGACGTTTCACCACGCCACGAACCGTCGACCGCATCTGCTCCGGCCGACGCTGCGAGCACCACATCGGTCCAGTTCATCGGAGATGACGGACGGACACGGACGTTCTCCGCCGACAAGTGGCCCATGCCCGGCTGGCACGGACCGGCACTCGATGCATTCGCCCGACGCACAGGTCCGACCGGAACATTGCGGACAGAAGCGTCCGCGCGTTCGATCTGGCTGCTCCTCTCCTCGTTTCTGCGGTATCTCGACTTGGTTCCCGATTCGCCAGCAGTACCGTCCGCTCTCACGCTGCGGCATGTCCAGGGGTATCTCCGGCAGCGAGCATCTGTGGCCAGTATCAACCGATCGCTGGAGTGCCAGACAATTTTGCGGCGAGTATTGATCGAACCTCCGTTGCGCGAGATGATCGCCCCCGACATCCACGCTGCTCTGGCACGTTCGGTTCCGAAGTTCAGAAAGCTGAATGCGTCCGGATACTCGGATGGAGAATTCACGCGAATCCTCGGCGCTGCACGCGCTGACGTCTCGGCAACCCGGTCACGAATCGAGTTTTCGGAACGAATTCTTGCCGGTAACAATCCCAAAGTCCACCGAAAAGTCCTTGTCCGCTATAGATAGGGCGAAACTACGAAAGATCGCCAGCACCGGAATCGTTCCGCGTTCCCCGGCCGGACCGTCTATGACGTGGCGGCGCAGACTCGCCCAGGCAGAACAACTGTTCCTCCTGAAGAGGGATCTCGTTCCGATCCTCATTCTCCTGATCGCGCTGACCGGCCGGAATGTGGAAACTCTCAAAGACTTACCAGCCGAACACCAGATCCTGGAAGGAACGGCCGTGCAAATACAGCTGACGAAACGTCGTCGGGGCGATCAGCACTGGCATGAAACCGTCACCTGGGAAATCGGTCCACCGCATCGGGAACTCGACACACCGGGAGGGCTGTACCTGCTACTGCACCGATTGATGACCCGCGGGCGAACGTACACGGATTCGACTGCACTGTGGTCGATCTGGCGCAACGGAATCGCAGGCGGCATCACCGGCATTGCTGAACACATGAGTCCGTTTCGCGCATCTTTGTCCGACCCACCCCTCATGCCCAGCGAATGGGCGGCGGGGCATTCACTGCTCACAGATCCGCCGAGCGAAACGGAGGTGGGACGGCCGTTGACGGTGACGTTCGGCCGGATCCGGACCACTATCGAAGTTGCCAGAGTCAAAAGGTTGGGCGGTCATCTGCCCTCTGCAGCACGCTCGAACAGTGTGGAAGTGCTATTTGGGAATTACCTTCGAGGGGACGCTTCGGCAGCAGAATGGAGCGCCGAAACTCTCACCGCTGCCATCGCCGAAGCCGAGAGCGCTGCGCTCGATGCCCATGTTCGCGCACTTGCGGCCGCGGGCGGCTCGCTGAAGGTAGTTCCGGAAGCGGCAGTCCCTGCGGATCATGAGGCACTCTGGAATGGTTGCACTGACCCCGACGCTCACCCTGCGACCGGCCGAATATGTCGTCGCACAACATTTCTCGACTGCTTCCACTGCGCGAACTGCGTCATCACCTCAAGTCACCTTCCCGCTGTGCTCGGCTTGCGGCAGGCGCTCGACGAACGGCGATCGGTGCTATCGGAGTCCGACTGGTGGAGCCGCTACGGCCCCGTCTGGGTGACCATCGAATATGAAGTACTCCCCAAATTTACGCCGGGACAAGTCTCACACGCCGAGTTGATCAAGCCTGCTGATGCTCTTCTCGACCTCGTCGAACATCCCTGGGACATCCCATGACCGAACCACAACCCCACTGCGATACAGGCCCCCATGTACTCACAGGGCGGCCGCTGCGCCCCGATATCCCCGATGATCGCCTTCCTCGATACGCGGACATGGTGTGGCGACTCGACGCCGCCCAGCTGCAATCACATCTGAGTTCGGAGCGTTTGGATTTCACCACCATCCCCGCCCGTCAACAGCGCACCGCGAAAGAGCTTTTCGCCGCCCTCTTATCGGGACCGTTACCGCTGGGAGAGTATCGCCTGGCCATGGGCACCGTCACCGCTCTGTTTCCACAGGTTAAACGGTTTCTAATCTGGGCCGATGGCACGTGTCCCAGAATTTCGTTGGCCGCCCTGTCTCCCGAGATGCTCGGAAACTACGCCCTCTTCCTACTCGCCGATGTCCCCGACACCGGCCACCGCGAGAACGCCCGACGCGCAGTGCGCATGCTGTGGCGGTATCGAAGCGCCCTGACCGAGCCCCTCAACTTCGACCCTCAGTACGCAGCCGAGGGATGGTCCCAGCAATCGCGCTCACGCGCGGAAAACATCACCCCTCGCATCCCTGAACAGGTACTCGGTCCGCTCATTGCATGGTCGTTGAGATTCGTCGACGATTTCGCACCCGACATCCTGACCGCCCTCGAACACAGCGGGCCCATCAAGAACCGAACCAAGCCCTCCGCTCTTGGCCGAAACTCCGGAGCACACGCAGCCCTGACGGAGGTCCTCGATCGCTACATCCGAACTGGACAACCCCTACCCGGTACGAGGCGAGGAGTGAACCGATCACTCCTCGCCGCGGAGGCCGGCATCAGCGACATCCGAAGACCTGAACAGTGGGAATCGATCGCCGCTGCCGAAAAGCTGGTCGGCGTCGATCCGTACACATGGTTTCCTATAACCATCTCGGGGAGACTCGACGAAAAGCCGTGGACCAACGGGATCTGCGCAAACAACCATCCGAGCAAGTCCGCGAGAGTGCTCTCACGGATGCTCCACACCGCCTGCTACGTCCTTGTCGCCTATCTGTCCGGCATGCGCGAAAGTGAAGTCAAAAGCCTGCGACCCGGCTGCGTCACGGTTCTCCGAAGATCCGACGGAACCCCATACCGATGGACAGTTTCCGGCACAGCCTTCAAGGGCGCCAAAGATCCACACGGCGTCGACGCCACATGGACAGTCGGCGCGCCAGTGGCCCGCGCCATCGACGTCCTCACCGAACTACGCCGGCCAGGCACCGAGTATCTATTCACCTTTCTCACCCAATCGCGCGACGAAGCCAGTGGTTTCCGCCCCAATCGAGTTTTCACCACCTGCGCCACCAATGTGCAGCTCAACGATCTGTGCAGCTGGATCAACAACTACTGCGCCGACCACGGACGCACCGACATCGTTCCCACGGTGAACGGCGCACCATGGATACTGTCCACCCGACAGTTCCGACGAACACTTGCCTGGTTCATTGCCCGACAACCCGGCGGAGCCGTAGCGGGCGCGATCGCATACCGCCACTTGAGCATTCAAATGTTCGAAGGATACGCCGGAACCTCAGATTCAGGTTTCCGTGCGGAGGTCGAAGCTGAGCAAGCGCTACTGAGAGGCAACGATCTTATGGCCATGATCGATCAACACGCCCACACCCCGTTGACCGGTCCAGCCGCAGCAGAAGGCGCAACACGACTCGCGGCGCTGGCCGGCCATCCCCAGTTCACCGGGGCTGTGATCACCGACCCCAAACGGCTCGCACGTGTACTGAAAGGCAAAGCCGGAGCCATCTACCCAGGCGAATACGCAACATGTGTCTTCGATGTCCGAAAAGCGCTGTGTCTGAACAGCAGCGCCGACAAGAGCGCAGTTCCGCAGCTCGATCACTGTCAACCGCTCGCCTGCACGAACGTCGCGCTCACGGTCGGCAACCTCACGAAACTGAACGCAGAGGCCGAGAAAATCGCGGCCACCCTTCGTGAACGTCCCACACTCCCACCGCTCCTACACAGCCAACTCTCCGAACGGGCCTCACAGATTCACGCATTCGTCGACCGCCACCGCCCGGACCCACGATGACCCCGCCCAGCGGATTGCCAACCACGGCAGTTGTATCCGTGGAGCTTGCCGCGTTACTGGCCGAATCGGCCGAACGTGGAGTCCTGCCCAGTGCTCTTGCTCTCGCCCGCCGCCTCGGCATCGCGAACACCACCCTGAGGCGCAATTTTCCAGAGACAGTCGAGGTGCTGACGAAGCACCGGCAGACCGACCGCAGTACGCCCACACTCGCGGCGCCACCCAATCACATCCAGAATCTCGAACTCGAGAACCGGAAGCTCCGCACGCGTAATCGCGAACTCACCGAACAAGTCGCTCTAGCTTCGTCACAAATCCAGCAACTCAGCCTCGAAGCGCACCAACTTCGCACGGAGCTCCATCAACGCACGGCCGTCGCCACCATATCCAGCCCCCGTAAATGACCAGCCAGAAGTCGATTCCGCACTCCCGTCAGGCCTTACTCAACGCCGTCAATGCATCTGTGCCGACGGGTTCTTCGGCGAGCATCGGGACGATGGCGGTTCGTTGGCTGTATTGGCTTGTGATGCTGCCGATTTCGGCGATCTCGCCGGCTGTGCGCTGCTGTAGGAGCGGCGAGGTCGGTTCGGCTGCGACGAGGGAGTTGTTGACCACCCACGCCCAAGGCTCGATTCCTGCGCGTTGTAGGTCGGCTTGCAGACCGGCGGCTTCGAGGACGGGTGTGGTTTCGGCGAGGGTCACGAGTAGGACTTTCGTGGCGTTCGGGTCCTGGAGCCGCATGAGCGGGGTGGTGAAGTTCGTGTTCTCACCCATCTGGCGGGCGATTTCCCGGTGGTAGGAGCCGGTGGCGTCAAGGAGCAACAAGGTGTGACCGGTCGGGGCGGTGTCGACGACGACGAATTTGCGGCTCGATTCGTGAATCACCCGCGAAAACGCCTGAAAGACCGCCACTTCCTCGGTGCAGGGCGATCGGAGGTCTTCGGCGAGGTTCGCGCGGCCGCGGTCGTCGAGATTCTTGCCTTTGGTGGTCAAGACGCGGGTGCGGTACTGCTCGGTGGCGTCGGCGGGGTCGATTCGGGAGACCTGGAGGTTGTCGAGTTCCCCGTTCAAGGTCTCGGTCAGGTGTGCGGCCGGGTCGGTGGTGGTCAGGTGCACCTGGTGGCCGCGTTCGGCGAGGGCGACAGCGATCGCTGCGGCGATGGTGGTCTTGCCGACTCCGCCTTTGCCCATGCACATGATCAGGCCGTGATCATCGGTGTCGAGTTCGTCGATCAGGGATACGAGCGGAGCACTGAGCAGCTGCGGGGCCGCGACCGGCGGGGTGGCGGATACCGGGCTGGGGTCGGTGGTGAAGAGGCTTTCGAGTGCGTCGATACCGACGATGTTGGCCGCTTTGAGCGGAACCTGATCGGTGGACAGCTGCGCTAGTTCGGTTGGCAGAGCGGCGATCGCGGCTTGCTCTCGTCGGCGGATCGCGGATTCGAGTGGATCCGTGTCGTCGGCCGGTTCAGGGAGGACGGCGTTGATGACGACGTGTTGGTGGGCCAGTCCGATGTCGGCGAGTTCGCGGTGGGTGCGGGTGATTTCGGCGAGCGTCGAACGCTGGGCGCGCGAGACCAGGACGAGGCGGGTCCGCTGCGGATCTGCGAGCGCGGCAACGGCGTCGGCGTAGATGGTGCGCTGCTTGTCGAGCCCGGACAGCGGCCCGAGGCACGATGCATCGCCTTTACCGTCGTCGAGGAACTCGGTCCACGATCCGGGAAGCTGCAGGAGCCGGATGGTGTGCCCGGTCGGGGCGGTATCGAAGAGGACGTGGTCGAAGTCCGCGGTGATGTCGTCGCGCCCGGAGAGCAGTCCGGTGAACTCGTTGAACGACGCTATTTCGGTGGTGCAGGACCCGGAGAGCTGTTCGGCGATCGCCACGATCTCCTTCTCGGGTAGCAGCCCGCGGACGGGACCGATGATCCGCTCGCGATAGGCGGCTGCGGCTTGTTCCGGATCGATCTCGAGCGCCGACAATCCGGGAGCGGCGGGGATCGGGGTGATGGTGTTGCCGATGCTCACACCGAAGACCTGCCCGACGTTGGAGGCTGGATCGGTGCTCACGAGCAGCACTTTCTTGCCGGCGCGAGCGAGGGTCATCGCGCTCGCGCAGGCGATGGAGGTTTTACCGACACCACCTTTGCCGGTGAAGAACAGGAATCGGGGCGCGTTGTTCAGGAACTTCATTGCGGTGTCGGCGCTTTCAGCAGCAGGTGGTGGAGTCGGCGTCGTCGGTGGAGCAGCACGCCGAGGTGTCGGAGAGTCCGAGCATGGCGATCCCGGCCGGCGCCTCAGCCGTTCCGGGTTCGGTGATGCACGCCCATTTCGCGAGCTGGCTGCGGGTGGGATAGGTGCCGGTCAGGGCGGTGACTCCGTCGACGATCGCCAGCGGGAGTCCTTCGGAGCCGGAGATTTTGAGGAACGCTGCGACGGTGTCGTTTCCGGCGAAGGCAAGGGGGTCGTTGGCGAGGTTGTGGCGGGTGATGGTGCCGCCGTTGCTTGCGACCCAGTCGAGGTCGGCGGTGAAGGTGATCAGCGCTTGGTCGACGTCGTCGCCGCAGACGCCGGTGTTGCAGCACAGTGCAGGTTCGAATACTTCGATGGTGCTCATGGTGATGTTCTCTTTCTTACTTCTCGGGTCTTCGATGGTGCGGCTACCGATCCGGTGTCAGCGGGTCGCCAGACGGGCGGCGAGAGCATCGACGCGGGCGGCGATGTCGTCGCGGACCAGGCGCATTCGTTCGATTCCGTCGATGCCTCGTTCGGACGGCTCGTCGGTGTCCCAGTTCTCGAAGTCGGTGCCGTCGACCGGTTCGACCTTCGCTTCGCTGCCCAGGGTGACGACGAGGTCGACATCGCGCACCAGTTGCGGATCGATCAGTGTCGGAGTTTCACCGGTGATGTCCACCCCGACCTCGAGCAGAGTTCCGACGGACAGGGCGTTGACCACGTCGCCGGGTTTGGTGCCGGCGGAATACACGTCCACCTGGTCACCGGCGGCTTTGCGCATGAGACCCGCAGCCATCTGGGATTTGCCGCCGTTCTTGACGCACACGAACAGCACTGAAGGCTTGCTCATCGAAGTTCCTTTCGCTGGGTGTGGAAGTCAGACGGCGTCGACTGTGTGACCGGCTGCGTCGAGGGTGTTTGCGGTGATGTCGCCGCGGTCGGCCAGCCAGCGTTCGGCGTCGATTGCTGCGGAGCATCCGGTGCCGGCAGCGGTGATCGCCTGACGGTACGTGTGATCGACCAGGTCACCGGCAGCGAAGACGCCGTCGATGGAGGTCGCGGTGGAACCGGGAGCGACGCGCACGTATCCGGCGTCGTCGAGATCGACCTGGCCCTTGACGAGTTCACTGCGCGGGTCGTGGCCGATGGCGACGAACATGCCGGTGATCTCGAGTGTGGAAGTTTCACCGGTGACGGTGTCGCGCACGACGAGGCCGGTGACGCTGTTCTCACCGAGCACCTCGACGGGCTCTGCGTTGGTCAGGAAGCGGATCTTCTCGTTGGCCTTGGCACGCTCGAGCATGATCCGTGAGGCGCGGAACTCCTCGCGGCGGTGCACCAGGGTGACCGAGCGAGCGAAGCGGGTGAGGAAGGTTGCTTCTTCCATCGCGGAGTCGCCGCCGCCGACCACGACGATGTCCTGGTCACGGAAGAAGAAGCCGTCGCAGGTGGCGCAGGCGCTGACGCCGCGGCCGAGGAGGCGTTCTTCACCGGGAATGCCCAGGTAGCGGGCTGCTGCGCCCATGGCGAGGATGATCGCGTGCGCGGCGTAGGTTTCGCCGTTCGCGACGACGGTCTTGATCGGGCCGCTGAGGTCGATCTCTTCGACGTCCTCGGTGCGGATGTCGGTGTCGAAGCGCAGTGCCTGCTCGCGCATCTGTTCCATCAGATCGGGGCCCATGATTCCTTCGCGGAATCCGGGGAAGTTCTCGACCTCGGTGGTGGTCATGAGGGCGCCACCGAACTGGGTTCCCTCGAAGAGCAGGGGCGCGAGCTCAGCGCGCGCGGTGTAGACACCAGCGGTGTAGCCGGCCGGTCCGGAACCGACAATGATGACGTCATGGACCGTGGACGGGATGGTCATAGTGTCTCTTTCACGGGATCGAATACGGGCAGTACGAGCGGTCAGCGCGATACCGACGGGGCGGTGAGTTCGGTGATCAGAGCCCGTACGCGGGTTTTGATCTCGTCGCGGATCGGGCGGACCGCATCGATGCCTTGGCCGGCGGGATCGTCGAGGACCCAGTCGCGGTAGCTCTTGCCGGGGAAGATCGGGCAGGTGTCGCCGCATCCCATCGTGATCACGACATCCGAATCCTGGACGGCGTCAACGGTGAGGATTTTCGGGGTCTGGGCGGAGATGTCGATTCCGAGCTCTGCCATCGCTTCGACTGCGGCGGAGTTGATGGTGTCCGCGGGGGCGGATCCGGCGGAGCGGACCTCGATGGCATCGCCGGCGAGGTGGCTCAGGAAACCGGCGGCCATCTGTGATCGGCCGGCGTTGTGGACACAGACGAACAGGACGCTGGGCTTGTCGGACATGAGGATGAAGGTTCCCTTCGAAGACGGAAGTAAGAGGTCGGTCAGACGGCGACGGGTGTGGTCAGTTCGGTGAGCAGTGCGATCACCCGCGCATCGAGGTCGTCGCGGATTGCCCGCACCACCTCGAGGGGCTGGCCGTCCGGATCGTCGAGAGCCCAATCGAGGTACCGCTTTCCCTGGTAGACGACGCAGGCATCGCCGCAGCCCATCGAGACGACACAGTCCGCCGCGGCGACCACATCATCGGTGAGCGGTTTCGGGAACTCGTCGGCCAGATCGATCCCGATCTCGGCCATCGCCGCGATGACGGCAGGGTTGATCTCGTGGACCGGCGCGGATCCAGCCGAGCGCACATGAACCCGGCCGCGGGCGTGGTGATCGAGCAGTGCCGCCGCCATCTGCGACCGGCCGGCGTTGTGGACGCACACGAACAGAACTTCGGGCACGTCCTTGGTGAGTGCTCCGCTGGACTGGGCCAAAGCGGTGAGGCGGTCGGCGGCGAACCGCGCCGCGAGCGAGGTGAGATGGGTGTGGATCTTCGCGGTGCGGCGCAGCGCCGTGTAGGACTCGAAGACATAGCGTTCGACGGTTTGCGCGGAGAACACTCCGACGTACTTCGCCGCCAAGTCGTGCGCGGTGCGCGAGAGAACGGCCTGCGGTGAGAGGAGATCGGGCTGGGCGCGGTGCTCGTTCATCATGACTCCCGAAGAGTTGTAGGTGACTTACGTAGCGGTGGATGCGGGTGAAACCTCTTTGACGGCAAAGCGTTTGCGTAGAGCAAGGGAGACGTAAACCAAGCCCACCAGCACCGGCACCTCGATCAATGGGCCGACCACTCCCGCCAACGCTTGACCGGAGGTGGCGCCGTAGGTGGCGATGGCTACGGCGATCGCGAGTTCGAAGTTGTTGCCCGCAGCCGTGAAGGCGAGCGTGGTGGTGCGTTCGTAGCCCAATCCGATTGCGGCGCCGAGGATGTAGCCTCCGCCCCACATGAGCGCGAAGTACGCCAGCAGCGGCAATGCGATGCGGACGACGTCCCAGGGCTGGGAGGTGATCTGTTCGCCCTGCATCGAGAAGAGCACGACGATGGTGAACAGCAGACCGTAGAGCGCCCAGGGGCTGATCTTGGGGATGAACTTGGTGTCGTACCAGTCGCGGCCTTTGGCGCGTTCGCCGAAGAAGCGGGACAGAAAACCTGCCAGCAGCGGGATACCGAGGAAGATCAGGACCGATTTCGCAATCTGCCAGGGCGAGGTGTCGATGGTGGTCTGTTCGAGGCCGAGCCAGCCGGGCAGGACCGAGAGGTAGAACCAACCGAGCACGGCGAACATGATCACCTGGAACACCGAGTTGATGGCGACCAGCACCGCGGCGGCTTCGCGGTCTCCGCAGGCCAGGTCGTTCCAGATGATCACCATCGCGATGCAGCGAGCGAGACCGACGATGATCAAACCGGTTCGGTATTCCGGCAGGTCAGGCAGAAACAGCCAGGCGAGGGCGAACATCAGCGCCGGGCCGAGAACCCAGTTCAGGAACAGCGAACCGGCGAGGAGTTTCTTGTCTCCGGTGACTGTGTCGAGGCGGTCGTAGCGGACCTTCGCCAACACCGGGTACATCATGATCAGCAGGCCGAGGGCGATCGGCAGGGAGATGCCGTCGATCTGCACCTTGTCCAGGGCAGTGTTCACACCGGGGATCCAGCGTCCGACCAGCAGGCCGACGACCATGGCCACGCCGATCCACACCGCCAGATAGCGGTCGAGGGTGGAGAGTTTTCCGACGACTGCGGGGTGTTCGGTGGTGGCAGCGGTGTTGCTCATGCGGTGACCTCCACGCATGCGTCCGCTGCGGTCACGGTGGAGCCTTCGACCAGCAGAACTGCGGAGAGTTGCTGCAACGCAGCGGGAATAACCCAGTAGTACACCCAGGTGCCGCGGCGTTCGCAGTCGAGCAGTCCGGCCTGTCGCAGCACCTTGAGGTGATGCGAGATCGTCGGCTGGGACAGATCGAAGGTGTCGGAGATGTCGCAGACGCAGGCTTCCCCGCCTTCATGGCTCGCCACCAGGCTCAGCAGTCGTAGTCGGACGGGATCGCCGAGGGCTTTGAACATCCGGGCCAGGTCGCCGGCCCAGTCTTCGGTCAACGGCTCACGGACGAGCGGGGAGCAGCAGGCGCCGGTCTCCGCAACAACTTGATTCGACATACTTCGATATTGACAGCTTTCGAATCAACGCGCAACCAACCAGAGATGAACATCCGCGTCCGCGATTGCCGATGCGACACTGATTCGAAACCCACAATCGACGATCGGACCGAGCGATGACCAGCAAGCCCGATGTAGAACAGCGCCACCTGACGAGGCTCTCAGCGTTCGTACTGCGCGCACGGCGGGTCAAAGCGCACTCGCTCTACAAGGACTTCGAAGCGCTCGAGCGGATCGGCACCGCGCCTTTCGAGTTCGAGATCAGCGCCGATGGCGTCTGGATGACACAGCGCCTGCGACCGGAGGAAGTGGTCGAATCGGCGGCAGCTCGGGTGCGTCCCCTGCTCCTCAAGCAGGAAGATGCGTACTTCCAGCACACGTTGACCGCACTGGGATGGCTCCTTCGTGGCAACGATCGCGCCGATGTCGCTCAGGTTCTTACCGGACTGAAACAGGGGTGGGCGGAATTCGATCCGAAGGGCCGCGGGCCCCTTGCCTACGCGGTGCAGACCGGCCGCGTGGACGAGGAAGAGGTCTCGCCGATGATCTCGGACAATGTCCTCGCGTTCGCCTGGATCTACGGCGATGTCGTACACGGTGACGCTGAACGCCTCGCTGAGACGGAGCAGCACGGCGTACGCGAGCGCTACCGCGCAGCAGCACCTCTCGTCTGCAGACTGATCATGCAGACCACCGCAACACTCCATGTCATCGAATGGCTCATCGGTCTGGGCTTACTGACGCTGCCTGATGAGCTTTTCGAACGGGAAGTCGTCGTCGCGGATCCCGTGTTTCGGGAACAGGGGCAAGTACACATGGCTCCCGTGGGAACGAAAGTTCCGGAATCGCTGAATGGTGACCTCGGCCCCGAGTGGCGGCGCCTGACAATTCCCGCACCCGGAGAACCCGCCGAATCGATGTTCGGCGTCGACCACAGCACCGATACACCAACCCAGAAATAAGCACCTCCGCCAGGGGAACTCAGGTTGGATCAGCCACTGATCGTCGTTCGAGCAGGACTGTGTCGCGCCAGATGCCGTCGAGTTGGGCGATCTTTTCCCGGATCCCGATGGTGCGGAAACCTGCCGAATGGTGCAGGGAGACGGAGGCGCGGTTTTCGGGGAAGATCGACGTCTGCAGCGTCCAGAGTCCGTCTGCGTCGGCTGCCATGACTTGCTTGCGTAGCAATGCTTTTCCGACACCTCGTCCGCGCATCCCGTCGGCGACATAGACGGAGTTTTCGGCGACTCCGCGGTAGCAGTCCCGCCCGGACACCGGACTCAGGGCAGCCCAGCCGACGACGACATCGTCGATGGTGGCGACCCAGCGATGGTTCGGTAGCCACTGCGCATCGAGGTGCTCCCGGCTGGGGGCTTCGGTGGTGAAGGTGGCGTTGCGCGTGGCGATGCCTTCGCCGTAGATCCGCAGAACGGCGTCCCAGTCGTCATCGGACATGACCCGGACGGCGACGTCGTCGGGAAGATCGCTCGGGCAGCACGGCCGCGGCGCGAGAACCCCCATCACGATGTCGGCAGCCTGCGGCAACGCGACGCAGCACGTCGGATTCATCGCGACAACGGTGCTGGTCCCCTCTTTGCGCAGGCTGACGAATCCCACATCGGCGAGCTTGCGCACATGGTGGGAGACCGTGGGCTGTCCGATCCCCAACGCCTCGGCAAGGGCCCCGATTGTGATTCCGCCGGCAGCGCTCGCGACGCGGTGCAGCAGCCGCACCCGCATCGGTTCGGCCAGGCACGCGAACCACTGTGCGTAGGTGTCGGCGTCAGCTTGCTCGAGCACGTTCGAGTCGACCGCACCTTGGTCCGAATCGCCGACGCGCACCGTCGGGGTCTGCAGCGATGTCATGCACACACTATATCGACCTTCGTCGATGGTTGCATTCATCGACTGATGTCGATACAGTTCGAATCAAAGATCGATTGTTGTCGATGAAAGGAAAGTGTGATGACCGAACTCCCCGTTGTCGTGATCGGAGCCGGACCGATCGGCCTCGCCGCCGCCGCGCAACTGCGCGAACGAGGACTCACGCCGCTGGTGTTCGAGCGAGGCGCCGTCGCCGGCGCCGCGATCGCCGAATGGAATCACGTCCGTCTCTTCTCCCGCTGGTCAGAGCTGGTCGACCCGGCTGCCCGCCTCCTCCTCGAGCAGAACGGGTGGAGCGCCCCCGACGGAGATGCGTACCCGACCGGACAGCAGTGGCGGCAGCTCTACCTCGAACCCCTCGCCGCCGCCCTCGGTGATGCGGTGCAGTTCGGTACCGAGGTGGTCGGCGTCGCCCGACGCGGCCGCGACCTGGTCGTCGACGCCGGCCGCGAGACCGAACCTCTCTCCATTCACCTGCGCCGCCCAGGCGGCAGCGAGGACCGCGTCTTCGCTCAGGCCGTCGTCGATGCGTCCGGCACTTGGGGCACCCCGAACCCGCTCGGCGGGGAAGGACTGCCCGCCCTCGGCGAGAAGGCTGCCGGATCCGCGATCACCTACCGTGTGCCCGATCTCGACGACGAGGCAGTTCGTGCTCGGTTCGCCGGGAAGCACACTGTCATCGCAGGTAGCGGCCATTCCGCACTGACTGCCATCGTCGCGTTGGCCGGACTCGAGGCAGAAGCCCCCGGTACGCGGATCACGTGGGCGGTTCGCCGCGGGAGCGTCGGTTCCGCGTTCGGCGGCGGCGAATCGGACGAGCTGCCCGCCCGCGGTGCCCTCGGACTGCGCGCGAAGAAGGCTGTCGACGACGGACTTCTCACCGTCGTCACCGGTTTCCGCACCGCAGCCGTCGAATCCGCCGACAAGGGTCAGCTCGCACTGGTGTCCGATGCCGGCACCCGGATCGAGAACGTCGACAACGTCGTCACCTTGACCGGATTCCGCCCCGACCTGTCCTGGCTCTCGGAAATCCGACTGGGCCTCGACCCCGTCCTGCAGGCACCGACACAGCTGGCGCCTCTGATCGACCCGAACGTCCACTCCTGCGGCACGGTCTATCCGCACGGCGCGAAAGAACTTCGCCACCCCGAACCCGGCGTGTACCTGGCGGGGATGAAGAGCTACGGCCGTGCGCCGACGTTCCTGGCGATGACCGGGTACGAGCAGGTTCGCAGCATCGCCGCAGAACTCGCCGGTGACCACGAGGCCGCTGCTCGGGTGGAGTTGATCCTCCCTGAAACCGGAGTCTGCGGCGGCGCAGGTGTTTTCGACGAACCCGACACCGCGGAATCCGAGGGCGGCTGCTGCGCCGCACCTGCTCCGGAGCTGATCTCGCTGTCCAGCCCTTCCGGCAGTTCCAACTCCTGCGGATAAGACGCAGCCGATGACGACCATCGAGGATCCGCCGCAGCGCCCCGTCAGCCTCGACCCGTCGGGGCTGCGGCGGGTCCTGGTGGCGCTGTGTCTGACCGAAATCACCAGCTGGGGAATCCTGTACTACGCGTTTCCTGTTCTGTCGGTAGCCATTTCCCGCGATACCGGATGGTCGACCTCGGTGATCGTGGCGGCGTTCTCGGTCAGCCAACTCGTCGCCGCCGCCGTCGGCATACCGGTGGGACGGATCCTCGATCGCCACGGGCCCCGCTGGGTCATGACCACAGGATCTGTACTCGCTGTACCCGCACTGGTGGTCATCGCGACCGCTCACACCCTCCCTCTGTTTTTCGCAGGGTGGGTGTTCGCCGGAATCGCGATGGGCGCGGTGCTGTATCCACCGGCCTTCGCCGCCCTGACCCGCTGGTACGGCGACAACTACGTCAAAGCACTGATGATTCTCACCCTCGCTGCGGGTCTGGCCAGCACGGTGTTCGCGCCACTGTCTGTCGCTCTGGCCGATCGTTTCGATTGGCGCACAACCTACCTGGTGCTCGCCGCCATACTGGCCGTGATCACCATCCCCGGACATATCTGGGGGTTGCGGGGCGGATGGCCCGACCCCATCCGGCTGCCCCACGCGCAGCCCGGCGACTATCACCGCACCTCACGCAGCATCCCATTCCTTGCTCTGATCGTCGCCCTCGCTGCAGCCGCCTTCGCCGCATCCGCCGGCGTCTTCAACCTCGTACCGCTGCTGATCGAACGCGGTTTCAGTCCCAGCCTCGCCGCACTCACCCTCGGGCTGGGCGGCGCCGGTCAGGTCATCGGCCGCATCTTCTACCTACCACTCGCAGCGAAGACCAGTGTCCGAGTGCGCACGGTATCGGTCATCGTCGTTGCCGGTCTGAGCACCGCGTGGTTAGGTCTGGCGAGCTCGGCGGCGGCGTTGATCGGCATCGCCGTCGGCGCCGGACTGGTCCGCGGCATCTTCACCCTGATCCAGGCCACCGCCATCACCGACCGCTAGGGCGGCGAACACTACGGGCGACTCAACGGGCTGATGTCCGCACCGATCGTCATCGTCATGGCCCTGGCGCCGTGGGCCGGTACCGTGCTTTCCACCTGGACCGGGAGCTACGCCCACGCCTACCTCGTACTCGGAGCGATCGCCCTCGTCGGCGCCGTGATCAGCGCAGCAACCATCCCCGCCCTCCGCACCACCACAACGATTCCGATCACTTCCTGACCGAAAGAGAAACTCTCATGACGCACTACGACGCGATCGTCGTCGGGGGCGGTCAGTCCGGCCTGACCGCGGCCAATCATCTCGCTATCCCGGCCGCGACGAAGTCGTCGAAGCTGGAAGCGAACCCGTCGGCTCCTGGCCGCAGTACTACGACAGCCTCACTTTGTTCTCACCAGCAAAGTACAGCTCCCTCCCCGGTCTACCGTTCGGCGGCGACGGTGACCGCTATCCCGGCCGCGACGAAGTCGTCGACTATCTCCGGCGTTACGCGAAGACTCTCGATGTGGACATCCACGTCAACGAACGAGCCGGCACCGTCACCACCAGCGGCGGCCAGTTCACCGTCCGGACCGACAGCGGATTCGTCTTCACCGCACCTCGAATCATTGCCGCCACAGGAGGATTCGGCATTCCACACATTCCCGCGCTGAAGGGACTCGATGCCTTCACCGGGACTGTTGTGCACGCCGCCGACTACCGCGAACCCACCACCTACACGGGGCAGAACGTCATCGTCGTCGGCGCCGGGAACTCCGCAGTACAGATCGCTGCCGAGGTCGCCGAAACAGCCGATGTGATCCTGGCCAGCCGAAACCCCGTGACCTTCGCCCCGCAACGACCCCTACGCCGAGACATGCACTTCTGGTTCAAGTACACCGGAATCGACACCCTCCCGATCGGGCATCTTCTCTCGCGGCCACCGACGTCGCCGGTGTTCGACACCGGCCGCTACCACGCAGCCCTGTTCGCCGGCAGGCCGAAACGCCGCGCCATGTTCACCAAACTCGAAGGAAACCAAGCCTTCTGGCCCGACGACACCACAACAACCGACGACGCAGTCATCCTCGCCACCGGATACACCCCCAACCTGAACTACCTCACAGAACTCGAGGCACTCACCGACACCGGCCATCCCCGCCACAAGAAAGGCCTGTCCACCACCCACCCCGGACTCGGATACGTGGGACTGGAATGGCAACGAAGCCTCTCGTCCGCATCCCTACGCGGGGTGGGCCGCGACGCGCACTACGTCGTCCGACGACTCACTCCTGCTGGCGTTGCTCTTTGCCCGGGTACCACCGAAAGAAATGCCGCTTTGAGCGGCCACTTGCCGAGAGGCGCAAGACGGGCACCGCCCCTGTGAAGCCGCTGGACACCATCCGGTGCCGGCGGCTTCGTCATGTCAGGGGTGGTCAGTGTCGTCCGGGGAGGTCGACGTCGGCGGCGGTCCCGTCTATGCGCACCCCTTTGAATGCGGGGTGTCTGAAGCCTCCACCGGTGCAAACCGGTGCACGGCAGGTATTCGCTTTCTGCACTATTTCCAGGAATGAATACTGGTGTTGACCAAAGCAAATCCTATCGGGCACAGGCAGCGGTGAGACGCGTGGCCAGTTCGCTCAAATCACATTGGGGACAGCGTATTCGACGTCCCGTATTCGACGTCCTGAACGATGGCGAAGATTGCGGGCCTGACCGTGTCGTTTCGATGGGAGAGCATGGTGGATGCCGTCTATCGAGATGGCGCTGACACCGGCCCCGGTGGCCCTCCCCGGCTTTTGCTCTCCGGCTTTTGCTCTCCGCTTCGCGGTCCAGCTGCATCGCGAGGGTAGATAGCCTGCCGGTGAACGTGTCTGGTTCCGGTCAGGCGTAGGGTCGGCCGAGTCACGTTCTCGTTTCCTGGACTGTGACGGGGACGTGTAGACCCTGTTGGCGAGATTCTGCGGCTTGCGGATTTTCGCCTGCAGGGTCGCTCGCGGCGAGTGGTCACCGGTTGGTGGTCGCCGTGTTTTCTGTTGGCCTCCGGCGGGTCAGTGCCATCATGGCTATCGAACCGGCCAGCGCCAGCCACAGACTTGCCTCGGCAAGGAGTCGATAGCTGAGCGCTCCCACTGCCACCCCGCCGATGAATCCGGCCGAGCTGTGGACCCTTCGCCTGATGGGTTGGATTGTATTGTGCGACAACCATTTCTTGGTCACTTCGCGGGTGGCGTCCGCGAGTTGGCCGCGCGTGCCGAGAAGTACGTTGACGGCGCCCACGGCGAGCGCGACGGGGAACGCCACGACGACCGGTCCGGGCATGAACAGCATCGTCAATCCAGCAACGGTCAGGAGAAGAGTCGCTGTCAGAAGAACTCGCCCGCGATGGGATGCGAGGAGTGTCGCGATCACGACGCCGAGAACGAATCCGATCAGGGCACTGGCGATGGTACCTACCAGGACGGGGAGGTTGATCGACCATGTGTCGATGGGGGTGATCGCGGCGTTGCCCGACGAGATGAAGATCCCGCCGATGAGGAAGATGGCGAAGGAGTCGAGGAAGCCGACGTAGAGGTTCATTACAGTGTCCGCCGGAGAATGCGGAAAGGGACTCCCACTCGCGGGATCGGCGGAGGGCTCGTGCGTCACTGCTGGGCTCTTTCTGATGTCGCCCTCGGGATACGGGCCGGGGTCGATAGCGGATCGTGAACATGTTCGACCGCATTGCGGGCAACGCAGTCGATGGTTGGGAGAATACGCCCACCGCCTTGCGGGAGAGCTGAAACCTGCTGGGATGAGCGGTTTTGTGGGTGCCCGTTCCCGCCGAATGGGTGCGGTACTACCCTTCATGTACCAAGCAACTGCTTGGTACATGAAGGGTTTCGTCGCTGTGCGACGACGTCTCGCGTCAGTGCTCGAAGTCGTAGCCGCGCGGGCCAGGATGGAGGAGTTCTCGATGTCCGAGGCATACATCATCGATGCGGTGCGCACTGCAATCGGAAAAAAGGGGGGCGCGCTCTCTGCCACCCATCCGGCAGATCTGGGGGCGGGCGTTCTCACTCATCTGCTCGAACGCACCGAAATCGACCCGCACGGTGTCGACGACGTCATTTTCGGGTGTGTCGATGCCATCGGGCCGCAGGCGGGCAATATCGCACGCACGTCCTGGTTGGCGGCGGGGCTTCCGGTGGAGGTGCCGGGGGTGACTGTCGATCGCCAATGTGGTTCGAGTCAGCAAGCGGTGCACTTCGCCGCTCAGGCAGTGATGAGCGGTACGGCGGATCTCGTTGTTGCAGGTGGAGTGCAGAACATGAGCGCGATACCGATCGCCTCGGCGATGACGGTGGGGCAACAGTTCGGCTTCGAGACACCGTTTCACGGGTCGATCGGGTGGCGCCGGATGTACGGCGATCAGGAGGTTTCCCAGTTCCGCGGCGCGGAGTTGATTGCTCGGAACTGGCAGATCAGTCGGATCGAGATGGAACAGTGGGCGTTGCAGAGCCACGCCCGGGCTCGATCGGCGATCGAGAACGGGCGGTTCGAGAACGAAATCGTGCCGGTGGGCGATTTTCGGGTCGACGAATGCCCACGAGAGACCAGTCTCGAGAAGATGGCAGCTCTACCGACGTTGTTGCCCGACGGCGTTGTCACCGCGGCCTCGGCGAGCCAGATCTGCGACGGAGCGAGCGCGGTCCTCGTGGCGTCGGCGGCTGCGGTGGCCCGTCATTCCTTGACTCCGCGAGCACGCATTCATCATCTGAGCGCGCGGGGCGCGGATCCCATCTTCATGCTCAGCGCGCCGATACCGGCCACGAAGTACGCGCTGGGCAAGTGCGGTTTGAGTATCGACGACATCGACGTGGTGGAGATCAACGAGGCTTTCGCGCCGGTGGTCTTGGCGTGGATCAAGGAAACCGGCGCCGATCCCGCCCGGGTGAATGTCAACGGCGGTGCGATTGCCCTCGGGCACCCGCTCGGCGCTACCGGAACGAAACTGTTCGCCTCGATGCTCAACGAACTCGAACGCACAGGCGGGCGCTTCGGCTTGCAAACGATCTGCGAAGGTGGCGGCACGGCGAACGTGACGATCATCGAACGCTTGGGATGACGCCCGTTCTCGGATGTTCGTTTCTTCACTGTCGGTGGGGGTCGGTCGGCTCACCGAGGCGTCGACTCGACCGACCCCGCTCTCAGATGCGTTCGATGATCGTGGCGGTGGCGAGGGCTCCTCCGTTGCACATGGTGATCAATGCTGTTGAGGCGTCGCGTCGTTCGAGTTCGTGCAGTGCGGTGGCCATCAGTCGGGCTCCGGAACTTCCCACGGGATGTCCGAGGGCGATGGCGCCGCCGTTGACGTTGACCGTGTTCATGTCGGGGTCGTGCACGCTGGCCCAGGACAGGACGACGGAGGCGAATGCCTCGTTGATCTCGAACAGGTCCAGATCGCCGATCTTCATTCCGGCCTTGTCGAGCACCCGACTGGTTGCCTGTACCGGTCCGTCGAGGTGGAATTCGGGTTCGGCGCCGACGAGGCATTGCGCGACGATCCGGGCACGCGGCGTCAGGCCCAGTTGCTCGGCGCGGGTGTGGTCCATCAGCAGGACCGCAGCTGCGCCGTCGGAAATCTGCGACGAGGTTCCGGCGGTGTGTATTCCGCCGGCAATGATCGGGGTGAGCGCAGCAAGTGCCTCCGCAGTGGTCTCTCGCAGACCCTGATCTTTCTCGACCAGCGTGTAGGTAGGTTCCGAGCCCGATGAGGGCACCGGCGCTGTGACGGGCAGCACTTCGGTGTCGAAACGGTGCTCCGCCCACGCGCGGTGCGCTTTCACCTGCGAGTGCACGCCGAAGGCTTCGATGTCGGTCCGCGTCAGGTTGCGGCGGCGGGCGATGCGTTCGGCGGCCTCGAATTGATCGGGCATGTCGATGTTCCAGGAGGCAGGTCGACGAGGTCCGGCGTGCACACCGACATTGGCACCGAGGGGAACTCGGCTCATCGCTTCGACGCCACAGCCGATTCCGACGTCGAGCGCATCGGTGGCAATCAGACCGGCGATCAGATGGGTCGACTGTTGGGCCGAGCCGCATTGGCAGTCGATGGTGGTACATCCGGTCTGCCAGGGAAGACCGGCATGCAGCCATGCAGTCCGCGTCACGTTGTTGGACTGTTCGCCGGCTTGAGTGACGCACCCCCCGATGACTTGTTCGACGAGCATCGGATCGAGTCCCGCACGATCGAGTAGCCCTCGTTGAGCAGCTCCCAGCAATTCGGCGGCGTGCAGACCCGAGAGCCATCCTCCGCGCTTTCCGATGGGAGTGCGTACCGCTTCCACGATCACAGGATTTCCCATGTGTTGTCGTACCTCCTCGAGTAGCAAAAATTATTAGAACGTGTGTGTCATTTTCAGGGCGACGAATAAAGCTATACCACAACATATTTCAACTCAGTGACGCCTGATTCTGAAACATGTTGCGATTTGAAGCTTCGCCACGGCCGCCACTTCCCGCTCTGCGCCGACGGATACCCACGCAAATTGCTAAGATTCGCAAGTACCACAACCGGTGGGAGCTTCTGCGCACGTTTCGCAGAGGCAGGACAGCGGCGCGCCACACCTATGCGCATGCCGACGATCCGATTCGAGTGACAGGAGGCGTCGTGGTTGTGAACTCGCGGCAGCCGCTTTATCAGATGAAGGCCGACTTCTTCAAGACGCTGGGACACCCCGCACGTATTCGCGTCCTCGAGCTCTTGAGTGAGCGTGAGCATGCCGTCTCGGAGATGCTTCCCGAGGTCGGGATCGAGCCGGCAAATCTGTCGCAGCAACTGTCCATCCTGCGCCGAGCAGGTCTGGTGACCGCACGGCGGGAAGGGTTGTCCGTCTCGTACGCTCTGACGTCGCCGCGTGTCGCCGATTTGTTGACCACGGCGCGGGCCATCTTGACCGGAATGGTCGCCGGCCAGGCCGAAATGTTGGTCGAGGAGATTCCGGAGCCACCCGCTCTGGCCGGTAAAGCACGGTAGAGCGCACATCCTGCAGGACGGGCTCCTGCCCGTATCCACTAGTTGCGAAATTGCTAAAGTACGTACATTGTAGAACTAGTAACCGGACAACCGGCTGATCGATTCGAAAGAGGTGGCGGGCGGTGACGACCAACGACGTCCATCCAGGCAGTGCAGTCTTGAGCCGCGTCGATGTCGCGGTGGTGGGAGTTGCCGCGGCCAGATCACATCGCGCCGAGGTCAGGACGCGGTCACCGTGGGAGGCGATGGAGGACTACGCCGCCATGATCTGCGACCGGACGGCACTGCACGCGGTTCGGTTGCCCTTGGCGACGGCGGACGTCAACACCGTGATCGCCCGTGTACTGAGCCTGCAACCGCGCATCTCCGCTGCCTTCGTCGTCGGACTGGACGCCCCTGCCGCCACCGCCGTGCAGCACGGGGTCGCCGAGCGGGGCGGCCCGCTGGTCGTCACCGAGATCGACGTCGTGACAGCAACATTGACCGCAATGACGATTTCGGCGCTGCGCAACCTCGTCGTGGGGCCGCGGGTTGGGCAAGTGGTGATCACCGGGGCCCATCGAGCTCCGATGCTCGGGCCGACGTTGTTGATGTCCGGTGTCGCCGGTATCAGCAGCTGGCGCACCAGTGATGCGCACCAGTTTCCGCTGCGCCGACTGATGGAACACAACGATGTTCTCGTCGATCTCGATGGCTGCGTGGGCGATTCGGTACCCACACGGCAAGTGGTGAGCTTGCCTGGTGAAACTTTCGATCACGGCGCGGTCGTTCTTCCCGGACTGCTCGGTGTCCTCTGCGGCCATGACGTCACCGTCCTGACCGCCGAGATGATCGCCGCCTGCGCGCGCTCACTGGCGTTGATCACCCCGCCGGGGTGCACTCTCCCGTCCGCGGACGAGCGGATGTTGCTCTCCTCGATCGCCCGACAGGTCACCAAATCCCTCGGCCACGCCCCTCCGTACAGCACCCACCTGCACTGATCGAATTTCTCGCCTATCCCGCTCGGACAGATGCGTACCGCGCACCGAACACATGTCAGGAGAACACAGTGACAACCCATATCGACTCCGACCCGATTCGTCTCGGCGCGCTTCGTGCCGACATCGCGGCCTGGGTGGCCGAGGTCGAGGACCTGACCTCACCGCGTGAGGTGATCTGGTGCGACGGGTCCGGCGCCGAATGGGATCGCCTGACCGATCTGCTCGTCGACAAAGGCACGTTCGTGCGCCTGGACCGCAAGCCGAACTCGTTCCGGTGTGTCTCCGATCCCGAGGACGTCGCCCGGGTCGAGGACAGGACGTTCATCTGTTCCCAGTCGCGCGAAGATGCCGGTCCGACGAACAATTGGATGGACCCCCTCGATATGAAGACGGTCATGACCGAGCAGTACCGCGGCGCGATGTCGGGGCGCACGATGTATGTCATCGCCTTCTGCATGGGGCCCCTCGATGCCCCGGAACCGAAATTCGGTGTCCAGATCACGGACTCGGAATACGTCGCCGTGTCGATGCAGATCATGACCCGGTCCGGGACACCGGTCTGGGAGGCACTCGGTGGGGATGTCGAGTACGTCAAATGTCTGCACTCGGTCGGCGCACCCCTCTACGACGGGCAGGTCGACGTCCCGTGGCCGTGCGATCACACCAAGTACATTTCCCATTTCCCCGAAGAACGCACCATCTGGAGTTACGGCTCGGGCTACGGCGGTAACGCGCTGCTGGGGAAAAAATGCTACTCCTTGCGTATCGCGTCGAAGATGGCCAAGGACGAGGGTTGGCTGGCAGAGCACATGCTCATCCTCAAGCTCACCTCCCCGGACGAGGTCGTGCACTACATCGCGGCGGCGTTCCCGTCCTCGTGCGGCAAGACGAACATGGCGATGCTCGATCCCACACTCGACGGGTGGACCGCGGAAACGATCGGTGACGACATCGCCTGGATGCGTTTCGGTGACGACGGCCGGCTCTACGCCGTCAACCCCGAAGCCGGTTTCTTCGGTGTCGCCCCGGGTACCAGCACCGCGACGAACCCGCATGCCATGGCGACGATCGAGAAAGGGAACTCCATCTTCACCAACGTCGCCCTGACCGACGATGGTGACGTGTGGTGGGAGGGGATGACCAAAGAGCCCCCGGCGCATCTCCTCGATTGGCAACAACGCGAGTGGACTCCGACGTCGGGAACACCGGCAGCACACCCGAATTCACGTTATTGCACCCCGATCGCACAGTGCCCGACAGTGGCGCCGGAATGGAACGACCCGGCAGGGGTTCCGATCTCGGCGATCTTCTTCGGAGGCCGACGCGCCACCACCATGCCGTTGATCACCGAATCCTTCGACTGGCAGCACGGCGTCTTCCTCGGCTCGACACTCTCCTCGGAGACCACGGCCGCCGCAGCCGGAGCCGTCGGGGTGGTGCGCCGCGACCCGATGGCGATGTTGCCGTTCCTGGGCTACCACGTCGGGGACTATTTCCAGCACTGGCTCGATATCGGCGCGCGCACCGAGTCCTCGAAGCTGCCGAAGATCTTCTACGTGAACTGGTTTCGCCGCGGCGACCACGACGAGTTCCTGTGGCCCGGCTTCGGAGAAAACTCACGGATCCTCAAGTGGGCACTCGAACGCGTCGAGGGAACCGGCGAGTCCGAGGCGACCCCGATCGGTCACGTTCCGACCCTCGATGCCCTGGATCTGACCGGACTCGGCATACATCGTCCCACCATTGCCGCTGCCTTGAAGGTCGACCCGGCGGAGTGGGCGGCCGAACTTCCCCTCATCGATCAGTGGTACGCCACGATCGGCGGCAACAGACTCCCCGACGCGCTGCGTGAAGAGTTGCGTGCCTTGCGTCAACGACTGTCGACGTTCGATTACGAACTCACCGACGAGGCCCCGTCCCGCGACACGCATTTCCGGCGTGTGCGCACCCGCGCCGACGACTGCTGACCCCCCGAGCAGGGCTGCCAGCGCATCTCACGTCGAGTCTCTCGCGCTGGAGGCCCTCATCGAAGATCCCGATCCGGTCAAGTTGCCCCTCAACCTCCCGGATCGGGATCTTCTTGACGTGAGACCGAACGTGGTGATCCCACGCCGAGAAAGCGCCGTCAACTCGACGAGCGCAGCGGGGAGCCCAGGACAGCCGTCGACAACGCCTGCTCCCCACACCATGGGCACACGTTTCCGCCCGGCGTCACCGCGGACCGACGGCACAACCTGGCACATTCGCGGCACTGCAGCAGCGGCGCGCTCAGCAGTCCGCGCAGTGGTGTTACACGCATCACCGCTCCCTTCGTCTGGTTACTTGCTAATATTAGCAAGTAACCAGACAGGCTTCCACTTTCTTCTCGCAGTACCGAGGAACCTTATGACCGCTACGCCCGCACCGAATTCCACTCCGGCCTCGCAGAACTCGCTCGGCCGCGCTGCCCAGTCCGTACGGGACCTGTTGCCGCGATGGAGCGAATGGAGTTCGTCGCTGCGCGCACCCGGCGCGGATCTGCTGGCCGGCCTGATCGTGGCACTGGTCGCCCTTCCGCTGGCCTTGGGATTCGGCATCTCCACCGGACTCGGGGCGGCGGCCGGGCTGACCACAGCTGTCGTCGCCGGCGCCGTCGCCGCTGTCTTCGGCGGCTCCCGGTTCCAGGTGTCCGGGCCGACCGGGGCCATGACCGTGGTCCTGGTTCCCATCGTTCACGAATACGGCGGATCCGGTGTCCTGGCGGTCGGACTGATCGCCGGCATCGTGCTGGTGGTGTTGGCGTTCGCCGGAGTCGGGCGGGCAGTGCGTTTCATGCCGGCACCGGTCATCGAAGGATTCACCGCTGGTATCGCCGTGGTCATCGCCCTCCAACAGATCCCGGCTGCTCTGGGTATCACCGACGCCGAAGGGGACAAAGTGTGGCGCAGCGCAGCGGATGCGGTCGCCAAATTCGTCGCGCACCCCTCGATTCTCACGCCGGCAACAGCGCTCGCGGTGGCCGTCGCCATCCTCGTCGGCGGACGCTACTTCCCCAAGGTTCCGTTCTCGCTCGTCGCCGTGGCTGCCGCGACGTTGGCCGCGCAACTGCTGCACCTCGACATCGCCCGCATCGGTGAAATCCCCTCCGGCATCGCCGCACCCACACTGAACTTTCTGCATCTGGGAGATCTGACCTCGCTGGTGGCCCCGGCCCTGGCAGTGGCCGCGCTGGCCGCCCTCGAATCACTTCTGTCGGCGACCGCGGCGGATTCGATGGGAGTCGGGACCCGCCACAATCCCGACCGGGAATTGTTTGGACAGGGGTTGGCGAACATCGCCGCACCCCTGTTCGGCGGCGTCCCGGCCACCGGTGCCATCGCCCGCACGGCCGTCAACGTTCGATCCGGCGCACGCAGTCGCCTCGCCGCACTCACCCATGCCGTCATCTTGGCCGCGATCGTCTACCTGGCATCGACCCTGGTCGCCGAGATACCTTTGGCCGCTCTCGCCGGGGTACTGCTGGCCACCACCGTGCGCATGGTCGAAACAGCCTCGATCATCGCCATCGCGCGCGCCACCCGCGCCGACACCGCGGTCATGGGCGCAACATTTCTGGTCACCGTCGCACTCGACCTCGTCACCGCGGTCGCGGTCGGTGTCGCATTCGCCGCGATCCTGGCACTGCGCGCAGTGGCGAAATCGGCCAAGATCGAACAAGTCCCCCTCGACGACGACGGGCACCAGAGCGAAGAACACGAACTGCTCCGTGAACACATCGTCGCCTACCGCATCGACGGCGCCTTGTTCTTCGCCGCCGCCCACCGCTTCCTGCTCGAATTGGCGGACGTCTCCGACGTCAAGGTCGTCATCTTGCGCATGTCACGGGTGACCGCGATCGATGCCACCGGCGCCATCGTCCTCAAGGACGCCATCGGCAAACTCGAACACCGCCACATCACCGTCTTGATCTCCGGTATGAAACCGGACCACCTCCGGCCACTGAAAGCCCTCGGTGTCTTCACCACCTCCGACAGCGAACGCCGACACATCTTCTCCGACACACCACGCGCCATCGAATACGCCCGCATGCTGGTGCTTCCGAGGAACCAGTACCTATCGATGAACATCGAGGAATGAAACACCATGTCCCAGAACGGAACCATCGCACATCCCACCTTCGCCCAGCACCTCAAGTACCTCGCCGGACGCACCCTGCCGGACGAGTTCATTCCGTGGGTGATCGAGGACATCACCGGCCCCGGCGCCGCCCGCCGCTACGCGACACGGTGCATCGTCCCCTTGCTGCCGATCCTGGTGGGACTGTTGCTGATCCCCGGCCCCTGGATCATCCGGATCAGCATGGTGCTCCTGCTCTTCCTGCCCTTCGTCTATTTCCTTCTCGCCTTGAAAAAGATCTACCTGCGGCACCGTCTGGTCAGCCACGGATTGAGCCCGGCGCTCCTGGACGTGCACGAGAAAAAGAAAATGGACGAGGAAAAGCAGGCCTACGAATCCCGCTACCGTCCATGACGGCGCGGTCGACGTCAGGAACAGATCCGATGAATCCGCCCCCGACCTCCCTGACGGCGTCGATGGCATCCGCCGCCGCTGTGGTGTTGGCGATGGCCGCGGTGTTCTACATCCTCACTGCCTGATCAGGCGCACGGCGCCATCCGTTACAGGCCATTGCACCGGCGCGGTCTCGGCAATCGAACCCCGAGACCGTCGTAAAAGACTGGAGTACGCGTTGAACACATCCACCGTGATTGTTGCGGGAGCTCGAACGCCCTTGGGTCGACTCCTCGGATCGTTGAAAGACCTCTCCGGGTCCGACCTCGGCGGCATCGCCATCAAAGGCGCCCTCGACAAGTCCGGAGTCGCCCCCGAACACGTCGACTACGTCATCATGGGACAGGTCCTCACCGCCGGCGCCGGCCAGATGCCCGCCCGCCAAGCCGCCGTCGCCGCCGGCATCCCCATGAACGTCCCCGCCCTGAGCATCAACAAAGTGTGCCTCTCCGGCATCGACGCCATCGCCCTCGCCGACCAACTCATCCGCGCCGGAGAATTCGACATCGTCGTCGCCGGCGGGCAGGAATCGATGTCCCGCGCACCCCACATGCTCGAAAAAAGCCGCGAAGGCTTCAAATACGGCGACGTCACCCTCCGCGACCACATGGCCTACGACGGCCTCCACGACATCTTCACCGACCAGGCCATGGGCCTGCTCACCGAACAAGTCAACCAACAAGAAACCGCCCACATCACCCGCGCCGAGCAGGACGCCTTCGCCGCCGCCTCACACCAGAACGCGGCCCGCGCCTGGAAAGACGGCTACTTCGACAACGAAGTAGTCCCCGTCTCCATCCCCCAACGCAAGGGCGACCCGATCGTCTTCGCACAGGACGAAGGCATCCGCGCCGACACCACCACCGAATCCCTCGGCAAACTGCGTCCCGCGTTCAGCAAGGACGGCACCATCACCGCCGGCTCCGCCTCCCCGATCTCCGACGGCGCCGCCGCCGTGATCGTGATGAGCAAAACCAAAGCCGAAGAACTCGGCCTGACCTGGATCGCGGAAATCGGCGCCCACGGCGTCGTCGCCGGACCCGACTCCACCCTCCAGTCCCAACCCGCCCGCGCCATCGCCAAGGCCTGCGCCAAGGAAGGCATCGACCCCACCGACCTCGACCTCGTCGAAATCAACGAAGCGTTCGCCGCCGTCGGGATCGCCTCCACCCGCGAACTCGGCCTCGACCCCGCCAAGGTCAACGTCAACGGCGGCGCCATCGCCGTCGGACACCCCCTCGGCATGTCCGGCGCCCGCATCGCCCTGCACCTCGCCCTCGAACTGCAACGCCGCGGCGGCGGCATCGGCGCAGCCGCACTCTGCGGCGGCGGCGGACAAGGCGACGCACTCATCATCCGCGTCCCCACGGCGTAAGCATCCACATGTGCACGGCAGACAAGTCACCAGAACCCGGCCGGCTCCGTCGGTATATCGCGTCCGGGGCGGGCACGTCGACTCTGCCTCAGCGCCGCGAACCGACGAGACGTGTCACGAATCGAAGAATCAGTATGCCGAACAAGGAAGAGGATGGCCCCGTGAACAATGCACTGCCGCCGTGCCCACGGTGCTCCAGCGAATACAGCTACGAGATGGGGGCGCTCTTGGTGTGCCCCGAATGCGCTCACGAATGGACATCTCACCAGGGATCGCAGATGGTCGACCGGTCCATCGTTGTCGACTCCGTCGGAAATGAGCTTTCCGACGGGGACGCGGTCACCGTGGTGAAGAACTTGAAGGTCAAAGGCAGTCCGACAGGAATCAAAGCTGGAACCAAGGTGCGCAACATACGCCTGGTCGACGGTGCCGACAACCACAATATCGAATGCAAAATCGCCGGAATCGGGTCGATGCAACTGAAATCCGAGTTCGTCAAGAAAGCATGACAACCCCGTCGATGTCACGGGGCGGTGAGGAATTCTCGTGTCCATGATCCGGGTACATGTGGTCTTCGCCGTTCTCGCGGTCCTGGGTCTCGCAGTTGCTACGCCCTACGCTCTCTGGCTTGCACGGCATCGCCGTACCGATGCTGTCGGCGGTGAACGGTGGTGGGTGCTCGCGTGTTTCGGGTTTGTGATGATCACTGTCGCGGCGATCGGCATTGCCGTCACCGGTATCTAGCCCGCCGCATCCCTTGCGTTGACACATCCGGTCGTGTCGATACGAGTGCGGCCTGGAAAATTCGACGGCCACAGATATTCACCGACGAAGGGGCGCGCAACTATCTTCGACGATTTTCGCGCTCGGCGACGAACGTGGTTGTCCGGTCGGTACGGTCTTTTCCCGTTCCGGAATCACGCTTGTCGTGTGAGCGCGCGTCGGTATCGTCGTCGAGGTATCGAGAGAAGAACAGTAGCGAACCGATGATGACGTAGACCAGGACCAGAGTAGGAAATTTCACCGCCGACGCCGCCAACGCCGCGGTCGATACCGTGACGAATACCGTACGACGGATGACGTGTCTGATGTTCGTATTCCCTTCTCCTCTATACTTTTTCACCGCTCACACATCCGTCCCCCGCTGAACGTCGAGGCGGCTCGGGCGATCCTCGCGCGAGGGCTCGGCGAGGATCACCGCCGTGGATACGGGTGGATCAGAGAAGTTCGAGGATGGTGGCGTTCGCTTGTCCACCGCCCTCACACATGGTCTGCAGTCCGTAACGCGTTCGCGTGTTTCGCATGTGGTGGATCATCGTGGTCATCAGGCGTGCGCCACTACCACCGAGGGGATGTCCGAGTGCGATGGCGCCGCCGTGCGGATTGAGCCGCTTCGGGTCTGCCCCTGTTTCGGCCAGCCAGGCAAGGGGCACCGTGGCGAAGGCTTCGTTGACCTCGAAAACTCCGATATCGGACAACGCCAAACCGCTGCGCCACAAGGCTTTCTCCGTGGCCGGAATCGGTGCGGTCAGCATGATCACCGGATCGGCGCCCGCCAGGACGGCAGAATGGACTCGAACGATCGGTGTCAGCCCCAACTGCGCCGCCTTCTCGCTGGTCATCATCAACAGTGCAGCCGAACCGTCGGAAATCTGGGAACTGTTCCCCGCCGTCACCACCCCGGTGTCGGAGAACGCGGTCTTGATCCCGGCCAGGGTTTCCGGCGTTCCGCCGCGGCGGATCCCCTCGTCGCGGGCGATCTTGGTGCCGTTGGCGAGCACGATCGGCAGGATCTGGTCGTCGAAGTATCCGTCGTCTTGCGCGTGCGCAGCTTTCGCATGCGAGGCGAGCGCGAAGTCGTCACATTGACGGCGCGACAGACCCCACTGCTCGGCGATCATTTCCGCACCGACCCCTTGCGAGGGAGCGACGCCGTGATAGCGCGCCAAGAACCAATCTCCCAGGGGATTCATCCCGCCGGACGAGGATCCCATCGGAACTCTGCTCATGGATTCGACGCCACCGGCAACCACCACGTCGTACTGTCCGGCGATCAACCCTGCGGCAGCGAAATGCACCGCCTGCTGCGATGATCCGCACTGCCGGTCGATGGTCACCCCGGTGACGGTGTGCGGCCACCCGGCCGCCAATACGGCGGTCCGCCCGATATCACCGGTCTGCTCGCCGGCCTGACTGACGCAACCCCAGATGACATCGTCGACGACTGCGGGATCGAGGCCGGTGCGATCTGCCAGCCCCACCAGAATCTGGGCCGACAAATCGGCCGGGTGAATGGTCGAGAGCACTCCGTTGCGCCGGCCCAAAGGGGTTCGTACGGCTTCGACGATCACTGCATCGCGCATTGTGTGTTCCTTCATCCATCAGCCGGCGAGGTGCCCGGCTTCCCGCGGAGCTCACGCAAGCCCACGCGACCGAGTTGGCCGTGGGGAGTCGCAAGCATCCCTGACAACAGCTACTTGCTAATATTCTTAACTAGATATTATGGCAAGATGGCGTGAGCTTAGCCCTACCTGTCCGAGAGCACCAGAAGCCGAACACCACCGTTCATTCGAAGGGACGTCATTGATGGCCAGCACGCAGGAAACCATCGTCACCGAGCTCGCACAGATCATCGAAGAGGTCACCGGAATCGAGCCGTCCGAAATCGGCATCGGCACGTCCTTCGTCGACGATCTCGGTATCGACTCACTGTCCATGGTGGAAATCGCGGTACAGACCGAAGACAAGTACAACGTGAAAATTCCCGACGAGGATCTGATGGGTCTGCGCACCGTCGGCGACGTCGTGGACTACATCCACACCCTCGAAGCCGCGGCAGCGCTCGAACTCGCCGCGCCGAGCAGCGACCGGTGAGCACCACCGAGGCACGGTCCTGGCTCGGCCGCGCCCCCAACGTCGTCGTCACCAGCCTCGCAGCGACCACATCGGTCGCCGGTGATGTCGCCGGCACATGGAAGGCGCTCCTCGCGGGGGAGAGCGGAATCGGTCTTCTCGACGATTCGTTCGTCGAGGAATTCGACCTGCCGGTCCGTATCGGCGCTCACTTGAAGGTCTCTCCGGACGATGCCCTCACCCGGGTGGAGATCCGGCGGATGAGTTGGCCGGCACGGGTCGCATTGACACTCGCGCGCACGGCATGGACAGACGCAGGCTCACCCGACGTCGACAAGGATCGTCTGGATGTGGTCATCGGCACCGGACTCGGAGGCGGCGACGCCCTGATCGATGCGGTCGACCGGCTCAGAACCGGCGGCTACCGCAAAGTGTCCCCCTTCGCAGTGCAGATGGTCATGCCCAACGGCCCCTCCGCGACCGTGGGCCTCGAACTCGGCGCCCGCGGCGGGGTGATGACCCCGGTGTCGGCATGCTCGTCAGGAGCGGAAGCCATCGCGCAGGCCTACCGGATGATTGCAATGGGCGATGCCGACATGGTCGTCGCCGGCGGAGTCGAAGGCCGCATCGATTCGTTTTCCATCGCCAGCTTCGCCACGATGCGCGCGCTGAGCTCGAACAATGCCGACCCTGCCGGTGCGTCGCGTCCGTTCGACAAGGACCGGGACGGTTTCGTCTTCGGCGAAGCCGGAGCGCTGATGGTCCTCGAAACCGAGAAGCACGCCCTCGCACGCGGTGCGACGATCCATGCACGTCTGCTCGGCTGCGGTACCACCTCCGACGGCTACCATCTCGTCGCTCCCGACCCCACCGGCCGCGGAGCCGCTCGCGCGATGACCCACGCCATTCAGCGAGCCGGGCTGACACCCGCCGACATCACCCACATCAACGCCCACGCCACCGCCACCCCGGCCGGCGACATCGCCGAAGCACAGGCCATCACCACTGCGGTCGGCACACACGCAGCGATCTACGCCCCGAAATCTGCCCTCGGGCACTCCGTCGGAGCCGTCGGGGCACTCGAAGCGGTTCTCACCGTCCTCGCCGTCCGCGACGGCGTCATCCCCCCCCACACTCAACCTCGACACACTCGACCCGAGGATCGACCTCGACGTGGTAACGACGTCGCCGCGCATCGGACCCGTCGACTACGCCGTCAACAATTCCTTCGGCTTCGGAGGACACAACACCGCACTCGTCTTCGCTCGCCCTTGACCCACCTCACGAAACAGGACCCATGCCGACCCTCACCCTCAACCACGTCCCCGTCAACTACGTCGTCACCGGCTCCGGCCCGCGTGTACTGCTGATCATGGGCGCCGGCAGCCCCGGCCGAGTGTGGAACACGTACCAGGTTCCGGCGCTGGTGAAGGCCGGCTTCGAAGTCGTCACGATGGACAACCGCGGAATCACGAGCACGGCCGGGATCGAGGGGATGAGCATCGCCGACCTCGCCGCCGACGCTGCGGCCCTGATCGAACATCTCGGCGGACCCGCCCACGTGATCGGTACATCGCTGGGCTCACGAGTGGTACAAGAGCTGGCGATCACCCGCCCCGAACTGATCGCCAAGGCGATCATGCTCGCCGCCACCGGTCGACCGCACCCCGTCGAAGCCGCCCTCAACCGCGGACAACGAGCCCTCCACCAGGCAGGGATCGACTTGCCGCCTTCCTACACCGCGGCTATCAGTGCGGTGCTGAACCTCTCCCCGCACACCCTCGCCGATCCGCTGAAGGCCCAGGAATGGCTCGACATCTTCGAGTACTCCGCACCCACCACCACCTCTGCCGGTGTCCGCGCCCAGACAGCGATGGATCGATCCCGCAATCGACTGACCGATCTCGCCGCGATCCAAGCACCGACCCTCGTCATCGGATTCGGGGACGACCGCTTGACCCCGCCCGCGCAGGGCATCGAAGTCGCCGCAGCCATCCCCGGCGCCCGATACGAACAAATCGCCCAGTGCGGTCACTTCGGCTACCTCGAGCGACCCGAGGAGGTCAACGCTCTGCTGATCGCGTTCCTCCACGGCCGGCCCTTGCCGCAGCAGCCATGACCGGCCGCCACCTTCCCTGCCGCCGCGAGCGACTGTCCGCACGCGGGGAGAACACACCACCTCAGGACCACATGACCGCTGATCACCCCGACCTCGACGTACCCACCCGACAACACGCCACGAATCCGACGCTGCCCGCCGGCGGGAAAGTTGCCGTGATCACGGCCGATCCGATGTGGTCTCCCCTGCGCCGGTTGCACCGCAACCGCAGAACCTGGGGCGAGGGATACGCCGCACTCATCCGCTACCGCACCGCACTCCGCGCCGAGCACACCGCACTCTCGTTCAACGACGTTCCCCGGTTGGTCGAAACCATCCTCGCGCTCCCCGATCACGTCGAAACGGTCTTCCTGATCGGTTTACCGCCCTACGGCACCGCGATCGTCCAACACGAAGTAGCCGCCCTCCACGGCCCCCTTGTCATCGCCGACAACGAAACCATGACCGCGTCACTCGCGGCCCTGACGCTGACCGCCCTCGACAGGCAAGGCGTATGGCCGTGGATGGCGACTGTCTACATTTCGCAGTCCCGGCACGCGCCACTACTCGAAGATGTGCTGACCCAGTGCGGCATCGGCACCGTCAGCGACATCGATACCACCAACTCAACACGCGAGGACACCCGCCGGATCATCGAACAGTGCGATGTGTTGATCGACTTGTCCACCACCGAGAAATCGATCTCACCTCTTCGGTGCATTCGCCCGCCAGCAGATCCCTTCGAATACTCGTCGTTGCCGCTCGCGGGCCTGCTCAGTGCAGGCTGCGGTCACCGCATCACCATGATGACCCCGGATCTGATCGCCGCATCGGCACGCGCTCTGCACTCGCGCACCGCCGCGCACCGCTTCCTACCGGACATCACCGATCGCACCCTCGTGCGAACGGTCTCCGAGCACGTCGGAGCAGCTATCACGGTCTCCGCGCTTCACACCAGGCTCCAGCGATGAGAACCCGACCACCGGTGCACCGCCACGGAACAGCACCACCTCGACCCGCAGTAGTGGCCGCACGAAAAGCCGTGACCCTGCGCACGGTATTACACCGAAGTTCGTTCCGACACCGCACAACTCGACAGACTCCGGACCGTATCGCAGTCACCCCGCCAGATCATCCCGAACACCTCACCTGCAGGAGCCCGTCATGCGCTTTCGCTACATCGGAACAGAGGAAATGATCTACCAAGGACCGCCTGCCCGCGTTCTCGGATACGGCGACATCGTCAGAGCCCTCACCAACCCCAACCCCCGATACTTCGAACCACTCGAAGCGAACCCGGAACTGGACGGACAAGAACAGTAGGCACCCGTGCCCGCGCCTGACAAACCCACGATCATGGCCGCCCCAGAGGGTTAAACAAGAGCAACCCGTACAGATTTGCGCCGCGTTTAGGCCCGGCCACGGTGGCAGGTTCAGGAGATCGAAAGATCCCCTGAAGTACAGCCAGGCTCACCCGCACCGATCGAATGCGCTATGAAGCGCCTTCTCTCGCTCTGAGGTAGATGGACCAACTGGTGCTCGCGTACCGGGTCCGTGGCAGGGAGCTATCGGTGAGGTATCACCGCAACTACTCGGCGTGGTCTTCCTCATTCTGAAATTCTTTTGGGTAAGTGTCGCTGGGACGAACGATATCGATACCGGCGACGAGGCCGCGCGCGCCCATCAAGGAGATCTTCCCACGACGCCCTTCGACCCAGACGAACCGATAATGAACGAACCTCACGTGACCGACAGAGCGAGCCTGTCGAGAAGCAACTTCTACTCGGGGCGGCCTCGCTTTGAGCTTTGCGGAACAGACCTGCCACTTAAGGGTACCCGTCACGCTCGGTATCCTCGATGGAGGTCTGCATACACAATGTTTTGCTCAACGACGCTTCGACGAAGCGGATCAGGTTGTAGTTCTTGTTTCGCGTTCGAGTCGCCGCGCCGCTCTCTTTAGCGCTCATTGCCTTACTACCATTCTCACCCCGCCCGACTTTCCTTTGTCACTGGGGCGATACCTGACACAGAGGTCCTCCATGCACCGTGACCACACGAGAGAATCTGGCTGTTCCGGATCTGGAGTGCATGAGTCGATCCACCGGTGATCAAGTGAGGCAAAAGATGTAGAGGGCCCTGGGATACGAGGAGGAAGGTTCCGAGCCCGAATCCGAACACATCACAGGACCCATGGACCAGACTACTAACCTTGTCGCCGACACCATCTGCAGAACCGTCGAACTCGGCGTCACTATCACCGGCGCCGCCGTCGCAGAACACCTCACCCACATCGACTGCCGGCCCGTCGAACACGACCCGACCTGCCCAACGTGCGGCCAGCCCGGTCGGCTCCGCGACCACGTCACCCGCACTCTCACCGTGGTCGCCGCACCACCGGCTAAATCCTCGAACGACTCGCCTGCGACAAGACATCCGTTTCGGCGGTGGCTGCAGCGTTGGGGTTGAGTTGGGACGTGGTAAACTCCCCGGCTCTGTCCACGGTCCGGCATGTGGTCTACGACCAGTCCGGTCACCTCGACAGGGTGCGAGCCTTTGGGTGCGGACGAGCACAAGCGGAAACACGTTCGCGGGCAGGGTAATCCGAGCTTCGTGACCGTGATCGTGATCGTGATCAGGCGTTTCGGGACCGGGTGAAGGTCGTCTCGATGGACGAGTTCACAGGCTACCACTCCGCCGCGAAGGACGTATTACCGCAGGTCAAGAGGGTGATGGGCCCGTTCCATGTCGTGCACCTCGCCGCCGAGACACACCGTGTGCCGGCAGCGGATCCAGCAGGTCACACTCGGGCATCGTGGCCGGTCCGGTAACCCGGTTGTACGGCATCAAAAGGGCGCTGCTGACCCGCGCGACGTCAAGCAGAAAGCGCGACGCGAGGCAGTGTTCACCGACGAGGAACACATCGATGTCGCGGTCACCGAACGCACATTCCGACACATGCGATCGGGTGATCATCTATGCCCACAACCGCACTATACCCCGCAACAGAAGTCGCACCGACTGAATCAGCACATCGGTGCATTCAGGCTTAATGCCACAGGTGTTTCGTTTCATATCTTATAGATTTTCATTTTTCGATACAGCGATGATCGAGCAATTCCGAGGCTCTTTGCTGTACGCATTCTGTTTCCATCATTCTCTTCCAGGCTTTTTACTATAGCCTCCCGCTCTAGATGTTCGAGAATTCCAGAAGCATGAATCGATGACAAACGGATGGAAGCGGGAAGATCTTCCACCTCTATCATCCCAGAAGGTTTTTTCGACAAGCATTCGGAGAGCACATGGCGCAGTTCAGTTAAATTACCCGGCCAGAAATACGCGGAGAGCTTCTCAAGTGTTTCGTTGCTTACTTCCGAAACGCCGGTACCGGATATTTCACTCAACATTTGATATACAAGGCAAGGAAGGTCATTCATGCGGTGCCGGAGTGGTGGAACCTGTATCGATCGACCGAAGAGACCATGAAATGATCGATGAAAAGTATCCTCTTCCGACTCAGAGCTTTCCGCCTCCGTCACTATGGCCGCTACTCCAACCGGGTTTCCACGTGAACTTATGTCGGAAATCACCTTATGGGCAGAAATCATCTCGTCTGTTGTCCACCGTTCCAGATGGCGAAGAATGAGATAACTCGTTCCTTTTCCATTGGAACAGAGGTCCGCTTTTACGTCGTCTGCAATAAGTCCTGGTTCGACGTCGATAACAGTGACGCCTGGATGCACGTCACAAACAATACCCCTGACCAGTTTTTCCTTTCCGACTCCCCGTTCTCCAATGAGAACAATGTGCTCTTTTCGTTCGACCATCCCTCTCACTGAAGATGTGACACTCTTCCACACTGAAGAAAATTCGTTGAACGATTCGGAACCAGAATTGGCGCCAGTACCCAAGAATCGCCCATCGGCCACATTGAAGTGAGAAGCCCTTGCAGCAGCCTTTTCGTGAATAGCCATACCAAGTGTGGTTAAATCTACTATCGACACTCCAACACCGATAACAGATTTTCCTGACGATATTCTCGTAGTTCGTATTTTGACTATTCGCTGTGGAGAAAGTTCGATCTCTTCAGTGGCTTTTGTCGCTCGCTCCGCGAGATACAGTGCGTGTTGGACGATTATTCTCTGCTCGTCGGCGTCGAAGAGTTTCTGCGCTTTGCTGGTAGAGATCAGAACGTTCTTTCCTGCCACCAGGAGTGGTGAACGAGTTTTTGCTTCCATTTTCGAGAATGCATTGAAGAGGATGCGTTGGTTCAGTTCTCGATCGTTGAGCAATGCGGTTTCGATCGTCGATGCGGCGGACCGAACGAAACTGTGCAGCAGTGGGGTCGAATGCTCGACCAGGCAGGTCAGATCGAGTACACCCTCGATGTGGCCGGAGAGGGGGTCTCGGATCGGGGCGCCGGAACACGAGTACCTCTGGAATCGCTCGTGAAAGTGCGCGGCCCCGACGATATGGACCGAACGACCTGATTCGAGGACCGTACCTACTCCGTTGGTCCCGACCTCACTCTCGGCATAGCTGAAACCTGGGGCCAGCGAGATCGTATCGACGAGTGCGCCGATCGCAGAGTTGGTGTCCAGCCTGGAGAGCACTCTCCCCTTGTTGTCGGAGACCGCGACGCTGAGCGGCACGTCCTCGGTGTATTCGATGAGCTTTTCGAGTACCGGCTGGGCGTAATGGACCAGGCGTGATGCGATATCGACATCACCGATGTACCGGATATCGCCGCCTTCGGGGGAAACTCCGGCGGCTTGTGATCGGAGCCAGGAAGCAGCGACGAACTCGTCTGTTCCCCCCAACCGGACATCCCGGTTGCCGAGGCGCGCGCGCTTTCGGTCGCCACTGTCAGTGTCGTCGACGATCCCCATCATTGTGTCCTCCATCCTGCCGACCTGCTCAATCGCCACCGGTGCTTCGCGCGGCCGGGGTGATCCGTGCATTCAGGAAACACCCGGAGGCAGTGGTATGGAGTGTCCCAAGGTCGGACACTCCACACCCTTGCTCCCGGTGTGATGCTTTCCCGTGTTCGCACTCGAAGTGATGCCCATCACTTTAGTTTCATTCCTTCTCGACAACGCTAGGAGCCTCGATGGAGCGTTTGATCAACATCGACAACGGCGGAACTTTGACCGACATCTGCGTCGGCAGTGGATCCGAGTTCGCATTCACGAAGACACTCACGACTCCGGTCGATCTGTCCCAGTGCCTGTTCGACGGCATGACCAAAGTGTCCTCGGTCATCTACGGCGAACAGAACCTTTCGGGTCTGCTGCATTCGACTCAACACATCAGGTATTCCTCCACCCAAGGCACCAACGCTCTCGTCGAGAGGAAGGGTCCTCGTCTCGGCTTGATCACCGATGATGCCGCCATTGTGAACGAGCTGCGCACCGACGCAGAGTCTGCATCACTCTTCGACGACCTTGTCGGCCCCCGCACCTCGGTGGTATCCGACAATCTCGACGCCGACGCCTTGACCACGACATTGGTCGCGGAGATCAACAGGTTGACGACAGCGGGTGCGGAACGGCTGATCCTCGCGGCGAAGACCAAAGACCGTGAGGCACTGTTCAAGCGGATCATTCTCGAAAGTTTCCCGAGGCATCTTCTCGGGTCCGTCCCCGTTCTCTTCAGCTGGGAATTCGCCTCCGACGAACTTCGATCACGCCGAATCTGGTCCGGCATCATCAACTCGTTCCTGCACCCCACCGTGGAACGCTTCCTCTACAGCGCTGAACGACGCCTACGCACCTACAAGATCAAGAACCCGCTGCTCATCTACCGTAATGACGGGGCGTCCTCGCGGGTCGCGAAGTCCGTGGCACTCAAGACCTATTCTTCCGGACCTCGCGGAGGACTCGAAGGCACACGCGCATTGGCCCAAGCGTACGAGCTTCCCCATGTGCTGATGATCGACGTAGGCGGAACCACCACCGACGTGGGGACGGTGAAGAACTATGCCATCGCCACCGAACGCCGCGGCCGGATCGCCGGTATTCCCGTCTCCTACGAGCTCAGTGACGTCAAGTCCGCCGGTGTGGGCGGCAGTTCCATCATCGCGGTCGAGAACGGCCGGATCGTAGTCGGCCCGGAAAGCGTCGGCGCGGCCCCCGGCCCCGCGTGCTTCGGCTTCGGTGGCAAGAAGGCCACCATCACTGACGTCAATCTGCTTCTCGGCGTTCTCGACCCCGATACATATCTCGACGGCGAAATGTTCCTCGACGCAGAACGGTCCCGCGCGGTCATCAGCGAGAGTGTCGCCGAACCGTTGGGGATCAGCGTTGAAGAAGCGCTGATCGAGATGGCTGCCGCCTACGCCGCGAAGGTGGCGGAGTCATTTGCCGCAGCCGTCGAGAGCGCAGAGACCACGACGGTCGCCGCATTCGGTGGCGGTGGCCCGATGAGTGCGTGTGATGCCGCGCGACTTGCCGGAGTGCGGCGCGTTCTCGTCCCGAAACTTGCCGCCGTGTTCTCCGCGTTCGGTATCAGCTTCTCCGACATCGCCCAGTCCTACGAAACTAACATCACCGACTGCACCTCTGCGGAAATCGCTGCGGCAGTGGATGAATTACGTGCGCGTGCAACACGCGACATGTTCCAAGAGGGATATGACATCGCTGATTGCTCGTTGGAGTGGGCATCGCTGGTCGAGGATGCCGACGGCGCGGTGACCCGGACGGAGTTCGACAGCGGACTCGACGTCAGCTCGGCTGCCGGGAACAAGACCCTCCTGGCGTTGAAGGCGATCCGGGAGCTTCCGCATTCGGTAGTCAAGGGCGGATCTCCGGAGATGAAGTCGGCGGCAGTGTCCACCATGACGCGATCGGTCCGCACTTCCGCGACTTCCGTCGAGGATCTTCCGGTCTACCAGCTCGACCAGCAGGTTGCCGGTGCGATGGCATCCGGCCCGGCCATCGTGGAAGGGCAGTTCTTCACCGCTCAGGTTCCGGCCGGCTGGGACTTGGAGATCTCCAACTCCGGCGACCTGATCCTGACCGACACCGTGTAATCGGGCCCGACGGTACCGCCCGAACCGTGACATCGACATTTCTCGACACGAAAGTAGAGAACATCATGCGTATCCCCATGACCGAATATCTCGCAATCGATCTCGACTCCGAGCGGTGGCTCTGCCGGGTCTGCCAGCACGACCTGGGCAATGCTCGGGGAAACTACAAAGAAGGCACTCTGGTCTACGACCGAGACCCCCGCGAGATTCACCCCTCGATTCTCGATCCGGAGAAATACGAGTACACCTTCGCCCCGGATCCGTTGTTCTGCCGCATCCTCGAATTCTATTGCCCGGGCTGCGGCACGCAGATCGAAACCGAATACACCCCACCCGGACACCCCCCGACCGTCGACATGATCTGGGACATCGACGCGCTCAAGAAGCAGTGGGCCGACCGCGACGGCGATCCGGAAACACTGATCAACTACGGGCCCGGCGAGAACGCCATCTCCGAACCCCGCACTTCGCATTCGCACTCCCATTCACACGCTCAGCGCTGACCCCGGATCGAAGGAGACTTTCATGAAACGCATTTCCGTTGACATCGGTGGAACATTCAGCGACTGCTTCTTTGTCTGGGACGATATCTACGTCGAAGCGAAGGCGTTGACCACCCACCACAACCTGGCCCTCGGCTTCAACGAAGCACTCGACTTGGCATGCTCACGCGCCGGTGTCAGCCGCAGCGACGCTCTACGCGAAGTCGATTCGGTCCGCTACGCCACCACACTGGGCACCAATGCACTCATCGAGGGCAAGGGCCCCAAGGTTGCAGCCCTGGTGACGCACGGATTCGAAGACACAATCCACCTCTCCCGTGGCCGCGGCTACGGTGAGGGCCTCGACGGCATCAAGCAAGGTGACATGGCGGACGCCCAGCGACCGGATCCTCTGGTGCCGCGTCACCTGGTTCGATCCGTGAAGGAACGAGTCGACGCCGTCGGCGAGATCCTGGTTCCACTGATGGTCGACGACGTGCGTCAACAAGTTCGTGAGTTGGTGGACAACGGCGCCGAAGCCATCGTCGTGGCGCTGACCAACGCCACCGAGAACTCCGCCCACGAGCAGCAGATCCTCGAAATCATCCTTGATGAATACCCCACGCACCAGCTCGGCGCGATCCCCGTTCTGCTCAGCAGTCAGGTGTCGGGCCGAAAAGGCGAATACGTCCGGGCGACATCGACAATCGTCGACGCCTTCCTCCACGAGACGATGTTCCACGCGCTCAATCAGCTGTCGAGCAATCTGCGTGACTCCGGATACGAGAAGCCGATGCTGGTCATTCACAATTCCGGCGGCATGGCCCAGCCGAACTCGACCGATGCGCTCCAGACCATCCACTCGGGCCCGATCGCCGGAGTCGGTGGGGCACAACACTTGGCGGAAACCACCGGAATCGGTGACGTCGTATCGATGGACATGGGAGGAACATCGTTCGACATCGGCCTGGTTCCCGAGGGCGGGGTTCGGCACTACGATTTCCAGCCGACCATCGGCCGCTGGCTGGTGTCGGTCCCGATGATCCATCTCAACACCCTCGGCGCGGGCGGCGGATCCATCGCTTCTTTCGACCGGATCCACAATTCGGTGAAGATCGGCCCCGAATCGGCAGGTTCGGACCCCGGCCCCGCCTGCTACGACCGCGGCGGTTTGCAGGTGACGGTCACCGACGCCGATTTGGTGCTCGGATACCTAGACCCCGAGAACTACGCTAACGGCTACATCGCGCTCAACAAGAAGCGCTCCACCTATGCGATCGACGAAAATCTCTCCGACGAACTCGACATGGACGCTGTCGATGTCGCGAAGGTCATCAAGCGCACCGTCGACGAGCAGATGGCCATCGGCATCGAGAAGGAACTGCGCTCACGTGGCGGTCTCGTCGAGGACTACACCATGCTCGCCTACGGCGGCAACGGCCCGCTGCACGCCTGCGGGATCGCGGCCAAGGCCGGAATCAGCAAGATTCTCTTCCCCCCGTTCGCATCAGTGTTCTCCGCTCTCGGCGCGGGCAACATGAAGCCCCTGCACATCCACGAACGGAGCGCGTACATCGTGCTCTACGAACCGCGTGAGCGAACCATCTACGACCAGTACGAACAGCTCAACACCTACATCGGCGAGCTCGAAGCCAAAGGCGCCGAGGACCTGGTCCGTCAGGGCTATAACCGCAGCGACGTCAAGTACCGACTCGAGATGGACATGCGTTACGGCAACCAGTTGGTCACCACTGCGGTTTCTTTCGACATCAACCGAGTCGACGGTGTCGCCGATGTGCTGTACCTGATCAAAACGTTCGCCGAAATCTTCGGCCAGCGGTACGGCGAGGGCACCCAGGCGCCCGAAGCGGGCGTGCGCGTGCAGACCTTGCGCGTCGCCTCCTACATCGACGGCGACGTGGTCAAGTTCGATTCCATCGACGCCGGCGGTGACCGCGCAATCCCGACACCGGTAGCGACAAGGAAAGTCCACTTCACCGACATCAGCGAGCCTGTTCAAACCCCGGTCTACGACGAGAACGCCCTCGACCACGCATACGTGATCGCCGGCCCTGCCATTGTGACGACAGAAAGCACCACCTACCTCGTCGAACCGGGCTGGCGACTCGAGCCGACCGTGCAAGGCGCCGTCTGGCTCCTCAAAGACTGACGAGCAGTCGAATCAACCACAGTTCTTTCTAAGGAGCCTGAAAGCATCATGACAATTCTGGACAACGGCACCGGGCCATCCGCCGACCGCGACGGAACCCAGCAACTCAGCGAACAAGAACAGCAGTGGGTCGACAAGTTCATGGACGAGACCACCCTCTTCCTCGGACCCGACCCCGACATCATGCGGCACCACCAGATCGCGCCGCGCACAGCGCACGAAAGCTACTGCATGACATCGGATACCGATCCGATCGAAGCTGACCGCATCCGCAAACGTCTCGCCGGCGCACTCGACGAGGCCTTCGAGATGTGCGAAAGCATGGGCGCGGCCCCCGGCGCGAAATGGGCGGATCTCTCCGTCGCCGTCTACACAGCCGAAGGCGACGTCAGCTACCTCTCCAACCGCGGCGTCATCGCCTTCTCCGCTGTGTTGCACCACCCGATCCGCTACATCATGAAGAACTGGAAAGACGAACCGACAGTCGGAATCCGGCCCGGGGACGGCTTCTTCCACAACGATTCCCGGTTCGGAATGGTGCACAACACCGACCAATCGATGCTGGTACCCGTCATGCGCGACGACCGGATCATCGCCTGGGTAGGGGCCACCATCCACGAAGGCGAAAACGGTGCCTGCGAGCCCGGCGGAATGCCGTCAGGCTCCGAAACCCCCTTCGACGACGGGCTGCGCGCCTCACCGATCAAGATCGTCGAAGGCGGGCGACTGCGCCGAGATCTGTTGACGTTCCTCCAGCATTCGACACGTGACCCCAAACTGATGCTCGCCGACATCAAGGTAAAGATGGGCGCCGTCAGCAGAGTGATGGACACCGTCGACCGCCTCATCGACGAAGTCGGCGAAGAAGCATTCGTCTCCACCCTTCGCACCACCGTCGAAAACGTCGAAGCCGAGGTGCGGCGCCGTATTTCGGATCTACCGGACGGAACCGTCACCTTCAACCAGTTCGTCGACTCGACCCTCAAAGAAAACATCTTGATCAAGTTCGCCTGCAAGATCACCATCAAAGGCGACACCATGACCGTCGACCTGACGGGCACAGGGCCGGAGATCCTCAACAGGGCCATCAACTCCCCCCTCGGCTCGACCAAATCGTTCATGACGCAGGCGATTCTGTCGTACTGGTGGCCGGACCTACCGCGCAGCACCGGTGCCCTCTCCCCCATCGAGGTCATTTCCGAGGAACACACCTGGGCAGACGCCGGATACGACGCACCCGTCGGACAGTCACTCCAAGCTTCGTTCCGCGGATTCTCTGCCCTGCAGACCGCATACGCGAAGCTGCAGTTCTCCTCGCCCACCAAGTACTCGAACGTGATCGCCCCCTGGTTCAACCAGATCAACGACTTTCTGTGGGGCGGAACCACCCAGCACAGTGAGCAGGTCGGCAACCTCTGTGCCGATCTGAACGGAATGGGCGGCGGCGCCAAGGCATTCCGAGACGGCGAAGACGGCGTCGCACCCCTGTTCTGCGCGATGGCCGACATCGCCGAGCAAGAGGTCATGGAAGAAGAGGTCCCGTTCCTGCAGCTGGTCAGCAAGCGACTGGTCACAGACAACCAAGGCTTCGGCAAATACCGAGGCGGCATGGGCTACGAAATGATCGTCGCCTCTCGCGGCACCCCCAGTTGGGGATTCATGACAGTCACCTCCGGCTCGAAGTTCTCGTCGGTCAGCGGAATGTTCGGCGGCTACGGATGCCCCACCTATCCGTTGTCGATGGTCAAGAACATCAATATCTACGACATCATCCGCAAAGATCCGTCACAGTTCGACCTGTCCATCGAACGCGTGATGAACGAACAACCCTACGAGGGTGGCAAATACCTGACCGGCCACATGGGACTGCAGTTCGACGTCGCCAAGGAAGGCGAGCTCTACATGATCAGCCAGGGCTCCGGCGGCGGCTACGGCGACATCCTCGAACGAGATCCCGAGCTTGTCATGGCGGATTTGCAACTCGCGCGGATCTCGGACAAGGTGGCCGGCGAACTGTATGGCGTCGTCTACGAACCCGACACCTTCGTCGTCCGCGAGGAGGACACCACGGCGCTACGCGCACAGATGCGTCAGGACCGCTTGAAGCGCGGCAAGCCGTACAAGGAATTCGTAGCCGAGTTCGTCAAGCCCGAACCTCCGAAAGAGCTGCTGTACTTCGGTTCCTGGGGTGATGACAACGACCAACTGGTTGCCACGCACTGGGGTAAGAGTGAGCCGGAGAGGGTGACCGCGCGGCTCGATGATCTACCCCTCATCATGATTCCGGACCGCCGCGTGCTCAAGATCGAGGAGCTGAGCAAGCGGGTCCGCGAACTCGAGGCCAAGTGCGGCGAGGAAGTCCAGCACAAGTCCTGACCCTGCCGATACCGCGCGGTGATGCTCCGCTGACCCAACATCACGTCGGTGTGAGCATCACCGCGCGGTATCGCACCAATCTCTCGAGGAAGACCATCATGTCCGCCAGCCTTCTCACCACGATCGCCACACCACCCTCGGGCCGCGCCACAGCACTCCTACTCGATCACCACGAGTACGCCCAATCGGTGTTTCTGCGCAACCGCCCGGCCCCCTGGGACGACCCCACCAGCTACGCCCGCTTCTTCAACCAAGCACAAGGCCTACTCAAACCCGACCTGGCCATCCTCGACCTGAACCACTTCTACACTCATCACCTCGAACAGAACCCCACCCTGCGAGATGCAATGTCCCAGAAGAAAAGAACCGGGTACGCCCTGCGAACCATGCTCGCAGACAAGGCCCTCACCAGTGGCGCCATCGATCTTGCACAAACACTGACAGCAATGGCATCAGGACCAGTTGTCCTGCAGATACCCTCCCCCATGCAGTGGCTACAAGCCACACACCACCATTCGGGTTCTTCCGACATCGACAGCCTCGATGCTGACGACGCGGAAAACTCGTCGATGTACGTCGCCGATTGGCTCCGCGGCTTCGCAGCACTCCCGTTCACGGCGATACTCCTCGATGACCGACCAAAGGGCTTCTCCGCACCAGTCACGCCGGTCGGGTTCGACGCCTACGCCCCGATCGTCAACGTCACCGCGCACTACCGACTGGTCGTCGGCATGCGCGACGCCCACGGTGTGACCATCCATCAGCAGACCATCCGCGGAAGTGTCCTCCCCGAGAACTACTGGCGCGGAGAACAAACAACACTTCCTCCCTGCGACTTTCACATCACTCAGATCCCCGCCACCGCAGTACCCGAAGTAGTCCTCAATCAACTTGCCCAGCTCAAGTAACACAATCCCATCCGAACCAACCAACCCGACCCGAAATCGCAACGAGCGAGTCGTCAAGCCCCTTCAACAGGCATCAGCGCCACGCACCCTATGGGAACCGCATGAGCGTGCCGCTCGGATGAATAGCGGGTTGACACATTCATCCAGATGCTCTCGATTGACCTCACGGAGCATTCTCTGCATCTGCAAGATATTCGTGATAGAGAGCCGCCGCCGTCGGATTGGGCACCCCGAACTCTTGGCAATATCCGTCAATGCCATACCCGCAGTGTGCCTCTCATACGCACGCTGCCGACGTGCGATCCGTTCGGCGAGCTTGTCCCGCTTGGCTTGCTCTCGTGGCTTTCGCCGAATGACATTCTCCCGCTTAGCTTCCTGCCGTATCACTGCAAGATCGGGAATAGAACTGCATGCCAGTCACCATTCCAGCGGTAATTGGGCATCAAGTGCGCATTGCTGCGGGCATCGTCACCTTGGCTGTGCTGGTGACCGCTGGGGTGGTGGGTGACTGTGATCACAGCCCAGAATTCGTCAGCCGCGCCGTTTGCCTGTATTACCGCTTCACGTTGAGCCTGCGTGATGTGGAGGAACTGATGTTCGAGCGCGGCGTCGTGGTCTCGCACGAGACGATCCGGCAGTGGTGCGCGATGTTCGGCCGGTCCTATGCCAATGAGCTGCGTCTCCGAAGGCCCCGCCCGGGCAACAAGTGGTACCTCGATGAAGTGTTCACCTCGAATCAACGGCGAGCAGAAGTATTTGTGGCGCGGGGTCGATCAGGACGGCCTGATAGCGACGCTATCGTCCAGTCGGGTCGAAACGCCACTGCTGCCAAGCGGTTCTTCCGCAAGGTACTCAAGGGTCTGCGGTACGTGCCGACGGTGCTCGTGACCGCCAAGCTGGCCAGCTACAAAGTGGCGTACCGCGAGATGCTGACCTCTGCCGAGCATCGCCGGTCGAAGTATTTTCAGCAATCGGGCCGAGAACTCGCGTCAGCCAATGCGACAATGGGAGCGCCGGGTGAAGAGAATCGCTTCAGCCGGGCAGGCGCAACGGTTCATGCTGGCTGTATTCGTCTAAGTGATCTCGCGGATGATGCGAGCGGTGTTACCGACAGTTGGTGCGTGACCCGTACGTCTTCGATTTTCTCGACATCACCGAACGTGTCGCGGAGCGGGAGCTGGAGTCCGCGCTGATGCGTCGGCTGGAGCAGTTCCTCCTCGAACTGGGACACGGGTTCGCCTTTGTTGGACGCCAATACCATTTCGAGGTCGGTGATCAGGATTTCTATATCGACTTGCTGTTCTTCAACTGGGTGCAAGCGAGGTTCGTCGTCGTCGAGTTGAAGGTAGGCAGGTTTGAGCCGGAGTATGTCGGGAAGCTCGGCTTCTATGTTTCGTGGATCGACGACAACCTCCGCAACAAGGACATCCACGCCCCGACTGTGGGAATCTTGCTCTGCGCCGGCCGCAACGACAACGTCGTCCGGTATTCACTTGCCGGGACAACTGCACCCCTCGCCGTAGCCGACTACACCTATGAGACTCTCCCCTCCCAGGTTCGCGATCTCGTCCCTACCGACGACGAGATCGCGGCAGCTGTGGAAGCCACTGTCTCCGAACTCGACTCCCAACTGCCCGTCAAACCTGACAACTCCGGCTGAGAGGCGCCATTCGATTTTCGAACCTGGCCGACATATCCTCTGGTGCCGAGATCGCTACCGGTGTTTCGCACGAGGGTCTGCGAACGCGATGCCTGGTCCCGCCCGGTGCGTCGAGGAGCAGGGCAGTTCTATGTCCAGTCGATGTGGACGGATTCGATGGAATCGAAGTGAAATCCGAAAGTGTCGCCGTACTGGTCGAATCCCTTGTTTTCAGGGTAATCCATCGTGGCGTGACGTTCGAGGATGGCAACCACCCGGGCATGATCGTCGTTGGCCAAAGCCATGGCGAGTTCTCGTGTTTCGTCGAGACTGAAGGGGCTGTCGGAGTTCGCGAAATCGAGGGTACGCACTCGATAGTCGTAACCTTCTTCGGAACCGTTGCGGACGGACACTCCCCCGCGGACTCGGATGGTGGCCTTTTTGGGTTGCCCGTCGGGTCGTAGGACGCCGGCGCGGTCCATGACGTCGTGCGCTTTGACGTTCTTGAGTTTCTTTTTCGCGTCAGCGCGCAGCTCGTTCGTTTCGCCGGAACGGTAGCGAGAGACCGCTGATCGTGAACGACCGATTTTCTTTGCGACAGCGTCGATTCCACCGAGGCGTTCGATGGCGGCTCGCCGTTGTGCACGTTCGGTGACGTCGGGGTGCGGGATTCGTCCTTGCTGCGCCCAGCGGCGCAGTGTTCGGTCAGATGGGGGCTTTCTCCCGGCGTCGACAGCTGCTTGCCGTAGGCCTTCTTTACCGATTTCGGTACGGATCTGACGTACGGAGACTTTGCTGGTGAGTCCGGCCAATCCCCCACTTTTGACCGATTTCGATTTTTCGACACCACTGGTCGCTGCTGTCGAGACAGATACGTTGAGTCCGTCCAAACCGACGGTCTTCTGTGCGGGTTTGGTAGATCGCGGTTTCGGAAGATGCAGGGCCACTATATGTTTCCTTCATCTTCGTCGGTGAACGCAGCTTTGAGTGCGAGGTTGATCTCGTGGGTGTCGCGGGCGTCGGTCAGCATGACGGTTATGTTTTCGGTGAGCGGGGCGCTCTTTTCCAGAGTCATTTTCCCGAGTGCGTCACTCTCGTCTGCGATGTCGATGCCCAGGGGCAGGGGGTAGACCCAGGAGTCGGTGACGGTGCGCAGTGGCCAACGCCCGGTTTCGCGCGCGATGCGCATCGCGACGCGGCGGCCTCGCCAGCGGCAGTGTGCGATGATCGCTGCTCGCCAGAGCGGCTGATGATGGTGTTGCATTTGTTTGGCGGTCCACATGTCGGGGTTGACCATTCGGCCGATATAACCCTTGTAGCAGGCGCCGATGAACCGTTTCATTGCTGTGTCGCCGGTGTCAACGGCAACTTTGCGGGCCTCTCTCAAGATTTTCGCCCACTTGTCGAGGGCTCGACCCTGTTCGGGGTAGACCCACGCTTCTGCGATGTCGAGGTCGTCGAGTTCTGCGCCGATTCCGCCATCGGCGATGGACGTTTGAAGTGCATCGAGGCTGACGGTGGTGATCCAGGTCTGCACAGGTTGGTCGGCGAGCATGTGTGGGTGAGGCAACGGTAGAGCGGGTGGGAGCGCCAGCATGTCACCCGGTGGGAGGGTTACACGCCAGAGTCCGAACGGGGTTTTCGATTGCCGCGCAGCATCGAGCGCGTCCTCGCCGCGAAGATGTCGAGGTTTTCCGTAGCCGAATTCGAGCATGCCAGCCGAAGCGAGGTACGCAGCTCGTTGGTCTATCGATACCAGTTGTGTTGCATCGGAAAGTTCTTCGAGGTCCGGGATGCGGGTCCATCCGAGGGCAGGTTCGAGATCTCCGCGGGGTTCGCCGTCCAACGGTGGGACCGGTCCACCGACAGTGACGACGATTCCTTTACCGCTGCGGGTGCGGTCGCGTTTGATCTTGTCGACGATGGCGGCGCCGGTGCGTGCGGGGGTGGGCCCGGGTAGCACGCCGAGGTGTTGTGCGCACCAGGCGAGTCGGCGTCCCAGTTCGCGGGCAGCGGGGAGGTCGTCGTCGGGGAGGTAGGTTCCGGCGGCCGGTGACCCGAGGATCCCCATGTCCCCCACGCGATTGCCCCATCCGAAGTCCTTGTTCCAGTAGGTCCACACGTAGGGTTCGATGAAAATGTCGACCATGGATGTGAAGTTCCCGGTGGTGCGGGAGAGGTGAACGACGTGGCCGGGTTCTCCGCGCAGTTCCCATCCTGCGGTCAGCATCGGGGTCAGCGTGGCGTGGAGGATCGCGGTGAGCTCTTCGGCAGCGCGGGTACGGAGGACTTCCATGTCGTCGACATCGTCTTCACTGCCCGGGTCGATGATCCATCCGAGCATCTCGCACGCTTCGATTCCCACTATCCAGATCTGTGCCGGCGCGCCCAGCGGGGTGAGCGTTGCCCATCTGATGAGTTTGTCAAGTTTTTCGATGGAATCGACTGGGCCGGTGAGTGTATGGCCAGACGGTGTGTAGGTGCCGGCTGCTGTGACAATGACGGCGTGGCCGTCTGCTGCCTCGCCGGCGGGAGGAAGGGCGGCCGGTTCGGTTGCGCCCCGTTCGGACGCCGGGGGAGGTTCCGGTCCCACGTCAGCAATGGGCTTATCTTGGGGCACAACTGTTTCCGTGCTGTAATCCGAAGACGGTGACGAGTCCGTACCTTGCCACGCTATGGGGGCGCTTTCGCCTGCCACTGGTTCGACCTCTGGTTCCGCGGCGACACGATCCTCCGCAATCGGCGCACGGGCATCCATCACGTCAGCATCGGGATCCGGCGCCGCGGCGTCGTCGAGATCGAAGAGCGCTGGTTCAGAATCGACCTCAGAACCATCCCCATGAACTCCGGGCACCGGAGAAGGATCGAGGTCGAACAGGGGAATCTGCTCCCACTTCCTCACCACCATCGCTGCCCCATCCCCGCTACTGGCGTCCTAATGACTCGAGATCAAATGCTGATCGCAATGCCCTGGTCAACAACACTTCCTGAGCAGGCAAGAGAAATCCTCGATTCACCCCGAGTGCCGACACCGGGATGGTCGTCACCCCGTCGCAGTCGACAACCGATCCGTCCTCGACACCGTTGTCTTCGCCCAAACTCAGCTCGGTCGATAACCCCCGCCCCTCCGCACGAACGGGAGCAACAGTGACCGTCCCCAGATGAGGCCGAACCAGCTCCCTCGTCAGAACCAAGACCGGACAGAGCGTTTCGAGGTGGGCGTCATGGATTGGCCGCACTCAGTTCTTCTTCCCGTGCGCGGCGGCGATATTCACATCGCTACCGGTTCCGAGACCATCAGACAAGATCTCCACGTCTCGGGCTGCAAGCTGTCGACGCTGCTCACGCTCCAACGCTCGAAGCACAACTTGAGCACGGCTTTTCGCGCGCCCACCACTGACCTCACTGTCGAGAAACACCACGATGTCCTCGGGTAGCCGTACCGCGATCTGCGTGCTCATAATCATCATGATACCGAATTGGGATGTAAACCGGTACCGGCCATTCCGTTCATCTTCCCTCAGCCTCCGCCCCTGACACTCCCGGTGCCGTGGACTGCCGGCCGAACGTCCGTGGACTGCCGGCCGAACGTCCGTGGACTGCCGGCCGAACGTCCGTGGACTGCCGGGCCGTCAGTGCCCCGATTACTCGGTGCCGTACAACTCGGCGGTGTAATGCCCCTCCCCATTGCGTGTGGCCTCATCCCAATCGACGCCCAACGCGTCGGCCAGGTGATGTGCATCGGAGAGGAAGTCCGCGAACACGGTGGGCAATTCTTCGGTGCCGGTTCCGCAGCGGCGGGCATACGCGATCATTCCGTCTGCTGCCCGCACAGCGCGGACGCCGTTGTCGTGGATCTGCGACTCGGGGTCTTGCTCGTAGCGGAAGTCATCGCGCTTGCTGCCGCCTGCTGTCGATGCCGCGACTGCATCGAATGTGTCTATTCCTTCCCAGACGCGTGCACGGCATTCGATCTTCGTTGTTTCGGACATTGCCCAAGTCCCTTTCTTTTTCGGTTGAACTACACAGCGGGGGTGCTGTGCAGCGCGGCCAACAGGCCGGTCTGGACCTCGAGCGCGGGCGACGGCGCACCATGTGCAAGAACGCTCGCAGTCGCGCTGTCGATGACGACGGACATGTGGGCGCGGTGACGCGAGAGCATCACGCAGGCGCGGCCCGCATCGAGGTTGAAAGGTTCGGCGGTCCGGTATCCCGCCAACGGGTGCAGCACCACGACGGCAGGACGCTCGAGGCCTTGCAGCGAGTTGGCGGTGCCGACCAGTACGTCGGGGTGCTCGCTCAGTAGGGCACGGATTGCCGCAGCCTGAGTCACGTGCGGGACCACCACGGCCACGTCGGCGGCCGTCATTGGCCGCTGGCCTGCGGTGGTGACCAGATCCGCTGCCAGTAGTTCCGCCGCCCGCGCGGCGCATGCGGTCACCAGGGCCGGATCGGACGGGCCTCCGCAGGCTGTGATCGGGCGGTGCGCCAATTCGGGCCACACGGCTCCGCTCGAATCGGTGAGGTGTTCCGGGGGCCGCTTCGAGGTGAACGGCAGATCGGGGTAGAACAGTGGCGCGATCAGTGCTGTGGTGTCGGGGCCAAGTCTCCAGGTGTGCGCCAACCGCACCATCCCCACCACGTCGCCGTGCGCAGCCAACAGTGCAATCGGGGCGGGTAGATCGGGTGCGGTTTCGCTTCCCTCCCAACGAGATACATCGCCGGTCACCACCGGGTCGATCTGTCCGGGATCACCGACGCACACCACCTGTTTCGCCATGGCTCCCAGCGCTCCCAGATCGGCGTAGGTGCATTGCCACGACTCGTCCACGATCAACACGTCCGCACCGACTCGGTCCGGGTCCGAGAACAACCATCGCGCCGTCGTGCCGATCAGAATTGCACCGACGTCGCCCTGCCAGCGCACTTTCTGTCCCGAGACCACCGGTGTGTCGCCGCTGTCCGGTGCCGGTGCTTTCGCTTTCCACATCAATGCGGCGCGGTCGGTGAGTGTTCCCAACCGGCGTGCAATCTCCACCGCCTGTTCGCGGGTCTGCGCCGCGATCCCTACGCGCAGATCCGCCCGGTGCGCCAATGCCGCAGCCAGTAATGCAACCAAGCGGGTCTTGCCCGCACCGGGAGGGGACGGCACCACCACCGCAGGATCACCCGACCACACCGAAAACAGCACACGCGCTGTGATCGGGTCGGCCATGATCTCCGACCCCGGCCACCCCGTCAGCGACGGGACGGGCGGACGGGACGACGACGGCACCGGGCCGGAGGGGGCAGCAATATCGGACGACGAGGC
>CBDALO010000064.1:0-119720 GCA_965196985.1 Gammaproteobacteria bacterium | reverse complement strand
CTTAACTCGAGCAACTCCATAAGGCGTTTGGTAATTTGCTTCATCTCTACTTCGTGCTGTTAGCTTTATTTTTCCAACATGGATAGGAGAGCCATCTGCATCAAACTTACTTAAAGCTTTTTCAGTGGCTAATGTTCCAACCTCATTAAGGCCGTCAAGAATTGCATCCTCACATTCAAGCATGGATCCTTTTAGTGGAAGCTTGAGCTCAATAGTTAATTCATTATTTTCATCAGAGAGAATTCTAGCTAACATCCAAACACCATCCGTAATCAAGTTAAAGTGTATATTATGTTTCTACATTATATAAAGGCAGCACCCACATAAATAGCAAAAAAGGTTGCAGTAGCACAGATAATGAATGCGAGTAGCTGGCGTTTTAGTGGTAGGGAGCGAAAGGATCGTTCTAGCACTAGATTTGTTACTTAGCTATAACGAGTGTTTTGATGCGGGTAACAGCCTCTTCTAAGCTAGGTTGATCAAGTGCGTAAGAGAGTCTGAGATAACCTGGTTGGTCAAAAGCGGTGCCTGGAACGGTGGCAACTTTTGCTTCAGTTAGTAGGTGGTCAGCAAGTTCGATATCGTCGCTTACGTTGGGTAGTTGATCAATCAGTGCTTGTGTGTGTGGTAAAACATAAAAGGCACCATCGCAACTTCCTAGCTCAAAGCCAGGTATGCTAGCAAGCGCTTTGGTGATATAGTCATGGCGTTGTTTAAATTCATTGACCATTTTGATAACGCAGCTTTGATCACCTGTTAATGCGGCGAGCGCTGCTTCTTGAGTAATGGAGCAAGGGTTTGAAGTGCTTTGAGACTGAATTTTTTTCATTACAGCAAGAATATCTTTAGGGCCTGCTGCATAGCCTAGGCGCCAACCAGTCATGGCATAGGCCTTGGAGACACCATTGAGCACAATGGTCCGGTCCATTAACTCTGGGCAGATCATAACGAGGTTGGCAAAAGGTTCTTTGCCCCAGTAAATGTGCTCATAAATATCATCACAAATGATGGCGATATTAGGGTGTTTGAGAAGTACCTCGGCTAAGGCTTTTAGCTCACTATGAGAGTAAGCTTGACCACTTGGGTTAGATGGGCTGTTGAGGATAAGCAAGCGGCTTTTTTTTGTAATAGTGGCTTCAAGTTGTTCAGCAGTAATTTTGTAATGGCTGGCCAAGGTGGTGGGAATTGTAATAGGTATAGCCTCAGCGAGTTGTGTCATAGCTGGGTAAGAAACCCAGTAAGGTGCTGGAATGATAACTTCATCGCCAGGGTTAAGTAGCGCCATAAAAGCATTAAAGAGTGCTTGTTTAGCACCAGTTGAGGCAATTACTTGTTCAGTGGTATAGCTTAGATTATTTTGTGTGGCGAATTTATCAATAATGGCCTGTTTTAGCTCAGGTGTACCATCTGCAGCAGTATAGCGATGCTTGCCGTCTTTAATTGCTTTTATGGCTGCTTCACAGATGAAATCAGGTGTATTGAAGTCTGGCTCACCAGCGCTGAGGTTAATGATAGGCTCACCAGCCGCTTTAAGTGCTTTCGCTTTTGCCGAAATAGCAAGGGTTGCGGAAGGTTTTAATTGCAGAGTGCGTTTAGCGATTTGCATTTTAAGATCCTTATCATTACAACTGAGCAGACCTTACCATGAATGTCCTTGCTTGAAAACCACACTATATACAGGTGTAAACCTAAACCAGTATATTCCAATCGTAAGATGAGCCTGAAGCAGCATCTGAACAGATGTCACCATGATGGTCCATCGGTTAGTCTTCAGTGCTGATAGTATCAGCTATTTGCTCTTTTGTTATTTTCTCAAATAACGTCTTCTTTGCTTCCTGCATCTTTTGTGCAGATTCATGATCAGTCAGAGAATACGCTAATTTATCTAGTCGTTCAAAGGTTTCATTTTCCTTTAAATACTGCTCAGCATTTTCAATTGATTTGAACTTTTCGTAAGGAGTCATAATGGCCTCGTAAGGGTAAAGTTTAGTGGGTGCTGCCTCTATATAATGTAGGCTATATTACTGCTGGCACGCCAAAATCAATAACCTTCTCCCAAAACTGATCCCATCTTCCTTTAGTCTTTACTAGTGTTCTCAAGCATAAAACAATTTTCATTCCCTTGTCTTTCCAGCGCATTCCTGATCCGCCTAATCTTTGTTTAACAATTGTTTTACATGCTGCTTCAGTGACGCCAGAGCCAATTGGTGCATTCTGCTTAATCAAATTATGATACGACATTCGCTTTTCTTTAATATTATTTTCAAAATACGTAATTGTTCCTTCTAGCTTTTCTCTAAGCGATTTATTCAGTTTTTTATTTACATGCTCTTTAAGCTCAGCAAGTATTCTACCTGCCGCACCTTTCTTGTGCTTTAAATCATGACATCGCTCTTCGAGCCAAACATCACGCTCATCTCTTTCAGATTTTTTGGTAAATATTGCCCTTGATGCTTCGCCGAGATATTCAGTTGCATGCCAAAAATCTAAAATTTGCGTATCAGTATGTTTTTTTAGAAATGGCCAATTATTTTTTGCTCCATCAGCAACGCCAATTGTTTTAGCATCAGGGTAATATTTTTTTTTCAGCTTTATTTCCTTTTCAAGCCTATTAAAGAATTCATCTTTTCCATATTCTGGTGATGCTGCAACGTAGGTTGTGTGCAGGCGTTCACCATGCTTATCATACATGGAAATAGTTCCAACCATGCTCTCTCTATAACCATCATCAACGGTGAGGACATATGCACCATCTAAGCTAATGCTTAGCATCTCAACGCCTGCATCAAGCTTTGGCTCTTCATATTCCCACTCAGCCTCTTTGGCTTGTGCAATACCGCCAATAAAATCAGTTGCCCGTTGCAAGTATGAATGTGAGATTTTACAGTTATGATTGACCTTGAGATCATCAATAACACTAGGAGCAGGTAAGTTTGAGTATTTATGTGAGATTATTTTTGCAAATCGCGGTGTTGATCCTTGGATAATTCTAGCCTTATCTTCTAAAGGACAAAAGATCTTCCCGCCTTTAGAGGTTTGATAAACATAACGCTTAACTCGAGCAACTCCATAAGGCGTTTGGTAATTTGCTTCATCTCTACTTCGTGCTGTTAGCTTTATTTTTCCAACATGGATAGGAGAGCCATCTGCATCAAACTTACTTAAAGCTTTTTCAGTGGCTAATGTTCCAACCTCATTAAGCCCATCAAGAATTGCGTCCTCACATTCAAGCATGGATCCTTTTAGTGGAAGCTTGAGTTCAATAGTTAATTCATTATTTTCATCAGAGATAATTCTAGCTGACATCCAAACACCATCCTTCATCATGTTAAAGTGTATATTATGCTATATATTCTACATTATATAAAGGCAGCACCCAGTTTAGTTTGCTTACCCTTGCTATTAATGCTGGTTACAGGGAAGTAACAAGGTCTGTGAAAATTAATATAGTCGTTAAAATGCTGGTTATAGAATTCATTAATTTGCGGGGCAAAACGTTGTTGAATATGTATGTAGCCAAAATGCTTTCTAACAACCGAGCCATTTTTACTTTCCACCAAACCGTTGTCATTACTATGCCTTGGCCTCGATTTAGTGAGTTCAATAAATAACTTTTGCAATAGTTTAGCTACATGCTGATTAATGTACTCTGAGCCATTATCAGCATGTAGGCCTAACACTTTAAATGGAAAGGTATCGATTATTTGCTCTAAGACAGGGATTAAGTAAGCCTCACTAATTTTTTCAACAGCGCAGACTACTTCCATCTGTGTCACCTCGTCAACAGCATTAATATGATAAACACCCTTGATTTTATCCATATCTCCTTGGTGCACTGTATCAATACGTATAAAGCCAGGCCTACCCTCTGGAGTTGGTTTTCGCCTTTCACCAATAGAAACCTGCGTTGCTTTAGTTTTATTAAAGTGTCGCCGTTTGCGCTGGTAGGTTTCAGTTTGTCGAAGATTGTAAAGATGAGAGACTGAGATAAAAGCAAGACGCGCATAACGCTTATCTCCAAACAAATGAAAGGCTCTCTCGCAAAGTTTTTTTGTGGTAGGCCCGCTAGTATCCGTCTTATTTCAGCATGATGCTCATGCTGCGCTCTCTTTAGTTTACTGCGCCTGTGATGAGCGGATGGTAATTAATTCCGCTAGCGAAGGCATAGAATAGTTTTTTGTAATTCTGTCATATATATAATCGAAGACATTAACTGCTAGCTTTTTACATGTCTCAGTAATTGTAACCATTGTATCCTTAGCTTTCGTTCCTTCTTCACTCATAGTATGAAGGTGTACATCGCGCATTCTAGCCTGCTTCCGAGCCATCAACTCTGCTGGATTGTTATGTAGAGGAAGCTCTGGCTTTTCCAGCACTAACAATAGCTGCCTTTTCTTTTTTAAGGTGAGCTCAATTTGTTTATCTAGTTTCTCGTAGCCAGTGATTGTTGAGAATAACTCAGTAAACTCATTGGATAGCTTATCTATCTCATCTTGCCCTGGGTTCTTTTTATATTCAATGAGCTTATGATAATAATCCCAAAACCTATCCAAGAAGCTGTCAACAGAGTCTTGGTGCTTCTTAAAAATTGGCGTCAGCTTTTTATAATGCCTACCCTCATGAACCCAGCACAAGGCGAGTGATTCAGTAATGAGCTTAAACTGTGGCGCATCATCGGTAATGAGTGTTTCTATCGCATAAGGACTCTTTCTATATGTTGAGATAGCTGCCGCATCAGTAATCAGCTTTCTATATTTTGGAAATTTTTTATCACCTAATACCTTATCAAGAATAACTTCCAGCTCCTTACTGTTTAAGATAGTCGATGAGTGAAATACCTTTAAGCTTTCGATTACCTTGTGGGGTAAGTTCATAGTAGCCAGTAAATTAAAAGCGGCCTCATTTAATGTGAACCCAAAGTGGTCTTTGCTTAACATTTCAATGACGCTTAATCGACTTTTACTGGTCAGCGTAAAGTAAGCTGAATAATACTCATTACCCAATACATTAACATAACGGTTTTTCCCATCCTCTCTAGCGTTGGTGTCATCTAGGTGCTGGTAGTTCGTGGATTGTAAACCTGCCTTCACAACTTCTACCTTCTCGGGCTCAAGTATCGTAGGTGTTTTAATTGTGAAGCTATGGATGGTTGATTTACTAATATCTATGTTGGCGGTTTTATAAAATGTCTCAAGGCTTTCTAGCGTCATACCACCTTGAGTATTTAGGAAGCTTGTCCAGCTTTTAATAGTAGGGCCGAACTGGCCCTCATAACCAGTTGGCAGAGGTGCTGTATAGTGTTTGTTTTCAGAAGGGGAGTAATATTGTTGGCGCAAAAAAAGAGTGTTATTAGCAGCAATTTTTATATCCTGGATAAGTGTTTTCTTAGAGCCATTTGGCACAGCATCGCTGGGCAACGAATCTGGATTAATTGTTAGTGTCACTGTATTAGAGACTTCGAGATTTTTTTTACTAGATTTTGGCTTTCTAGTTTTATTGGTTTTATTTCCTTTTCTATCCTTCTCGGAGGAATGATCCTTGTCCTTGTTAGCGCGCGTTTGCTTTCTAACATTAGGCTTTCCTTGCTCACCTTTATATTTATTTAATGCGTTATTTAACGATTGCACCTTGTCTTCTAGCTTTATGATTTTCTCAGCCTGACTTTCACATACATTGCTAAAATCTGTTTCTAGTGCTGTTGGTGTAACAGTATTATTAAATCTCTCAATGAGATCGGCTAAAACTGATTTGTCAGGTTGTTTTTTCATAGGAAGAGTATACCACGGGTTTGAAAAGGTAAATTTTCCCCACACAGATGGCCGTACTGCTGAAATTATTTTTAAGCCATGAACCTGATCGATGAAAAAATAATCCGAGCATACAGCGTTGTTATAGAGCGCACATCATGCTTTTATGACACACGATGATTCCAATATAAAATTTCCAAATTTGCACGAAAAAGCTGTCAAGAACTTTTTGAATTATTTTCAAATCATGCTGATATTGAACGGATACCTTTAAGCTTTCGATTACCTTGTGGGGTAAGTTCATAGTAGCCAGTAAATTAAAAGCGGCCTCATTTAATGTGAACCCAAAGTGGTCTTTGCTTAACATTTCAATGACGCTTAATCGACTTTTACTGGTCAGCGTAAAGTAAGCTGAATAATACTCATTACCCAATACATTAACATAACGGTTTTTCCCATCCTCTCTAGCGTTGGTGTCATCTAGGTGCTGGTAGTTCGTGGATTGTAAACCTGCCTTCACAACTTCTACCTTCTCGGGCTCAAGTATCGTAGGTGTTTTAATTGTGAAGCTATGGATGGTTGATTTACTAATATCTATGTTGGCGGTTTTATAAAATGTCTCAAGGCTTTCTAGCGTCATACCACCTTGAGTATTTAGGAAGCTTGTCCAGCTTTTAATAGTAGGGCCGAACTGGCCCTCATAACCAGTTGGCAGAGATGCTGTATAGTGTTTGTTTTCAGAAGGGGAGTAATATTGTTGGCGCAAAAAAAGAGTGTTATTAGCAGCAATTTTTATATCCTGGATAAGTGTTTTCTTAGAGCCATTTGGCACAGCATCGCTGGGCAACGAATCTGGATTAATTGTTAGTGTCACTGTATTAGAGACTTCGAGATTTTTTTTACTAGATTTTGGCTTTCTAGTTTTATTTCCTTTTCTATCCTTCTCGGAGGAATGATCCTTGTCCTTGTTAGCGCGCGTTTGCTTTCTAACATTAGGCTTTCCTTGCTCACCTTTATATTTATTTAATGCGTTATTTAACGATTGCACCTTGTCTTCTAGCTTTATGATTTTCTCAGCCTGACTTTCACATACATTGCTAAAATCTGTTTCTAGTGCTGTTGGTGTAACAGTATTATTCTGAGAACTACCCAAAATTGTTATCTCCCTACCTGAACTGAATTCGATAATTCTTTTTGTTCTTCTTGAGAAACACTATTTTCTTTAAAAAATTGCTCTACTAAGTGATACGTTAGAAGTTTTCTAATACCCTTCGCAATAAAGTGTCGTGTCACCTTGCCCTTACCATCTCCTAATTTAGCTAGCATAATTGCGTAATCGTCATAAGCTTTTTCCTTACCTATCTCATACAAATATGAGGCCACATAAAAACATACAGCCAGTAGATTTTGTATCCCTTTAAAATTTTTTATCTGCATATTTTCCCAGCCTAGTCCTTCCTTGAGAAATTTAAAAACATATTCAATTTTCGCACGAGATAGATAGGCTATGTATACCTCATACGCCTCATCAAAAGTCGTTACTTTTTTATTAGTTAATAGCAGCATGTCATTCTTAAAAATTCTCCTACCATCTCTGCCTGTAATTTGGATTTTAATTGCATTGAAGTTCTCAAACTCTCCAAAATAAATAGTTATTTTTCCGTCTTGTACGCAATTCTTTCCAACTGTTAACTTTTGGAATTGCTTTTCGCCTTGAGCATCAAAATCAGCGTTAATCAGCTTAAGCTTTTTACCATCATCACCTCTACCTTCTATTGTTCTTGTTATTTTTGAGCGAATAATAAAGTCTTGATCTAGGTTTGTATCAATTAGTGAGAGATAGTCATTATCATCAAACTCTCTATCTAGAATATGGGTAATGGTTGCATCTTCATTCTTTGATTTTAGGCAGATTCCTATTTTTTCTATTTCACGAATAGACAGCAGCTTTTTATTAAAGTAATCACCAGATTCATAAAGACTCTTGGCCTCTTTATCTCCCTCAAATGGCTTTCCAGCCTCTATTTTCTTAATATGCTCAGCTTTTAAAAACTTAGGGTCTTTATTGCTGTAGCTTACATGCGATAGTAGATGCACAGCCTTATCACCAGGTACTAATGCAACTGCGTTATGCGTGCTGTAACCATTGATAATATCCCCGTCCAGACTCCTTACTTTACCTAGATTTTCAGTTTGCTTGCTATGTGGCTTTCTAATATCAGAAGGATCATGAAGAACATCAATTTTACTGGCGTGTGAAAGTTTTTCACAGCTCTGTTCTAGCAATACATCATTTGTTTTTATTGGATCTAAATCGGTGCTTTTATTTTCACCGGTAAGTGTACGAATCATCTTTTTATACTCATTGTTATCTTTTGATGAACTGAACAACTTACAACTACCTTCAGTTAATAGCTTTCCTACAATCGTCGATAGATTTTTTTAAAACAACTTTCCCAGTTAATTTTGAAAAAAGAGGGGCAGCGTAATCGGCGAAGTTTAACATTTATACTCATCTCGTTAGTCTTGTTAAAAAGACAAAGCATAGTCATTTTTACACAATATTTCAGCATTATTTTGCTGATTTAAATTTTGGGTAGTTTTCAGTATTATTAAATCTCTCAATGAGATCGGCTAAAACTGATTTGTCAGGTTGTTTTTTCATAGGAAGAGTATACCACGGGTTTGAAAAGGTAAATTTTCCCCACACAGATGGCCGTACTGCTGAAATTATTTTTAAGCCATGAACCTGATCGATGAAAAAATAATCCGAGCATACAGCGTTGTTATAGAGCGCACATCATGCTTTTATGACACACGATGATTCCAATATAAAATTTCCAAATTTGCACGAAAAAGCTGTCAAGAACTTTTTGAATTATTTTCAAATCATGCTGATATTGAACGGATACGCCCGCTAAGCGTTTGATGAACCTGATCCGTTTCAGCTAACAACCAAGTATCCTCATGCGTATAGATTAAGCTAAACTTATTTCTAGGTGATCGTTGCTTAACAACAACTTTTCCTGACTTTTGATACTGAGCAATTAGCCTAGTAATTTGTGAACGTGAGTAACCAGTCATTCGTTGCAGGTAATCACGAATCAATCCTTTGTCCTTTTTGCACATACCGCAATAAGCAAATTTTTTTAATGTGTTCGTAACCCATAGGTAAGATTCTGCTCGTGATGTAGCTTCAAAGGTAAGCTGGGTTGATGAGGATAGAAATTGCTCAATCTGGGCAAGTGTGTTTAATTCTATGTCGTTCATATTGATATTCATCCATATAGGATGAACGATCACGCAACAACTTCAGGCCCACTTTGCATTGGAAAGTGGGGGCTATTTCAGGCTCATCTTGCATTGGAAGAGACTAACCTTGGCTTTGTGGGAATGGGTCGTTATAATTTGCGGTCATTTAGTCTTCAGATGTTCCTTGTTATGAATAAACCTTTGCAAGTTGTTTCTCCTTTCAAGTTAGCTGGTGATCAGCCTAGTGCTGTTGCTGAATTAACTGATAACCTGCAAGCTGGTTATGCCTATCAAACTTTATTAGGTGTAACAGGATCGGGAAAAACTTTTTCTATGGCGCACGTCATTGCTAACTTGCAGCGACCAGCAATGATTTTGGCACCTAATAAAACACTTGCTGCGCAACTTTATGGTGAGATGAAAGAGTTTTTTCCTCATAATTCGGTGGAATACTTTGTCTCTTATTATGATTACTATCAACCTGAAGCTTACGTTCCATCAAGTGATACCTTTATAGAGAAAGATGCTTCGATTAATGAGCATGTTGAACAAATGCGTTTGTCAGCAACTAAAGCTATTCTAGAACGTAAGGACACTATTATCGTAGCAACAGTTTCTTCAATTTATGGTTTAGGTGATCCAGAGTTGTATCTGCAAATGGTATTGCACCTGTCTAGAGGTGAGGTTATTGACCAGCGACGCTTGCTTAGGCAGTTGGCTGAAATGCAATATAAGCGCAATCAAACTGAGCTACATCGTGGTACTTATCGTGTCAAAGGTGACGTTATTGATATTTTTCCAGCTGATTCTAGCAAGGATGTGGTTCGAGTGGAGCTGTTTGGTGATGAGATTGATAATATTGCCACGTTTGATCCGCTGACGGGACATATTATTCAGAAGGTGCCACGTATTACAATTTTTCCTAAGACACACTATGTGACGCCACGTGAGCGCGTATTAGAAGCTATTGAAAAAATTAAGGAAGAGTTAGCGGAGCGCTTGGAAGTTTTAAATAACTTAAACAAGTTAGTAGAAGCACAGCGTTTGCGTGAACGAACGATGTACGATATTGAGATGATGAACGAGTTGGGTTATTGCTCCGGCGTTGAGAATTACTCTCGATATTTATCTGGACGAGGAGTGGGAGAAGCGCCGCCAACTTTATTTGATTATTTGCCTGATGATGCTTTGTTAATTATTGATGAATCTCATGTAACAGTGCCACAGTTAAATGGTATGTACCGTGGTGATCGATCAAGGAAGGAAACCTTGGTGGAGTATGGTTTTCGTCTACCTTCTGCTTTAGACAACCGTCCACTGAAGTTTGATGAGTTTGTTGCGCGTTCACCACAAACTATTTATGTTTCAGCAACACCAGGCCCCTATGAGTTTGAGCATTCAACGGCAGTCGTTGAACAAGTGGTTAGACCAACTGGGTTGGTTGACCCGATTGTAGAAATTAGGCCGGTAGCTACGCAAGTTGATGATTTGTTATCAGAGATTAATTTACGTGTAGGTAGAAACGAACGAATCTTAGTGACAACTTTAACTAAAAGGATGTCGGAGGATTTAACTGAATACTTTGCTGAACATGGTGTTCGTGTTCGTTACTTGCATTCAGATATTGACACGGTTGAGCGTGTAGAGATTCTACGTGACCTACGGTTAGGTGAGTTTGATGTTTTAGTGGGAATTAATTTATTGCGTGAAGGTTTAGATTTGCCGGAAGTGTCACTGGTGGCAATTTTAGATGCTGATAAAGAGGGGTTTCTGCGTTCTACTCAATCACTAATTCAGACTATTGGACGAGCGGCGCGTAATGTGGAAGGTAAGGCAATTCTTTATGCGGATAAAATTACTGGCTCAATGCAGCGTGCGTTAGATGAAACTGAACGGCGTCGTGCCAGGCAGCTGGATTTTAATAAAGCTCATCATATTACTCCTCGCTCAGTAAAGAAGAAGATTGCGGATGTAATGGAAGGTGCGCGTGCTAGTAAGTCTAGGGGTCCAACTAAAGTAGCTGAAGTAAATAAGCAGTATAAAAAGCTTAGCGCGACTGCACTGATGAAAGAGATGGATAAGCTGGAGAAAAAAATGTATCAGCATGCCCAGGATTTAGAGTTTGAGGAAGCAGCTAAACTTCGGGACTTAATTAACCAACTACAAGAGCAGGTTAACTTGTCACAATGAGTTATTTTATAGCAATTAAATTTTTATTGACTTGTTTACGCCAGAAAGCGTTACCAACGCCAGATAGGACTATCCTATTGCCCTTACAAAGTGGTATTGAGCTGGAGTCGGATATTTATGAACCTGATAAATCAAAACCATGTCACGGTACAATTTTGTTTTTTCATGGCATGAATAAGCTGGGTAAGAATGATGAACGAATGATGAAGCTTGCTTATGCTACAGCTAAAATTGGATTTAGGGCAATTGTGCCTACTTTTCCTTTGGTGGTGCGCCATATTGTTGATAAACAATCAGTAATTAATTGTGCTGAGGCGATTAAAACGATTGTTGCAGATAAGGCGTTATGTGAACACGATGCACTTGGGATTTTTACTGCCTCTTTTTCAGGCTCGGCAAGTATTCGAGCTATTACTCAAGTTGAAGGTATTGCTCCGCTTGTTTCTAGCCTTTGTTCAGTGGGTATTTGTTTTCATCCTGACTCAACTTTTGAGAATATTTTGAATGCCAAAGAAGCTGATAAGTATGCAAAGTATATTGCTGTTAAGGCGTTGCTTCGTGCGACTGGAGAGTTAAATGAAGAGTTAGAGCAGGCTATTGATTTGGCTATTGATAAAGAGTATGAAGAGAGTTCAGGTGAGGAGTTACAAGCTTTTTTAGCGCAAGCTTCACCAGATACTCAAAAACGAATGGTTAAGTTAATTGATGATTTAGAGCAGCAACGAAAGATTGCAGACGATTATCGGTACTGCCTTCCTTTTATTGAAAAGGATTTTGAAGTAAAGAACTTAGATAGGTTGCAATGCAGCACAACGTTAATACATAGTGCGGAGGACAGTGTATTGCCTACCCTCGAAAGTAAGCTCCTTTATCAGGCAATTCGACAAGCCAGGCGGCCAGCTAGATTGCTGATTACCCCAGTTCTTGATCATGCCGATGTGGTTCTAACACCGCGCTATTTTATTGAAGTGCTGAAGTTAATAAGGGCTTTTCATTACTTTTTCGCACACATATGAGTCAGTGTTTTATTGGTGTGGTAATTTATATGGAAGATTTTCCTAAAAAAATTATCGGGTTTTTTTGCAAGATCCAAAACCTTGTCTACACTTGTGTCTATGCCGAAAATAACAAAAATAAGGCTGGTTTGCTGAAAATAAAAACAAAAACCAGATAATAATAACAGTAGCAATACTCCCGCAGAGCCAAAAAACCGGGCCGTTAAGCCCGGTTTTTTTAACTTCAAAAACAGAGTCTTAGTTTGATTTTGAAAAGAAGCGTTTAGCAGCTCTAGCAATACCGCGATAATCAAAAATAGTAAAAAAGTCGATTACTCCAAACTCGGGGTCAAAAGCAGGTTCACCACAAATCTTTACGCCTACGCTTAGGTAACCTCGTAACAAGCTGGGTAGTAAACGTTTAGGGTTACCAGTGAGTATCGGTAGTGTGATATGGCGGTTAAAGTTGGCTACCTCAAAGCCTGGTTGAGGTTTGACGCTGAATACAGGTGGTGTAATGGCATTGACTTCTTTGCAAACTCGGTAAATCAGCGAAGCTTGCTCATGAGCATCACCTTTGTTTAAGGAGGTGCAGCCAAATAGATAGTTAACTTTATGAGCCTCCATGTAGTTGGCAAGCCCATACCAAAGTAGGTTCATGACTAGACCGCTGCGATATTCTGCGTGAATGCAACAACGGCCCATTTCTGCAGAAGCTTTGGCATGTTGATAGATATTGCTAAGGTCAAACTCTGTCTCTGAATAAAAACCGATGTTATTTACCGCATTTTCGTAGCGTAGAATTCGGTAGGTTCCGACAACTAAGTTCCGTTTTTCATCGATAACCACTAAGTGATCGCAAAAAGGGTCATATTGGTCAGTGTCGCGCTGGGTAGCATGAGAGCTGGTTAGACCTTCACCTAACTCAAGGTTAAAAACTTGGTAGCGAAGGCTAAAAGCCTGGTCGATTAAAACAGGGTCTTGAGTGATATCGATAACTAGGCGCGTTTGCTCAGTTTCTTTAATGATGGGGAAAACAGTCGCCGTAGGATTGTTGCTAGTCACGTAAAATATCCAGCTATACCGGTTACTAAAACAGCCTGCGATAATAGCTCAAAAGTAGGGAAATAGCCATTAAAAAACACTTGCTTAGCAAATGATCTGGTGTTATCCTTTCTGCCTTTTCAAAGTCATAGCAAGGTATAGGCGCGTAGCTCAGTGGTAGAGCATCACCTTGACATGGTGGGGGTCGTTGGTTCAATCCCAATCGCGCCTACCAAATCTAAAACGAGTGAGAGCGATTATGCCAATAGTGAGGTTGCCTGACGGTAGCGAAAGACAGTTCGATAAAACAGTGACGGTTCGTGAAGTTGCAGAAAGTATCGGTGCTGGCTTAGCAAAAGCAGCGTTAGCTGGAGAAGTGGCTGGTCAGCTTGTTGACCTGAGCTATGAAATTATTAGTGATTCCAACCTTCGTATTATTACAGCTAAAGACTTAGCTGGACTTGAGGTAATTCGTCACTCAACCGCCCATTTACTTGCTCAAGCTGTTAAAGCTTTATTTCCTGCTGTACAGGTTACGATTGGTCCTGTTATTGAGAGTGGCTTTTACTATGACTTTGCTTTTGAGCGGGCTTTTACTCCTGAGGACTTAGAAAAGATTGAAGTAAAGATGCGAGAACTTGTTAAGCAGGACTTACCTGTAACTCGGGAGGTAATGAGTCGTGAGCAAGCGGTTGATTATTTCGCAAGTATTGGTGAGCATTATAAGGTTGAGCTTATTAAAGCAATTCCTGAGGGTGAGCAAGTTTCTGTTTATCAGCAAGGTGATTTTAAAGATTTGTGTCGTGGCCCGCATGTACCTAGTACCGGCAAGTTAAAGGTTTTTAAACTCACTAAAATCGCTGGTGCTTATTGGCGTGGTGATTCTAACAATGAAATGTTGCAGCGTATTTATGGCACGGCTTGGGCGTCAAAACAGGATTTAGCTGATTATTTGCATCGTCTCGAAGAGGCTGAAAAACGTGACCACCGTAAAATAGGTAAGGCGTTAGAACTATTTCACTTTCAGGAACTCTCACCCGGGATTGCTTCCTGGCACCCTAATGGCGTAGCTATTTGGCGGCAGGTTGAGGACTTTATGCGGGATTGTAATACGCGTTATGGTTGTAGTGAGATTCGTACCCCATTAATTGCAGATAGCCTGTTATGGGAAAAATCAGGCCATAAGTCAAAGTATGCCAGTAACATGTTTATGACTGAATCAGAGAATCGCGAATACGCTATTCGTCCAATGAACTGTCCTACCTGCGTTCAAGTTTATAATCAGGGCCAGCATAGCTATCGTGATTTACCCATACGAATGGCGGAGTTTGGTATTGTACATCGCAATGAACCTTCTGGTGCGTTACATGGGTTGTTCCGTGTGCGAAGCTTCACTCAGGATGATGGCCATATTTTCTGTACTGAAGAGCAGGTTCAAGAAGAGGTCTGTTTGATGATCGAGCAGGCCTTCGAGGTTTATCAAACGTTTGGCTTTAATGAAGTCGATGTCAAGCTGGCTTTACGTCCTGATGAGCGGATTGGTAGTGATGAAGTTTGGGATAAGGCTGAGCAGGCACTGGCTGATGCATTAGAAGCAAAAGAGCTTGCTTATGAACACCTGCCTGGTGAAGGGGCTTTTTATGGCCCTAAGATTGAGTTTCATTTAAAAGATGCTATTGGGCGTAGTTGGCAGTGCGGGACTATCCAGGTTGACTTTTCTATGCCAGAAAGGTTAGGGGCTACCTACATTAACGAAGATAGCGCTAAGCAGATACCTGTTATGTTGCATCGAGCAATAGTGGGCTCTTTGGAGCGATTTATTGGTATGTTAATTGAGCATTATGCTGGTTGGTTGCCAGTTTGGTTGTCGCCAGTTCAGGTGGTGGTGATGAATATTACCGACCGACAAGCCGATTATGCTAAAAAAATAACACAATATTTGAAAAATCAGGGATTTAGAGCTGTTTTTGACTTGAGAAATGAAAAAATCGGCTTTAAAATTCGCGAGCACACTTTGCAGCGTATTCCCTATCAATTAGTTGTTGGTGATCGTGAGCAGGAACAGCAGACGGTTGCGGTACGAACTCGAGCAGGTGAAGACCTCGGCAGTTTATCGTTAAGCGACTTTGAGAAGCTGTTGGCTGAAGCGATTCGCTCTCGCAAGGTGCTAGAAACAGCGTTGGCTAAAGAGGAGGCTTAACTTATTAGCGCGTCAAAAAATGCAGTAAGAGTAAATAACCAAATTAAAGTGGCAGAAGTCCGCTTGGTTGGCGCTGATGGTGAGCAAGTTGGAGTTGTTTCTACACGTGAGGCTTTAAGCATAGCCGCAGAGTCTAATCTTGATCTTGTTGAGGTGTCGCCAAATGCTGCGCCTCCTGTTTGCAAGGTGATGGACTACGGTAAGTACAAGTTTCAACAAAGTAAAAAGACTGCTGCTGCAAAGAAAAAGCAGAAACAAATTCAGGTTAAGGAAATTAAATTTAGACCAGGGACTGAGGATGGTGACTTTAATGTGAAGCTTAAGAAAATTCTTAGCTTCTTAGAGAAGGGTAATAAAGTTAAAGTGACAGTGCGTTTTCGTGGTCGAGAAATGATGCATCAAAATCTTGGTATGGAGTTGATGAAACGCCTGCAGGAAGTGGTGGAAGAACATGCTGTTATCGAAGTAGTGCCAAAAATGGAAGGCCGTCAAATGGTCATGATGTTGGCACCTAAGGTTGCAGCAAAATAGTTATCCTTAAAATAGGATAAGGTAAGTTAAATCTGAAAAATGTCAGATTTGTTTGTTAGCAAGGCGGGCCGAGAACCAGCGTGGCAAGGAATGGATCCCCGCCGGAGCCTGTCCTCTGCGAAGGCGGGGGACGGGGATGACAACTTCGTTGTCACATGAGCACTGGAAGCGCAGGCTCAACACAGCTAACAGGCAAATATGGCGTTTTTCAGGTTTAACTAGTTAAAGTGCGATGAAGCCTGCCTTTGCTAGTCATGTTTCAATAAAAGTTGGAGAGAAAAAATGGCTGTTAAAGTAAAATTAAAAAGTTTACGTGGCGCGATGAAGCGCTTCAAAAAAACCGGTAGTGGTAAGATTGTCCATAAGCAGTCACACCGCCGACATATCTTAACGAAGAAGTCAACCAAGCGTAAACGCCACTTACGGGGTAATGCCGTATTAGCAGCGGGTGATGCTCGCTTAGCTGACCGTATGATGGGTAATAAATAGAACGATAAACAAGTTTTAGTCTAGCCTGGCGTGCCATAGCCATGCAGACAAGAAAGAGGAGGTAGAATTATGGCCAGAGTAAAACGTGGTGTTGTTGCAAGGGCGCGACACAAAAAAGTCTTAAAAGAAGCAAAAGGTTATTACGGTGCTCGTAGTCGAGTTTACCGGGTTGCCAAGCAGGCAGTCATTAAAGCTGCTCAATATGCTTATCGTGATAGAAAACAACGTAAACGTCAGTTTCGTTCGCTTTGGATTCAACGTATTAATGCGGGTGCGCGCGAGCACGGGCTTTCTTATAGTCGCTTTATCAATGGTTTGAAGAAGGCTATGATTGAGGTTGATCGTAAGGTCTTGGCTGATTTGGCGGTAAATGAAAAAGAAACATTTGCTGCTTTAGTCGAACGCTCAAAAGCAGCGCTAGCTGAGTAACATAAATTTATAAAAAGTTGTTCAGTAAAAAATGGCTGCTAGTGCAGCCATTTTTATTTGGTGGAGAGTAGATTAGATGGAACAAATTGATAGGCTGGTTCAGGCTGCTGAGCAAGAAATTGGCTCGGCAATTGATAAGGCGACACTAGAAAGTGTGCGAGTTAAGTTCCTTGGTAAAAAAGGTCTGTTAACTGAACAGTTAAAGCAGCTTGGCTCGGTGCCAGCAGAGCAGCGTCCTTTGCTGGGGCAAGCAGTTAATGCAGCTAAGGTCCAAGTGCAAACTTTGCTTAATGAACGTTTGGCTAATTTGCAGCAGCAGGTACTCAATGAGCGTTTAGCTAATGAAACCATCGATGTGAGCTTGCCGGGTAGGCGGCAATCCGTAGGCTCTTTGCACCCAGTTACTTTAGTTAAGCAGCAGGTTGCTGAGATTTTCTCTCAACAAGGCTTTGTTATTGAAGATGGGCCTGAGATTGAAGATGACTTTCATAATTTTACTGCGCTTAATATTCCTGAGCACCATCCAGCGCGGGCAATGCAAGATACCTTTTATATCGATCCAACTACCTTATTGCGTACGCACATGTCTCCAGTGCAGATCCGTACTATGAAGGCAGGTAGGCCACCTTTTAAAATCATTGCCATGGGGCGTGTTTATCGCTCTGATTTTGATGTGACACATACTCCAATGTTCCACCAAGTTGAAGGCTTGCTGGTAGCTGAGAAGGTACGTTTTTCTGACCTAAAAGGCTGTATAATCAACTTCTTAGCCGCGTTTTTCGAGAAAGAGGTTAAGGTTAGGTTTAGACCTTCTTTCTTCCCCTTTACTGAACCTTCTGCAGAAGCTGATATTGAGTGTACTAACTGCGATGGTAATGGCTGCCGGATTTGTTCACAAACAGGCTGGCTGGAAGTATTGGGTTGCGGTATGGTGCATCCGAACGTCTTGCGTGCAGGCGGTGTTGATCCGGATAAGTTTTCAGGTTATGCCTTTGGTGCAGGTTTGGATCGCTTGTCAATGTTAAAGTTTGAAATCAACGACTTGCGACTGTTATTTGAGAATGACCTTCGCTTTCTTGAACAGTTTTAATTAGGTTTCGTTGCAGAAAGAAGCTGAACGAACGAGTTGATTTAAATTGACTTGCACATTGCTTTTGCGTAAGTAAAGCGCAGTGTAGCGAGCTATAGAGCAAAAGCAATGTGCAAATCAGCGGGTGGAGTAAAAAATTTAAGTGAAAAATTATTTACGCAGCAACGCCGTTTTTGAGGAGAGAGGCAAGCCATGAAATTCAGTGAAACTTGGTTGCGGGAGTGGGTTAACCCTAAGATTGATACAAAGGTTTTATTGGCCCAGTTAACTTTAGCTGGCCTTGAGGTTGAAAACTGTGAATTGGCAGCGGCTAATTTTTCAGGAGTAGTTGTAGCTGAAGTTATAGAAACCACAAAGCATCCCGATGCTGATAAATTAACAGTTTGTCAGGTAAGCAATGGCGGTGAAACGTTACAGATTGTTTGTGGTGCTAGCAATGTGCGTGTTGGGATTAAAGTGCCACTAGCTGAAGTAGGCGCTAGTTTACCGAATGACTTAAAAATAAAAGCCACTAAACTTCGAGGTGTTGCCTCAGCGGGGATGCTGTGTTCAGGAAGCGAGCTAGGTTTAGAGGAAAGCTCTGAGGGACTTTATGAATTGCCCGCTAATGCACCTGTTGGTCAGTCGCTGCGTGATTACCTACAGCTTGATGACCAGGTTATTGAAATAGGTATTACGCCTAACCGGGGTGACTGCCTAAGTATAAAAGGTGTAGCTCGTGAGGTTTTTGCACTTAATGAGATGTTGCCTGAGTTTGCTATGGTTGCTTGCCAAGAAGCAGTAAATAAGACAGTTTTACCGATTAATTTGCAAGCGGGGCAAGCTTGTCCACGTTATTTAGGACGAGTAATTAAACAAGTCGATAATCAGCGTCCAACTCCAATTTGGATGACGGAGCGGCTGCGTCGTGCTGGTATTAAACAAATCTCGTTGGTAGTTGATTGTTTGAATTATGTGATGCTAGAGCTTGGTCAGCCTATGCATGCTTTTGATTTCGCTAAATTAGGTGAAAATATCTATGTGCGCTTTGCCAAACAGGGCGAAATGCTAACCTTGCTCAACGAGCAGGAAGTTAACGTGGCAGAAAACACTTTAGTCATTGCTGATGAAAATAAAGTACTAGCGCTAGCAGGTGTGATGGGCGGGCTTGATTCCAGTGTCAGTATAACGACTCAGGATATTTTCCTAGAAAGCGCTTTTTTTGAGCCGGTTACTATTGCAGGAAAAGCAAAGCAGTATGGGCTGGTAACTGATTCTGCGTATCGGTTTGAGCGTGGTGTGGATTTTGAATTGCCGCGTGAAGCAATAGAGCGAGCTACTCAGCTTATTGTAGAACTTGCTGGAGGTAAGCCGGGGCCGGTTACTGAGGCTGAGCTTGCAGACGAACTACCAAAGCGTGAAGTAGTTACTTTGTCTTTAGAGCGTGTTCAAACTGTTTTGGCGATTGAACTCTCATTAGAGCGAGTCAAAACAATGTTGATGCAACTAGGGATGCAAACAACAGTAGTTACTGAGAAAAATGTTTTGCAGGTTGTGCCGCCTAGCCACCGCTTTGATATTGCTTTACCGGAGGATCTTATTGAGGAGGTTGCTCGTTTATACGGTTATGATCGTTTGCCTATTACTCAATTTGTGGGTGAGGATAGTTTTCAACAAATTTCTCAGCAGTTTGGTTATGAGCAAAAGCTAAAACAAGTGCTAGTTGGTTTAGGTTTTCATGAGGCAATCACTTATAGCTTTATTGAGCCAAAATTACAGCAGCTAATTAATCCTGATCAAGAGGCTGTACAGCTTGCTAACCCTATTGCAAGTGATATGTCTGTGATGCGTACTTCATTGTGGCCAGGGCTATTATTAGCATTGAAGTATAATACCCATCGGCAACAAGCTCGGGTGCGTTTATTCGAGGTGGGGCAATGTTTTAATTCCTCTGGTGGTCAATTAGTACAGCAAAATTATGTGGCAGGTTTGACTCAAGGTGAGCGTTTGCCAGAGCAGTGGGGTGTAAGCAAAAGTAAAGTAGATTTCTTTGATTTAAAAGGTGCTCTAGAAGTTTTGCTTGCTAGCTTAAGCCCTGGGGTTGAGTTTGAGTTTAAAGCAGTCAAACACCCCGCGTTACACCCTGGGCAGGGTGCAGTTATTGTTGCTGCAGGGCAGCAGCTTGGCTATATGGGTCAGTTACATCCTAGCCTAGCTAAGCCTTTTGGCTTAAAACAAACCGCATTTGTTTTTGAGTTAAATTTAGCCACTTTGCCTCGGTGTGAGGTTGTTAAATTTAAAGAAATCTCTAAGTTTCCGTCAGTTAGGCGAGACTTTGCTATTTTAGTTGATGAGTCAGTGCCAACTGAATGTTTACTTGCAACTATTAAGCAAGAAGCAGGGGAATTACTGGTTGACAGCACGGTTTTTGACGTGTTTACTGGAGAAGAAATTGGTAAGGGACAGCGCAGTATCGCTTTTAGCTTAGTGTTCCAGCATCCGACTCGTACGCTACAGGATGAAGAGATTGTGGCTCTAGGTGATCAAGTAATAACGGCGCTTGATAGGCAATATGCAGCACAGTTGAGGGACTAGCCATGAGTGCACTAACCAAAGCAGATTTAGTTGAGCACCTGCATGAGGTGATGGGGCTTAATAAACGAGAGGCAAAAGATTTAATCGAAGCTTTTTTTGAGCAAATTGCAGCCGCATTACAAGGTGGCAAACATGTAAAAATTTCTGGCTTTGGTAATTTTGAATTGCGCGATAAAAAAGAGCGCCCTGGACGTAATCCTAAGACAGGTGAAGAAGTTGCTGTTTCAGCGCGTCGTGTGGTGACCTTTAAACCAAGCCAAAAGCTCAAGTCAAAAGTTGAGAGCCATCATAGCTCAAGTGAGACCAGTAATAATGAAAGCACCGATTACTAAATTACCCGTCATTCCTAATAAGCGTTATTTCACTATTGGTGAGGTAAGTGTTTTATGTGCGGTTAAGCCGCATGTATTGCGCTACTGGGAGCAAGAGTTTGCATCATTGCGTCCGAGTAAACGCAAGGGTAGTAGGCGTTACTACCAACAAAAGGACATTTTGTTAGTGCGCCATATTCGTGAACTGCTTTACGATAAGGGGTTTACCATTAGTGGAGCTAGGCAGCAGCTTAAAGCTTCACGAGGTGGTGCTATTAAGCAGCCTGAACAAGCGCCTTTGCTCAATGAGCCTGCAGTTGCAGAGCAGTCAGCTCCAATAAGTAGTACGGCTTCTTCATCAACTACAGCTAGTCCGGATTTCTTAATTAAGCTTAGACAACAGCTTGAGTCATTGCTGACTGAGTTGAAAGAATAGCTTTTAGTTGACTTGTACTAGCCCTAAGACACTGTGTATAAAGCCATAAACAGCCATTGCTATCAATAATATACCGCCAACAATATTAATCCATCGCATTGCCTTATCAGCAATTAAACGCTTGGAGAAATGAATTAAGGTATTTAAAAAGATTACCCAGCCAAAGGTGCCGAGTAAAACCCCAGTGCCACCAAGTAGTAAACCATGGTGTGTGCCACCTAGGCTGGCTATTTGTGTGCTAACTGAAGCCCAGAATAAAATAGTGTAGGGGTTAAAAAGAGTCATTAGGTAGCCATCTCGAATGTGGAGCGCTAATGGTTTGGAGTTGACGGTCTTATCTGTGTAATGCGCATTTGAAGTTAGTGCTTGTAAGCCAAACCAGGCAATAATTAAGGCGCCAAGCATGCCAATCACATTAAGTAAGATGGGTAATTTAAGGAAAGCCAAGATACCTGCACTTAACAAAATTAGATAGGTTAGATCTACTAAGCATGCGCCCATCCCAAAAACAACACCGGTTATAAAACCTGCATGTAGGCTACGACGAATAATTTCAAAATTAACGGGGCCAACGGGTGCAGCAGCACCTAAGCCTAGCAATAAACAAAAAATAAAAATATGCATTTAAAAACTCTATAACATTAACTCAATCAGCGATGTAATATACCTTAAAATAGAATCTTTTTCCGAGTCTATGGATAAATAAGTTTCGCATTTTCAAGCTCTTTACGACTAACGGGTCCTGTCACGAAGCGTTTCCCAGCATGCTCATCGTTACGATACGCTTAGCCCAGGGACGGGCATCCCTGCCCTTTAGCATCCTTTACATCCTTGTATCGCAAACCCTGGGCTTAAGCGTGTCTTCACGATGCGTTAAAGTAGAATTGGGGGTCCTCGATTCGCGCCACTTGTTCTTCAGCGTTGAATAACAAAAATGCGAAACCAGCTACTGAGGAGCCACTACTAAGCGTTTACTAACAGTTTATCTGCCTGCAGACTCTGAAAGAGATCCTTAAAAATAAAGTTTAAAGTATAGAAGAGCTATAGCTTGCATGAAAAACGGGGAGTTATATTAGTTTGTCTGGATCAACTCCACAGCTTTCTAATAAGTCGCGAAGGTTTTTGCCTCCGGGAGTGAGTGAAGGGGCGCAATAGCCTTTTAAGTAGCTGCTTAAAACATATTGGTAGCTAGGGTGCATAAGTACGGAGATAATTTTATTAACTTGTTCGATGTTGCGTAAATCATCATAGTGGCACTGCTGTAATAGAATAGCGCCAAGCAAGGCAGCTTTTGAGGCTTTGCGAGCAGGGGAAGCTTCCTCAAAATCTTGTATGCAGCGGTTGAGTTCGCGATTTTGTAGCCACTCTAGCCAAAATTGATAAATGTCTAGTGCTTTAGTTTTTATTTCATTATCAGTGAGCTGGGGAAAAGTATCTTGGTAGCAAAATAATAAATAGAGCATACAAGGAATGGACGTTTCAATATTAGCCCAGGAGCAATTACCTGTGACTTGTTCAGCGATGGGGATCTGTTCTATGTGTTGCAGTTCAAGAATTTTGGGAAGCTCTTGGTGTAAAAAATGTTTGTCTACTTTAGTGTAAAGCAAGTGATAAAATAGTTCAGCATTAGCCGCAGCTAAATTGCCAATGCGATAAATATTAATGCAGCCGTGCTCACGACCGTATTCCCCACGATCACAGTGTATCCAAATGCTATCGAATTTAATGTAACTAATCGCATGGCCTTCATAAGCAACGGGTAGCAGTAATAAATCACGTGATAACATTTCTTGGATGCGTTTTTCATGAGGCTCGCGATTAGTATTGTATTGCTGCAGTTTTAATAACTCGGCGGCATTATTAATCGTTAAAAGAATAGGGCGTAAATAGCCAAAATAACGACGCATAGGTTTGGCGCCATAGTGAGTTAGAAAACTGCTTAATGCTTCATGAATAGCATACAAGGTGTATTCAAGAAAATAGCCCTCTAAGCTTAGTTCGATAAATGTACCTTCATGATTAACAATATGAACAATGCCTTGCAAGTTATAGATATGGCTAAGCATCTTGGTGTTGATGTAGTCTTTTGCAAAATTTAAATCAGCACCGTGGGCAAGCAAGAGTTTTTTGAGTTTGTTTTTCTTACGCACTAGAGGCATAACTAGTGGTGGCTGGCTTCCCAAGTTATAAACATTAGGATTGGCGCCTTGTTGTAACAAAGTTTGAGTTAGCTCGACATTGCTATTTTCAACTGCCCAATGTAGTGCCGTGCGGCCGGTCATATCTGCTTTGTTAACATCAGCGCCATGCTGGATTAGCAGAAAGGCGACATCAGGTTTATCAGAGATGGCTGCTTCAATTAGGGGGGTATAGCCGTATTCATCAAGCTCATTAATATCTGGTTGATATTGTTGAATATAAGTTTCGACTTGAGCTTTACTGCCATAGATAATTTTGTTAGCAAAACTCATGATGGCTGGCCACCTTTTTTACCTTCCTTGGTTGAGGCTATATGTTATTAGCCACCGCGCGTTAGGCTGGGTGTCGTAACTGTACTTGGTGCGGCTTCTGGCTGAGCTCCTAGTTGTAACACATTGCTAAGTTGTAATTGATACTCTGCAAGTTGTTTATTAGCTTCTGGATTATCTGCAACGCTTGGTATATCGATTTTAGGGACGCCAGCAAATTGTTGAGACTCTAAACCTGGTCGAATAGGGGTAGGTTGTAGACTAGAGCCGGTTGAAGGGTTATCTTTTTTTAAATCTTCACTCGGGATAACCTTGCCAAATCGTTGCAATTTAGATTCAACATCTCTAATAACTTTTTGTTCGTTATCTTGGCTATATAGTGATAATGGTTCGACACTCATTTGCATAACCCCTTGTTGTTATCATGAAACTTACTGGCATTTTATCTAAAGTCGTACAGAAAGTATAGGTTTTTATGTAGTTTTCTAGGGGTGGTAAATTATTGATTCTAGTTGTTATTCTCAATAATCAGGGGGGGGTGATTTTTATTAATAAGGGGTTTGATTTATTTTTGAGCGTTTGCTGAGTTTTATACAGCATTGTTGAGTGGGGCTAGGTAATTATATTAATTTAAGTTGATTCACACATTGTTTTTGCGTAAGTAAAGTGCAGCGTAGGATAGAGCGTTATTTTGTCTGTAAAAACCAACTTCAGTACTTAGAAAAACCTTTAAAATTCTAAATGGCACTCTATTGTACCTGTCTCATCGCATAATATCTTAAATTAATTATGCTAATCAATCTAAAAAATTATTTATACCTCAAATTTTTCTCCTCTCAAAATAAATTATTAACTTTTAGGTAATAGCAATTATATCTCGTTAATAAGAACAAGAATGATCTATCCTAAAACCCTATGAAGCCTTATTATTCACTTCAACTTAAGTATCTAGGTGATCCGCTCCACTGGTCATCAATTTCCACTAAAACAGCTGATACGAGCCTTAGGCACGATTCAGTATTAGGGAAAATTCCAACTGTATGCGTCCTTCTTTTTACCTCTCTGTTTACGCGCTCAGCTATGTTACTGGTTCTTAATCTTTTTTGATGCGGCCTGTCAAAGTTCATCACTACTAAGCCCTCCGGTATATTCACTTCCAACCAAGAAGAAAGCTCTGGTGCTGTTTGCTGATATTTATCTACCGCCATAGCCAATAGTCTTTCCGACTCATGAATGTTTGAGGCATTAAATATAGCTGTAATCTCCTCAGCTACTGGTTCCTTCATTGAGCGCTTTGGTATGTGAGCCTGAGCATTTTGCTGCAAATGAAATTGGCAGCGTTGCCAAGGAACACTGGGGAACACAGCTCTTCTAGCGGCTTTTAGGCCAGTATGAGCGTCGCTAGTAATCAACTCAATACCATGTATACCTCGCTCAACCAACTGCTGAAGAAAATCACGCCAATGTACCTCAGCCTCTGATAACGCAACAGAAACACCTAGCACTGTTCTCTTGCCGGTTGATTCATCAAAGCCATAGGCTATCAATACCGCACAGTCTTGTACTGTGCCGCTAGTGCGCACCTTCTCATAACGTGCATCTAGCCAAAGATATTTTATCTTTCCTAACGGCTTATTTCGCCATTTCTTTAAATCTTCATCCAACAATTTAGCGCAACGGCTTACCTCTGTGCTTGAAATATCTGTTCCACAGAGTTGCTTTAGCACCTTTTCAACTTTGCGCGTGGAAACCCCATGCACATACATTTCAGCGACAGCCAGCTTAAGTGCTCTATCAGAGCGTACACCTCGCTCTAAGACTGATGGATAGAAGGCTTCATTGGAGTCTCTAACCTGCGGTATCTGTAGCTCAAGCTGACCTTGACCTGTGTTAATTAACCTTGGTTTAAAGCCGTTCGCATATCCGTTTCTATCGCCAGTTCGCTCATAAGGACTGGCATTTAAATGGCGCTCCCTTTCTATTAACATAGCCTCATTCATCAACCTGGAGACAAGCTTAGGTAAAGCTTCAAACCCCTCCATCGCTAAAACATGTATGGCTTCTTCGATTAAGTTCTCATTTTTATAGCAGTTCATTGTCATTCCTCTTTTTTGGTTAAGTTTACCTTAAAAGGAATTTCTAATCTGACTGAGTCGCCTGCTTATTTTCAGCAAGTCAATGGAATTTACAGAAAGTATGGCGCACTAGCCAGCGTAGCGAGCCATGGAGCAAAAACAATGTGTGAATCAATGAACTCAAATGTAGCTAGGGTGAGTTAACTGAATTGCTTGATTCTCGTTGCTCCCAACCAGCAAATTCAGTATGATGCCGCTCTAATCGGGGTGTAGCGCAGCCTGGTAGCGCGTTCGCATGGGGTGCGAGAGGTCGCTGGTTCGAATCCAGTCTCCCCGATGTTTTTCAGTAAGCATCATGTATTCTGTACCTTTCTAATATCTTTTATGCCTTGGTAAAGTAACTGCTAGTTCCGTAGTATCTACTGGGTTTTTTCTAAGCATAAAGTGGTATGGTATTCAAAATAAGGGTCTCTTTCAGAATCTATCGGTAATGTCAGTTTCGACTTTTTCAAAACCTTTGCAACTAACGGGTCCTGTCACGAATCGTCTCCCAGCGTGCTCGTAAGCTGCGCCGCTGGGAGCCCTCGATTCGTGCCACCCGTTCTGCAGCATTGAGCAGTGAAAGTACAAAACTTACAATAAAAAGGCTACCACTAAATACGCTGATCAATTGCTTGCCTGCCCACACATTCTGAAAGAGAGCCCAAAATAATTTTAGCTAAAGTAGGAGTTTGTAATGGCCTTAACAAAAGTTTATGTAAAAAAAGTTTTTTCTTTATTGGAAGAAGGGCGTTTAGATGATTATCTAGAGCAGTACGTTGATGAACAGGTGCAGTGGACAATTACTGGAACTAATGTGCTTTCTGGTCTTTATACTTCTAGACAAGATTTTGTTGACCGGGCTATTGCAACAGTTAAATCCTCTCTTGTCGGCGGTATAAAAATGAAAATTCCTCATATCTATGTTGATGGTGATACGGCTATCGTTGAAATGGAAGCAATTGCTACAGCAAAGCGAGGGCATGCTTATAGCAATCAATACGTTTGGATACAGCGTTTTAAAGAAGGAAAGATTGTTGAAGCTCGTGTGTATTATGATGATGTTTTAGTGGATAAGACGATGAAAGAACTAAGTTACGAATACCACCATACAGGTATTCCAACCACTGAACCAAAAGCTAACGAGAGGTACAGCTCAACTTTTAAAATGTATACAACCCCCGGTGATAATGAGTTTAGAATTCAATGGCATCGTTTTGAGGAAGGGTGTCCATTGCATCCATTGGTACAAACAGTACCACACGTTGCTTTTAAAGTAGCGAGTATTGATGAGGCAATCGTTGGCAGGAAAGTGATATTAGAGCCTTATTATCCTTTTGAAGGTTTCCGAGTGGTAATGGTTGAGATTGATGGTGCGCCAGTGGAGCTTATTGAAACTAATCTTTCGGAGGAAGAAATTTGGGGTAAAAGTCATAAGGGTTCTATGATCTATCCGGAAAAGGCAATTGAAGATAAAGCTTGATTCTATACGGGCTTCTATGCCTAATTTAGAGTTGTTAAAGAGTATTATGAGGAGTGGAGCTGAGTTTAAATGTGCGTTAATGCCTTGTTTTTCCAGGCCCTATGCTGTTATTTCGAGCTTCTATTAATGTTGGCGTTTTAGTTTGCCTTTCGGGAAAGAGGCTTGCCTGTCCTAGGCCTCCAAATGTTGGCCTTTTAAAACTCCCATCATCAAGTGCTTTTTCCCTATCTTTTTGACTTAAAGGCTCATAGTCAAGTACCGGTGCTGATGGTCTGACTCTTGGTTGATTCGTTAATTTATCTAATGTTTTTCTATGGGTTACTTCCTGCACCAGCTTTTCCTCATGAGGTTTACTCGCTTGGGGTGGTTGGGCCTGGGCCTGTTTTGACTTGGGTTTGAATCGTATCCGTTCAATATCAGCATGATTTGAAAATAATTCAAAAAGTTCTTGACAGCTTTTTCGTGCAAATTTGGAAATTTTATATTGGAATCATCGTGTGTCATAAAAGCATGATGTGCGCTCTATAACAACGCTGTATGCTCGGATTATTTTTTCATCGATCAGGTTCATGGCTTAAAAATAATTTCAGCAGTACGGCCATCTGTGTGGGGAAAATTTACCTTTTCAAACCCGTGGTATACTCTTCCTATGAAAAAACAACCTGACAAATCAGTTTTAGCCGATCTCATTGAGAGATTTAATAATACTGTTACACCAACAGCACTAGAAACAGATTTTAGCAATGTATGTGAAAGTCAGGCTGAGAAAATCATAAAGCTAGAAGACAAGGTGCAATCGTTAAATAACGCATTAAATAAATATAAAGGTGAGCAAGGAAAGCCTAATGTTAGAAAGCAAACGCGCGCTAACAAGGACAAGGATCATTCCTCCGAGAAGGATAGAAAAGGAAATAAAACCAATAAAACTAGAAAGCCAAAATCTAGTAAAAAAAATCTCGAAGTCTCTAATACAGTGACACTAACAATTAATCCAGATTCGTTGCCCAGCGATGCTGTGCCAAATGGCTCTAAGAAAACACTTATCCAGGATATAAAAATTGCTGCTAATAACACTCTTTTTTTGCGCCAACAATATTACTCCCCTTCTGAAAACAAACACTATACAGCACCTCTGCCAACTGGTTATGAGGGCCAGTTCGGCCCTACTATTAAAAGCTGGACAAGCTTCCTAAATACTCAAGGTGGTATGACGCTAGAAAGCCTTGAGACATTTTATAAAACCGCCAACATAGATATTAGTAAATCAACCATCCATAGCTTCACAATTAAAACACCTACGATACTTGAGCCCGAGAAGGTAGAAGTTGTGAAGGCAGGTTTACAATCCACGAACTACCAGCACCTAGATGACACCAACGCTAGAGAGGATGGGAAAAACCGTTATGTTAATGTATTGGGTAATGAGTATTATTCAGCTTACTTTACGCTGACCAGTAAAAGTCGATTAAGCGTCATTGAAATGTTAAGCAAAGACCACTTTGGGTTCACATTAAATGAGGCCGCTTTTAATTTACTGGCTACTATGAACTTACCCCACAAGGTAATCGAAAGCTTAAAGGTATTTCACTCATCGACTATCTTAAACAGTAAGGAGCTGGAAGTTATTCTTGATAAGGTATTAGGTGATAAAAAATTTCCAAAATATAGAAAGCTGATTACTGATGCGGCAGCTATCTCAACATATAGAAAGAGTCCTTATGCGATAGAAACACTCATTACCGATGATGCGCCACAGTTTAAGCTCATTACTGAATCACTCGCCTTGTGCTGGGTTCATGAGGGTAGGCATTATAAAAAGCTGACGCCAATTTTTAAGAAGCACCAAGACTCTGTTGACAGCTTCTTGGATAGGTTTTGGGATTATTATCATAAGCTCATTGAATATAAAAAGAACCCAGGGCAAGATGAGATAGATAAGCTATCCAATGAGTTTACTGAGTTATTCTCAACAATCACTGGCTACGAGAAACTAGATAAACAAATTGAGCTCACCTTAAAAAAGAAAAGGCAGCTATTGTTAGTGCTGGAAAAGCCAGAGCTTCCTCTACATAACAATCCAGCAGAGTTGATGGCTCGGAAGCAGGCTAGAATGCGCGATGTACACCTTCATACTATGAGTGAAGAAGGAACGAAAGCTAAGGATACAATGGTTACAATTACTGAGACATGTAAAAAGCTAGCAGTTAATGTCTTCGATTATATATATGACAGAATTACAAAAAACTATTCTATGCCTTCGCTAGCGGAATTAATTACCATCCGCTCATCACAGGCGCAGTAAACTAAAGAGAGCGCAGCATGAGCATCATGCTGAAATAAGACGGATACTTTGAATCGGCTTTTTAACATTGAAATAAGAGTAGAAATACCTAAAAAGGTGAGGATTTTCTTGAAAGCTGACTGGCTTTTAGATTTATGGATATGGGCTTTAGGGATGTCAGCTTCCCCTTCCTTCCGGCTAAAAGGGGCATTGTAGTGACTATTTACTGGTGTTCTTATAAAGGATGCTATTTGTCTGAGAGCACCTAGGACCACAGCTTTATTGTTGAGGTTACATGGAATAGGGGTTGGAGGGTTCTCGCCTTTGCTAAAATTAGCTTGAGAGATTGAAGTTGGTAAGGTAGGCCTAGTTTGAGCGTTTATAAGTGTGCAGCGCTGCATATCTTTAGGCAGGTGTTCGACTACTTTAGGAAGTTCAGTAGTTGAAGTGTCATTTTTGCATACAATAACAAGGTCTGCTTCACGAGCATAGCTAGCAACAGCTTCTTTACTTGAAGCTATGTCAGGCAGGTTCCAAATATCTAGCGTTGTATCTTGATCTATGGGTAGCTTTATGCAGCCAGGTACAATAATAGTAGATCCTTCTGGGGTTATCGTTCCAAGAAACGCGTTTTTAGCCTTATCATCACCAATAACAAGAATCTTCATCTGAGCTTCCTTTGTCTAATTATGGGCTAGTGCGCCATCCTTTCTGTAAATTCCATTGACTTGCTGAAAATAAGCAGGCGACTCAGTCAGATTAGAAATTCCTTTTAAGGTAAACTTAACCAAAAAAGAGGAATGACAATGAGCTGCTATAAAAATGAGAACTTAATCGAAGAAGCCATACATGTTTTAGCGATGGAGGGGTTTGAAGCTTTACCTAAGCTTGTCTCCAGGTTGATGAATGAGGCTATGTTAATAGAAAGGGAGCGCCATTTAAATGCCAGTCCTTATGAGCGAACTGGCGATAGAAACGGATATGCGAACGGCTTTAAACCAAGGTTAATTAACACAGGTCAAGGTCAGCTTGAGCTACAGATACCGCAGGTTAGAGACTCCAATGAAGCCTTCTATCCATCAGTCTTAGAGCGAGGTGTACGCTCTGATAGAGCACTTAAGCTGGCTGTCGCTGAAATGTATGTGCATGGGGTTTCCACGCGCAAAGTTGAAAAGGTGCTAAAGCAACTCTGTGGAACAGATATTTCAAGCACAGAGGTAAGCCGTTGCGCTAAATTGTTGGATGAAGATTTAAAGAAATGGCGAAATAAGCCGTTAGGAAAGATAAAATATCTTTGGCTAGATGCACGTTATGAGAAGGTGCGCACTAGCGGCACAGTACAAGACTGTGCGGTATTGATAGCCTATGGCTTTGATGAATCAACCGGCAAGAGAACAGTGCTAGGTGTTTCTGTTGCGTTATCAGAGGCTGAGGTACATTGGCGTGATTTTCTTCAGCAGTTGGTTGAGCGAGGTATACATGGTATTGAGTTGATTACTAGCGACGCTCATACTGGCCTAAAAGCCGCTAAAAGAGCTGTGTTCCCCAGTGTTCCTTGGCAACGCTGCCAATTTCATTTGCAGCAAAATGCTCAGGCTCACATACCAAAGCGCTCAATGAAGGAACCAGTAGCTGAGGAGATTACAGCTATATTTAATGCCTCAAACATTCATGAGTCGGAAAGACTATTGGCTATGGCGGTAGATAAATATCAGCAAACAGCACCAGAGCTTTCTTCTTGGTTGGAAGTGAATATACCGGAGGGCTTAGTAGTGATGAACTTTGACAGGCCGCATCAAAAAAGATTAAGAACCAGTAACATAGCTGAGCGCGTAAACAGAGAGGTAAAAAGCTAGTGCGCCATCCTTTCTGTAAATTCCATTGACTTGCTGAAAATACTGAAAACTACCCAAAATTTAAATCAGCAAAATAATGCTGAAATATTGTGTAAAAATGACTATGCTTTGTCTTTTTAACAAGACTAACGAGATGAGTATAAATGTTAAACTTCGCCGATTACGCTGCCCCTCTTTTTTCAAAATTAACTGGGAAAGTTGTTTTAAAAAAATCTATCGACGATTGTAGGAAAGCTATTAACTGAAGGTAGTTGTAAGTTGTTCAGTTCATCAAAAGATAACAATGAGTATAAAAAGATGATTCGTACACTTACCGGTGAAAATAAAAGCACCGATTTAGATCCAATAAAAACAAATGATGTATTGCTAGAACAGAGCTGTGAAAAACTTTCACACGCCAGTAAAATTGATGTTCTTCATGATCCTTCTGATATTAGAAAGCCACATAGCAAGCAAACTGAAAATCTAGGTAAAGTAAGGAGTCTGGACGGGGATATTATCAATGGTTACAGCACGCATAACGCAGTTGCATTAGTACCTGGTGATAAGGCTGTGCATCTACTATCGCATGTAAGCTACAGCAATAAAGACCCTAAGTTTTTAAAAGCTGAGCATATTAAGAAAATAGAGGCTGGAAAGCCATTTGAGGGAGATAAAGAGGCCAAGAGTCTTTATGAATCTGGTGATTACTTTAATAAAAAGCTGCTGTCTATTCGTGAAATAGAAAAAATAGGAATCTGCCTAAAATCAAAGAATGAAGATGCAACCATTACCCATATTCTAGATAGAGAGTTTGATGATAATGACTATCTCTCACTAATTGATACAAACCTAGATCAAGACTTTATTATTCGCTCAAAAATAACAAGAACAATAGAAGGTAGAGGTGATGATGGTAAAAAGCTTAAGCTGATTAACGCTGATTTTGATGCTCAAGGCGAAAAGCAATTCCAAAAGTTAACAGTTGGAAAGAATTGCGTACAAGACGGAAAAATAACTATTTATTTTGGAGAGTTTGAGAACTTCAATGCAATTAAAATCCAAATTACAGGCAGAGATGGTAGGAGAATTTTTAAGAATGACATGCTGCTATTAACTAATAAAAAAGTAACGACTTTTGATGAGGCGTATGAGGTATACATAGCCTATCTATCTCGTGCGAAAATTGAATATGTTTTTAAATTTCTCAAGGAAGGACTAGGCTGGGAAAATATGCAGATAAAAAATTTTAAAGGGATACAAAATCTACTGGCTGTATGTTTTTATGTGGCCTCATATTTGTATGAGATAGGTAAGGAAAAAGCTTATGACGATTACGCAATTATGCTAGCTAAATTAGGAGATGGTAAGGGCAAGGTGACACGACACTTTATTGCGAAGGGTATTAGAAAACTTCTAACGTATCACTTAGTAGAGCAATTTTTTAAAGAAAATAGTGTTTCTCAAGAAGAACAAAAAGAATTATCGAATTCAGTTCAGGTAGGGAGATAACAATTTTGGGTAGTTCTCAGGAAAATAAGCAGGCGACTCAGTCAGATTAGAAATTCCTTTTAAGGTAAACTTAACCAAAAAAGAGGAATGACAATGAGCTGCTATAAAAATGAGAACTTAATCGAAGAAGCCATACATGTTTTAGCGATGGAGGGGTTTGAAGCTTTACCTAAGCTTGTCTCCAGGTTGATGAATGAGGCTATGTTAATAGAAAGGGAGCGCCATTTAAATGCCAGTCCTTATGAGCGAACTGGCGATAGAAACGGATATGCGAACGGCTTTAAACCAAGGTTAATTAACACAGGTCAAGGTCAGCTTGAGCTACAGATACCGCAGGTTAGAGACTCCAACGAAGCCTTCTATCCATCAGTCTTAGAGCGAGGTGTACGCTCTGATAGAGCACTTAAGCTGGCTGTCGCTGAAATGTATGTGCATGGGGTTTCCACGCGCAAAGTTGAAAAGGTGCTAAAGCAACTCTGTGGAACAGATATTTCAAGCACAGAGGTAAGCCGTTGCGCTAAATTGTTGGATGAAGATTTAAAGAAATGGCGAAATAAGCCGTTAGGAAAGATAAAATATCTTTGGCTAGATGCACGTTATGAGAAGGTGCGCACTAGCGGCACAGTACAAGACTGTGCGGTATTGATAGCCTATGGCTTTGATGAATCAACCGGCAAGAGAACAGTGCTAGGTGTTTCTGTTGCGTTATCAGAGGCTGAGGTACATTGGCGTGATTTTCTTCAGCAGTTGGTTGAGCGAGGTATACATGGTATTGAGTTGATTACTAGCGACGCTCATACTGGCCTAAAAGCCGCTAGAAGAGCTGTGTTCCCCAGTGTTCCTTGGCAACGCTGCCAATTTCATTTGCAGCAAAATGCTCAGGCTCACATACCAAAGCGCTCAATGAAGGAACCAGTAGCTGAGGAGATTACAGCTATATTTAATGCCTCAAACATTCATGAGTCGGAAAGACTATTGGCTATGGCGGTAGATAAATATCAGCAAACAGCACCAGAGCTTTCTTCTTGGTTGGAAGTGAATATACCGGAGGGCTTAGTAGTGATGAACTTTGACAGGCCGCATCAAAAAAGATTAAGAACCAGTAACATAGCTGAGCGCGTAAACAGAGAGGTAAAAAGAAGGACGCATACAGTTGGAATTTTCCCTAATACTGAATCGTGCCTAAGGCTCGTATCAGCTGTTTTAGTGGAAATTGATGACCAGTGGAGCGGATCACCTAGATACTTAAGTTGAAGTGAATAATAAGGCTTCATAGGGTTTTAGGATAGATCATTCTTGTTCTTATTAACGAGATATAATTGCTATTACCTAAAAGTTAATAATTTATTTTGAGAGGAGAAAAATTTGAGGTATAAATAATTTTTTAGATTGATTAGCATAATTAATTTAAGATATTATGCGATGAGACAGGTACAATAGAGTGCCATTTAGAATTTTAAAGGTTTTTCTAAGTACTGAAGTTGGTTTTTACAGACAAAATAACGCTCTATCGGTAAAAAGAAGGACGCATACAGTTGGAATTTTCCCTAATACTGAATCGTGCCTAAGGCTCGTATCAGCTGTTTTAGTGGAAATTGATGACCAGTGGAGCGGATCACCTAGATACTTAAGTTGAAGTGAATAATAAGGCTTCATAGGGTTTTAGGATAGATCATTCTTGTTCTTATTAACGAGATATAATTGCTATTACCTAAAAGTTAATAATTTATTTTGAGAGGAGAAAAATTTGAGGTATAAATAATTTTTTAGATTGATTAGCATAATTAGGTATCCGTTCAATATCAGCATGATTTGAAAATAATTCAAAAAGTTCTTGACAGCTTTTTCGTGCAAATTTGGAAATTTTATATTGGAATCATCGTGTGTCATAAAAGCATGATGTGCGCTCTATAACAACGCTGTATGCTCGGATTATTTTTTCATCGATCAGGTTCATGGCTTAAAAATAATTTCAGCAGTACGGCCATCTGTGTGGGGAAAATTTACCTTTTCAAAACCGTGGTATACTCTTCCTATGAAAAAACAACCTGACAAATCAGTTTTAGCCGATCTCATTGAGAGATTTAATAATACTGTTACACCAACAGCACTAGAAACAGATTTTAGCAATGTATGTGAAAGTCAGGCTGAGAAAATCATAAAGCTAGAAGACAAGGTGCAATCGTTAAATAACGCATTAAATAAATATAAAGGTGAGCAAGGAAAGCCTAATGTTAGAAAGCAAACGCGCGCTAACAAGGACAAGGATCATTCCTCCGAGAAGGATAGAAAAGGAAATAAAACCAATAAAACTAGAAAGCCAAAATCTAGTAAAAAAAATCTCGAAGTCTCTAATACAGTGACACTAACAATTAATCCAGATTCGTTGCCCAGCGATGCTGTGCCAAATGGCTCTAAGAAAACACTTATCCAGGATATAAAAATTGCTGCTAATAACACTCTTTTTTTGCGCCAACAATATTACTCCCCTTCTGAAAACAAACACTATACAGCACCTCTGCCAACTGGTTATGAGGGCCAGTTCGGCCCTACTATTAAAAGCTGGACAAGCTTCCTAAATACTCAAGGTGGTATGACGCTAGAAAGCCTTGAGACATTTTATAAAACCGCCAACATAGATATTAGTAAATCAACCATCCATAGCTTCACAATTAAAACACCTACGATACTTGAGCCCGAGAAGGTAGAAGTTGTGAAGGCAGGTTTACAATCCACGAACTACCAGCACCTAGATGACACCAACGCTAGAGAGGATGGGAAAAACCGTTATGTTAATGTATTGGGTAATGAGTATTATTCAGCTTACTTTACGCTGACCAGTAAAAGTCGATTAAGCGTCATTGAAATGTTAAGCAAAGACCACTTTGGGTTCACATTAAATGAGGCCGCTTTTAATTTACTGGCTACTATGAACTTACCCCACAAGGTAATCGAAAGCTTAAAGGTATTTCACTCATCGACTATCTTAAACAGTAAGGAGCTGGAAGTTATTCTTGATAAGGTATTAGGTGATAAAAAATTTCCAAAATATAGAAAGCTGATTACTGATGCGGCAGCTATCTCAACATATAGAAAGAGTCCTTATGCGATAGAAACACTCATTACCGATGATGCGCCACAGTTTAAGCTCATTACTGAATCACTCGCCTTGTGCTGGGTTCATGAGGGTAGGCATTATAAAAAGCTGATGCCAATTTTTAAGAAGCACCAAGACTCTGTTGACAGCTTCTTGGATAGGTTTTGGGATTATTATCATAAGCTCATTGAATATAAAAAGAACCCAGGGCAAGATGAGATAGATAAGCTATCCAATGAGTTTACTGAGTTATTCTCAACAATCACTGGCTACGAGAAACTAGATAAACAAATTGAGCTCACCTTAAAAAAGAAAAGGCAGCTATTGTTAGTGCTGGAAAAGCCAGAGCTTCCTCTACATAACAATCCAGCAGAGTTGATGGCTCGGAAGCAGGCTAGAATGCGCGATGTACACCTTCATACTATGAGTGAAGAAGGAACGAAAGCTAAGGATACAATGGTTACAATTACTGAGACATGTAAAAAGCTAGCAGTTAATGTCTTCGATTATATATATGACAGAATTACAAAAAACTATTCTATGCCTTCGCTAGCGGAATTAATTACCATCCGCTCATCACAGGCGCAGTAAACTAAAGAGAGCGCAGCATGAGCATCATGCTGAAATAAGACGGATACATAATTAGTGACTGACAGAAAACCCGCAAAGCCTTTTATTTTCAATGTTTCGGGGCGAACTGGTCACATGAAGATTTTCAAAAAACAGCACTAAATACTCGTTTTCCAGCTATTTACAGCTTATTTTCGATATAATGCCTTAATCTTCGATGATTTTTCGCCACAGCATGGTAACTCTTCACTGGAAAGCAAGAATGACAAGACTAGCCCAAAATCCACAAATGCAAATTGGCCAAGTAGATATTTCTAAAATTCAAATCAGCTCTAAATCACGGGATGACATTCCAAAATTATTAAAAGGGCTACAGTTTATTTATAGTACACCCTCTGTACGGAAGGAGATTTTCGAACTACTAGAGGCTCAGATTGCACCTGAGGTTGACAAGAATAATGGACGCCCTGATATGGAATTATGGAAAATATTGGTCATGGGAGTACTCCGCCTGAGTCTAAATTGTGATTATGATCGACTGCATGAACTTGTGAATCAACATAAAACCATTCGTGAAATGCTAGGGCATGCTGATTTTTTCGATAAAATAGAGTATCAGCTGCAAACAATTAAAGACAATGTCTCGCTACTCACTCCCGAGTTGTTAGATGAGATTAATCAAGTTGTTGTGAAAGCTGGTCATTCATTGTTAAAAAAAAGTGAGCCTCTGCGAGGCCGTTGCGATTCCTTTGTGGTTGAAACAGACGTACATTTTCCAACAGACATAAGCTTACTGTTTGACGCAATGCGCAAAATAATTCAGCAGGTGGCCAAGCTGTGTGAACACAGCGGATTGAGTGACTGGCGTCAATATCGATATAACATCAAGCATCTGAAACGGCTCATGCGAATAGCTCAACTAAAAAAGCGCAGTAAGAGCAAGCAAGCAGATCAACAAAACAAAAAGGACAAGGCAATCAAGGATGCTCATCAGGAGTATCTCAATATTGCGCAAAAATATTTAGATAAAGCACATGCCTCAATAAACGCTATCCAGAAAGCCGATCTACTGAAGCCGCAAGATGCGCCACTGGTTGAAAGTATAGAAATGTTCACGGTTCATGCAGATCGCCAAGTTGATCAAATTAAACGCCGAATATTATTGGATGAAAAGATCCCGCATGAAGAAAAAGTCTTTTCTGTCTTTCAGCCACATACTGAATGGATTGTAAAAGGAAAGGCTGGTGTACCAGTCGAATTAGGAATGAAAGTCTGTGTCTTGGAGGATCAACACCAATTTATATTGCATCATCGTGTGATGGAGAATGAGACTGATGACAAGGTCGCCGTATCTATGGTTCAAGAGACCCAACAAAAGTTCCCAGAGTTAAACACATGTAGTTTTGATAAGGGCTTTCATTCAAAAGAAAATCAATCTGCGTTAGCAGATATTTTGGAAGTTGTTGCATTGCCGAGAAAAGGTCGACTCTCAAAGGAAGCACAGGAAATTGAAAAGTCAGACTCGTTTGTGAAAGCGAAACAAAAGCATTCTGCGGTAGAATCCAGTATTAATGCTCTTGAAGTTCATGGGTTGGATCAATGCCTAGATCACGGCATTGATGGCTTTAAGAGTTATGTTGGCTTAGCGATTGTTGGAAAAAACATAGATCGTATCGGAAGTCTTATACAAAGAGCTGAGCAAAGGAAAGCAGCGCGACTAAAAAAACGCATTCGAGGTCGCAGCCCACCGTTAGCTGCCTAGTCAGCCTCAGAATATCCCATTGTATTCCAGAAAGCAGGATGCTTTTTTTCGTATCAAAACAGCGAGATTTCATTTTTTTGTACGCGGCCAGGGCTTAACATGCTATTTTTATTATGATCTCGCGCGGATATAAAAAAATGAAAGTGTAATAAAACAACAAAGACTAAGAATTAGTAGGTTTTCTGTCAGTCACTAATTAATTTAAGATATTATGCGATGAGACAGTTACAATAGAGTGCCATTTAGAATTTTAAAGGTTTTTCTAAGTACTGAAGTTGGTTTTTACAGACAAAATAACGCTCTATCAATTATGGGTTATAGGGTACTCAAACTTAATGATGATAAACTTAGTGGAAGTATTTTTGTTGTGTGGTATATAAGGAGCATACATTATTAATTGCTTCTTAGTTAGGTCGTTAAATGACCAGCTGGATTTTAATAAGTAGAGAACTTCCACACTGCTAGCAGTGATATGCCCATGTTTTATTAATCTAATTTCTTTAGTCTCCTTAATGGTAAATAAATTTAAAACCAGATAATAACGTTGAGGTTTCTTATGTACATTATTTTTTTTTGATGCTTTAAAACAACTTAAAAAAGAGTTGGTGGGTAATTTGGATGCCCCTAAACAAAGTTCGACAAATGAGAATTTTTCAAGAGTGCTGTTGGCTAGAGATGAGCTTGATGAACTTTTAGCTTCTATGAGTGGGGGAAGAAGTAACTTTGGCTTGCTAAATGTAGGTCAGTTATCTGAAGCGCTGATGGGAATCAAAGAAGAAGTTACTAGAGAGGATGGTTATCATAATTTTCGTAAGCATGAGGAATTTTTATGTGATCTGATAAGGCAATACAAATCTCTCTGTCAAGTCCCTCGAAGAAATCAACAAATAGTTAGCAGCTTACTTTCTCTAATAGAGCTTTATCGTGATGCGTTTATGAAGGAAGCAAAAAGCTTGCTTGAGGCGCGACTTCATTGTAGAGACACGGCTGAACTATTTCATGCTGGCGTTCAGATTATTAATATGAAGTTGACTGTAGGAGAGATATGGAGTCAAGTTAAACAGAATGACTTATCTGGTGTGTTTTTGGAAGAGCAGAATAAGGACAGTTCTCCGGTATCCACTCTTCACAGCAGCTTTGCTGCCATGACTTTAGTTGTTTCGGAGTTATTCAAGACTGCTGAAAAAATGGAGGTGGCTTATAGCTTAAAGGATCTATTGAGGTTGATAGAAGATTACCTAGAGGCAATGGTTGGTATTACTGATAATGCTGGAGCTATTGTTAATGCTGTGGCTAACATTAGGCTTCTTTATCATTCTGAATGGTTACAAGGTGGCTTTAAAACGCTTTTGAGTTCTTTAGAACATATGGCATTAAGGATGGCTCTATATGATAGAGCGTTATTTTGTCTGTAAAAACCAACTTCAGTACTTAGAAAAACCTTTAAAATTCTAAATGGCACTCTATTGTACCTGTCTCATCGCATAATATCTTAAATTAATTATGCTAATCAATCTAAAAAATTATTTATACCTCAAATTTTTCTCCTCTCAAAATAAATTATTAACTTTTAGGTAATAGCAATTATATCTCGTTAATAAGAACAAGAATGATCTATCCTAAAACCCTATGAAGCCTTATTATTCACTTCAACTTAAGTATCTAGGTGATCCGCTCCACTGGTCATCAATTTCCACTAAAACAGCTGATACGAGCCTTAGGCACGATTCAGTATTAGGGAAAATTCCAACTGTATGCGTCCTTCTTTTTACCTCTCTGTTTACGCGCTCAGCTATGTTACTGGTTCTTAATCTTTTTTGATGCGGCCTGTCAAAGTTCATCACTACTAAGCCCTCCGGTATATTCACTTCCAACCAAGAAGAAAGCTCTGGTGCTGTTTGCTGATATTTATCTACCGCCATAGCCAATAGTCTTTCCGACTCATGAATGTTTGAGGCATTAAATATAGCTGTAATCTCCTCAGCTACTGGTTCCTTCATTGAGCGCTTTGGTATGTGAGCCTGAGCATTTTGCTGCAAATGAAATTGGCAGCGTTGCCAAGGAACACTGGGGAACACAGCTCTTCTAGCGGCTTTTAGGCCAGTATGAGCGTCGCTAGTAATCAACTCAATACCATGTATACCTCGCTCAACCAACTGCTGAAGAAAATCACGCCAATGTACCTCAGCCTCTGATAACGCAACAGAAACACCTAGCACTGTTCTCTTGCCGGTTGATTCATCAAAGCCATAGGCTATCAATACCGCACAGTCTTGTACTGTGCCGCTAGTGCGCACCTTCTCATAACGTGCATCTAGCCAAAGATATTTTATCTTTCCTAACGGCTTATTTCGCCATTTCTTTAAATCTTCATCCAACAATTTAGCGCAACGGCTTACCTCTGTGCTTGAAATATCTGTTCCACAGAGTTGCTTTAGCACCTTTTCAACTTTGCGCGTGGAAACCCCATGCACATACATTTCAGCGACAGCCAGCTTAAGTGCTCTATCAGAGCGTACACCTCGCTCTAAGACTGATGGATAGAAGGCTTCATTGGAGTCTCTAACCTGCGGTATCTGTAGCTCAAGCTGACCTTGACCTGTGTTAATTAACCTTGGTTTAAAGCCGTTCGCATATCCGTTTCTATCGCCAGTTCGCTCATAAGGACTGGCATTTAAATGGCGCTCCCTTTCTATTAACACTGAGAACTACCCAAAATTGTTATCTCCCTACCTGAACTGAATTCGATAATTCTTTTTGTTCTTCTTGAGAAACACTATTTTCTTTAAAAAATTGCTCTACTAAGTGATACGTTAGAAGTTTTCTAATACCCTTCGCAATAAAGTGTCGTGTCACCTTGCCCTTACCATCTCCTAATTTAGCTAGCATAATTGCGTAATCGTCATAAGCTTTTTCCTTACCTATCTCATACAAATATGAGGCCACATAAAAACATACAGCCAGTAGATTTTGTATCCCTTTAAAATTTTTTATCTGCATATTTTCCCAGCCTAGTCCTTCCTTGAGAAATTTAAAAACATATTCAATTTTCGCACGAGATAGATAGGCTATGTATACCTCATACGCCTCATCAAAAGTCGTTACTTTTTTATTAGTTAATAGCAGCATGTCATTCTTAAAAATTCTCCTACCATCTCTGCCTGTAATTTGGATTTTAATTGCATTGAAGTTCTCAAACTCTCCAAAATAAATAGTTATTTTTCCGTCTTGTACGCAATTCTTTCCAACTGTTAACTTTTGGAATTGCTTTTCGCCTTGAGCATCAAAATCAGCGTTAATCAGCTTAAGCTTTTTACCATCATCACCTCTACCTTCTATTGTTCTTGTTATTTTTGAGCAAATAATAAAGTCTTGATCTAGGTTTGTATCAATTAGTGAGAGATAGTCATTATCATCAAACTCTCTATCTAGAATATGGGTAATGGTTGCATCTTCATTCTTTGATTTTAGGCAGATTCCTATTTTTTCTATTTCACGAATAGACAGCAGCTTTTTATTAAAGTAATCACCAGATTCATAAAGACTCTTGGCCTCTTTATCTCCCTCAAATGGCTTTCCAGCCTCTATTTTCTTAATATGCTCAGCTTTTAAAAACTTAGGGTCTTTATTGCTGTAGCTTACATGCGATAGTAGATGCACAGCCTTATCACCAGGTACTAATGCAACTGCGTTATGCGTGCTGTAACCATTGATAATATCCCCGTCCAGACTCCTTACTTTACCTAGATTTTCAGTTTGCTTGCTATGTGGCTTTCTAATATCAGAAGGATCATGAAGAACATCAATTTTACTGGCGTGTGAAAGTTTTTCACAGCTCTGTTCTAGCAATACATCATTTGTTTTTATTGGATCTAAATCGGTGCTTTTATTTTCACCGGTAAGTGTACGAATCATCTTTTTATACTCATTGTTATCTTTTGATGAACTGAACAACTTACAACTACCTTCAGTTAATAGCTTTCCTACAATCGTCGATAGATTTTTTTAAAACAACTTTCCCAGTTAATTTTGAAAAAAGAGGGGCAGCGTAATCGGCGAAGTTTAACATTTATACTCATCTCGTTAGTCTTGTTAAAAAGACAAAGCATAGTCATTTTTACACAATATTTCAGCATTATTTTGCTGATTTAAATTTTGGGTAGTTTTCAGATTAACATAGCCTCATTCATCAACCTGGAGACAAGCTTAGGTAAAGCTTCAAACCCCTCCATCGCTAAAACATGTATGGCTTCTTCGATTAAGTTCTCATTTTTATAGCAGCTCATTGTCATTCCTCTTTTTTGGTTAAGTTTACCTTAAAAGGAATTTCTAATCTGACTGAGTCGCCTGCTTATTTTCAGCAAGTCAATGGAATTTACAGAAAGGATGGCGCACTAGCCTCTATATGATGTTGGCGTTCTAGTTGATATGATGAAGTCATTTTGTAACGTCCCACAATAATTTAGAGAAACCATCTCAACCTATTTTGCGTGAGATGGTGTCAAATAGTTAACCTTTTAGCTCATGAATTGCCTGATTAATGACATCATCCGGTATATGGTTTAAATTCATATTAGCGGCGATTAGCAACGCATGTCGCATGAGCCTATCAACATAACGAAGCCTACCTTTTGTGGCCATGTGTACTGCACGAATACCTGTTTCAGTGAATAAGCTGCTGCTCATTCCTGCCTTCTCAAAAGCAGCGTGAATAATGCTCTCAAAATCCCTGCTATCTTCAATTGCATGCCACCTAATAAAGCACTGAATTCTAGAGTTGATAGGTTCATAGGCTGGTCTCTGCAATGTTGCTAGAAGTGATGGGAGTCCACATAAGATAATCGTCATGACGTCTTTGCTGTCAAAACTGAAATTAAGGAAGTCAGGTAATCGTAGAATGAAATCATTACTAAGCTGATGCGCCTCGTCTAGGATCCAAATAGGCTGAACGTTTTTATCATGGTAGAGCGCGATCAAGCTCTGCTTCAAGTCTCTCCAAAGTTTAGAGAATCGGTAATAGTTTTCTAAACCTAGATTTTCGGCAAGCTGAGAGTACACATCAAATGACCGAAAGTGAGTGTCTGATTGATAAATGACTTGATGGGTCAGCGGGTTGAGTTTATTGCTCCAGTATCTTAGCGCCGTGGTCTTTCCTGTCCCTGAGTCGCCAGTAATCACTGCTAAGCCGCGTGTTTCTAGCAAACCATTAAGTTGCTGTTCTAGTCGCTTTGACTGCGCCAATTCAATAATGTTTGATTTACCCAATGGATCAAATTTCAAGCCAAAATGTTGAAGATACATCTTACTCATCCTTGTATCTTAAATAACTGTAGAGATATGACAATATTGCTACAATCCCAAGGATGCTTGGGTAGGCGGAAGGTGAAGCCGTGTTCGTCCTTAGGATTTAATCCTGTTGAGGAGATTTAGCTCCCTTCCACCCTCATAAGTTCATGAGATCGAACGGTATCTTAGGCCATTGTGAGCCTGTATTTGCAAGGTTGATCCGAACTATGATTTCCCAAGTTTGTTAGTGTAATAAAATTTAAGAGGCTCTAGCAAATGAAAAAAAATTGTGTTGGTATTGATATTGCAAAATCTGATTTTGTTGCTGCTATCACCACTAGCGGAAAAGATCACGTTAAACATTTTAATAATAATCCTGAGGGCTTTTCTGAGTTATTAGAATGGACGCAATCTTTATCTGATCAGTCACTTCATTTTTGCATGGAATCAACAGGTAAATACGGTAATGCATTGGCTCTTTATTTACATAGTGAGAAGTGTGATGTCAGTATAATTAATCCTGCACGAATAAAGTTTTTTATGAAAGGACAGCTAATACGAAACAAGACCGACAAGGCCGATGCGGTCAGTATTAAGGACTATTCAAATCATTTTACTCCAACGCTATGGCAGCCTTTGCCAGCTAATATAGAGGCTCTAAGAGCTTTGATACAGAGATCTGAAGTATTAACCTCCCAAGTCAGCAATGAACAAAACAGGCTGGAGCTAGCGGAAGAAACAATTATTAGCTCTATACAAAATCATATCGATTATATGGAAAAAGAAATTTTACGACTGCAGGAAGAAATTAGTAAGCTGATCGCGAGTGATGATGATCTGAAGAATAACACAGAGCTGCTTAAAAGCATCCCAGGCATTGGTGATAAAACCGCTCAAACACTAACTGCTTTTTTTAATAATATTGAAAGATTTTCTGGCGCAAAACAATTGGCTGCTCATATTGGTTTAAATCCCAGCCAGTCACAATCAGGCACTTCATTGAATTCATCACGGCTCTCAAAGGTTGGTAGTGCTTGGTTGCGAAAGGCGCTTTACATGCCGGCATTAGTGGCTATAAGGCATAATCCTATTTTGAAGAAATTTTATGAAAAGCTGCTCAAAAAAGGCAAGCCAAAGAAGCTAGCCATTTGTGCTGTTATGAGAAAAATGGTGCATATGATTTATGGCATCCTAAAAACACAGCAGCCATTTTCAGCGGATGCCTAGTAAAAATTTTACAATTTATTGTTGACGTTTATGACGGTATCTCCTCAGTGATATCCAAATCCTCTTTAACTTGGTTATAAACAATCTCAACTAGCGAGGTTTTTCTTGCTGGTTGTTCCGGCATCTGAGGTCTAGCTCGGGTTCTAGAAAGGTTGTTATGTTTGTCCAGCTCTCCCACTGCACCAAGGTATTGATATTCCAATGATTCGACGTGACGGGCGGAGTCACTATGCGGATCAACCACTAAATAAACCTCTTGTTGAGCCAGTTCAAATGGAACTTCAAAGAGTCGATTATTCCAGCTTACCGTGCCATCCTTCCTGACTCGGCGCTTAATGCGATGCAGGAAGTAATCATCTAGCTTATCGGCCAAACAACCTAACGGCTGAATTTTAGTGAGGTCTTGCTGATAGCGTTGTAACGGGGTCATCTTGTCAGGCAGGGCGCTTTGCGAGGCTTGATGATAAACACGCTCAACCCAAGCCCAAAATCGATCATTCAGCGCATTGAAACTATGAATGGAATCCAGGTTGCATTCAGCTAGGAATTGCTCGCGTACTGTTCTATGCCAACGCTCTAGTTTGCCTTTGCTTTGCGGTTCATAGGGCCTGCCGTAAATCAATTGAATTTTCAAACGAGCACAAATGGTTTGCAACGTTTTAGCACGGTAGGCAGGGCCGTTGTCAATGATGAGCTTAACAGGAAGCCCACGTTTGAGTAATGCCTCTTTCAACACATGCTCAATAGTAATGGCACTCTCATCAGTACAAAATTTACTGTGACAGACCAACCTTGAGGCATCATCAAAAATACTCACCAAATAGCTTTTAACTCTTCTTTGGCCATCGTAAATCGTTGGACCATGCATGACATCGCCATACCAAATATCACAAGCTGTGAGCGCCTCAAATGAGCGGCGCTCAATTTGGTTAGAAGGTGTGACTGTTCTTTTAGACAGGCCGTGTTTTACTAATAAGCGGTGAACTGTTGCGTGAGATAATTCACCTCGTGCTACCTTCCCTTGAGTTTCTAAGAGTTTAATCACGGTCGGAATTGATCTTGAAGGGCTTTCCTGTTTAGTGGAAATAATTAACTCTTGTAGCTCTGGATTGATGTGACACTGGCCTTTGTCTCGTCGAGTTTTAGGAACTAATCCATCAATACCCTGCTTTAACCAGGCGTAATACCAATTCTCAATTGTTTTAGCACTGAGGTGAACACGCTTACTACCTGGAATGTTGTAGGTTTGCTGGGACAACCTTTTAATAATGCTCTTGAGCTCACCATGCTCAAAACTATTTCGGCTACATAGCTCACCTAAAACACTTAGGCGAAACAGTGCTGTTGGGTGAATGGGCTTGTTCATTTTGCAATTCCTGTGTGATTTAACTACTTGCAATGAGTTAATCACAACTTGAGTTGAGAATGCTACGCTCAAACTGTGTGGGGTCGTGAGGTTTACAGAAAATATCCATCTCAACTTTTTTTCACGTTAATTAATTATGGGATGCTCACTCCTGTGTTGTTAAGAAAAAGCATGATGCTCGATAAATCATGCTCACCAAGGCAGGCCAACCAAAACGCTTGTGGATCACTATGTCGCCCAAGCTGTAACCACAACGGATGTGCTTTGATATGGAAGGAGTAATCAACGAAGTGGTCAACCAACCAGTGAAACCACCTAGCAACGGTGTGTCGACTAACACCTTGCTCCTGACCTGATGAGCTAATACTTTTCCCAGGAGCACGCTCATTAACACTGCCTGCTGAACTGACCAGCAATACCAACGCTTTGGAGAAAGTATCTCAGGTAGGGTTGAACAAGTACGTTTACATTGATGACAATAAAATCTCAAAACAGGGGTGGGATTTAAAGAGCGTCCTTTACCTGGGTTCCTATCTGGTTTTCGATCATATGATCCATGTGACCATAGTCCACCTGCACCGCAATGGCTGCACTGCTCTGGCCTTAGTAGCTCTGGATTTTTTTTCAGCAGGATCAGGTAATCACTCAGGCTTTTAATCGCTTTTATGATTCTGCGCATGACTAATTTCACTATAGTTTTTATATCAAGTTATTTTACCTTGATATTAAGGAATTTCAATGTGTCAATTGGTAAAAATACCACCAATTAAAATGAGTAATTTTAGCACAGGTATTTTTTATAAAATCGATTTAGTGGTGGGGCAGGGTTAGTTATGACAAACAATAGCCAAAACTAGCTGTTATTTGTTGTTTTGGACGGACTACCCCCTTAGGAAGTTATTAGATTTTTTTCAGTAAGGCGAGTTCACGATGCTTTGATAGCAATTTGTAACGGTTAGGTTGTCTATACCAGCAGTTAGCTAAAAACATTTGGCTACCGCATAGAACACATTCATAGGGGTCAATGTTAAAATTATTTTGCATTAAGGTGCGGTAATTGACCTGGGGTGTGTTTGGATCAGTTTCACCTAATAGGAGTCTGACTTTGGGTAGCATCTCACCTCGCACCCGGTTAGCAAGAAACCCATAATAACGCACCATACGAAAGCCAACATCAGGAATGTGTTGAATAAATCGAGCAATAAACTCTTCCGCGGTTAATTTAAATTGCTTGTAGGTTTTAGAGACGTGATCAAGATAATTAAAACTGAGGCTGCTCCCATCAAAGTTTTTAATTTTTGACTCAGCAATAGGAGGACGTTTGGTGTATCGACCTAAGTATTTAACGTTTTGTTTGTGATTCTTTGAGGGCTTTGCGCAATGTACTACCCATCGTTTTTGGTAAAGCTGATCAAGCAGTTGATTAAAGTTGAAAGTGTGGTTCAGTGTAGAGGCTAACTGATTTGGCAGAATAAGCCCTTTGTCCTGGTGGTGGTTTCTAAAAAGGTTAATGACCTCATAACGCCACATGGACATTAGTGTAGGTTGATGGAAGTAGAGGCTTTTCCATTGTGTTAACTCTTTGTTGATACCACCCAGAGTGATTGACGCATGAAGATGCACATTGCGCTTTAGATCTCTGCCAAAGGTGTGAAGCGCGATAAATACACCGGGTTTAACCCTCTTGTTTTTAGCAAGCTTGAGTAACACCTTTGCTGCTAATGGTGGGAGTAAATTAAGAAGCTCTCTGTTTGTCCAAAAGCAGTCCCAAAGAGTAGAGGGCATGGTGAATGTGATGTGTTGCCATGTAGTGTTGGGTAAGATTGCCATCTGTTGTTGTATCCATACTTCTGTGGCTTTTTTACCACACGATGAACAGCTTTTAGCTTTGCAGGTATGGCGGATGTATTTGACGTGTGAACAGTTTGGATTACTGCAATGATACTCTTTATGGCCACGCATAGGATGTTTGCAGCTAAGCAGCTTAACAATGCCAATGACAATAGCTTCTCTGATTTTATCTTTGTACTTGGTGTGAAAGTTCCACCAGTTCTGATTGGTTACCAAGATTTGTTTGATACTAAAGCGTTTCATTATTCATAGAGTAAAATGAGAAGCGCGTATAGTAGGTGAGTTATTGCTCAGCTACCTGAAGCAATTTCTATAGCAGGTGTGTTATTTTTATTCGTTATTATTCCATGGGCAGGTTTGACTAGTTTGAGACTTAATAATACTCGTGGCTTTGTAAAGACTAAACTCTTAGAGGCTTAGAAAGTTGCCGGCGAAGCCGGCCTGACTTGATAGGTTACTAAAAACCTTGTTTATTATGAGATAAAACTAGCTCAATTCCCCTAAATAAAGATAGACGTAACAATTTGAAGAAGATGTAAAAGCTCTTGAAGATCATTGTTGTTATTTTGATGCTTTTGTTCTAGGTGGTCGTGATGCTCTTGTAAATAGCTTAGTAGCGTCTATGAACCAGCTTTCTAAATGTAGAGCTAATTTAGCTTCATATATAGATAGTAGGGTGAATAGTCTTGATTTTAAGCCTGACTTGCAGGATTTGGTTCAAAAGATTTTAGAGATAAGTGCCGAAGTGGCAGTTACAGCTAAACAGGTTGGTGACCTACTAGAAAGCTTGCGGCGCTTAGGTATTTCAGGCTTGTCAGAACAAAAAAGCCGGGCTTTTTTAAGACTTATTTCGACAATGGAGGCTTTGTTAGTTAAATATACGTTATTTGAGCATGCAACTTTGTCCAAGGGTATGAGCTATTTTGCTTACTCAGATGCTCAGCAACAAGTAGAGCCTAACCGTATTGATCAGCTCAATGACTTTGTTAACCAATTGAATGCTCCAGTAGAGAGTTCATTGCCTACCGCTGAGCCTTTGAATGAGCCGTCAAGTGACATTGCTTTTTCATCTACTGCTGCTACCTTACAGTTGTCTAGCAGGCATATCCCGGAGTTTTTACATAGTCAGCAGGCTGTAACTAGTAGCTCATCCTTGTTTTCTCCTTCCAGCAAGCGAAATAGAGGGTTGTCATGGAGTGAACAAGTTCTTCCGAAGAGCGTTGAGCCAGAAGTAATAAGTAGAAGTATCAGGTGATATTTCAGCTTGCTTTAGGTGAGGATTGAGGGTTATTTCTTAACCCCAACCCCAGCTTTAAGCAGTCCATAAGCCAAAAAGTGTAGGGTAATGGTTAAAACTAGTAGTACGGTGATGCAAACGCCAACATGTATATCGCTAGAGCCTAACATGCTGTAGCGAAATAAGTTAACCATGTAAACGATTGGGTTGAATAAAGAAATATGATGCCAAAAAGGGCTAAGCTGGTTGATGGGGTAAAATACTCCTCCGAGATAGGTGAGTGGGGTAATGATAAAGGTTGGTACCAAAGAAACGTCATCAAACTTTTTTGCTAGCATGCCATTGATAAAGCCCGCAATAGCAAGTGGAAATAAAGAAAAAAATAGAGTAAATAGCAAAATAAAAGGGTGTTTAATGCTGATGGTGTTAAAACAGGCTGCGATAAGGGTAACAAAAATAATAATTAATAGTCCTCGAAATACTCCGCCTAGTATATAGCCCCATAAGATGGTTGAGTGATGCACTGGTGCAACTAACATGTCCTCAATAGAACGATCGAGTTTGCGAACAAAAAACGATGAAGAGATGTTGCTATAAGTATTTGTCATCGCTGCCATCATTATGAAGCCAGGCGTAATAAAGTCGATATAACTGACGCCATTGAGCGTGCCAATATGCTTGCCAAGAAAGCTGCCGAAAATCAAAAAGTACAAGGTGATGGTTATGCCTGGTGGTAGAATTGTCTGCATCCAGATTCGTAAGACGCGTTTACATTCTTTTAAAGTGATTGTTTGGAGAGCGACTAGATTGCTATTCATTACTGTTGCTTTTCTGTGTTAGTTTGATAAAGAGTTCTTCTAGGTGATTAAATTTGCTGTGAGCACGTAGTACTTTAATATTATGGTCATTTAGAAAAGTGATAAGCTCATCGATGGCCTGTTGTTTGGGTAAAGTAACCTCTATGCTGCGTGGACTAGTGAGAGTAAGTTGCCATTGCTCGGTTGTTGGTAGTTCGGTTAGCGTGTCAGCAATGCTGAGAGTAATGGTCTCATGCTCTAGCTGATCAATAAAATCTAGCATATTGCCTTGATATTGAATCGTGCCTTCATTGATTAAAGTGACTTTATTGCACAGGCTTTCTGCTTCATCTAGGTGATGAGTGGTTAATAGAATTGTCGTGCCTTGCTCATTGAGGGTTGATAGAAACTTCCAAATAGAACGACGAATTTCAACGTCTACCCCAGCGCTTGGTTCATCGAGAATTAGTAGTTTAGGGGCGTGCATTAAAGCGCGGGCAATCATTAATCGTCGTTTCATTCCGCCTGATAACATGATGGTTTGAGTATGGCGTTTTTCCCATAAAAATAACCGTTTTAAATAATATTCCGCACGCCTTTTAGCTTCTTTGCCACGTAACCCATAGTAACCTGCTTGATAAATAAGAATTTGCCAGCAGGTTTCGAATGAGGGGAGGTTGATTTCTTGTGGGACATAACCAAGTAGACGCTTGGCCTGAAAGGTCTCTGTTTTGATATTATGGCCATAGATTTCTACTTGTCCTGCTGAGGCGCTAACCAGTGTGGTAACAACGCCAATAAGTGTTGATTTGCCAGCGCCATTAGGGCCTAATAGTGAGTAAAAATCACCAGGTTCAATGGTTAATGAAATGTCATTAAGCGCATTAAATCCATTGCGATAAGTTTTTGACAGGTGATTGACTTCTAGTGCAGCTTTATTCATTATTCGCTTAGTTTCAGTATTTAGTTTACGTCATTAGAGTGCTGTTAATAATACTGTAGGAATGTCATTTTGCAACCGCTCCAGCATAAAAATGCTGAGCTCGCCAGGTTGGTGTTTTCAAATTTAACAGAATGAGGCAAAGAATTTGCAGCCGCTATTAAAATTTCTCCATTCTCTTAGTAGTGAACGTTTATTTGACTCGGTTAAGCGAGGCGTTGAAAAAGAAAACTTGCGTGTTACATCTTCTGGTGAGATTTCACAACAGTCACATCCGCAAGCTTTAGGCGCAGCTTTGACCAATGCGTGGATAACAACTGATTTTTCTGAAGCATTGGTTGAGGTAGTAACGCCACCGCAAACCAAGCTAAAAACTATTTATGATCAACTAACCCAAGTCTCAAAGTACGTAGCACAGCATATTGGTAAAGAATTGATTTGGTGCTCTAGCATGCCAGTTGAGCTTGGTGATCAAATGAGCGTACCTTTAGCTCGCTATGGTGAGAGTAATATTGGTCGTTTAAAAACACTTTATCGACGTGGGCTTTGTCATCGTTATGGTCGTGCTATGCAGGTCATTGCAGGTATTCATTATAATTTTTCTTTTCCCGGTGAGCTGCTAGCACTACTTAATCAATATCAAGGGACTGAGCTTTCTTTGCAAAACTATGCTAATGAAAGCTACATGCAATTAGTTAGAAACTGCTTGCGTTATGCTTGGTTGATTCCCTATTTGTTTGGTGCTAGTCCTGCTTGTGCAAACTCCTCTTTAATTATGCCGGTTGATTACGTTGAGGTGATGGCTAATGGTGATGTTATAGCGCCCTATGCAACTTCACTACGATTAAGTGACTTAGGTTATCAAAATAAAGGGCAAGAATTATTAAAGGTTTGTTACCGTAACGTTGAAAGTTATGCTGAGTCATTAACACGAGCAACAAGAAGGCCTTTCACTGAATTTAGTGAAATTAATCAGTCATCCAAAAGTCTTGTGCAGTTAAATGATTCGTTATTACAAATTGCCAATGAGTTTTATAGCCCGGTTCGTCCTAAGCAAATAGCCTACCCTTGTGAGCAGCCAATGGATGCCTTGTTAAAACGTGGTGTAGCCTATGTAGAAATGCGCATGCTGGATTTAAATCCTTTGCAAACGATAGGTGTTTGTCCGCAGCAAATGGCTTTTATGGATGTTTTCTTAACTTACTGCTTATTAAAATCGGGCGAGCCTTTTACAAGCAAGCGATATGCTGAGTACAAAGCTAATTTAAAAGCAGTGGCTTGCTGTGGTCGCCGTCCTAATTTAATGCTGAGCATTGGTAATAAGTCTGTACCTTTTAAAGAAGCGGCTAAGCAGGTCTTTGCGGATTTATATCAGGTGGCAGAAGTATTGGATCATTCTGTAACAACAGCGCAATATGCAGAGGTTGTTGAGGCACAATATCGTAAGCTTGATGATATTGATCTAACACCCTCAGCGCAGTTATTAGCTGAGATGAAAGATTCACAATTATCATTTCAAGAATTCTTTTTAGAAAAAAGTAGGCATTACACCAAACAACTGCAAAAAGAGCAGCCAGCAATGCAAACAGAGCTTGAGCAAGAGGCGAGGCGCTCATTGGAAGAATTTGCGGCTATTGAAGCCGAGCCTCAAGAACCTTTTGATGCTTTCTTAGCTCGTTATTTGCATGGTTGTCCTTCAGAAGATATTACTTGACTCGTCCTCTCTTTGTTCTCTAAAATGGATGCAGAACATAAGGAGAGCAAAGCATGTTAACTAGGAAGCTAACGCAAACCTATAATTTTATTCAAGAATTTATGCGTGAACATCGCTATGCACCGACTATGGCTGAAATAGCTGAAGGGATAGGCATTAAGTCACGTGGTGTTGTGCATCGTTATGTACAAAGCTTGGCCGAAGAAGGTTTGCTATCTATTATTCCTGGCAAACGCCGTAATATTCGCCTTATTGAGCAAGGCTCAAATACTGCAATTCCTGTTATGGGCTACATTGCTGCGGGGCGCCCCATTGAAGCTGCCACTGCTCCGGAAACTATCGACATTGCTTATACGTTAACAGGTTCTGAGCGTTATGCCTTACGAGTCAAAGGTGACTCAATGATTGAAGAGGGCATTTTTGAGGGCGATCTGGTCATTTGTGAATATGCTGAAACGGCCAATAACGGTGATATTGTCGTAGCATTGGTAGATAACGAAACGGTTACCTTAAAGCAATTCTATTACGCTTATAACGGCACGGTTACTTTAAAGCCTGCTAATTGCACGATGCAACCTATGAATTACTCTGCTGAGCGAGTCAAAATACAAGGCATTATGGTCGGGCTGTTACGTTTAGTGGTTTGAGTTTTTTTATAAGGAAGTGAGTGGATTTTTAAATCCACTTGCCTGTCCTGCGCAGCAGGATCCCTCCTTCTTCTAAGGAGGGGATGTACTAGAAAAGCTAAGTAGAAGGGAAGGGGGCGTACTAAGAAAGTTTGCTGCTTGTTGTGAAGCTTAGAAAAAAACAGCCCCCTTTTTCAAAGGGGGCGGCTCGCGAAGCGAGCGGGGGATTTAAAGAAAACTGGTTGTAGTTAGAGTGCTAAATCGAATAAAGCTGTGGGGGTGCTGTAATGCAAAAGAAAATCATACATATCGACATGGATTGTTTCTATGCCGCCATTGAAATGCGAGATAACCCAAGCTTAGCAGAAGTCCCCATGGCAGTCGGTGGTTCAGCCGATAAACGTGGTGTTTTATGTACTAGCAATTATTTGGCACGTCAGTTTGGTGTACGTTCAGCCATGCCAACGGCAAAGGCTAAGCAACTTTGTCCTGACCTTGTGGTAATACGTCCTAATATGGCTAAGTATCGCTTTGTGTCAGAGAGGCTTCATAAAGTATTTGCTGCTTTTACGGATTTAATCGAACCGCTGTCGCTCGATGAAGCCTATTTAGATGTGACTGAATGTCAGCAATGTAATGGTGTAGCGACAGAGATAGCACAGCTAATTAGACATCGTATTTTTCAGCAAGAAAAGATTACTGCTTCAGCAGGGATAGGTCCTAATAAATTCCTGGCAAAGGTTGCCAGTGATTGGCGAAAGCCTAATGGTCAGTTTGCTATTAAGCCGCATCAGGTCGATCAATTTATGCTGACCCTGCCTGTTGAAAAGATTTTTGGCGTTGGTAAGGTAACAGCACAAAAGTTAAAAGCTCAAAATCTTTTTACTTGTGCAGATTTACAAAAGCTCACTTTACCAGAGTTACAATCTCAATTTGGCCGTTTTGGCGAACGGCTTTTTTACCTCTGTCGTGGTGTGGATGATCGAGCGGTAGAATGTTCACGGGAACGCAAGTCACTAAGTGTAGAGACAACTTACCCAACGGATCTTCCTGATAGCTCGAGTTGTTTAGCTGAGTTAGACTCATTGTTTCTTGAGTTGAAAAATCGATTAAATAATATTGAGACAAAGCGTTTGCACAAACAATTCGTTAAGATTAAATATAATAACTTTCAACAAACCACCGTAGAGAAGGTTTCTGAGCGGCTGTCTGAAACTACTTATCGTGAGCTACTTAAAAAAGGTCTGGCACGTCAACAGCGTCCAGTACGCTTGCTGGGCTTAGGCGTTGGTTTTGAATCAGCGCAGCAAGGTAACGAAGGGCCTTTGCAGTTACAGATGGTTGAATAGTGCGGAAGGCTCGCATACTATTTAGTTAGCCAGGTGAATTCTTTTGAGTTGAATACGACGAGAAGTTAAACAAAGCTTGTGTGGGTGAGGTTTCGCAGTAAAGGGCTAACTAATAACAAAAATCTGGGGATTTTTGTTGAGTTAAATTTGAAAAAGGTCAGATTTGTTTGCTGGCAAGGCGGGCCGAGAACCAGCGCGGAGTGTACATAGACGTACATGAGCACTGGAAGCGCAGGCCCAACACAGCCAGCAGGCAAATATGGCGTTTTTCAGGTTTAACTATTTGTGAAGTATGCTAAGGTGTGGAGCATTAAACCTTCAGGGAGCCAAGCATGACATCATTTGATATCGTTTCTAAAGTTGACCAGCACGAGCTAACCAACGCTGTAGATCAGGCTAATCGTGAAATTACCAATCGCTTTGACTTTAAAGGCAGTAATGCCAGATTTGAACTGACCGAAGCTGTTATCATTTTAATAGCGCCTAGCGATTTTCAGGTGAAGCAAATGAGTGATATTTTGCAAAATAAAATGGCTAAGCGCCAACTAGACATTCGTGCCTTAGAATTTGGTGAGGTGAGTAGCAATCTGAGTGAAGCTAAGCAAGAGGTAACGGTTAAGCAGGGTATTGATAAAGAGTTGGCGAAAAAACTAGGTAAGCTGATTAAAGACCAGAAGCTTAAAGTTCAGACTAGTGTGCAAGGTGAGCAAGTACGAGTTACTGGCAAGAAGCGCGATGACTTACAGACAACGATAGCTTTTCTTAAAGAGCAAAAGCTTGACTTGCCTTTGCAGTTTGAGAATTTTCGTGATTAATAAGGAAGTTGCTTGTTTTTATAATCCATCCTAGCCTTCCTTATTCTAAGGAAGGGACGTGCTAGGAGAGATTTTATTCGAGGGGACGCGCTAGAAAAGCTAAGTAAGGGGCTGTACTAAGAGGTTTGCTGTTTGTTGTGAGGTTTAGGAAAAAATAGCCCCCTTTGATTCAAAAGGGGCGGCCGAGCGGATGCGAGGCGGGGGATTTAAAAGCGTTAGTCTAATTTGTATAAAGCTAGAAAAGCAAGGAGCTAAATAGGTGACTTACTACCAAGGCAAAGTAATCTGGATAACAGGAGCGTCTTCAGGTATTGGTAAAGCATTAGCAAAAGAGCTTTATACAAAAGGGGCTAAGTTAGTTATTTCAGGGCGAAATCAACAGGCATTAAATGAGCTGGCTAGCAAAATGGAAGCAGATCGTGTTTTTGTTCAAACCTTTGATGCTACCAATCGGGAGGCAAGCCATTGTGCTGTTGCCGCTATCCTGGATCATTACCAACAGCTAGATATAGCAATCTTTAATGCAGGTATTAGTCAGCGTGCAAGTCTAAGGCATTTTGCTGATGGTTTTAAAGAAACTATCGATATCAATTTATTAGCTATCGCTTACGGTATTGAGGCTGTACTTCCTTGTTTCTTAAAACAAAAAACAGGCCACATTGTTGCGATGGCAAGCTTGGCTGGTTTTGGTGGTATTCCGCAAGCAGAGTCTTATTGTGCCTCTAAAGCCGCGGTGCGAAGCATGATGCAGGGTTTGTCTGCACAACTTTATAAAACGAATATTACAGTAACAACGCTTTGTCCGGGTTTTGTTAAGACGCCACTTACAGATAAGAATGATTTTCCTATGCCGTTTTTAATGGATGCTGAACAATCAGCAAAAATTATTGCTAATAAGCTACCAAAACGAAAAGCGTTGCTTTGTTATCCGGGCTTGTTTAGTGGTATGGTGAGGTTTTTAAACATTTTGCCTAATTCGTTTTATCTGTGGCTAATGAGTAAGGTACGTTGATATGGGATTATTAAAGCGTAATACAGTACTGCCGGAAGAAATCAATTTTAATGAAATGCAATACCCAAAGACAAATAACTACTTTCTATTAGCGCCATTGGATATTTTTCCTATTTTATCTAATCCCTCCTCACCGATATTTGATTGCCAAGTAGAAGAGTTAGAGGCGGCTTGGCATCGTATGATTAAGCAACAGCCACGAGTAAAACTACGCAGTTCTTCTAAAAAACTACATCGCTATCACTATGTTTGCCAAACTTGGCTATGGCGTTTTACGGATTATTTGATTGTGCAGTTTTTTCCTCAGGGGGAAAGCCGGTCAACCTTGTTGCTCTATAGCTATTCAGTCTTAGGCTCGACAGACTTTGGTTGTAATCAACGCCGGATTTTAACTGTCTTATCAAGCTTAAAAAACAGTTCGAATTTATTTAGGGGTGGAGTTGTCGCACGCTCTAGTGTATATCACTGCCGTTAACAAGTCTTCCCCAACACCGAAATACAAAGTGCCCCAGGACCTGAGTGTGTAGCTAGGATAGGGGTGATCTCAACGATATGTATTGTTTTGTCAGGGAAGCGTTTGCGTAGTTGGCGATGTAGGCGTTTGGCCGCGCCCAAGGCATCGGCGTGAGCGATTAACAGCTCTTGGTCTTTAAACGACTGCGCATAACGGATAGCTTTTTTCAGCATTTTTTTCTGAGTGTTATGTTGGCCAAAGCCCATGCCAATTTTTTCTACTTTACCTGAAGAATCCAGTTTGATAATAGGGAGCAGTTTAAACAACTGAGCGACTAAGCCAGTTGATTTACTGACACGCCCACCTTTTATGGCATGTTTAAGTGTTGAGAAGGCAATAAAGTTGCAGGTGTAGGCGATATTATCCTGAATTGATTTTTTAATTGAGGCAAGGGGCTGGCCTTGTTGAATGGCCTTAGCTGCTTCGAGCACGATTAATCCTAGTCCGCTTGTTGCGCTGCGCGAGTCAAATAATGATAGCTCTTCATCTTCGTATTGTTTGGCCACGTGAGCAATACTACGAAAAGTACCGCTAAGCTTGTCAGAAACAAAAATACCAATGGCAGTGGACGAGTTACTTAATGCCTTGTTGAAGGTGGCTTTAATATCATTAGTGGCTGGTTGTGACGTGGTGATTTTGTTATTGGGGTCGTTTAGCTTCTCAAAAAAGTCATCGGGAGATAAATTAACGCGATCGAGATAAACTTTTTGATTAATAATAAGTTGTAAGGGCACGGTGATGATGTTGTAACGCACCATGAGCTCTTGCGGTAGGTTACAGGAAGTGTCGGTCACTAAAGCGACTTTTTTATTTAAATGGAAGTTAATGTTGGCGCGATACTGTGCCCACATATCATCAGCTTTTGTCTCTAGTAGCTCCCCGAAAAAGTTAGCATCTTTGAAGACTTTGTCCGGTGCATTGGTATGGATATGAATTTTAATTTTATTGCGGCCGCCAACAATAACGAACGAGCTGCCCCAACGTGCTACTTTGGCTTTGACCTTTGCAACGTCAAGATTATCGCCGTGAATAATACACTCAGTACAGTATTGGTGCTCTAGGTCATCACCGTGCATGCCATGTGCACCTAAATGTAAGCGTTCGTTGGTTTCTGATTTAAATAAACGTGCTGAAGTTTCATCAGGAGCATCTTTAGGTTGGTTCTTATTTTGCTGTTGTGGCAGCTTGCCGGTGCGGACAAAAAGCGTAACGCCCTCGATAAAATAATAAAACCCTTGCGCACCAGCATCAACGACGTGGTTTTTTGATAATACTTTTAGTTGGTCAGTGGTATGTTCAAGTGATTTCTTTGCTGCGCTAAGAGACTGCTCAAAGAGGTCTAAGAAGTTAGAGAGTTGATTCCAATTCTGGCTGACCCAAGTTGCCCAGTCACGCATAACAGTAATGATAGTGCCCTCGACTGGATTGCTAATAGCATTATGAGCGGCTGTTGCAGCACTTACTGCAGCTTCGGCAAATTTTTCCATGCCAATTTTATGGTGCTGACCTAGACCCTCATAGAAACCTTGAAAAAATTGGGCAAGGATGGCGCCCGAGTTGCCACGAGAGCCGTTTAAAGCGGCATCAGCAGCATGGTGGCAAATTTCAGTAATGGCTAGATTATCAGGTAGCTCAAAGAGCGTTTCAACAATACTTTCAAAAGCTGCAGCCATATTACTACCGGTATCACCATCAGGGACAGGAAAGACGTTAATCTTATTAAGGAACTCTTGGTGCTCAATTACATTTTGGGCGCCAGTAATAATGGCGTTTTTTACTAAAGTACCGTCAATTTGAGCAGAGTGCATAGATCCATCCATCTTAATAAAAGGCCAGTATTCTTCATACTGGCGTTAGTTACGTCAAGTTAAACTTGAAAAACGCCATATTTGTCCGTTAGCAGTAAAGGGCCTGCATTTCCAGTTCTCATGTGACAACGAAGTTGTCATCCCCGTCCCCCACCTTCGCAGAGGACAGGCTCCGGCGGAGATCCATTCCTTGCCGCGCTGGTTCTCGGCCCGCCTTGCTAATGAACAAATCTGACCTTTTTCAGGTTTAACTCAACAAAAAGTCCCAGATTTTTTCTTGTAATTAGCCTGAATAAACAATAGCTATACCTAATAAAACGATTGCAGCCAGTAATACTAATAAAACTAACCACTTCCCGCCCCGCACTTGATAGCTTATTTGCTGTGTAGCGGATTGTTTGCGTGAGCGCCATACCATAATGGCTGGCAATAAAATAAGCAAGATTACACAGAAAATCCCGGCGTAAGCCAGTGCTGTTATAAAAATACTGGGCATAAAAAGCACTATTAGCAATGGCGGCAAAAAAGTGATAAGTGCGATAAGCAATTTACCTTTTCCTTCTTTTTTGACCTGTAAGCCATCTGCTAAGAAGTCAAACAAACTCAGTGATACACCAAGAAAAGAAGTGATCATGCAAATTGAGGTGAAGCCATGTATCCATGAGGCCAGCGATGGGCTATTTAGCTTTTGTATTAGTGTATTAGTTAGTGAGCTAATTGCATGTTTTGAGCCTGCAATATGGTGAAGTTGTTGGCTATCAATACTGCCTTGGATAATAAGGATCCAAAGAAAATAAGCAACTAAGGCAACTAGGCTGCCAATGAAAAGTGCTAAACGCATTTTCTTCAGGTCGTTTTTTAAATAAACTCGCAAGCTTGGCACAATGATGGCAAACCCAAACGAAGTAATTACTACCATAATAGCGGGAAGCAGTTTTAGCGGGTGACCAAGTTGCAAAAGGTGGGAATTAACCTTAGGCGTAATAACAGCTACTAGTAGCAAAAATAAGGCTATTTTCGCTATCATCAATAAGCGATTGACCCAATCAACACTACGAATGCCTAGATAAACTACTAATCCTAATATCACAAGAAAAAGTAGGCTGCTAAAACAGGTGGTTACTGTAAGATGAGCTAGCCCTAATAGGCTATGCACAACGTCAGTACCACCAGACAGATAGGCTGAAATTAAGGCATACAGCAAAAGTAAATAAGTGATCCAGGCAATGAGCTGTCCTGGTACACCTAAGGTGCTTTTTGCCATGGTAATTAAGTTGCTATTGAGGGGGAGGCGATAGTTTACTTCCAATAAGAAAAAGGCACCTAGAGTCATTACGCACCAACAAGCTAGCAGTAATAAGCAAGCATAGTAAAATCCACCAGCAGCAGTGACCATAGGTAGGGCGAGGATACCTGCGCCAATGGATGTGCCAACAATGAGCAAAATGCTGCCAATAACACGTAAGAGCATAGGGGCTCCTTTGCTAAGGTTAAACAAAGGGCGTTATTGTAACCGTTTCGTCGTTTTTTCCAAAGGTGTTTCTTAACAGCATCCCTTTGCAATATTAATAACAACCGGTAAACTGATTGCTTTAAATGGGATGTGGGGGCTTTTTGAGGTGGGAGAACATAGTATTTTACTGGTTGAGGATGAACCAATTAGCTCTAAAGTAATAACGGATACTTTGCAGCAAGCAGGTTACAAAGTACATGCTTGCCAAAATGGTAAGCAAGCAGTTGAGTTAATAGAGCAGAAGAGCTTTCCTATTAATCTTATTTTACTCGATAGTATTATGCCTGAAATGGATGGGCTTGATTTTTTACATTGGCGAAATGTAGAGAACCAAGCAACAGAGGTGCCAGTCATTATGTTAACAGCAGTAGCTGATAATGAGGCTATCGTTACTGCTTTAGAGGCTGGCGCGCAGGAGTACTTAACAAAGCCTGTTGAGCCTGAGCAGTTGTTACGCTTAGTTAAAATGATGGTGGGCTAGAGGGTTGTTTGTTATTAAAGGTAGAAGCATGAAAAAGAGATGTGTTCAGGTAGGGCTTGGCCTGGTTAGTTTGTTGTTTGTGGTAAAAAGTTTTGCGCTTGAGTTCGCTTTACCTAAATATCCTAATGATATTGTTGGCGAACCACAGTTAGTGACGGTGGGTTTGCAAAATCGTGTTGATATTAGTCAGAAATACGACATTGGTTTTTATGAGCTAGTTGAAGCTAACCCTGGTGTCAACTTAGATAAGCTAAGCCCATCACAACAGTTGCTTATCCCTACTAGTTACATTTTGCCAGCAGCACCGCATAAGGGTGTTGTAATTAACCTTGCTGAAATGCGTTTGTATTACTATGTCCCAGGACATCGTGAGGTGTTTACTTTCCCAGTGGGGATTGGCAAGCAGGGGTGGGCTACTCCTTTAGGAAAAACCCATATTACTGCAAAAGCTGAAAATCCTGATTGGAAACCAACGCCTTCAGTGCGTGCTGATTTCCTTTCTAAGTATGGTTATCCGTTACCTGAAGTTGTGCCGGCTGGCCCTGACAATCCTCTGGGCGATTATGCTATGCGATTAGCTTGGCGTTCGTATTTAATTCATGGAACCAATGACCCTAACGGTGTTGGTAAGCGTGTAAGTGCGGGCTGTGTGCGTATGTTCGATTCGGATATTCAACAACTTTATTTGCATACGATGATTGGGACACCTGTGCGAGTTGTTTATCAGCCTTATAAGGCTGGCTGGAAGGGTAAGACGCTTTACTTAGAGGCTCATCTAAGCATTCCTGGTCGAGGTAAGCCGAGCTATCGTGCAGTGGTTAAAGCTGCAGCTAAACAGCAAAAAGGCAAGGTTGTTATTAATTGGCAGCGAGCTGGCAACATAGCCAAGATGGGACTAGGAGTGCCACAGCCAATAGGATATGTCTCTTAGCTCTAAGGAACGCTTTGTCAGTGGTTGTTTGTTGGACGGTGTGTTGATTTTAAGTTGTGGCACAAATTGACTGGTGCGTCCCCTCCTTAGAACGGCGTTGTTGCATAAATAGCAGAACAGGATAGATAACTTGATTTAAACTGATTTGTGTGTTGCTTTATAAATTGCATGACTTCCTTTCAACGCTAACACTCAACCACGTTAACTTTAATTTTAGCGAGTCCGCCTAAAGCCGTTTCTTTGTAATGGTGGCTCATATCCAGCCCTGTGCGGCGCATGGTTTCAATTACCTTGTCGAGCGAAATTTTCTTTTCAGTGCCGCTTTCCATTAAAGCAAGTCGAGCAATATTAACTGCTTTAGTTGCGCCAACAGCGTTGCGTTCTATACAAGGGATCTGCACTAATCCACCAATAGGGTCACAGGTTAAACCAAGATTATGCTCCATAGCAATTTCGGCTGCTGATTCAACCTGTTCAACTGAGCCACCTAAGATAGCGGTTAAAGCACCGGCAGCCATTGAACAAGCAACACCAACTTCACCTTGGCAGCCTACTTCTGCAGCTGAAATAGACGCGCCTTTTTTAAATAAGGCAGCGATTGCTGCAGCTGTTAGCAGGTAGTCAATAATGTTTTGTTCGTTAACGTCGTTATAAAAATTTTTGTAATAAAGTAATACGGCAGGCAAAACACCAGCAGCACCATTGGTTGGAGCGGTGACTACCCGACTACCTGCAGCATTTTCCTCATTAACAGCAATGGCATACACGTTAAGCCAGTCTAGGCAGGCGATATCTTTGTGAGAAAGTGGTGCTTGGTGGCGAGCCTTTAAGGCTGAGGCCATGGCCGGCGCGCGGCGCTTAACCTCTGAGCCACCTGGTAGAATTCCTTCTATAGTGCAGCCACGTTGAATAGACTCCTCCATGACAGAGGCGATTTTTAAAATGCCTTGACGTACTTCAGCTTCTGGACGTAGGCTGGCTTCATTGGCAAAGACAATCTCGGCAATAGTTTTGTTTTCACGTTGGCAAAGCGCTAATAGTTCACTGGCTGTATCAAAAGGATAGGGAAAGTGAGTCGACGGCTTGTTTTCATTAGCAAGCTTTTCTTCGCTGGAGATAATAAACCCACCGCCAATGGAATAATAGTCTTTACTTAATAGTAGGTTGTTTTGTTCGTCAAAGGCTTGATAACGCATTCCGTTGGTGTGTATAGGGAGTAGGTCCTCATAGTTGAAAACCAAGTCAGTGGCTGGCTCAAAAGGAAGAAATTTTTTGCCGCTTAAATTAATAAGGTGTGTTTCATGAATTGCTTGATAGCGAGTATTAACATGATCGGGGTCAACGTCTTTAGGGAGGTTGTTTTCAAGGCCTAGTAATATGGCCTTATCAGTGGCGTGACCATGGCCAGTGTGAGCGAGAGAGCCAAATACTTCAACCTTAACCTTGTTAACTTGGGGAAGAATAGAGTCAGTTAATAGCTGTTGGCTGAAACGAGCGGCAGCACGCATAGGGCCGACGGTATGAGAGCTAGAAGGGCCGAGGCCGATAGAAAATAAATCAAAGATACTAATCATTGGGTTTTCCACATTAAAATTAGCATGTTTTTCATGCAGTAAATTGTTTTTTAAGGAATAATAGAAGGCATTTTATCATAAAGTAATGGTAGATCTAGTATGGGTTGGTTATATAAAATGAAGCAAATCTGGACGAGTGGTAATGTCTGGATTTTAATCTTTTTAGGTTTTGCGTCAGGGTTGCCGTTTTCACTCACTTCAACAACTTTACAGGCCTGGTTAACTACTGCTGGGGTTAAACTAATTGATATAGGTCTATTTAGCTTAGTAGGAATTCCTTATCTATATAAGTTCGTTTGGTCACCATTAATGGACCGTTATGTTCCGCCATTGCTAGGTAGGCGACGTGGTTGGATGATTATTTCGCAAATCGCATTGATTGTAGCGATCGTTGCTATGGCAATTGTAGGTGTGAAATCTTCACTTTATTTGTTGGGTTGTCTTGCCTTATTAACTGCTTTTTTTTCAGCTTCACAAGATATTGCAATTGATGCTTATCGGACTGATTTATTAACATCTGATGAGCGTGGTTTAGGTTCGGCTGTATTTATTGGTGGTTGGCGGATAGGTGCTTTGCTATCGGGTGGATTGGCACTAATACTGGCTAACTATTTAGGTTGGCGCATGGTTTATTTTGTTATGGCTGGTTTTATGTTGGTAGGTTTGTTAGCTAGTTTAATGGGGCCTCAGCCTAGTTATGAAAAGTCAGCTCCAACAACGCTTTACCAAGCCGTAGTGATGCCATTTAAGGAGTTTTTAACAAGGCCTTATGGTGTTGCTTTGTTAGTTTTTATTTTTCTTTATAAAATTAGCGATGCCTTTGCTTTTTCATTGATGTCGACTTTCTTGCTACGCCATATGGGTTTTGACCTCGTTACTGTTGGTACCGTATTTAAGATTTTTGGTGTGTTTGCTATTCTATTTGGAACTATCTTAGGTGGGGTGCTTATCCCTTACCTTAAGCTTTTTAAGTCTTTACTATTGTTTGGTTTTTTGCAGTGTGTTTCAAATCTAATGTTTTTATGGTTGGCTTTAGTAGGTAAACACTATGCGTTACTTGTTAGTGCTGTGGTATTGGATAATATAGCGGGGGGGATGAGTACAGCTGTCTTTGTTGCTTTCTTAATGTCATTGTGCAACCACCATTACACAGCAACTCAGTTTGCTTTGTTATCTGCTCTTTCTGCAGTTGGGCGCGTAGTGTTAGGTCCTTTAGCAGCAGTGTTTGTGCTTCATTTTGGCTGGCCTAGTTTCTTTGTTTGGAGTTTTATACTTGGTTTGCCAGCTTTAGTCTTATTGCTTTTCTTGCGGCCTGCTATTGAGGTTGCGGAGGCTGCTTAGCGTTGTGAGATTCTGTTTTGGGTGCTTCTTTAGGCTTGCTGGTTGGGTAAGGGCCACCTTGTTTAATTAGCGTTGCGGCTTGCTCAGCACCTGGGCCGCTTAAGGTCGTTTGAACTTCCTTTATGAAAGCATGATGCTCCGTTAACATTTTTTGTAGTTGGATATTATGATTTTGGCTTTGGGCAATTTCTCGATAAAGCGCTTGAGAATTAGTGGTGCTAGTAGGGTTGCCAGAAAAGTTAGGGTTAACCACATTTTGCGCTAATACTGAACTTGCTAAGAATAGAGTTGCAAAGAGTAGAGAAAATCTCACGTTGCCTTTCTCCTTTATTTTTAAGGTGCTTAAGAGACTATTTTGCCAATAGCATACTGTGAGGTCAGGTGTATTGCAATGACCTTACTGCCTCCTAATGCGGCAGCAGCTTTTTTCATAAGGTCACTGATAACGGCTAGCTGTCTTTTTATGCCACAGTGGTTATAACGATTGACATAAATTTTACCAAGGATTTTGTCAGACTTATTTGCTGGAGCATCAGTGAGAAAAACCGAGTCGGAATTAATAGTATGGTTGTTGCAGGGAAGTGGCTTGGAGTTTGAAGAAGCAAAGCAGGAAAATGAGATGAAGAGTAAGCTTACAAGCAGCGCTAAGTGCAATTTAGTTGACATGCTTATGACTCCATTCATAGTGTTAGCCAAAATTGTTCAATGTAATGGATTGGTCGGTTGATTACAAGAGGGCTTTTTTCCATTATGATGTGGCGATTTCGTAGACTAAAAGGTGAAGTAATGAAGGAAGTGGTTGATGTTGCTTTAGATGAGCTATTGGCTCCTGCTGAGTTGAAGCAATCTCAAGTTGAGGCTATTTTAGGTGGTATTGTCGGTGGTCAAGTTGATAACGCAGACCTTTACTTTCAAGCTTGCCAAATAGAGTCTTGGGTTTTAGAAGATGGGCTGGTAAAAGATGCTAGCTATAGCGTTGATCGTGGAGTTGGTGTGCGTGCTATTAGTCATCATAAAGTTGGCTTTGCCTATTCAGATGATATTTTACTGCCATCTTTAATGGCTTCGGCAGAGGCTGCACGTAGTATTGCCAAGCATGGTGGTAAGAATAATATAACTATGCCTAGCCCTCGAGTGGTTAGTCCACTTTACTCTGCTGCGAACCCCTTAGCGGCCGTTTCGGCAGCAGAAAAAATTGAATTGTTGCACCAAGTTGATCGACTAGCGCGTGGGGTTGATGCAAGAGTTTCTCGCGTTATTGCAAGTCTAACAAGTGCTTATGAAACAGTTTTAATTATGGCAAGTGATGGAACTTTGGCGGCTGATATTAGACCAATGGTAAGGTTGAATGTGACAGTTATGGCAGATCAACGAGGTCGCCGTGAACAGGGCGTTTCAGGAGCTGGTGGGCGTTTTAGTTTAGGTGAGTTGATCAATGAAGGGATGGTTGAGCAGGTAGCCAATGAAGCAGTCCGGCAAGCTTTGATTAACTTAGACGCTGTTTCTGCTCCTGCGGGTTTAATGCCAGTTGTATTAGGTCCTGGCTGGCCAGGGGTGTTATTGCATGAGGCAGTTGGGCATGGTCTAGAGGGAGACTTTAATCGTAAAGGAACTTCGGTTTTTAGTGGCCGGATTGGTGAGCAAGTAGCGTCGCCCCTTTGTACGATTGTGGATGATGGTACATTGCCTAATCGACGTGGATCATTAACTATTGATGATGAGGGCGTTGCTTCACAGTGTACGACCTTGATAGAAAAAGGTGTACTCGTTAATTATATGCAAGACAAGTTAAATGCTCGTTTAATGGGGATGAAGCCAACAGGTAATGGAAGGCGGGAGTCTTATGCTCATCAGCCATTACCACGCATGACGAATACGTATATGCTAGCTGGGGAGCATAAACCAGAAGAAATCATTGCCTCTGTTGATAAAGGTATTTATGCGGTGAATTTTGGTGGGGGTGAGGTGGATATTACCTCAGGGAAGTTCGTTTTTTCAGCAAGTGAAGCCTACCTAATCGAGCGAGGTAAGGTAACTCGGCCAATCAAAGGGGTAACCTTAATAGGAAGCGGAGCTGAAGTTTTACAGCAGGTTTCTATGGTTGGTGATGATTTAGCGTTAGACGAAGGAGTGGGTACTTGTGGCAAGGATGGGCAGCAGGTGCCGGTTGGGGTAGGGCAGCCAACCTTAAAGCTTGATGCGCTAACGGTTGGAGGAACGCTGTCGTGAGAGAGTCAAAGTTATCAAAAACAGTTAATTTGCAGTCAATAGCTGAAGAGGTGCTGGCTTTGGCTAAAGCTAATGGGGCTAGTGCTGCGGAAGTAGATTGTACAATAGGAAAGGGTTTTACTGCGACAGTACGCATGGGCGAAGTTGATTCAGTTGAGTATGAAAATAATCGTGCTGTTGATGTTACGGTTTATTATGATGATCGTAAGGGTTCAATAACTACTACTGATATTCGTGGCCAAGCTTTGCAAGCTGCTGTTCAAGCTGCTTGTGATATTGCACGTTATACCGAAGAGGATATTTGTAACGGCTTAGCAGATAAAGATTTAATGGCGAAGGAGCAGCCTGATTTACAACTCTATTTCCCTTGGCAGCTAACTGCCAAGCAGGGGGTAGAGTTAGCGCTTACTTGTGAGCAACAAGCGAGAAGTTATGATAAACGCATTACAAACTCCGATAGTGTTGCAGTGACTAACTATGAAGTGCAAAGTGTTTATGCTAACTCATGGGGGTTTATTGGTGGTGCAGCAGCAAGTCGGCACGAGATAAGTTGTGTATTAATCGCTGAAGAAAAGGGCAAAATGGAGAGAGATTATTATTATTCAGCAGCAAGGGATCCTAAAGACTTATGGACAACTGAAACAGTGGCTCATGAGGCGGCTAGGAGGACGGTATCTCGCCTTGGCTCTCAAAAATTGAAAACAACTAAAGCACCTGTACTATTTAGCCCTGAAGTAGCTAGGCAATTGATTCGTAATTTTATGGCAGCAATTAGTGGTGCTAACCTCTATAGAGAATCTTCTTTTTTATTGAACTGTTTAGGCCAACAGATTTTTTCACCTATAGTACGCCTTCATGAACAACCTTATCGGTTAAAAGGCTGGGGTAGTGCGGCCTATGATGCAGAGGGTGTTGTGACGCAGGCTAAAGATTTTGTAACAGAAGGAGTGCTACAAAGCTATTGTTTGGATAGTTATGCAGCTAGACGCTTAGCTATGAAGTCCACAGCTAATGCTGGTGGGGCGCATAATTTATTTCTTGAGCAAGGCTCTAAGTCTCAGGCTGAATTAATAAGCTCAATGGGGCGCGGATTGTTGGTGACTGACTTGATGGGGCAAGGTGTTAATTTGCTAACAGGAGACTATTCAAGAGGTGCTGCAGGTTTTTGGGTTGAGCATGGTGAAATTCAGTTTCCTGTTGCTGAAGTTACTATTGCTGGTAATTTAGCCGATATGTTTCAGCATATTATTGCTATTGGTAATGATGTTGATATTCGTTCAGATATTCAAACTGGGTCGATCCTCATTGAGGAAATGACGCTTGCTGGTCAATAGGTTGAAATGGAAGCTTATTCTGCTTCACCAAAGCGATCGTTGATTAAAGTGCTAACACCTTCTAAGGCTTTTTCTTCATCGTTACCCTCAGCCCTTAGTGTAAGTTGAGTACCTTTGCCAGCAGCAAGCATCATTACACCCATAATGCTTTTAGCATTGGTGGAGGTATTCCCTTTGATAAGCTTAATTTCGCTATGCCAGCGTTTTGCTTCTTTAACAAGTTTGGCTGAGGCGCGCGCATGCAAGCCCAATTTATTCTGAATAACAATTTCTTTTTCAATCATGAGAGCAGCCTTGTTGTAGACATTGGCAGTCAAATACGCCACGTTTTCCACCTTCAATGGCGTATTCAACTAAGTGTTTTAAGGGGATTTGGGCGTGATCAAGTACTTTTAATAGCATAGGTAGATTTAACCCTGCAACAGTGCGAACGTGATGGTTGCACAATATTGCTAAACGATTAGCAATATTGCTGGGGGTTGAGCCATAAAGGTCAGTTAGAATTAGTACTTCTTTGTCGCAGCTTAGATGTTCAATCATATGCTGTAGTTTATTAACTAAGGTATCTGGATTGGCACGATAGTTAACAGACACTGTGGTAATGCTTAGTGGTAGGCGACCAAAGATATTTTTAGCGGCCTTAACTAAAGCAGTGCCAACATGTTTTTGAGTGATGATAATAATCTCTGTGCTCATGTTAGTTCTCTGTGATGTATTTTTACTTTATTAAAGTGTTGTTTTAAATCTGAATAGACTTCATTAGCTATATAAACTGAACGATGTATTCCTCCAGTGCAGCCGATGGCTATGGTTAAATATTGACGTTGCTCGAGTTGATAAGCAGGAATCCATCTTAATAAAAAACTTACAATGTCTTTATACATAAGCTGACAACTTTCATGCTGCTTTAAATAGCGAATAACAGTTGGGTCTGTGCCTGGCTTATGACGTAGTTTGGTATCCCAGTAAGGGTTAGGAAGGCAGCGCACATCAAAAATAAAGTTAGCCTCATGGGGTATGCCGTACTTGTAGCCAAACGACTCGATTAAAATATTTAAGACCGGTGAATCTTGCTGTTGGATAAATTCTAAAATTATTTGCCGAAGTTGTTGAGGGGTTAGGGCTTTTGTATCAATTTTTAAGTCGGCAAGTTCCGTAATTGAGGCAAGGATTTGGTGTTCACGTACTAATGCTTCAGAGAGGCTGATTTTTTGATTTGTTAACGGATGCCGTCGACGCGTTTCTTTAAAGCGCCTAATAAGCGTTTCATCATCAGCGTCTAGGTAAAGTATCTGACAGTCATGGCCGGCTTTTATTTGCCTAATGATCTCAGTAGTTTGTGCTTCTGAGTAAGTAACATTGCGAGCGTCAATGCTAATAGCAACTTGTGTATCACGGTCTTGCATTTCAGTGAGAAGGTCAGGAAGTAAATTAGGAGGAAGGTTATCGACGCAATAGAATTGCATATCCTCTAATGCTTGCAATATGACACTTTTACCGGAGCCAGCGCGCCCACTGATGATTAATACTTTCATTGTTCAGTCTATTTCCATCGAGTTGCGTAGCTGCTTATTAAACCGTTCAGCAGAATTATACCCCTTTTTCTTTAATAAGAAACAGTGTGTAGCAGCCTCGATCAGATCTGCTAGGGGCCTTGAGGTAGCTGCAGGGAGGGTTATTTTGCTGATTGTATGACCCGCTATTTTCTCGGAGGTTATTTGGTCAATTTCTAAATTGTTAGGAGAGTTTTTTTGTAAACAAACAACTAGGTCAACACAGCTAAATGGAGGTAGTTGAGAAGGTGGAAAGAGTTTTTCACAGTTAATTAGGCCAAGTCCATGGATAAAAAGTGATTTTTTGCCTAACTCTGTTGCTCGCCCATGGAGTTTCAACTCTTTTTCATAGAGCTCTACACTGTCATCTGCAATAAATTGATGCCCTCTAGTTAGTAAAGCTAAAGCAGTATCGCTCTTACCTGATCCGTTCTTACCTTGCAGTAAGATGCCGACTTGATGCACGTTAACTAACGTGCCATGTAGTCTTATAGGGTTACTCGTGAGCATGGTTTGCTAGGTTAAGTGATTTAAGTAGTTGTTCAGGGTTTTGTGCTTGCATAAGGAGAGCAAATTGCTCTGGATTGCGCAAAAAAGACACCACGCAGGCTAGTGTATCTAGGCTAAGTTGTTTGTCTTGAGCTGGTAATAATAGGCCGATTAAAAGTTGAACCGGCTCTTCTTGGTCATCGTAGTTAATGGGTTCGTATAGGCGGAGTAACGCTGCGATAGGTGCTGCCAAGCCTTCAATACGTGCATGAGGTAGGGCAACGCCTGGACAAATAACAGTATTCCCTAATTTCTCACGAGCGAGCAGATCTGCAAAAACTTGCTGTTGATCAAGTTCAAGCTCAGGCTCCTCAGTAAGTAGTTTACTGAGGAGTTCTAATGAGCGTTTTTTACTTTTTAAGTGACAATCGATGATGAGTCGATCTAATGAAAATAGTGTCATGAGCTTACTCACGATGAGCTTGTTGTTTTTCCTTATACTTTAGGATTTGTCGATCTAGTCCATTGATCATATCATCGATGGCTTTATACATATCATCAGCTTTACCGGTTGCATGCAGTTGATGGCCTGGGATATGTAGCGTCATTTCTGCAGTGTTTTCAAGTTTTTGTACGTTAAAGGTAACGTGGGCGCTGGTGATATGATCAAAGTGGCGTTGGATTTTTTCAAATTTATTTTCAACGAGTTGTCTTAAGGCGGGAGTTACTTCGAGGCTATGTCCTGTGAAGTTAATTTGCATTGTTTGCTCCTTAGTAATTATATTTGTATAAAAATCGTCATTGCTGCAATTATAGCAGCGTTATAACTCAAAATCTTCACCTAGATAAACATCACGAACTTGTTTGCTTGCTAAGATATCATCAGGATTGCCGGAGCAAATAATTGTGCCTTCACTAGCAATATAGGCTGATTCGCAGATGTCTAAAGTTTCCCGTACGTTATGATCGGTAATTAAAATACCAATATCTCGTTCACAAAGGTGTCTGATTATGTGTTTAATGTCGATAACTGAAATGGGGTCAACGCCAGCAAATGGCTCGTCTAGTAGAATGAATTTAGGATTAGTGGCTAAGGTCCTAGCTATTTCTGTGCGACGTCGTTCACCACCAGAGAGTGACATTCCTAAGCTATCACGGATATGAGTAATATGAAATTCTTCTAAAAGTTGATCAAGTTGTTGTTTGCGTTGTACGGTAGATAAGTCTTTACGTAGCTCAAGGACGGCCATAATGTTATCTGCTACGCTTAGCTTTCTAAAGATAGAAGCTTCTTGTGGTAAATAACTAATACCTAACCGAGCTCGGGCATGTATGGCAAGCTTAGTAATGTTTTTTTCATCTAGTAAAACTTTACCTTTGTTTAAGGCTATCAAGCCTAATACCATATAAAAAGCCGTTGTTTTACCTGCTCCGTTAGGGCCTAGTAAGCCTACTATTTGACCGCTTTTTACTGAGAATGAAATGTCTTTAACAACGGTTTTATTACCAAAGGTTTTTTGTAAGTGCTCAGCAGTTAAACAGTGTTGCATTTAGCTGTTTCCTTGTTGGGAGTGAGTATCAGTTAAAAATATATGTGCTTGTTCTGACTTATTGCCAACTAATTGAAGCACTTGAGTTTTGGTATTGTAGTTAATCAAAGGTGCTCTAAGGATCGTTTTACCTTGAGTTGCGTAAGCCTTTTTTTGAAAAACAGCCAGATGCTTTAATGGGTAATAGGTAATAGTTAATGCTTTAGCATACACCGGAGGTTTGCCGCTACTTTCATTTGAGTAAAAAGTTGCTGGCTTGCCAGTAGTTACTATTTTATTGATTTTATTTGCTTTACCACGGTAAGTCGTTATTTTGTTGCCCGTCATTTTTGATTTGCCATGGGTTGCAACCACATGCCCAATGTAGTGATTAATTCCGGTGTGGTAATTCATGTCTGAGTAATCAGACTTAACAATAAGGGGTACAGGTTTTAGGTTGTTTGTTGCGTTTGCCAACGAGATCCTAGGTGTCAAGCAAATTAGTGCCGTGATAGTTAGAAGAATAAACTTATTTTGATTTTTCATTGCTGTACTCGGCAGTTGATTGTGATAAAAATTCAATTAAGCCTTTTTTCAAATCGGCATTAAAGCCAACAGAATGCATGATTGAGCCTGGTTGGGTAATTGTGACAGCTTTATCAGTATGGGCAACTGATGTTTTGGGGTAGTAGGTAAGCTCTGATGTCGTTAGCTTCGTTTGACTGCTGTGTACTCCGGGAAGCTGTTTGACAATTACTTTGTCCCAGAGAAAAAAGCGCTCTTTTTTTCCTTGATAAAATTTACCGTATGCAGCGCTAATTTGCCAAGGGACTTTGTTTTTATCCAGTAGTGTAAAAAAGGGTTTTGTTAAGTTAGCATAATCACCTTTATTAAAATGAACTATGGAAGGGGTGGTCAAGATTGCATTGATTTGCCCTTGCTTGTCATAGGTGGTACTGCTGACACCAGTCATATACCAGTCTGGGCTGGAGTCTAACTTAGATTTTGTTAATTGGTTTTTTAAAGGTAGGCTAAGGGCAACGATAAGGGCCACAATAATAATAAGGCCAAAAAGAGAAGAACTATTTTGTGATAAACGAAAGCGACCTCTTAATGTCATTGTTTATTCCACTGGTTGTTGATCATAGTGGGCGAGTTGTTCATCTAAGGTGTTTTGTGCTTGCATAATGCGTTCACAGATTTCACGGACTGCACCTTGGCCACCTGCCGTAGTAGTAATAAAATCAGCGCGTTGCTTTACTAGGGAGGTAGCATTTGGCACGCTAATTCCTAGCCCAGCTTGCTTAATTAAACATAAGTCAGGAAGGTCGTCGCCCGCATAAGCCACCTGTTGGTCTGTAAGTTGATGTTTGTTTAGCAGTTCGAGATAGGCGGGGTGTTTCTGTTCGTGCCCCAAGTATAAATCAGTAACACCAAGTTGTGTCATGCGAGCTCTGGCTGCTTTTGAAGGCTTTGCGCTGATAACGGCAACTTTAACGCCACTACGCATTAACATTTTTATACCAAGTCCATCATGCACATGGAATAATTTTAACGACTCACCTTCTGAATTAAAATAAAGTCTGCCATCAGTACAAATGCCATCGATATCAAGTATCAGTAGTTTAATGTGGCTAGCAAGTAAGTCAAAGTTTTGCATAACTTAAAGTACTCCAGCTTGCAAAAGAGTATGCATATTAATAACACCAAGGATATGCTGGTCTTCATCTAAAACAAATACCCCATTAATTTTTTTCTCTTCCATTAGATGTAAGAGTTCAAAGGCCAACATATTGGGTTTGATAGAAGCAGGGTTATGAGTCATTGCTTCAGTGATAACAGTAGTTTTTAAAGGGATTTCTCTGTCGATAGTACGGCGTAAGTCACCATCGGTAAAAATACCAATAAGCTGCTGGTTCTTATTGATAATAGCTGTCATGCCCAATGACTTGGAAGTGATTTCAACGAGTGCTTCAGAGATAGTAGCCGTGTCTGATACTACAGGAATGGCAGCGCCTGTGCTCATAATATCAGAGGCACGGAGTAGTAGCCGTTTTCCTAAGCTGCCTCCCGGGTGAGAAAGTGCAAAGTCTTCCTCAGTGAATCCACGTGCCTCTAACAAGGCGATCGCTAAGGCATCTCCTAGCACTAAGGCCGCTGTTGTGCTTGCTGTAGGCGCTAGATTAAGAGGGCAAGCCTCTTTTTCAATGCTTGCCTCTAAATGAATTGAAGCTGCTTGAGCCAACGTCGATCGCGAATTACCAGTAATGGCAATCAGGGGTACAGCATAACGTTTTATAACAGGTAGTAATGTGATAATCTCATCTGTTTCGCCAGAATAAGATAGTGCTAAAACGACGTCGGTGCGTTTTAGCATACCTAAGTCACCATGGCTTGCTTCACCTGGGTGTAAGAAAAAAGCAGGGCTGCCGGTACTGGCTAAAGTAGCAGCAATTTTACTACCAATATGACCTGATTTACCCATGCCGGTAACAACAATACGCCCTTGGCACTCCAGCATATATTGACAAGCCTGAATGAATTGATCATTAATTTGCTGGCGTAGTCGATTAATCGCGTTGATTTCTGTGTCGAGCACAGCTAGCGCCAGCTCTTTTACCTTTTGAGAGCTACTGATTAAAGGCTGTTTATTCATGGAATACTTTTATGCTTAAAAGTCAACGATAATACCGTAAACTTGGCCAGCTTAGCAACTGACAGTCTCTTCCAGTGCAAGATGAGCCTGAAATAGCCCCCACTTTCCAATGCAAAGTGGGCCTGAAGTTGTTGCGTGATCGTTCATCCTATATGGATGAATATCAATATGAACGACATAGAATTAAACACACTTACCCAGATTGAGCAATTTCTATCCTCATCAACCCAGCTTACCTTTGAAGCTACATCACGAGCAGAATCTTACCTATGGGTTACGAACACATTAAAAAAATTTGCTTATTGCGGTATGTGCAAAAAGGACAAAGGATTGATTCGTGATTACCTGCAACGAATGACTGGTTACCCACGTTCACAAATTACTAGGCTAATTGCTCAGTATCAAAAGTCAGGAAAAGTTGTTGTTAAGCAACGATCACCTAGAAATAAGTTTAGCTTAATCTATACGCATGAGGATACTTGGTTGTTAGCTGAAACGGATCAGGTTCATCAAACGCTTAGCGGGCCTACCACAAAAAAACTTTGCGAGAGAGCCTTTCATTTGTTTGGAGATAAGCGTTATGCGCGTCTTGCTTTTATCTCAGTCTCTCATCTTTACAATCTTCGACAAACTGAAACCTACCAGCGCAAACGGCGACACTTTAATAAAACTAAAGCAACGCAGGTTTCTATTGGTGAAAGGCGAAAACCAACTCCAGAGGGTAGGCCTGGCTTTATACGTATTGATACAGTGCACCAAGGAGATATGGATAAAATCAAGGGTGTTTATCATATTAATGCTGTTGACGAGGTGACACAGATGGAAGTAGTCTGCGCTGTTGAAAAAAGCTAGTGCGCCATCCTTTCTGTAAATTCCATTGACTTGCTGAAAATAAGCAGGCGACTCAGTCAGATTAGAAATTCCTTTTAAGGTAAACTTAACCAAAAAAGAGGAATGACAATGAGCTGCTATAAAAATGAGAACTTAATCGAAGAAGCCATACATGTTTTAGCGATGGAGGGGTTTGAAGCTTTACCTAAGCTTGTCTCCAGGTTGATGAATGAGGCTATGTTAATAGAAAGGGAGCGCCATTTAAATGCCAGTCCTTATGAGCGAACTGGCGATAGAAACGGATATGCGAACGGCTTTAAACCAAGGTTAATTAACACAGGTCAAGGTCAGCTTGAGCTACAGATACCGCAGGTTAGAGACTCCAATGAAGCCTTCTATCCATCAGTCTTAGAGCGAGGTGTACGCTCTGATAGAGCACTTAAGCTGGCTGTCGCTGAAATGTATGTGCATGGGGTTTCCACGCGCAAAGTTGAAAAGGTGCTAAAGCAACTCTGTGGAACAGATATTTCAAGCACAGAGGTAAGCCGTTGCGCTAAATTGTTGGATGAAGATTTAAAGAAATGGCGAAATAAGCCGTTAGGAAAGATAAAATATCTTTGGCTAGATGCACGTTATGAGAAGGTGCGCACTAGCGGCACAGTACAAGACTGTGCGGTATTGATAGCCTATGGCTTTGATGAATCAACCGGCAAGAGAACAGTGCTAGGTGTTTCTGTTGCGTTATCAGAGGCTGAGGTACATTGGCGTGATTTTCTTCAGCAGTTGGTTGAGCGAGGTATACATGGTATTGAGTTGATTACTAGCGACGCTCATACTGGCCTAAAAGCCGCTAGAAGAGCTGTGTTCCCCAATGTTCCTTGGCAACGCTGCCAATTTCATTTGCAGCAAAATGCTCAGGCTCACATACCAAAGCGCTCAATGAAGGAACCAGTAGCTGAGGAGATTACAGCTATATTTAATGCCTCAAACATTCATGAGTCGGAAAGACTATTGGCTATGGCGGTAGATAAATATCAGCAAACAGCACCAGAGCTTTCTTCTTGGTTGGAAGTGAATATACCGGAGGGCTTAGTAGTGATGAACTTTGACAGGCCGCATCAAAAAAGATTAAGAACCAGTAACATAGCTGAGCGCGTAAACAGAGAGGTAAAAAGAAGGACGCATACAGTTGGAATTTTCCCTAATACTGAATCGTGCCTAAGGCTCGTATCAGCTGTTTTAGTGGAAATTGATGACCAGTGGAGCGGATCACCTAGATACTTAAGTTGAAGTGAATAATAAGGCTTCATAGGGTTTTAGGATAGATCATTCTTGTTCTTATTAACGAGATATAATTGCTATTACCTAAAAGTTAATAATTTATTTTGAGAGGAGAAAAATTTGAGGTATAAATAATTTTTTAGATTGATTAGCATAATTAATTTAAGATATTATGCGATGAGACAGGTACAATAGAGTGCCTTTTAGAATTTTAAAGGTTTTTCTAAGTACTGAAGTTGGTTTTTACAGACAAAATAACGCTCTATCTGAAAAAATTAGTGAGGCTTACTTAATCCCTGTCTTAGAGCAAATAATCGATACCTTTCCATTTAAAGTGTTAGGCCTACATGCTGATAATGGCTCAGAGTACATTAATCAGCATGTAGCTAAACTATTGTAAAAGTTATTTATTGAACTCACTAAATCGAGGCCAAGGCATAGTAATGACAACGGTTTGGTGGAAAGTAAAAATGGCTCGGTTGTTAGAAAGCATTTTGGCTACATACATATTCAACAACGTTTTGCCCCGCAAATTAATGAATTCTATAACCAGCATTTTAACGACTATATTAATTTTCACAGACCCTGTTACTTCCCTGTAACCAGCATTAATAGCAAGGGTAAGCAAACTAAACTTTACCCTTACGAGGCCATTATGACTCCTTACGAAAAGTTCAAATCAATTGAAAATGCTGAGCAGTATTTAAAGGAAAATGAAACCTTTGAACGACTAGATAAATTAGCGTATTCTCTGACTGATCATGAATCTGCACAAAAGATGCAGGAAGCAAAGAAGACGTTATTTGAGAAAATAACAAAAGAGCAAATAGCTGATACTATCAGCACTGAAGACTAACCGATGGACCATCATGGTGACATCTGTTCAGATGCTGCTTCAGGCTCATCTTACGATTGGAATATACTCTGACGCAGCAGGGTTTGATGTTTTTTAAGCTTGGTTTGCGTCGGGCCAATAGCTCAGGTAGAATAAATCCTTTGATTCTATAAGTCTTTGATATGACTGATAATATTGTAACGGTAAAGGATTTACATTTCTCTCGTGGTAATAGACCCATCTTTTCTGGAGTAGATATTGAGATCCGTCGTGGTCAAATTACTACTATTATGGGGCCAAGTGGTACGGGTAAAACAACGTTACTTAAGTTAATTGGAGCACAACTTACTCCAGAGCAAGGATTTATTGATTTTAATGGTGTTAATGTTCATAAAATGTCTCGGCATGAGCTGTATCAAGCGCGGCGAAAAATGGGGATGTTATTTCAAAGTGGAGCCTTGTTTACAAATTTATCAGTCTTCGATAATGTTGCCTTTCCTATTCGAGAGCATACTAATTTATCCAAAAGCCTGGTAACCAAATTAGTAAAGATGAAGTTAGAGGCGGTTGGTCTGCGTGGTGCAGAGGACTTAATGCCTAGTGAGCTATCGGGTGGTATGGCTAGACGAGTTGCTTTAGCAAGAGCAATTGCACTTGACCCAGATATTATTATGTACGATGAGCCTTTTACTGGACAAGATCCCATTACCATGGGGGTGCTAATTAAGTTAATTAAATTGCTGAATGACTCACTACCTGTTACCAGTGTTATGGTGTCGCATGATGTGCATGAAGCGGCGAGCATCTCTGATTATATTTATTTATTGTCAGAAGGTAAGGTGGTAGGGCAAGGCACACCAGAAGAATTATTCAGTAGTCACTCAGAGCAGGTTAAGCAATTTATGAATGGTTTGCCAGATGGTCCAGTAGCCTTTCGTTATCCGTGTGACAAGACTTTCGCTGCAGATTTATTTGGGGAATCATAATAGTGTTTATTGATAGTTTAGGACGAGTAGGACTTCATGTCTGTCGACGCGTTGGGTTATCAGGGGTTATTTTATTTCGTTCTTTGGTGCGCTGGCCTGACTTTAAGCATGGTTTTCCTGCTCTAATCGAGCAGATCTATGCAGAGGGTTTTTTGTCATTAGTTATCATTATCGTTTCTGGTATGTTCATTGGTATGGTAGTAGGTTTGCAGGGCTATAACACCTTAAATAAATTTGGTGCTGACCAGGCTTTGGGGCAATTGCTTGCTTTAAGTGTAGTGCGAGAGCTTGGTCCCGTAGTAACGGCATTACTGTTTGCAGGGCGAGCGGGTTCAGCTTTGACAGCTGAAATTGGTTTAATGAAAGCAACTGAACAGTTATCTAGTTTGGAAATGCTTGCTGTTGACCCTCTTAAACGAATTATTTCACCGCGCCTTTGGGCTGGTTTTATTAGCATGCCATTTTTAGCAACAATCTTTAGTATGGTAGCTATTTATGGTGGTTATTTAGTTGCAGTGCGATGGCTGGGGTTAGATGCGGGTTCTTTTTGGTCTAATATGCAATCAGCTGTAGATTTTAGAGTTGATGTACTTAATGGAATTATAAAAAGTTTTGTGTTTGGGATTGTGATTGTGTGGATTGCTGTATTTCAAGGATATGAGTGTGTGCCAACTTCAGAGGGGATTGGTAGAGCAACTACCAAGACAGTGGTATTTTCATCGTTAGCTATTTTAGGATTAGATTTTGTATTGACAGCAGTAATGCTAGGAGGTTGGTAAATGTCGCGACAAAGGGTTTTTGAGCTTTGTGTTGGTTTGTTTATGATACTAGGTATTGCTGCTTTAGTATTTTTAGCCTTAAAGGTGAGTGGTTTAACTTCTTATTCTTATGGTAGTAGCTATAAGATCACAGCTTCTTTTCAAAATATTGGAGACTTAAAAGAACGTGCTCCGGTTACTGTTGCTGGGGTGCGGATTGGTCAAGTAACGAAAATTACTTTAGATCCTGTAACTTATGAGGCAGTGGTACATATGCGTATTGAGGATCATGACCAGTTGCCTGTTGATTCAACAGCAAATATTTATACAGCGGGGTTGATTGGCTCTAACTATATTAGTATTACCCCTGGTTTTTCAGATACTTTTTTGAAAAATGGTGGCAAAATTGAGCGAACAAACCAAGCGATGATTTTACAAAACATTATTGGTCAGTTGTTATATAGCTTTAAAAATGACTCCAGTGACCAAGAATCTAGTGGTTCTGATAATAGCAATTCAACAAATACAAGTAGTAAGGTGCCTGCTACAGCACATTAATGATGATTGAGTGGAGGTTCAAATGAAAACGTTAAGAAGTAAGGTTGCAATAGCATTATGCTCTTTGCTGGCGGTAACAGCTTTTGCTGCACAAACGCCTAATCCAATGGTAATGTTAAAGCAAACAACAGATCAGCTATTGGCAAGTTTGAAGGCTAATAGAGCGAGAATTAAAAGTAACCCGCACTATGTTTATCGTATTGTTGACAAAGTTTTATTACCAAATGTTAATGTTAACGTGATGTCAATGTCTGTGTTAGGCCGTAATGCCTGGGCTAAAGCTTCTGCTGCAGAGCGCTCACTCTTTACCAAAACCTTTACTACTACAGTAATTAAAACCTATGCCTCAGCTTTAAATGCTTATACGAATGAAACTATTAAATTCTATCCAATTCGTGGTGGTTATCAAGGCAGAAAAGTGTTACAGGTAAATAGCCAGATTCTTCGCAGTGATGGCCCTGCTGTACCAGTTAGTTACAGTATGATATTGCAGGGTAAGCAGTGGAAAGTGTATGACTTAAACGTTGAGGGAATTAGTTTACTGCAAAGCTTTAGGTCTCAATTTGCTTCTCAATTAGCTCAAGGCGATACCGTTGCGAAAATCACACGGAATTTAAAACAACACAACGCAAAGATGAAGTAGTATGAGCCAGGTTGAACAAAAAAATAGCAAGCTAATTATTCGTGGCCCACTAGGCTTTAATACCGTTATGCAAGTGTATAAAGCCAGTCGAGTTTACTGGGCTGCTGGAGAGGTGATTACACAAGTTGATTTAACTGAAGTAGGGCAGGCAGATAGTGCTGCCCTTGCTTTATTTTGCGAGTGGGTTGCCTTAGCTAAGCAGCGCCAACAAACACTTTCTTTTATTAACTCGCCACAACAGCTATTACACTTAGCTAAAGTCAGTGGTGTAGGTGAGCTGCTGGGGTTGGTGACAGGGTAAAAGAAGTTCTTATTTTGATAATCCATCCTAGCCTTCCTTATTCTAAGGAAGGGATGTGCTGCTCAGGATGCAGGAAAAACAGCTTTTTTTTAAATTGGGTTAAGCTGATTTGAGCGTTGCTTTTGCTCCATGGCTCGCTATGCTGCGCTTTACTTACGCAAAAGCAACGCTCAAATCAGTGGGTAAGTAAGTAGCCAATGAATTTTGTATTTTTGTGGTTCAGAGCTGCAGAACGGGTGGCGCGAATCGAGGGTTCCCAGCAGCGCAGCTTGCGAGCACGCTGGGAAACGATTCGTGACAGGACCCGTTGGCCGTAAAAGCTCTGAAAAATGCAAAACTCACTTTGCCCATAGATTCTGAAATTGCCCCTTTTTTTAAAGCGTCGTTTTCTTATGCCGTTTAGCAAAGAAGGTGTACATAGTGGGTACGACAAAGAGAGTGAACAGTGTTCCAATTGTCATGCCGCTAGCAATAACTAGCCCCAAGTTATAGCGCGCGGCAGCGCCAGCACCAGAGGCAATAATTAACGGCACAACGCCAAGTACCATGGAGAAGGTTGTCATTAAAATGGCGCGTAGGCGGATGGCAGCGGCCTTTTTGATGGCGTCAAAAATTCCTAAACCTTCATTTTCCTGTAGCTTATTAGCAAACTCAACCATAAGAATTCCGTGCTTACTAATTAAACCAATTAGGGTGATTAAACCAATCTGTGTATAGATATTGATGGTGGCTAAGCCTAGATTTAATGGGATTAGCGCACCGCAAATTGACATTGGTACACTAATCATAATAACCAGTGGGTCGCGAAAGCTTTCAAACTGAGCTGATAACACCAAGAAAATAATAATAATTGCAAAAAATAGCGCGACAACTAATGCGCTACCTTCAGTAACATATTGGCGTGATTCACCAGTGTAGTTATAGCTAAACCCTGCCGGCAAAGTTTTATTTGCAGTGCTCTGTAAATAAGAGAGTATTGTGCCAGTAGTTACACCAGGCATAGGTACACCTTGGATAGTTGTTGAGTTAAGCTGTTGGAAGCGTGTCAGCTGATTCGGTTCAACGGTTTGTTTAAGAGTGATTAATGTGCTTAACGGGATCATGTGATTGTTAACAGTTTTAACGTACAAATGATTGAGCTGTTCAGGGGTAAGGCGATGAGTGCGCAATAGCTGCGGGATTACTTTATAGTTGCGGTTATCCATACTGAACCAGTTAATATAGTTGCCACCTAATGCAGTTGCTAATACACCTGCTATCTGTTGCATAGATATGCCTAGGTCAGCTGCCTTGTAGCGGTTAATGTTGATATTAAGTTCTGGTTTGTTATAGCGTAATGTATTTTCCACAAATAAAAATAGACCGCTGTTACGCGCTTGTTCGGTAATTTTGTTCGAGAGTTGATACAGTAGTGGGTAACTACCTGTTGTGGTGATAACAAATTGAATCGGCATTCCACCACCACTGCCTGGTAACGATGGTGGAAGGAAGGCAGAAACGTTCAAACCTGCGATTGAGCTAACTTTTTTTTGCAGTGCTGTTTTAAGCTCGTTCGTATTGCGACTGCGTTCTCCCCAGGGTTTAAAGACATCACCTGCAATTGACATGCTGGGCCCTTCAATGCCATTGATAACAAAGTAATCGCTAGTTTCAGGAAGGCTTGCCATGGCTTTTTGAAGTGGTTTGGTGAATAGCTCTGTGTAATCAATGTTAGCGTATTGTGGGCCTTGAGCAATCATAAAGACAGCGTTTTGATCTTCAGGTGGTGCAAGCTCTGACTTGGTGTTGATATATAAAAAGTAGCAGCTTGATAAGACAACAACAGCAAATAAAACGGTAACAGGGCGGTATTTTAATACACCGTCTAGCAGTCGACCATAAAAGTCTCTGATACGGTTAAAAATAGCATCGATGTGATCACTTAAAGTTTTTTTATTATGATTAACACGCAAAAACTTAGAGCACATCATTGGCGATAAGGTCAAAGCAATGACACCTGAAAGCAATACTGCGGCAGCAAGTGTAAAAGCAAACTCTTTAAAGAGCGCACCTGTTAGGCCTTGCATAAAGCCAATGGGTGCGTACACAGCAGCTAGTGTAATGCTCATTGAGATAACAGGCACGGCGATTTCACGGGCCCCAACGATGGCTGCTTCAACAGCGGATAGTCCTTCTTCTAGATGGCGATGGATATTCTCCACCACAACGATGGCATCATCGACAACAAGGCCAATGGCCAGCACCATTGCCAGCAGGGTTAAAGTATTAAGTGAATAGCCTAAAGCAAGCATCAGCGAGCAGACGCCAATTAAAGACAGTGGAATGGTAACTACAGGGATCGTGACTGAGCGTAATGAACCAATAAAGCAAAAAATTACAAGAATCACAATAATCGCAGCTTCAACAATTGTTTTGATAACTTGATGAATAGAGGCACGAATATATTCGGTAGAGTCATAAACAATGTTAGCTTTAAGCCCTGGGGGGAAGCTTTTTTCTAATGACGGTAGCATGGTTCTAACGTCAGAGATTACTGTTAAAGGGTTTGCAGTTGGTGTTGCTGAAATTCCCACGAAGGTAGCTTTGTTACCATTAAAGGTAACTGAGGAGTCATAGGTTTCTGATCTTAGTTGAACCTTGGCGATATTTTTTACTCGAATAATTTGGCCGTTTTCAGATTTAATAACGATATTACCAAAAGCTTGGGCTGAGTGAATGCTAGTTTGTGCGTCGATAGAGTAGGCAATATAAACACCTTTAGTACTGCCCGCAGCTGCTTGATAGTTGTTGCTTTTTAATGCGTTGATTACATCACTAGCTGTAATATGAAAGGCAGCCATCTTTTGTGGGTTAAGCCAAATACGCATCGCATAAACCATTCCGCCTAAAATTTCTGCCTTGTAGACTCCGCCAATAGTTTCTAGTTTGGGTTGTACAACACGGGTTAGGTAGTCAGTAATCTGCTCAGGGGTAAGCGTTTTACTATTAAAACCTATATACATAAGGTCAAAAGTTTCCCCTGTGCTTTTGGTAATCACGGGGTTTTCACTTTCTTTGGGGAGATCATTGCTAACCGATTCAACCTTGCTCATTACATCAGTGAAAGCGGTATTAGGATTGTAGTTTAACTTGATATGCACCTTAATAGTGCTAACGCCGTCTTGGCTAGTTGACTCGATATAATCAACACCGTCTGCACTAGCAACAGCCTTTTCAATAGGGGTTGTAATAAAGCCTTGCATTAATTCAGCATTAGCACCTGGATAGGCAGTGCTTACTGTAATAACAGTATTTTCCATTTCTGGAAATTGGCGTAATGGCAAATCAACAATTGCACGCAACCCAAAAATAAAGATTAATAAGCTGATTACGCAAGCTAGGACCGGGCGGCGAATAAAGATATCAGTAAATTTCATTGCTAAACAATCTCGCTGTCTGGTTTATTCCATGGCATTAATTGTTGTTGGTGCCTGATTAGGGTTGATTGAGTTATTGACTGTAACTCGAGTACCGTCGTGAACTTTTAATTGGCCAGAAGTGACGACTACATCACCGGCTTTTAAACCTTTTGTAACGATCGCTTCATTATCACGCTGTTCACCAACAGTAATGTATTTTGTTGTGGCAAGGTAAACTGTTTTATTTGATTTTGACTTATCGTCTTTTGTTGTAGTGCCTTTTTCAGGTGTCAATACATAGACTGAGTCGCCATAGAGATTATAAGTAATCGCTGTTTGTGGAATAACAAGTGCATTTTGTGTGCTAGGCAGTTCAATTGAAATATTGGCAAACATGCCAGGGTAGAGTTCAAGTTTATCATTAGGTAGGCGAGCTTCGATTTGGAAGTTACGAGTGTCTTGGTTGATCTGTGAGTCAATTGCAGTAATTACACCAGGAAAGGTTTTGCCAGGGTAGGCATCCACGCTAACCTTTACAGGTAAGCCGCGTTTGACTTCAGGCAGATTTTGTTCTGGGATCGAAAAAATAGCGCGCAATGGATTGAGTGACTGTAGTGAGGTTAATTTATCACCGGGCGAGACATATTGACCGAGATTGACTTCACGAATACCTATTTTGCCAGCAAAAGGGGCGCGAATTGTTTTTTCAGCAATAATTTCTTTGGTGCGTGCAACTTCAGCGATAGCCTGGCTAAGAGCAGCGCGCTTTTGATCAAGCATGGATTGTGAGACGAAGTTTTGTTTAGCCAGTTTTTTATCTCTTTGGAAATTTGCTTTGGCTAGCACTAGTTTTGCTTCATCGCTTTTTAAGCTTTGCTCATCAAGGCTGGTATCTTGACCAATAAGTGGCTGATTTTTTTGGACAATATCGCCTGACTTAAAATAAATTTTTTCAATTTGGCCTGCTTGCTGGGGTGAAATGTCAACACTTTGGTAAGAGTAGATAGTGCCAACTGCGGTAATGCTATTATGCCAAGTAGTGCTCTTAACTGTAGCACTAGAGATAGTAACTGGCGGTGCTTTAAAGTGTTCGAGGTACTGTTTTGTACCCCAAGTTCGTAGTGCATCGTAGCCAAAAATACCACCAAAAATGATAATGAGCGTGATCACCATGAGGATTAAGCGCTTTTTCATATTGTCTCCACTTGATCCTTAAATAAACGCTTGATAGTAAAGTGTATTGCAGCGAGAAGCAAGGTGGAAGAAGGGTTGTTTCTATGAATCTTTATATGGGTGGTCCGAGCTATCTCTTTTGTAACCAAATCAAGCTTGCCATGCGTCCGGTAATATGATCACGGCGATAAGAGAAAAAGTGTTGTTTATTTGAGTAGGTGCAGTAATTAGCGCCATAGATAGCTGTTATTCCTAGCGCGCGAAGTTGCAGTCGAGCTAGTTGATAAAGATCAGCAAAATATTTATTCGCTTGCTTGGGGTGAGGGATAAAAGCTTGAGTGTTCTTACTGTTTTGTTTTAGAAAGCTATCTCTGACATCAGTGCCAACCTCAAAATGCTCTTGGCTAATAGCCGGCCCTAACCAAGCAAGCAGATGTTGTTTTGGGGAGGAAAATAGAGCTAAGGTGTTGGCTATGATATTGTCGGCTAAACCTCGCCAGCCAGCATGAATTGCAGCAACCTCCGTGCCTACTTGGTTGCAAAGTAAAATAGGTAGGCAGTCAGCCGTTTGTATGGCGCAGACTTGATTAGGTTGGTTGCTATATAAGGCGTCAGCTTCCTGAATAGCTGAGTCAGCAGCACAAGCAATATTAGAATGTATTTGTTTGCGCCAAACCGGTTCACTAGGAAGTTGTAGTGATTGATAAACTAGATGACGATTTTGTTCAACCGAGCTTTTGTTATCACCGCTACTATAGCCGATATTAAGGGAGTCAAAAGGGGGGAGGCTAGTGCCACCTAAGCGAGTTGTTGTGTAGGCCTTTACTATTGGTGGTGCGGGCCAGTCAGGTGTAATTGTCTTCAGTTTGGTCATGAGTTCGGATTACCTCGAGCAAATGAGAAAAATCTTTAGGTAGCGGAGCAGAAAAAGTTAGCGGTACTGCCGTAGTCGGGTGAATAAAGCTTAGCTTGCTAGCATGTAATGCTTGGCGTTTAAATTGGCGTAAAGTTTGTTTAAGTGTTTCATCACAGTGTTTAGGTAGTTGCAGCCGGTTATAAAGCGGGTCACCTACTACGGCGTGGTGGATATTGGCCATATGGACGCGAATCTGGTGAGTACGACCAGTTTCTAAAATGACTTGAAGCAGGGTGTAGTGAGGAAAGCTTTCATTAATTCGATAGTGAGTAACGGCTGGGCGACCAGTAACAATGACCGCTTGCTTTAGGCGGTTTCTAGGGTGGCGACCAAGAGGTTCATCAACCGTGCCACCACCAGTTAAGGTGCCATTAACTAGACAAAGATATTCACGATGAATCTCACGTTGCTGCAAAGCCTTGGTAAGTTTAGTTTGTGCGGTTAGTGATTTGGCAATAACAAGCAGGCCAGTGGTGTCTTTGTCAAGGCGGTGAATAAGGCCTGCTCTAGGTAATGCACTTGCTTGTGGGTAGTGGTTAAGCACCGCATTAACTAAGGTGCCAGAAGCGTTGCCAGCACCGGGGTGGACTACTAACTCAGCAGGTTTATTGATAACGAGTAAATCATCGTCCTCGTAACAAATATCTAGTGGTAGATTTTCAGCTTGCCAGTGTGTTTCATCACTGAGTTCAACGTTGAGCGTAATTAATTCCTCACCATAAACTTTATCTTTTGCTTTGGCTGATTGACCATTACAAAGGATGTCACCACTTTTGAGCCATTGAGTTAGTTTTGAACGAGAAAATTCGGGTAATAATTGTGCTAAAGCTTGATCTAATCGTTGGCCTGCATATTCGCTGGTGAGAGTAATTTGTTTGGTTATCTTGTGTTGCATGACTGTTGATCGTTAGGTTTATGCTTTTGGCATTATGACGAAATTCTCGTTATAATCCAGCCTTTTGAATTTAAAGCGAACTAAAACCCTATGCGACAGCTAAAATTCCTTTTTATTGCCTTATTGACTATGCTCTTGGTGGCTTGTGCTTCTGATAAAACTATCGAAGACCCCGGTGCAGCTTTTAAAGGCAAGTCAGAACAGCAAATTTATATCGGTGGTGAACAAGCTTTATTATCAGGAGACTATAAAGGTGCTGTGCAGCACTTTGAAGCACTAGATTCATTGTACCCGTTTGGTAAGCATGCTCAGCAAGCGCAGCTTGATACGATTTATGCTTATTATAAGTCAGACGATGTGGCTTCTACTTTAGCCGCTGCTGATCGCTATATTCATTTGTACCCGATGGGGCGCTATGTTGATTATGCCTATTACATGCGAGGCCTGGCGGAGTTTTATGAAAACCGTAGCTTCTTAAGCACCTACTTTCCTACGGATTTTGCCCAGCGTGATACAGCCTCGCTCAAGCAAGCTTTTCTTGACTTTAGTCAGTTGGTTTATCGCTACCCGAACAGTCGCTACACACCTGATGCACGTTTGCGTATGATTTATATTCGCAACATTATTGCTTCACACGAGCTTGAGGTGGCGCGTTTTTATTATGTGCGTGAAGCCTATATTGCTGCAGCTAATCGAGCTAATCAAGTCGTGCAACATTATCAACAAAGTACGTCAGTACCTGGTGCTTTAGTGTTGATGACAGAGTCATACCTTAAGCTACATGATCTGGCTAATGCTAAGCGCTCTTTTAATGTGTTGAAGTTAAACTTTGCTGGCAACCCTAATATTAAAACTTTGGCGAAAGAGATTGCCGCTGCCAAAGCATCATAACTTTATCTGAATGGATATGCGCGTAGCCCGGATTGAAAGCACGTAGTGCTTAATAATCCGGGGCACAGTTTGATTTGTCCCTGGATTATCAAACGCTTCGCGTTTTCAATCCAGGCTCGGTGCCAAATATAGCGCGGGCCCAAGCTAGCCCTATCTGGCAGTGCTATTTTTCACTTCACCAAATTAACCTTTGATTATTGGCGGCTGATTTGCATTCGTTTTTTTTAGAAGCAAGTTGAGTTGTTTTTTAATTACTTTTTCCACTCTAGTGCCCCTCTTAAACACTTAAGTCTCTGTAAATCTAGTCGCGTTATTCTGAACAAGCTGTACGTTATATAGCACTTTGGCGTAATCAATTTTGTGAGAGCCGTTGTGCTGTTGTTTGGTTTACTAATAAAAGTAAGGGGAATGGTTATGATGGATTCGGATAATGAATTGAGTAGTAGTGAGCGCCGTGATAGCACCGCGCCTTTGTTGGGTTCGGATAGAAGTGGAGGTTCACGACAAGAAACAACTTTCTCTAATAATGGTGGTGGAGGGGCTGATAGCTCGGACGTTGAAGCTGCTAGCACACGCGCAAGCGAGAGAACGCGCTTGCTTGAAGCTGGGCAAAGTAGTCAGGCTGTTACGTCTATCTTTATTTAGGGGAATTGAGCTAGTTTTATCTCATAATAAACAAGGTTTTTAGTAACCTATCAAGGTAAAATAACTTGATATAAAAACTATAGTGAAATTAGTCATGCGCAGAATCATAAAAGCGATTAAAAGCCTGAGTGATTACCTGATCCTGCTGAAAAAAAATCCAGAGCTACTAAGGCCAGAGCAGTGCAGCCATTGCGGTGCAGGTGGACTATGGTCACATGGATCATATGATCGAAAACCAGATAGGAACCCAGGTAAAGGACGCTCTTTAAATCCCACCCCTGTTTTGAGATTTTATTGTCATCAATGTAAACGTACTTGTTCAACCCTACCTGAGATACTTTCTCCAAAGCGTTGGTATTGCTGGTCAGTTCAGCAGGCAGTGTTAATGAGCGTGCTCCTGGGAAAAGTATTAGCTCATCAGGTCAGGAGCAAGGTGTTAGTCGACACACCGTTGCTAGGTGGTTTCACTGGTTGGTTGACCACTTCGTTGATTACTCCTTCCATATCAAAGCACATCCGTTGTGGTTACAGCTTGGGCGACATAGTGATCCACAAGCGTTTTGGTTGGCCTGCCTTGGTGAGCATGATTTATCGAGCATCATGCTTTTTCTTAACAACACAGGAGTGAGCATCCCATAATTAATTAACGTGAAAAAAAGTTGAGATGGATATTTTCTGTAAACCTCACGACCCCACACAGTTTGAGCGTAGCATTCTCAACTCAAGTTGTGATTAACTCATTGCAAGTAGTTAAATCACACAGGAATTGCAAAATGACCAAGCCCATTCACCCAACAGCACTGTTTCGCCTAAGTGTTTTAGGTGAGCTATGTAGCCGAAATAGTTTTGAGCATGGTGAGCTCAAGAGCATTATTAAAAGGTTGTCCCAGCAAACCTACAACATTCCAGGTAGTAAGCGTGTTCACCTCAGTGCTAAAACAATTGAGAATTGGTATTACGCCTGGTTAAAGCAGGGTATTGATGGATTAGTTCCTAAAACTCGACGAGACAAAGGCCAGTGTCACATCAATCCAGAGCTACAAGAGTTAATTATTTCCACTAAACAGGAAAGCCCTTCAAGATCAATTCCGACCGTGATTAAACTCTTAGAAACTCAAGGGAAGGTAGCACGAGGTGAATTATCTCACGCAACAGTTCACCGCTTATTAGTAAAACACGGCCTGTCTAAAAGAACAGTCACACGTATCCGTTCAATATCAGCATGATTTGAAAATAATTCAAAAAGTTCTTGACAGCTTTTTCGTGCAAATTTGGAAATTTTATATTGGAATCATCGTGTGTCATAAAAGCATGATGTGCGCTCTATAACAACGCTGTATGCTCGGATTATTTTTTCATCGATCAGGTTCATGGCTTAAAAATAATTTCAGCAGTACGGCCATCTGTGTGGGGAAAATTTACCTTTTCAAACCCGTGGTATACTCTTCCCATGAAAAAACAACCTGACAAATCAGTTTTAGCCGATCTCATTGAGAGATTTAATAATACTGTTACACCAACAGCACTAGAAACAGATTTTAGCAATGTATGTGAAAGTCAGGCTGAGAAAATCATAAAGCTAGAAGACAAGGTGCAATCGTTAAATAACGCATTAAATAAATATAAAGGTGAGCAAGGAAAGCCTAATGTTAGAAAGCAAACGCGCGCTAACAAGGACAAGGATCATTCCTCCGAGAAGGATAGAAAAGGAAATAAAACCAATAAAACTAGAAAGCCAAAATCTAGTAAAAAAAATCTCGAAGTCTCTAATACAGTGACACTAACAATTAATCCAGATTCGTTGCCCAGCGATGCTGTGCCAAATGGCTCTAAGAAAACACTTATCCAGGATATAAAAATTGCTGCTAATAACACTCTTTTTTTGCGCCAACAATATTACTCCCCTTCTGAAAACAAACACTATACAGCACCTCTGCCAACTGGTTATGAGGGCCAGTTCGGCCCTACTATTAAAAGCTGGACAAGCTTCCTAAATACTCAAGGTGGTATGACGCTAGAAAGCCTTGAGACATTTTATAAAACCGCCAACATAGATATTAGTAAATCAACCATCCATAGCTTCACAATTAAAACACCTACGATACTTGAGCCCGAGAAGGTAGAAGTTGTGAAGGCAGGTTTACAATCCACGAACTACCAGCACCTAGATGACACCAACGCTAGAGAGGATGGGAAAAACCGTTATGTTAATGTATTGGGTAATGAGTATTATTCAGCTTACTTTACGCTGACCAGTAAAAGTCGATTAAGCGTCATTGAAATGTTAAGCAAAGACCACTTTGGGTTCACATTAAATGAGGCCGCTTTTAATTTACTGGCTACTATGAACTTACCCCACAAGGTAATCGAAAGCTTAAAGGTATTTCACTCATCGACTATCTTAAAAAGTAAGGAGCTGGAAGTTATTCTTGATAAGGTATTAGGTGATAAAAAATTTCCAAAATATAGAAAGCTGATTACTGATGCGGCAGCTATCTCAACATATAGAAAGAGTCCTTATGCGATAGAAACACTCATTACCGATGATGCGCCACAGTTTAAGCTCATTACTGAATCACTCGCCTTGTGCTGGGTTCATGAGGGTAGGCATTATAAAAAGCTGACGCCAATTTTTAAGAAGCACCAAGACTCTGTTGACAGCTTCTTGGATAGGTTTTGGGATTATTATCATAAGCTCATTGAATATAAAAAGAACCCAGGGCAAGATGAGATAGATAAGCTATCCAATGAGTTTACTGAGTTATTCTCAACAATCACTGGCTACGAGAAACTAGATAAACAAATTGAGCTCACCTTAAAAAAGAAAAGGCAGCTATTGTTAGTGCTGGAAAAGCCAGAGCTTCCTCTACATAACAATCCAGCAGAGTTGATGGCTCGGAAGCAGGCTAGAATGCGCGATGTACACCTTCATACTATGAGTGAAGAAGGAACGAAAGCTAAGGATACAATGGTTACAATTACTGAGACATGTAAAAAGCTAGCAGTTAATGTCTTCGATTATATATATGACAGAATTACAAAAAACTATTCTATGCCTTCGCTAGCGGAATTAATTACCATCCGCTCATCACAGGCGCAGTAACTTAGTAGAGCGCACAATAAAGAAAATAGCGCAAGAACAAAAAGCATCATAACTGAATTTTAAGTTCTCGCTTATTAGTAAAACACGGCCTGTCTAAAAGAACAGTCACACCTTCTAACCAAATTGAGCGCCGCTCATTTGAGGCGCTCACAGCTTGTGATATTTGGTATGGCGATGTCATGCATGGTCCAACGATTTACGATGGCCAAAGAAGAGTTAAAAGCTATTTGGTGAGTATTTTTGATGATGCCTCAAGGTTGGTCTGTCACAGTAAATTTTGTACTGATGAGAGTGCCATTACTATTGAGCATGTGTTGAAAGAGGCATTACTCAAACGTGGGCTTCCTGTTAAGCTCATCATTGACAACGGCCCTGCCTACCGTGCTAAAACGTTGCAAACCATTTGTGCTCGTTTGAAAATTCAATTGATTTACGGCAGGCCCTATGAACCGCAAAGCAAAGGCAAACTAGAGCGTTGGCATAGAACAGTACGCGAGCAATTCCTAGCTGAATGCAACCTGGATTCCATTCATAGTTTCAATGCGCTGAATGATCGATTTTGGGCTTGGGTTGAGCGTGTTTATCATCAAGCCTCGCAAAGCGCCCTGCCTGACAAGATGACCCCGTTACAACGCTATCAGCAAGACCTCACTAAAATTCAGCCGTTAGGTTGTTTGGCCGATAAGCTAGATGATTACTTCCTGCATCGCATTAAGCGCCGAGTCAGGAAGGATGGCACGGTAAGCTGGAATAATCGACTCTTTGAAGTTCCATTTGAACTGGCTCAACAAGAGGTTTATTTAGTGGTTGATCCGCATAGTGACTCCGCCCGTCACGTCGAATCATTGGAATATCAATACCTTGGTGCAGTGGGAGAGCTGGACAAACATAACAACCTTTCTAGAACCCGAGCTAGACCTCAGATGCCGGAACAACCAGCAAGAAAAACCTCGCTAGTTGAGATTGTTTATAACCAAGTTAAAGAGGATTTGGATATCACTGAGGAGATACCGTCTTAAACGTCAACAATAAATTGTAAAATTTTTACTAGGCATCCGCTGAAAATGGCTGCTGTGTTTTTAGGATGCCATAAATCATATGCACCATTTTTCTCATAACAGCACAAATGGCTAGCTTCTTTGGCTTGCCTTTTTTGAGCAGCTTTTCATAAAATTTCTTCAAAATAGGATTATGCCTTATAGCCACTAATGCCGGCATGTAAAGCGCCTTTCGCAACCAAGCACTACCAACCTTTGAGAGCCGTGATGAATTCAATGAAGTGCCTGATTGTGACTGGCTGGGATTTAAACCAATATGAGCAGCCAATTGTTTTGCGCCAGAAAATCTTTCAATATTATTAAAAAAAGCAGTTAGTGTTTGAGCGGTTTTATCACCAATGCCTGGGATGCTTTTAAGCAGCTCTGTGTTATTCTTCAGATCATCATCACTCGCGATCAGCTTACTAATTTCTTCCTGCAGTCGTAAAATTTCTTTTTCCATATAATCGATATGATTTTGTATAGAGCTAATAATTGTTTCTTCCGCTAGCTCCAGCCTGTTTTGTTCATTGCTGACTTGGGAGGTTAATACTTCAGATCTCTGTATCAAAGCTCTTAGAGCCTCTATATTAGCTGGCAAAGGCTGCCATAGCGTTGGAGTAAAATGATTTGAATAGTCCTTAATACTGACCGCATCGGCCTTGTCGGTCTTGTTTCGTATTAGCTGTCCTTTCATAAAAAACTTTATTCGTGCAGGATTAATTATACTGACATCACACTTCTCACTATGTAAATAAAGAGCCAATGCATTACCGTATTTACCTGTTGATTCCATGCAAAAATGAAGTGACTGATCAGATAAAGATTGCGTCCATTCTAATAACTCAGAAAAGCCCTCAGGATTATTATTAAAATGTTTAACGTGATCTTTTCCGCTAGTGGTGATAGCAGCAACAAAATCAGATTTTGCAATATCAATACCAACACAATTTTTTTTCATTTGCTAGAGCCTCTTAAATTTTATTACACTAACAAACTTGGGAAATCATAGTTCGGATCAACCTTGCAAATACAGGCTCACAATGGCCTAAGATACCGTTCGATCTCATGAACTTATGAGGGTGGAAGGGAGCTAAATCTCCTCAACAGGATTAAATCCTAAGGACGAACACGGCTTCACCTTCCGCCTACCCAAGCATCCTTGGGATTGTAGCAATATTGTCATATCTCTACAGTTATTTAAGATACAAGGATGAGTAAGATGTATCTTCAACATTTTGGCTTGAAATTTGATCCATTGGGTAAATCAAACATTATTGAATTGGCGCAGTCAAAGCGACTAGAACAGCAACTTAATGGTTTGCTAGAAACACGCGGCTTAGCAGTGATTACTGGCGACTCAGGGACAGGAAAGACCACGGCGCTAAGATACTGGAGCAATAAACTCAACCCGCTGACCCATCAAGTCATTTATCAATCAGACACTCACTTTCGGTCATTTGATGTGTACTCTCAGCTTGCCGAAAATCTAGGTTTAGAAAACTATTACCGATTCTCTAAACTTTGGAGAGACTTGAAGCAGAGCTTGATCGCGCTCTACCATGATAAAAACGTTCAGCCTATTTGGATCCTAGACGAGGCGCATCAGCTTAGTAATGATTTCATTCTACGATTACCTGACTTCCTTAATTTCAGTTTTGACAGCAAAGACGTCATGACGATTATCTTATGTGGACTCCCATCACTTCTAGCAACATTGCAGAGACCAGCCTATGAACCTATCAACTCTAGAATTCAGTGCTTTATTAGGTGGCATGCAATTGAAGATAGCAGGGATTTTGAGAGCATTATTCACGCTGCTTTTGAGAAGGCAGGAATGAGCAGCAGCTTATTCACTGAAACAGGTATTCGTGCAGTACACATGGCCACAAAAGGTAGGCTTCGTTATGTTGATAGGCTCATGCGACATGCGTTGCTAATCGCCGCTAATATGAATTTAAACCATATACCGGATGATGTCATTAATCAGGCAATTCATGAGCTAAAAGGTTAACTATTTGACACCATCTCACGCAAAATAGGTTGAGATGGTTTCTCTAAATTATTGTGGGACGTTACACCGGCAAGAGAACAGTGCTAGGTGTTTCTGTTGCGTTATCAGAGGCTGAGGTACATTGGCGTGATTTTCTTCAGCAGTTGGTTGAGCGAGGTATACATGGTATTGAGTTGATTACTAGCGACGCTCATACTGGCCTAAAAGCCGCTAGAAGAGCTGTGTTCCCCAGTGTTCCTTGGCAACGCTGCCAATTTCATTTGCAGCAAAATGCTCAGGCTCACATACCAAAGCGCTCAATGAAGGAACCAGTAGCTGAGGAGATTACAGCTATATTTAATGCCTCAAACATTCATGAGTCGGAAAGACTATTGGCTATGGCGGTAGATAAATATCAGCAAACAGCACCAGAGCTTTCTTCTTGGTTGGAAGTGAATATACCGGAGGGCTTAGTAGTGATGAACTTTGACAGGCCGCATCAAAAAAGATTAAGAACCAGTAACATAGCTGAGCGCGTAAACAGAGAGGTAAAAAGAAGGACGCATACAGTTGGAATTTTCCCTAATACTGAATCGTGCCTAAGGCTCGTATCAGCTGTTTTAGTGGAAATTGATGACCAGTGGAGCGGATCACCTAGATACTTAAGTTGAAGTGAATAATAAGGCTTCATAGGGTTTTAGGATAGATCATTCTTGTTCTTATTAACGAGATATAATTGCTATTACCTAAAAGTTAATAATTTATTTTGAGAGGAGAAAAATTTGAGGTATAAATAATTTTTTAGATTGATTAGCATAATTAATTTAAGATATTATGCGATGAGACAGGTACAATAGAGTGCCATTTAGAATTTTAAAGGTTTTTCTAAGTACTGAAGTTGGTTTTTACAGACAAAATAACGCTCTATCTTTACATTTACTATCAAGTTTTTTTAAGCCAGTAGTTTTTTCAAAAATCGAATTAAACTGATCAGATACGTGTCCCGAAAACTCAAAAAAAACTCTATCTACAGGAGCATCAGCTTTTTTCAAAGCCACACAATTCCCTATCAACTTCTTCAGTAATGGTCTTACATTTTGTCCAGACATAAGTTTTATTATTTCTTTTTCAGACTGGCTGGAAGAATCTTTACCTGCAATTTTTAGCTGAGACAATAACTCAAGAATTTTATTTATTCGATGTGAATTTTCCCCCATCCGACTAAGGCTTTCAGTTTCTCTTTAGCACCAAGAGAGGCCTTCCTTAGCTCCTTCAGATACCCATGTAGTACAAGCAAAGCCTTACTCTCTTTTTACTCCTCCCGAGCATCAGGGTAAAAAGTAATACTAAACGATCCCCGATAGTTTAAAGCACGATCTGGATCAATCTCATGCTCACTAAGCACACCTCTAATATTTTGATTATGCTTAGCCAAACGAACTCCCAATGGGCTTTTCTGCTCAGGGTCATGTAGGAACTGGCTAACGTCACCACCAAACAAATCACGCTGTAGTAATTCAAGGTAAATCGCCTTATAGCTATCATTACCCATTGCCCGGCTTGCAAAAGCCAAGTTAATTAATTGCTTATGAGTAGTGTTATTTATCACATTGACCAAAGCCTCTCGACCAACTAAAGAAACATTCCCAAGAAACAAATAGTTAAATAACTCTAAACAAAGTTCAATATACGCTTCCTCTGGAAGCAACTGGCACACTTTTTTAATACATTCAGGAACAAAAGTATTAACCTCAACCGCAGAATCAGCTACCCCAGCACCCACTAACTCTAAAAAGCTATCTGAAAGCAAAAAGCCAAGTAAAATGTAACATCGCACCAATGGCTTGATATCATCAACAGCTTTTTCTTTCCTATACTCTGTCAACAACATCGTAAAAAACTCGCCTTTCAATGAACATAAGAGTTTAAGTTCTCTTTCAAATTTCAAGACCGATTGCTTTGCTAAAGCTTGCAAATAAATAACGCCTGGCAACCCCATAAAAGAGAAAAATTGAGATAGGACTTCTCCATAAGAAAACATGAGAAATGAAATATCTTTTTTTTGATGGACAGAAGCTCTCTTATTACTACTGACAAGAACTTCTATTAGCTGATTAATTTCACTTACCACCTCTTTGCCATAGGCTCCATACGCAGTTAAAGCAAGGTCAGCGCAAAACTGCAACGGCGGGTTAAAAGTATTAGCGGGTCTTTTTTCTGCAAAGCTTCTTGAAACTATACCAAATACTGGCAGAGCACAAGGAAACTCCTTCATAAAATTACCTGGAATATTCAAAAACCAGATATCTTCAGGTCTCTTTCCACAAATCAACTTGACCCCCACCTAAAGGTGGGGGTTTGGTACAGAGGCTGAAGCCTCATTGCGGCTAAAGCCGTTTAAACGGTTCGGATTAATCCGACTTAAGCTCTTCCTCATCCCATACCTGAAAACCCTCCGGCGTATCATCTTGATTCTCTATGTAGCGTTTGACCTGCTCTTCTGTTACAGAACCAACCGTTGCGCAAAAATACCCTCTCGACCAGAGATGATTGCCCCAGTATTTCTTGCCAAGCGTACTCCTAAATTCTCTCAATAGTCGATAGGCACTTTTACCTTTCAAATATTGAGCCATCTTTGATACCGATAAGTGGCTCGGCGCCTCAATTAGAAGGTGAATGTGATTCGACCTCACATTCCCCCTCAATATCCTCATCCCCTTCTCAGCACAGATCTCTCGCAAAATGCTTCTTGCTCCTAAACCTATATCCCCACATAACACTGGATATCCATATTTTGTCTTCCATACAAAATGATATTTTAAATCCAGTACCGTATGCGCGCCTTTCCTATAGTTGTTTGCTCCAGTCATTTAGATCGCTCCCTTATTAAAAATAAAAAGCGATTCTAATACATCACATTCTGGCTGGTGATAGGTTTGCTAAAGACATTTCCGCCTAAAGGCGAAGGTTTATACCCTACCAAGTGGAAATAAAATCTTTACTAAAATACAATAGTTCCTCAGTTCTACGAAAAACTTCTAAGGATAGCTCATTAAATTTAGAAGAAGTTATAGCCCTCATTAGTTCTCCAGGCTCTAAGCAATCATCCAACAATCCAAACAACCTAGTGGCAATTGAGGAAAGCACAACTGTGGGAAAAGGATTGCGGATCTTCTGAGCTTTTAAAAGTATACGAGTGAACGCATCTAAACACCCCCTTTGCAAAAGTAAACTTATTCTCATAAAAATGCTGCGATGACATCAAAATACTAAGAAACAAGCCTTCCTCTATCTGTTTTGTTGCATAAGCAACAAACAACTTATCTAGCACTGGGCCGAGTACCCAACCCATAAGCACCGAGCTCTGAACCTGCTCAAAAGAAAAGTTATCATCTGTAAAAAAGCAGCTCCAATTTAACTTAGCTAACTTTTGTTCCCACAACTCTTGTAATGAAGAAGTAATATATAAATTTACAGGCTTTTGTAAGCTTTCTTTCAACAACCTTCCAGTAAAACTATCCTGGTGTAGAAGTAACTCCTTAAAAAGAAAGTCTGGTACTTTTTTCAGTACCGGCTCAACTTGCTTTGCCAGTTCATCCGCCACCAGCACCTTTTCACCAACTAGCTTGTCACTAATAAAAGCCACTGCCTCAACAAACTTCAAAACTAAATGAGCAGGAAAAGAGGCTGGCTCAATAAGCTCAAGAGGTATTGCAGAGGAAAAGGTACTTAAGAGTAATTCCAAATCAGAAAGCAGCACATTAGAGCCTGACCCTCTATTGGCATAAATATAAAGCAAAGCCAACATACCTTTACACCCTTCGTCAGTAAGTTCTTCTACCCGCAATGATTCTATTTGAACCCCAGTTCGGAGTTAATAGTGATCAAGTAATTAAATTCTAATTGCTTGGCAACCTTTTCACTGCAGTAATTGTTAATGGCTCAATAATATAAGCAGCCAACCCAGCAACAAGATGTGTAATAGCATTTGCAACCGAGCGATGTCTGGTGTGCCAAATATGAAACTTATGTTTCAAGCAGCCAAAAACAGTCTCAATGATCCCTCGCTGATTTAATAACTGTTGCTCGTGATCGCTAAGTGGCTGCGCATTTTTCATATTTTTTCTTTTGCGTGTAATTAACTTCAAACCGCTATCAAGTAGTTTTTCAAAAACAGCCTTCCCAATATAGCCTTTATCTCCGAAGGCCAAACCCTCCAGCCCTTCAAACAATGAGACACCTGCAGCTAAATCATGATGATTGCCGGGCGTGACTTTAAAGGCGATTAACTCACCTATGTCATTGATTACTAAATGAAGTTTCAGACCAAAAAACCAACCAACAGATGTTTTTCCAAGTTTTGCAACCGCTTTAAATGTGCGGTGGCGTTTAGTGCGTTTAATGTGACAGTTTGGTAGGCAACTTGAGTCAATGTAGTAAATGCCACTACGCCTGCCACCGTTGAGAGTAATAAAAATTGTCAGTGGCATTAGCGCTCTAGGCATCAATTCAATAAAACGTGAGTAACTGGGTAAATTGGGGAAGTAATGTCCCCAGTATGTTTTTAGAAAGCCAGTATAAAAATATTTAAAGTTTCTATAGCCGATCATTTGGAACAAAATCATGATTGTCATAATCTCGCTATAAGCTAAACAACAAGGTGGACCTGACTTTTTTTCTGCAGATGAAGGGAGTAGATCTTTGCGCTCAAGTGCTGCAAATTCCTCAGCAAAATCATCTATGCGACAAAATAACTCTATAACCTCGCGCTCATGTATCATAACCACATCCATTATTAGTAATAATTTCAAAAGGTTATATAAGTTTTTCACTAAATCCAAGGCTGCCATAACTCCGAACTGGGGTTATTTGAGCACTTACCTTAATCAAAAACTCTTGGAATAAATCCACAATATTTACCCTATGATAATTTAAACCAAGCATTTAATAGCAAATAAATTATCCAGATATTAATTGAACATAAAAAGATGTGTGGATTTATAAAAAGAAAAACTTAAATACAGCCTTTAGGTTAAGCATACCTAACTAATAAATAGTTAGACTGGGAAATAATCTTAACCCCAACACAATAAGAAGTTAGGCAAAATTTACCAGAAAAGAGCCGGCTAACAACAAACTGGAGGGGGGTGTTGAGTTAAACACCATGGGCCAATCCAAGTACAGCAAATCGGCCCTATACGTCTCCTTATAACTCCATATGTTAACGCTATTAGGAGCTAGTAATACCCTAACGCTTCATCGCATCAAAGAATTCTTTATTAGTTTTTGTGGACTTCAAACGATCAACTAAGAACTCAACGGCAGCAATTTCATCCATAGGGTGGAGAATCTTACGAAGGATCCATAGCTTTTGTAGCTCTTCTTGAGTCGTGAGTTTTTCTTCGCGACGAGTGCCTGATTTGTTAATATTAATAGCAGGATAGATACGCTTTTCAGAAACACGGCGATCCAAGTGAAGTTCCATATTACCGGTACCTTTAAACTCTTCAAAGATAACTTCATCCATCTTCGAACCAGTATCAACTAAAGCCGTCGCTAAAATTGTTAAACTACCACCTTCTTCAACGTTACGAGCAGCACCAAAGAAACGCTTGGGACGCTGTAAGGCATTAGCATCAACACCACCGGTTAATACCTTACCCGAAGCAGGAATCACAGTATTATAAGCACGGGCCAAACGGGTAATTGAGTCAAGTAAAACAATAACATCTTGCTTATGTTCAACGAGTCGCTTGGCTTTTTCAATAACCATTTCCGCCACTTGCACATGACGATTGGCAGGCTCATCGAAAGTACTTGCTACCACTTCACCTCGAACTGAGCGCGCCATTTCGGTTACTTCCTCAGGACGCTCATCGATTAACAGCACAATCAAATGACACTCTGGATGATTACGAGCTAAAGAGTGGGCGATGTTTTGCAACATCATTGTCTTACCTGCTTTCGGAGGTGAAACAATCAGGCCACGCTGACCTTTACCAACAGGCGCAACAAGATCAATAACACGAGCTGTTAAGTCTTCTGTACTACCGTTACCTAATTCCATGCGTAAGCGTTCTTGTGCAAAAAGCGGGGTTAGGTTTTCAAAAAGCAGTTTGTTTTTAGCATTTTCTGGTTTTTCGTAGTTAATCTCGCTGACTTTAAGCAAAGCAAAGTAACGCTCACCTTCTTTAGGTGGACGAATTTTTCCAGAAATGGTATCACCAGTACGCAAACCAAAACGACGAATTTGGCTAGGAGAAACATAAATATCATCAGGGCCTGCTAAGTAAGATCCTTCTGCTGAGCGTAAGAAGCCAAAACCATCTTGAAGAATTTCTAATACCCCATCCCCATAAATATCCTCACCACCTTCAGCGTGAGCCTTTAAAATAGAAAAAATAATTTCTTGCTTACGGGCACGATTAATATTCTCAATACCTTTTTCGTTAGCTAAAGCAATTAAATCATTAGGGGAAACTGTTTTTAGTTCGGTTAAGTTCATGTAGTCATTCTCATTGAGGTGTAATTCGAAAACCTTCGCTTAAGTGAAGAGTCAGAAATTGTTAAAAAGGGGTGCGCGACGAAAGCCGCAGCGGGTACAAGTTACCACTTCTTTATGACCCGGTCTAGTACTTTTTATTGTTATTTTGTGCTTTTTTATAAACGTTTACCTATATAAAAAGCCCTCACACCATTGTATAAGGGCAAAGTGAAAGTTAACTACAATGCCTCATCAATAAAAGCTTGCAGCTGAGATTTAGTCAAGGCGCCAACTTTAGTGGCTGAAACTTCGCCTCCTTTAAACAGTAACAACGTGGGAATCCCTCTCACCCCATATTTCACAGGAGTATTTGGATTATTGTCGATATTAATTTTAACGACTTTAAGCTTACCGCTATATTCATCAGCTATTTCATCTAACAAAGGTGCAATCATCTTACAAGGTCCACACCACTCCGCCCAGAAATCCAATAATACTGGCTTGTCAGCAGCCAATACATCCTGATCAAAACTATCATCTGTCACATGAGTAATCTGTTCGCTCATCTTAATTCCTCTTAAACTAGTTAAACACGCAGCAAACGTGCAATACGACCGCCCAGCCCTACTGCTCGTTTAGTCAATAGGGCTTTCAAAGGCGACAGGTATTCTAACCCGATTAACCCCAAATGACGAGCATATTGCATTCCCAATAATTCACTTGAGAATAAGCTCACAATCCTATCCGTTACTTTAATCACTATCTGCTGCTCTTGTTCACGCCACTGCTGATAAAGCTGCAAAACAGGCAATGCATCAATAGCTTCGTGGCTAGCTAACGCCTTACCTAAAATTTCCTCTAGAGCAGCTAAATCCAACATGCTCAAATTAAACCCCTGGGCGGCAACCGGGTGAATTAAATGTGCGGCATTCCCCATAATTAAAAAGCCCTCACCAACCTGTTGATCAGCTAATACGCTTGTCAAAGGAAAAATAATTCGTTGAGAAACTGTTGAGAACCGCCCCAAGCGAAAACCAAAATCAGCTTGCAATTTTTCTAAGAAAACCTGATCTGAAAACCCATGCCAAGTCTTTATTACATGATTATCTCCAGAAATAATCAAAGCACAGCGTGCTTTACTAACTGGCAATAAAGCTAAAGTTCCCTTTGGCGTAAAACGTTCATAAGCTACTTGGTGATGAGGCTGACTAATGGTTACTCGAGTAACTAATGCGCTTTGTTGATAATGTTTCTCCGTTATTGACACACCCAGGCTTTGTCTAGTCAATGAACTAGCGCCATCCGCTGCAATCAGCAAGCGATAACTAATCGTTGCGATCAAATCATCAGCTTGTTTAACTCGCACCTCCCTAGCTGGGTGGTCAAGTGAGTCAATATGAGCAGGCTGCAGCATTGACGCCAAACTTTGCTCAGCAACGCTTTCAACTAATGCCTGACTTAAATAAGCCTCTGGAACCAAATAACCTAAAGCGGGCAAATTCAATGAATCTGCCTCTAACAAACAACGACCAAACTTACCTCGCTCAGAAACATGCACCTTCGCAATAGGAGAAGCAACCATAGTTAACCTTGGCCAAACGCCAAGCTTAACTAAAAGTTGCTGCGTTGCGTAGGTTAAGGCCAGTGCTTTACTCTCATCAGGGTTTTGACGCTCACGAAGTGGCTGCTGCTCAACCACCACGACCTTTAACGACAACCCTGCCAACATTAATGCTAGAGCACGGCCAACTAAACCACCCCCAATAATGCAAACATCGTAGCGCTCTTGGCTCATACTTGAGCTTCTTGAACCAGAGTTTCAATTGCTTTTGCTGTTTTAGGCAATGCGGCAGTTAATATTTCATGACCTGATTCAGTAAGCAACACATCATCCTCAATACGAATACCAATTCCCTGCCATTTTTCATCAATATCTAAACCTGGCTTAAAGTAAAGCCCTGGCTCAACGGTGGTAACCATCCCTACCTCGAAGTCTCGCCACTCACCATTTAGTTTATAAAGTCCAACATCATGTACGTCCATACCCATCCAATGACCAATGCGGTGCATATAGTAAGGTTTAAATGCTTGCTGCTCCAATAAACTATCTACTGAGCCAGATAAAATACCTAACTCAACCAATCCTTCAGTAATCACTCGCTCAGCTACATCTGACATAGCCCTCCAAGAAACTCCTGGTTTTACCTGTTCAATAGCAGCTAGTTCTGCCGCCAATACAATCTCGTAAACTGCTCGCTGTTCTACAGTAAAATGACCATTAATAGGATAAGTGCGAGTAATATCTGAAGCATAAGTATTGTATTGTCCACCGGCGTCAATCAACAGTAAGTCACCGTCACGCAACTCACCATGCTTTTCTGTGTAATGCAAAATACACGCATTCTCACCGGCAGCAACGATAGAGCCATAAGCCTCGCTTTCGCAACCTTGACGAAAGAATTCTCCCATTAATTCAGCATAAACCTGATACTCTTTATTGCCTGGTTTACAAGCTCGTAACGCATATTGATGAGCTGAAGTTGAAATAGTTGCGGCCCGACGCAACTGCTCAATCTCATAACCACTTTTTATCAAACGCATTGCAGCAACGAGCGTTTCTAAATTAACGATATCACTCGGTGTACTAACACCTGCCCGCACTTTAGCACGCACTTGATTTAAACAGCGCTTAACCAAGTGATCAATCTGGCAATAACGCCCCCAAGTTAAATACATCACTTGTTTATCAAGCATAAATTCTGGCAATTTAGCTTCTAGCTCATCAACTGCATAAGCCTCATCAGCCCCATAATACTCTCGTGCTAAATCCTGACCAGCTCGTCTTCCTACCCACTGCTCCATAACCGGGTCTTTGCGACGATTAAATAAAATAAATCGCTCACCTTGCGTAGCAGATTTTATCAATACTGCCACTGCCTCAGGTTCAGGAAATCCAGTGAGATAAAAAAAGTCATTATCTGGATAAAAGTGGTGATGCTGATCATTACTACGAATATGGAGTGGTGCAGTAGGCACAATGGCCAAACTCTCATCAGCCATTTGCTCAAATAAGCGGGCTCTGTTGTTACAAAAAAACGAATTAAGCTGCATGGGTAGAACACCTTAGATATTGTTCATCACTATAAAGGCTCCGAGCTTAGCCAAAGGCGTGGTGGTTTGCAAGCAGCACGCTTAGGCAACACCTGTCTGTTAAGCTTTTAACAATCGAAAAGGCTAGTGCGCCATCCTTTCTGTAAATTCCATTGACTTGCTGAAAATAAGCAGGCGACTCAGTCAGATTAGAAATTCCTTTTAAGGTAAACTTAACCAAAAAAGAGGAATGACAATGAGCTGCTATAAAAATGAGAACTTAATCGAAGAAGCCATACATGTTTTAGCGATGGAGGGGTTTGAAGCTTTACCTAAGCTTGTCTCCAGGTTGATGAATGAGGCTATGTTAATAGAAAGGGAGCGCCATTTAAATGCCAGTCCTTATGAGCGAACTGGCGATAGAAACGGATATGCGAACGGCTTTAAACCAAGGTTAATTAACACAGGTCAAGGTCAGCTTGAGCTACAGATACCGCAGGTTAGAGACTCCAATGAAGCCTTCTATCCATCAGTCTTAGAGCGAGGTGTACGCTCTGATAGAGCACTTAAGCTGGCTGTCGCTGAAATGTATGTGCATGGGGTTTCCACGCGCAAAGTTGAAAAGGTGCTAAAGCAACTCTGTGGAACAGATATTTCAAGCACAGAGGTAAGCCGTTGCGCTAAATTGTTGGATGAAGATTTAAAGAAATGGCGAAATAAGCCGTTAGGAAAGATAAAATATCTTTGGCTAGATGCACGTTATGAGAAGGTGCGCACTAGCGGCACAGTACAAGACTGTGCGGTATTGATAGCCTATGGCTTTGATGAATCAACCGGCAAGAGAACAGTGCTAGGTGTTTCTGTTGCGTTATCAGAGGCTGAGGTACATTGGCGTGATTTTCTTCAGCAGTTGGTTGAGCGAGGTATACATGGTATTGAGTTGATTACTAGCGACGCTCATACTGGCCTAAAAGCCGCTAGAAGAGCTGTGTTCCCCAGTGTTCCTTGGCAACGCTGCCAATTTCATTTGCAGCAAAATGCTCAGGCTCACATACCAAAGCGCTCAATGAAGGAACCAGTAGCTGAGGAGATTACAGCTATATTTAATGCCTCAAACATTCATGAGTCGGAAAGACTATTGGCTATGGCGGTAGATAAATATCAGCAAACAGCACCAGAGCTTTCTTCTTGGTTGGAAGTGAATATACCGGAGGGCTTAGTAGTGATGAACTTTGACAGGCCGCATCAAAAAAGATTAAGAACCAGTAACATAGCTGAGCGCGTAAACAGAGAGGTAAAAAGAAGGACGCATACAGTTGGAATTTTCCCTAATACTGAATCGTGCCTAAGGCTCGTATCAGCTGTTTTAGTGGAAATTGATGACCAGTGGAGCGGATCACCTGGATACTTAAGTTGAAGTGAATAATAAGGCTTCATAGGGTTTTAGGATAGATCATTCTTGTTCTTATTAACGAGATATAATTGCTATTACCTAAAAGTTAATAATTTATTTTGAGAGGAGAAAAATTTGAGGTATAAATAATTTTTTAGATTGATTAGCATAATTAATTTAAGATATTATGCGATGAGACAGGTACAATAGAGTGCCATTTAGAATTTTAAAGGTTTTTCTAAGTACTGAAGTTGGTTTTTACAGACAAAATAACGCTCTATCTCGAAAAGTGGCACGTGAATTAAATATCAAAAGCAAACTTAATATCAGCTTTAATAATAAAGACAACAATAACGACCATGACGGCCTTGGCGCATGATAAACCATCGTACTTCTGCCAATAGCAACAAAAGTTTGGCACGCCCATACAACCAAGTCTGGAAACACTAACAAGAAGACTAAAAGACCAACAGCAGCAAATATTGTACTATTTATATCTGCTAAATCACCGCTATCAGAAGTAACAACACGCCTGTCTCCAACAATAAACTTAGCCAGCTTTTTAGAAGCTAACCAAATTATTACAGGTAAAACGAAACTACCAGCAACCACTCCTAACCCAAGTTTGGCCATTTCACCCTGAAAATCAAAAATTTCATCACTATTTTTAACTCAACCCATTGATTTTACTTGCCTAGAAACGTGAATCCTGGAATGTAGTGACACATAATAGCAATAAGGGGTTGCATGGGCTGGTGAAGTGATGAGAGTATTGAGTTATGTATATTCGAACCTCTACACAAAAGAGTCCTCGGACAGGTAAGTCTTACGCAACCTACCGACTTGTTGATACTCATCGCACTGCTGACGGCAAAGTACGTCAAAGACTGATTTTAAACCTTGGTGCAAATTTTTCAGTAAAGAAGGACAGTTGGAAATTGCTTGCTGACCGTATTGAGGAAATTTTAACGGGTCAAGGCACGTTAATTTCAATACCTGCACATCTGGAAAAACAGGCGCAAATGTATGTAAAACGCATTCGCTCTAGGCTTGCAGATGACAATGAGACAAGCATTGCTGTTAATTCAGTAAGCGCGGTTGAACCTGACTTTCAAGCAGTGGATGTTAACTCCATTGAGAGTGAGGACATACGACACGTTGGAGCTGAGGCGTTGGGCTTACATGCTGCTAGCCAATTACAACTTGAAGAATTGTTTAGGACTTTGGGTTTTAATCAAAAACAATGTCATCTGATGCTTGCTACCATCATTGGGCGTTTGGTTGCCCCAGGAAGTGATTTAAGTACGCACTATTATTTAAGCAATCAAAGTGCGTTAGATGAATTACTGGGTACTGATTTCTCAGAACTATCACTCAAGAAATTCTATAAGACTGCTGATGAGTTACTCAAACATAAGCAAATGATTGAAGATCAATTATTCGAACGTGAGAAAAATCTCTTTAGTTTAAATCAGGTGATCACTCTCTACGATATAACCAATACCTACTTTGAGGGTAGAGCATTACAGAATGATCACGCACAGCATGGTCGATCAAAGGAGAAGCGGTCTGATTGTCCGCTTGTTTCTCTAGGGCTCGTGCTGGATGGCTCAGGGTTCCCGCAACGCAGTGAATTTTTCAAAGGGAATGTTAGCGAGCCTAAAACATTATCCGAAATGCTAACTGAGCTTCATGCACAGCCAGAGGCAACAATTATCTTAGATGCTGGTTTTGCAACTGAAGAAAATATTTCATGGCTTACTGAAAAAGGTTTCCATTATATTGTAGTGAGCCGTAGAGCATTGCCTGTTGTCGATGAAAACATTGATAAAGTGCTAGTAAAAGAATCAGTAAATAATACGGTTACAGCGCAATTAATTAAAGATACTGAAGCAAATGAAGTCTTACTGTACTGCCATTCTCAGGCTAAGGAAGAAAAAAGCTTAAATATGATTAGTAAGGCTGAGACTCGTTTCGAAGAGGAATTAATTAAGTTAGCTAATGGACTCACTAAAAAAACTGGAATGAAAGCAATTGAGAAAGTAACCTTGCGTTTAGGTCGAATAAAGGAGCGCCATAAACGTGTTTCAGGTCGATACACTATCACGCTTGATTCAGAGGCTGATAAGGTTACGAAAATCAGTTGGAGTAAAGTTAACTCTGAGAATCTGGGCGCATATTGTTTGCGTAGTAACAGAATGGATTTAGATGAAAAAACAATTTGGAGAATCTATACAACTCTAACTGATGTTGAATCGGCATTCAGATCATTAAAATCAGAGTTAGGCCTGCGTCCTATCTACCATCAAAAGCAAGAGCGAGTTGATGCCCATCTGTTTATTAGTATTCTTGCTTATCACTTACTACACACTATTCGCCATCAACTTAAATTGCAGAGCATTGATAGTAGCTGGCAAACTATACGGCAGATTTTTAGCACTCAGGTTCGTATCACGACTACGATGCGGCTTGAAAATAATAAACTACTTTCTGTTAGAAGAACCTCAAAGGCAACTCCAGAGCAAGTTGTGATCTATAAATCGTTAGGCATGAATTCACAACCTGGGCACACTGAAAAAACAATTTGTTAAGTTGTAGTGACCCTAAACGTTTTTTTAAAATGTAAGTCATTGATTTGGATAGGTTTAATTTTAGAAAGGGCAAAGTTGGGCTAATGCTAGCAGTATCAACCAAAGGGGCATAGTTGATGGCTTATAGGTTAAAGACAAAGTTGCAACAGTAGTTACCCAAGAAGGTATCAAGTTAATAACCTCAATAGCTAAAAAGACCGCCACTATACGCAGCGCAATGATGGCAACGTTTTGTTCCTTCATTTTTTCCTTCACTTTAATTATTCAAAAAAAACCTAATCAGGAATTATCCTTGCCCCTATATTAACTTAAAGATAGACTCACACGACTTCTTTGAGAAACCTTCTAAACTGGACCACATTCCTCTGGCTACTCTACCAGATAAACTTAATTACTTAAATAATTGTTCAATTTAGCGAGAATCTTAGAGAACCGCACACCAATTGCTTTTCAACAACTAATAATGCTATAAATGAGTCATTCTAATAATTTCTTCTAAAAGGAATACTCCATGGCTAAAGAAGAACCGACTAGCACAGTTATCCGTTACTGGTTTTACCTCGCTGTTATTTTGTCACTGGCAATTATTGGCGTTATTTACTATCTAGTTTGGCCACCGGTTTTATGGTTTTTGTTCTTAGTGGTGCCACTTGCCTTAGTCGGCCTCTATGATATTTTACAAACTCATCGTAATATTCTACGCAACTACCCTGTCTGGGGGCACTGGCGCTACATCTTATTGTACATCCGCCCTATGATTCAAAGCTATTTTGTTGAAACCAACCTAAGTGGCCGCCCTTTTAGTCGCGAGCAGCATACTTTAGTATTAGAACGCGCCACACAAGTTCTCGACACATTACCTTTTGGAACCCAACGCGAAGTTACTGCAGTTGGCTACGAATGGATGTCCCACTCTCTTAATCCTAAGAAAGCCAACCCTAAATCTGCGCGTATATTAATTGGTGGCGACCAATGTCAACAGCCTTATCTTGCTTCACGCTTAAACGTCTCAGCCATGAGTTACGGAGCATTAAGCAAAAATGCTATCCGCGCGCTTAACCGCGGTGCTAAGCAAGGCGGGTTTTATCACAATACCGGTGAAGGCGGACTCTCTCATTATCATCTGCGCGAAGGAGGAGACTTGGTTTGGCAAATTGGCACTGCTAACTTTGGCTGTCGCAAAGAGAATGGTGATTTTGATCCTGCATTATTTAAAGAAAAATCCCGACTAACGCAAGTAAAGATGATTGAAATTAAGCTTTCTCAAGGTGCGAAGCCTTCTCATGGAGGCATTTTACCTGCTGCTAAAATCAGCCATGAAATCGCTAAAATTCGTGGTGTTAAGATGGGCGAGGACTGCCTCTCCCCACCTGTCAACCCAGCCTTCTCAACGCCAGTTGAACTAATGCAGTTTGTTGCACAGCTACGCGAACTTTCTGGAGGAAAACCTGTCGGCTTTAAACTTTGTATTGGCCGTCACTATGAGTTTATGGCTATTTGTAAAGCTATGCTAAAAACGGGCATTTTACCTGACTTTATTACCGTTGATGGTGCTGAAGGTGGCACCGGTGCAGCGCCTATTGAATTTAGTAACCGACTCGGCACACCTCTTAATGAAGGTATTATTTTTGTCCACAACTGCCTTGTCGGCACCAACTTACGTGACAAAATTCGCATTATCGCTAGCGGTAAAGTTATCACTGGTTTTGATATGGTCGTTAAGCTAGCTCTCGGTGCTGATCTATGTAACTGTGCTCGTGGTATGTTATTTTCTATCGGCTGTGTACAGTCCTTACGCTGCAACACCAATATGTGCCCAACAGGCGTTGCGACTCAAGATCCTGCTCGCGCCTTTGCAGTCAACGTTAAAGAAAAGGCACCCCGAGTTCATCACTTCCATGATGCCACTATTGAAAGCTTTCTAGAGGTACTTGGTGCTGCAGGAATGGAAGATCCCGAGCAACTTGGTCCGCAAACTATTTTTCGCCGTATTAGTGAGGCTGAAGCAAAACATTATGATGAAATTTATCGCTTTTTAAGCCCCGGCCAATTACTTGAGCAGCAAGACTTGCCAGAAAGCTACGTAAAGAGCTGGGAGAGGGCTAATCCTGATAGTTATGAGTAAAGTACACTTCACGCAACCCCATAAATAAGTGAAAAATGATGACAAAGCTAACACCTCTTCTTAATAAGAACGTATCAAGCTTGCCTTATTTAATAACTGGCTTTGTAACAGGTCTGCTACTTGCCATTTTAGAGCACTATAAAGTTTCTTATGTTTTACCCTACGTTTGGATTGCTATCTACGGCCTATTCTTTTTATTAGCTTATCAACAGGCCAAAACTCTACCTCGCTTACTTATTGGCACGCTGCTGGCTAGCTTTATCGCCAGTATACCCTTCCCCTGGCTAAATACAGATCTTACTGCCAATTCTTTTATTCTATGCCTTGTTAGCGCCTATGCCGTCAATGCATTCCATATCGCTTATGAAGAAAATGGCCTTCGCATACCTTATCAACGCTTATTTTTTGCAGTATGGGATACCTTTGCAAAGTTATTACTTAGTGCTTTTTTTACAGGACTGTGCTGCCTGCTTCTAGCAGTCTGGGAAAGTTTGTTTAACATTATTGGCATTCACTTTTTTGATACGCTTTTCTCAAAACTTTGGTTTACCATCTGGAGCACCTCATTCTTTATTGGTACTGGTTTATTAGTTGCAGCACAAACAAAAAAAATTGTTCGCCATTTGCGTATTATTATCTTAACAATCTGCAAATACCTTTTACCTGTTTTAGCTGCTATTGGTGTTTTATTTGATAGAGCGTTATTTTGTCTGTAAAAACCAACTTCAGTACTTAGAAAAACCTTTAAAATTCTAAATGGCACTCTATTGTACCTGTCTCATCGCATAATATCTTAAATTAATTATGCTAATCAATCTAAAAAATTATTTATACCTCAAATTTTTCTCCTCTCAAAATAAATTATTAACTTTTAGGTAATAGCAATTATATCTCGTTAATAAGAACAAGAATGATCTATCCTAAAACCCTATGAAGCCTTATTATTCACTTCAACTTAAGTATCTAGGTGATCCGCTCCACTGGTCATCAATTTCCACTAAAACAGCTGATACGAGCCTTAGGCACGATTCAGTATTAGGGAAAATTCCAACTGTATGCGTCCTTCTTTTTACCTCTCTGTTTACGCGTTCAGCTATGTTACTGGTTCTTAATCTTTTTTGATGCGGCCTGTCAAAGTTCATCACTACTAAGCCCTCCGGTATATTCACTTCCAACCAAGAAGAAAGCTCTGGTGCTGTTTGCTGATATTTATCTACCGCCATAGCCAATAGTCTTTCCGACTCATGAATGTTTGAGGCATTAAATATAGCTGTAATCTCCTCAGCTACTGGTTCCTTCATTGAGCGCTTTGGTATGTGAGCCTGAGCATTTTGCTGCAAATGAAATTGGCAGCGTTGCCAAGGAACACTGGGGAACACAGCTCTTCTAGCGGCTTTTAGGCCAGTATGAGCGTCGCTAGTAATCAACTCAATACCATGTATACCTCGCTCAACCAACTGCTGAAGAAAATCACGCCAATGTACCTCAGCCTCTGATAACGCAACAGAAACACCTAGCACTGTTCTCTTGCCGGTTGATTCATCAAAGCCATAGGCTATCAATACCGCACAGTCTTGTACTGTGCCGCTAGTGCGCACCTTCTCATAACGTGCATCTAGCCAAAGATATTTTATCTTTCCTAACGGCTTATTTCGCCATTTCTTTAAATCTTCATCCAACAATTTAGCGCAACGGCTTACCTCTGTGCTTGAAATATCTGTTCCACAGAGTTGCTTTAGCACCTTTTCAACTTTGCGCGTGGAAACCCCATGCACATACATTTCAGCGACAGCCAGCTTAAGTGCTCTATCAGAGCGTACACCTCGCTCTAAGACTGATGGATAGAAGGCTTCATTGGAGTCTCTAACCTGCGGTATCTGTAGCTCAAGCTGACCTTGACCTGTGTTAATTAACCTTGGTTTAAAGCCGTTCGCATATCCGTTTCTATCGCCAGTTCGCTCATAAGGACTGGCATTTAAATGGCGCTCCCTTTCTATTAACATAGCCTCATTCATCAACCTGGAGACAAGCTTAGGTAAAGCTTCAAACCCCTCCATCGCTAAAACATGTATGGCTTCTTCGATTAAGTTCTCATTTTTATAGCAGCTCATTGTCATTCCTCTTTTTTGGTTAAGTTTACCTTAAAAGGAATTTCTAATCTGACTGAGTCGCCTGCTTATTTTCAGCAAGTCAATGGAATTTACAGAAAGGATGGCGCACTAGCTTTTATTTGTTATTGCTTGGTTAGTTACTATCGTCTTATTCCGTCACAACATTCACCTTCAACCCACTCTCTTTTTAGCTTTTTCTTTTCTTGCTATTATCTTTATCAATGGTGTTTTTCAATCAGGTGAGCAGGAGTCACCTTACGCTAAGCTAATTTCCTGGTTAGTTAATTTATTTATTATTCTATTACCTATCTTTGCCTTGTTAACCTTATACAGTATTATTTTTGCAACAAACTCCGCTGCACTTATCAAGTCAGGTCTCAATACGCAAAACTTTGGATTACTTATCAATAGCTTAATACTATTCTCTTATACTTTCTGCTATGCCATTACTGCACTACGACACCAAAAACCTTGGCTTAAAAGTATTCAAGGAATTAATTTTTGCTTAGCTATTATTGTTATTCTGTTAGCCTTAGTCATTAACAATTACTGGGTTAAACATGCCTCGTTTGATTTTGGAAAAATCGATCCAAGCAATCATACACTGCAAGAACAACTAACCAAACGTGCACAGCAACACTATCAATTGCAACAAGGACAATTTAAAAAGCTAGGCTTTAAGTGGAGTAAGGCTAACCTGCATGAGCTTATTCTCGGTTACAACCAAACAAACCCTCTAAAAATCTGTCAGGTACAAATAGCAGGAAAGTATTATAGCGGCACGATAAATAACAACAGATGCGAAGTCATTAAACAGGGAAAGGTAATAACGACTAAAAATTTTGCTGTACTAAGTGGCCCAAAGAAAGCTATTCAATGGAAAACCTGGGTTAATTCCTACAGCATAAACAATAAATCAACCACTCCTTTTTCAGTCGGCATTGAGGGCCAGAAAATCTTCTATATTTGCCGTCTTATTTATCGCAACCGTATTTACCTTGGTATTTATGATACTGACTCATCCCGCTGTCACTTTATTGTGGCTGGAAAAATCAAACAGTCTGAGGCGTTGCAGTATCTCTATGTTAAAGACTAAGAGAGCACTCAGTTTGCATACCACTCGTTTAAAAGGGCCTTTAGCACATCTAGACCATCACCTTTTTGTGCGGAAAAAAGCTGTACTGAGGCATTTTCATAGTCAGCAACTTCACGCTTTACACTAAGTAAAGTACTTTGCTGAGCACCGCGTTTTAGCTTATCGGCTTTGTTTAATAACAAATGGATAGGCAGATCGCTTTCTTGTGCCCAAGCAATCATTTGCTGATCAAAAGGTTTAAGTGGATGACGAATATCCATGACTAGAACAACACCATACAAACACTGTCGTGTTGAAAGGTAATTATCAATCAAACGTTTCCAACCTTCGCTCACCTGGCCTGGCACTTTTGCATAACCATAACCAGGCAAATCCACTAAGCGCCTTGTCTCATCTAACGTAAACAAGTTGATCAACTGAGTTCGGCCTGGCGTTTTACTCGTTTTGGCTAAACGCTTTTGTTGCGTTAAGCGATTAATTGCACTTGATTTACCCGCATTAGAGCGACCAGCAAAAGCCACCTCAACCCCCTCATCAGGCGGAAGCTGTGCGAGCTTTGCAACACTAATTAAAAACTCAGCTTGTTGAAATTTAACCATTAATTCTCTCTACCAAACACAGTATTGTTACATAAATCATTTTACCTAAGTTTAAACTTTACCACTGATTTGCGCACTGTTTTTGCGTAAGTAAAGCGCAGCGTAGCGAGCCATGAAGCAAAAACAGTGCGCAAATCAGTTGAAGCCTAGTTTTTCCTATTTATGCAACGATACTTTTAAAACCGAACAGCGCCCAAGCACCCTGAAATCAAAGCCGCATTCTACATGAAACCCATGGGTAGTTCTGCTAAAATCGCCCGCTATGGATATTTCTTACCTAATCAATGACCTTAATGACAAGCAGCGTGAGGCCGTTACCGCTGAGCTTGGTAACCTACAGGTGTTAGCCGGTGCTGGCAGCGGCAAAACTCGCGTATTGGTACACCGGATTGCCTGGCTAATTGAAGCCGAGAACTTCTCACCTTTTAACCTGCTTGCAGTGACCTTTACCAATAAAGCCGCCCGCGAAATGCAGCAGCGTATCGAACAACTAGTCGGTCTAAGAGCCAATAGCATGTGGATCGGCACCTTTCATGGGCTTGCACATCGGCTATTACGCGCTCACTGGCAAGAAGCTGGCCTACCACAAAACTTTCAAGTCATTGACAGTGATGATCAGTTTCGACTAGTACGCCGCATTATGAAAGAGATGCAAATTAACGAAGCTCACTATCCTTTTAAACAAGCTCAATGGCATATTAGCTCAGCAAAGGGTGAAGGACTACGCCCTGAGGCGCTTGCTAAGCAAGCTTATAATGAATTTGACCACGTTATGGTAAAAGTTTTTCAACGCTATGAAGCAGTTTGCCAACAAGGTGGGCTGGTAGATTTTTCTGAGCTATTGCTACGCACCTTTGAGCTACTACGCGATAATGAGGAAACTCGTCAACATTACCGTAATCGCTTCCGCTACATCCTGGTGGATGAGTTTCAAGATACTAATCGACTCCAGTATGCTTGGCTTAAGCTCTTAAAAGGTGAGCAAAGCCATGTTATGGCCGTAGGTGATGATGATCAATCTATTTATAGCTGGCGTGGCGCTCGCGTAGATAATATGCAAGATTTCTTACGTGACTTTGATGATGCAAAAAACATCAAACTCGAACAAAACTATCGCTCCACTGGCACCATCTTAAAAGCTGCCAACACTTTAATCAGTCATAATCACTCACGCCTAGGCAAAGACCTCTGGACAACTAGCACCGAAGGCGAGCCGATTGCACTCTATAGCGCTTTTAATGAAATTGATGAAGCCCGTTTTATTGTGGATCAAATTAACCAATGGACAGCCCGCGGCGGTAAACTTGCTGACTGTGCTGTTTTGTATCGATCTAATGCTCAATCACGAACACTAGAGGAAGCCTTTATACAAGCAGGCACCCCCTACCGGATTTATGGAGGGTTACGCTTCTTCGAACGTGCAGAAATCAAAGACGCACTTGCTTATTTACGCTTAGTTGATAATTTTAATGATGATGCCGCTTTTGAGCGCATCATTAATACTCCTACTCGTGGTATTGGCTTACGCACCATTGCATTCCTAAGAGAAGAAGCGCAACGTTATCAACAACCTTTATGGCAAACAGCTCAACAAGTCTTGCAACAAAAGCTTCTTCCTACCCGAGCACTTACTGCACTACAAAGCTTTATTAACCTTATTACGAATTTACATCAAGCCGTAACGACCTTTGATTTACCTGAACAATTAGAGCACATTATTCATCACAGCGGCCTTTATCAGCACTACAAGAAAGAACGCGGTGAAAAAGGTCGTGCTCGACTAGAAAACTTAGAAGAGCTTATCACTGCTGCAAAGCAGTTTGAACCAGCACCTGATGAAGATGAAACCCTATCCAAACGTACTGCCTTTTTAACTCACGCAGCACTTGAGGCTGGTGAAGCTCAAGCCGAGCAGCACAGCGATTGCGCACAAATGATGACCCTGCACTCAGCAAAAGGTTTAGAATTTCCTGTGGTCTTCCTAGCAGGCATGGAAGAAGGCTTGTTTCCTCACAAAATGAGCATGGATGAAGCAGGCGGCCTCGAGGAGGAACGTCGACTTTGCTACGTTGGCATGACCCGTGCCATGCAAAAGCTTTATCTTTGCTATGCTGAATCTCGCTTTCTATACGGTAAATCATCAGTCCAACAACCCTCTCGCTTTATTAGTGAATTACCAGCAGCTTGCCTAGCTGAAGTTAGGCTGCGCACTAAAGTCTCAACTCCTCTTTCTACCAGCAAGCACCCAAAAAAAATTCGCCAAGTTAACGAAACAGAGTGCCCTTTTAAAATTGGCCAATATGTTAGACACGCCAAGTTTGGCGATGGTATAGTAATCAACATCGAAGGCGAGGGCAGCAAGCTCCGTTTACAAATCAACTTCCAACAAGCAGGTAGCAAATGGTTAATGGCAGAATATGCCAACTTAGAGGTCTAAATGTGCGCAGAATAGCAGTCGTCCTACTACTCGGGCTACTTATTAGCTTATGCTGTTTTGCACAGACTAACAGCAACTCAAGTAAAGCATCTCCTCTTAGTGCTAGCATTAGCTTTGATGGCAGCAGCAATCAACCTGACACCTCTTCCAACTCGCAACGCCAGCTTGTTATGGCAACTATTTTGGCACAACCAAGTTATCAAATGGTGCTACAAAAGCTGCATATCCTTTTTAATAAGTATGTTGCGACCTGCAAAGCTAACACGACTTACAGCATCGATAATTTAGTTACTCAAGGCGCTAGCACCAAATACTTTATCGAAGGCTGGAAAAATGGCCGCTGCGTCGTTACTGTCACCCAAGCTATCCCAGCTCAAGGAGAAGCCCCCGCATTCAATTTGACCAATACCTGCGCTTATACACCGGGGTCTATTCGATACCTTAGCTCCCCTGAAGTGCAAAATACTTACAGCGAATCAACCATGCAAACTTTTCTGAAAAACTTACGAACAATTAATGAAGCAGAATGCACCAATAACTCAACCAACTAGCTGCTTATGCAAAAAACTTTTCTCTTCTATGACCTTGAAACCACCGGACTAAACTTAGCCTTTGATCAACCCATTCAATTCGCCGCCATTCGCACTGACTTAAATCTCAATGAAATCGAGCGCTATAACTTACGCATTAAGCTACGTCCTGATGTGATTCCCTCACCTTATGCTGTAATCACTCACCTACTTTCTCCCCAAGCAATGCAAGAAGGCCTACTTGAAGTCGATGCTATTAGGCAAATCCACCAACTTCTTAATCAACCAGGAACTATTAGCCTAGGTTACAATACCTTAGGCTATGACGATGAAATGCTACGCTTTAGCTTTTATCGTAATTTATTGCCGCCGTATACGCACCAGTATGCCAACCAATGTTATCGTGCTGACATTTTTCCTATCACTATTTTGTTTTATTTATACAGCAAACAGCCACCACTTCACTGGCCCAAACAAGGAGACAAAGTTTCACTCAAACTTGACCAACTCAATGCAACCAATCAATTAGCGACAGGCCAAGCTCATGATGCTTTAGTCGATGTCGAGGCAACGATTGCTTTAGCCAAACGACTAATGATTGATAAACCCAGGTGGAATTATTGTTTTGGTTATTTTAACAAACAAGAAGATGCTCATCGTCTAGACAAGCTCGAACCTGCTTTTCCAGAAACCAACCTACCCTTTACCGAAGGACTCTTTATCCACAGCAACTTAGGCTATGCGAATGCCTTTCAAGCACCAGTACTATGTTTAGGGCAACATCGCCACTACCGTAATCAATTTGTTTTTTTACGCCTTGATCTAGCAGAGCTTCGCCAAACAACACTCGAAGACGTTAGCAAAACTACCTGGACGCTTAAAAAGAAACTCGGCGAACCTGGATTTACCTTGCCAGCCAAAGAACGCTTTTTAACAAAGCTAAGTGAAGAACGCCTAACCCATGCTCATGAAAACAAGGCCTGGCTAGTTAGTAACCCGGAGATCTTAACTGCTATCACTGACTACTATCTAGATTACAAATACCCTCTAGTACCCAACGCTGATGTTGATAGCGTTTTGTATCAAACTGGCTTCCTTTCACCACATGATGAAAAGCTGTGTCGACAATACCACCAAACTGATACTGACAAAAAAGCCAAACTTATTAACCAGTTTCACTCAACTGAAGCACAAGAGCTTGCTTTACGATTATTGGGCCGCAACTATCCTGAAACACTTAATCCTAAGAACAAAGCTATTTTTGAACAATATCTGCAACAAACTTATGGACAAACTGATTTCTTAATTGACTACCGAAATCAAAGCAAGTTTAATTTAACTCAAGCTGAGCTGGAATTGGAGCAGCTTAAACAACGCTCTGATTTAACGGCAACCCAACGTGAACTACTGCAACAGTATAAAACCTTCTTAGAAACAAAAAAGGATACCCCATGCGCTACTGGCTAATGAAATCTGAACCTAATGCTTATAGCATCGATGACCTAGCTGCCCAACCTAAGCAGACAGACCACTGGGACGGTGTAAGAAACTACCAAGCCCGCAATATGATGCGCGACGAGATGAAAAAAGGTGATCTGGTATTTTTTTATCATTCTAATTGCAAACCACCTGGTATTGTTGGTATTGCTGAAGTAGCCAAAGAAAGTTACCCAGACTTTACTGCCTTTGATCCTGATTCAAAATATTTTGATCCTAAGAGCAACCCAGATAAACCACGTTGGTTTATGGTGGACGTAAAATTTAAAAAGAAATTTAAAGAACTCATTTCACTCGAACAGCTAAAAACCATTCCACAATTAAGCAGCATGTTACTACTACGCAAAGGCAACCGCCTTTCTATTACGCCGGTTAGCAAACAAGAATGGGAGACTATTTTGCGGTTGGCACGATAAAATTTTGGCAGCAGCCTACTGAACGATTGCTCCAACCCAAGAGTAACCAACACCAAAACCAACCAGAGCAATCGTGTTGTTTGCTGTAACAAGTCCTTTATTAAGTGCATCTTTTAAGGCAATGGGAATACTAGAAGAAACGGTGTTCCCCTGGTTTTTCATATCCACATAAAACCTATCATCCGTGATACCTATTTTTTCTTGCAAGTGTTTTAACATAAACTCATTTGCCTGATGAAAAATGAAATAGTCAACGTCATTAAGGCTAAGTTGTGACTTAGCAAGTAAAGCAGCTACTGCTTTAGCAACTGTCTTAATTGTAAAAGAAAAGATTTCCGGACCATTCATAAGTAAATGCTTATCCATTATCTCAGGACAACGAAGCGCCCCACCTTCAACAATTAAATTCTTTTTCCCAGAGCCATCTGTACCAAAAACAAACTCACCCAAATCTAGTACCTTTTGCTCCTCAGAAGAATGTAACTCAACAAAAGTAGCAGCAGCAGCATCACCAAAAATTGTACG
>CBDALO010000063.1:0-12307 GCA_965196985.1 Gammaproteobacteria bacterium | reverse complement strand
TAATTATGAGCAACTACAGACAAACTGGTTGTATGGCGGCTACCCAGAACCACAGCAATGGATCAATGACTACCAACGCTTTGCTCAATGGATGAATGCTTATCAAGATAGTTATATTCATCGTGATATCAAGCAGCTTTTTCCGCGTCTAAATGATATTGCCTACCGACGCTTTCTCCATTTACTGACTAAGCTTTCTGGTACCATTATCAATAAGTCTGAACTAGCACGAACCATTGAAATTAGTGAAAAGTCCATACGAGAATATTTTGATATAGCGCATGGAACATTTATCTGGAGGAAAAGTCCCCTCTTACGATAAATCCTCAATCAAAACATTAGTTAAAATGCCAAAAGGCTTTGTTCGAGACAGTGGCCTCCTCCATTACCTTTTACAAATTGATCAGCACCAAAAACTTTTACAAAACCCTATTGTCGGCCACTCTTTTGAAGGCTTTGTGATTGAAGAGATTCTAACAGGACTTCAAGCAAAAGGGGTTGTTAACTGGCAACCCTACTACTTTCGTACTCGTCGAGGCATTGAAGTTGATTTGGTTTTGCAAGGTAGCTTTGGCCTGCTTCCTATCGAAATTAAGTACGGGTCACATACGCCGCCAAAACAACTTAAAGCATTACAAAGTTTTATTGATGAACATGACTGTAAGTTTGGCTTACTGATTAATCAATCTGATCGTGCTTGCTGGTTAACTCACACTATTTTTCAAATGCCAGCGCTTTATTTATAAGAGTTAGTGCCAAACCAGCTGCTTAACTGGTTTGGCATTCTTTTATTTGACATGAGTATGTATAGCCACCTCATAATAGGCAAATAGCTCATCACTAATATCTAGGCCATGACTTCGAAACATTTGCGCACCGCCTTCTTGTTCACGCATCTTATGCAGACCTTGCATAATACCCTCATCCCCAGCTGTAAAAGCCTCAAGAAGTTTGCGTGATTTTAACGCTAATGGTTTTGTTTGTTTATCTTTAGGGTCGACACCAGCTATACGCAACTTCTCCAAACCAGCAAACACTTCTTGCCAAGCGTGAGCATACTCTTGCCCTTTTTCTTCATCTTGATGAAAATCACGCTGCTCCAAGGCTTGCAATTGTTCCGAGGTATAATACTTTTCTAACATGTTTATAGTCTCCATAGTTGAATAAATTAACTCAAGGGAGATACTCTCTTCTTTGGATAACCAAGCTAGTAATTTATTAATAGACTTACAAAGCTTTTTGCACTGAGACAGTTGTTGCTGTAAAAAAACCTGCTGCATCTGTAAAGTCTCACGTAAAGTTATCGAGTCTTCCAGCAACATAGATTTAATTTTTTTTAGAGGAATGTTCATTTGCTTCAATGAAACAATTTGCTGCAAACGACAAATATCCTCTTTACTATACAGTCGATAACCAGCCTCACTACAACCACTAGGCTTTAACAAACCCAGTTTATCATAATGACGCAGGCTCCTTATCGATACGCCTGTTTTCTTCGCAATGTCACCAATTTTTAACATAGTTTCTCCTTAAGTAGGGTCAACTTTAGGGCCTGACACAGTGTTAGGGTCAAGCGTTTATTGAGAAAAGTGGATCTCATTCAAAATCTATGAGTAGTATAAGTTTTGACTTTTTTAAACTCTTTATGACTAACGGGTCCTGTCACGAATCGTTTCCCAAGCGTAGCCCGGATTGAGCGAAGTGAAAATCCGGGGCTAAGTGTAACTTAACCCCGGATTATCAAATGCTTCGCATTTTCAATCCGGGCTACAGCTCGATTCGGGCTACAGCTCGATTCGGGCTACAGCTCGATTCGCGTCACCCGTTCTGCAGCATTGAATAACAAAAACACAAAACTCACCATACTGAATACGCACTAACAACTTATTTACCCATAGGTCCTGAAAAAGGTCCTTAATTCCGTAAAATATACGGAAGCTATTTAACCAACAAACCACTAAAGTGCTTCATCTTACTATTCTTACTTATAAAAACGAACTAGCTATGAATGACATACAAAAGATAATCACAGAATACTCTCCAACTTACTGCCTATTCTTGGAGAAAACCTACACATCAGGCATGATGTCAGAAGGCGGCACAGCAGCGATCACCCAAATGATTGGCAACATTGACATGACAAGTAAAACTGTTTTAGATATTGGCTCAGGTTTAGGCGGGCTAGCTTTTTACTTAGCTGAAAGCTTCGATACCAGGGTTACAGGCCTAGAAATAAATCCCTGGATGACTAAAGAGGCTAACAGTCGCACTCCCGATCCAATCAGAGACAACGTTCAGTTTATTCACTATGAACCACCAGTTTTACCTTTTGCTGATAACCACTTTGACGGAGTCGTAAGTAAAGGTGTTTTAGTTCACGTTAAAGAAAAAACTTCTTTATTCGCTGAAATCTATCGCATTTTAAAACCAAACGGTAAATTAATTATTAATGACTGGCTGAGCCCAGTTAAAAATACTTGGGGGGAGCGAATAAAACAAATGTGTGAGTTAGAAGGTTTAACGCTCTATGCTGAGACAGAGCAAAACTACTCAAACTTACTTTCTAGCGCCGGCTTTATCAACGTTATTATGAACGACCAAAATACTTATTATGAGCAATATAATCGAGATATTGTTAAACGGATTAAGACCATGACTGCTGATGAATTTGACCTACCACTCTGGCCTGGTGCACATGCAGAAGCCATAGCAAGCTATAGCGATATTGCTGATTCCATGCGAGATGGTGAGTTATTGGTGCGTCGGTTTGTTGCTGAAAAGTAGCTTATTGGTATTTAGCCTTGCCTTTCAACGTCATGGCCTTATTTCATAATAAGCGTTAAATGGATTTTGAAAGTCGTGGCGCTTAAATTGAGTAAAGCCAGCCCGCTTTGCCATATCACGAGCAACTTTCTCACCAAATCCTAAAGTACCCAGCCCTGCTCCTCCAGGCTGAGATAATGATGATGGCAAGCAACAACTTATTGAACAAGCATAAAAATACTTTGCTAACGGGTTATCACGCAAATTATCTTCAAAACTGTCTAAAACATTTAAGTCTGCTACAAATAAAGTTCCATCAGCCTTTAAAGCCTTAAATATTTGCTCAATTACCTTCTGTGGCTCTGTCATGTCATGTATACAACTGAGAACTACCCAAAATTGTTATCTCCCTACCTGAACTGAATTCGATAATTCTTTTTGTTCTTCTTGAGAAACACTATTTTCTTTAAAAAATTGCTCTACTAAGTGATACGTTAGAAGTTTTCTAATACCCTTCGCAATAAAGTGTCGTGTCACCTTGCCCTTACCATCTCCTAATTTAGCTAGCATAATTGCGTAATCGTCATAAGCTTTTTCCTTACCTATCTCATACAAATATGAGGCCACATAAAAACATACAGCCAGTAGATTTTGTATCCCTTTAAAATTTTTTATCTGCATATTTTCCCAGCCTAGTCCTTCCTTGAGAAATTTAAAAACATATTCAATTTTCGCACGAGATAGATAGGCTATGTATACCTCATACGCCTCATCAAAAGTCGTTACTTTTTTATTAGTTAATAGCAGCATGTCATTCTTAAAAATTCTCCTACCATCTCTGCCTGTAATTTGGATTTTAATTGCATTGATGTTCTCAAACTCTCCAAAATAAATAGTTATTTTTCCGTCTTGTACGCAATTCTTTCCAACTGTTAACTTTTGGAATTGCTTTTCGCCTTGAGCATCAAAATCAGCGTTAATCAGCTTAAGCTTTTTACCATCATCACCTCTACCTTCTATTGTTCTTGTTATTTTTGAGCGAATAATAAAGTCTTGATCTAGGTTTGTATCAATTAGTGAGAGATAGTCATTATCATCAAACTCTCTATCTAGAATATGGGTAATGGTTGCATCTTCATTCTTTGATTTTAGGCAGATTCCTATTTTTTCTATTTCACGAATAGACAGCAGCTTTTTATTAAAGTAATCACCAGATTCATAAAGACTCTTGGCCTCTTTATCTCCCTCAAATGGCTTTCCAGCCTCTATTTTCTTAATATGCTCAGCTTTTAAAAACTTAGGGTCTTTATTGCTGTAGCTTACATGCGATAGTAGATGCACAGCCTTATCACCAGGTACTAATGCAACTGCGTTATGCGTGCTGTAACCATTGATAATATCCCCGTCCAGACTCCTTACTTTACCTAGATTTTCAGTTTGCTTGCTATGTGGCTTTCTAATATCAGAAGGATCATGAAGAACATCAATTTTACTGGCGTGTGAAAGTTTTTCACAGCTCTGTTCTAGCAATACATCATTTGTTTTTATTGGATCTAAATCGGTGCTTTTATTTTCACCGGTAAGTGTACGAATCATCTTTTTATACTCATTGTTATCTTTTGATGAACTGAACAACTTACAACTACCTTCAGTTAATAGCTTTCCTACAATCGTCGATAGATTTTTTTAAAACAACTTTCCCAGTTAATTTTGAAAAAAGAGGGGCAGCGTAATCGGCGAAGTTTAACATTTATACTCATCTCGTTAGTCTTGTTAAAAAGACAAAGCATAGTCATTTTTACACAATATTTCAGCATTATTTTGCTGATTTAAATTTTGGGTAGTTTTCAGGTATACAATCAAATGCCGTGATAAGGTCATAGCTATGGTCATTGGTGATTTGATCCTTCGCAATGTCAAAAAAACTAATATTGGCAAGCTGATGCTCTTCTTTATTTTTCACGGCATGCTCTAAAGCATTTTGGGAAATTTCAAAACCATGGAAAGTTGAGTTAGGAAACCGCTTAGCTAAAATAATCAATGCCATTCCACTACCACAACCTATATCTGCAACTTTAGCTCCTTGCTCCAACTTATCAACAACGCCGCCTTCCAGAGTAATCAGTGCTGTATCAACTAGCTCATTTCTATACCATGCTTCAAAAACACGTTGTTGAAAATGCGTTGTATGTGGTCCTAGCTCATCAAAGCTAAGGCCTTCCCCTGTTTCAAAGCAACTCGGCAACTGTTCTAATGCGTGTGATAAAGGAAAGATTTGGGCGAAGATACCACCCATAAACGTTGATTTACTTTCATCAGCTAAAAGATCTGCGTAATCTTGAGAAATTGAAAATGTTTTTTCTGCGTTATTGTACTTTAGTATGCCTGCAGCAACCTGACCTTCAAGCCATTCTTTTAAGTAACGCTTGTTTAATTGTGTTTCAAACGCAAAATCTTCACATGACACTGGCCCCACTTGATACAACGACTTATACAAACCAAGTTTATCACCCAGGCAAATAGAACCAGATATCATCATACCACCCCAAAGGTCTAATAACGGGTGCTGCCTTTATATAATGTAGAAAATATAGCATAATATACACTTTAACTTGATTACGGATGGTGTTTGGATGTTAGCTAGAATTCTCTCTGATGAAAATAATGAATTAACTATTGAGCTCAAGCTTCCACTAAAAGGATCCATGCTTGAATGTGAGGATGCAATTCTTGACGGCCTTAATGAGGTTGGAACATTAGCCACTGAAAAAGCTTTAAGTAAGTTTGATGCAGATGGCTCTCCTATCCATGTTGGAAAAATAAAGCTAACAGCACGAAGTAGAGATGAAGCAAATTACCAAACGCCTTATGGAGTTGCTCGAGTTAAGCGTTATGTTTATCAAACCTCTAAAGGCGGGAAGATCTTTTGTCCTTTAGAAGATAAGGCTAGAATTATCCAAGGATCAACACCGCGATTTGCAAAAATAATCTCACATAAATACTCAAACTTACCTGCTCCTAGTGTTATTGATGATCTCAAGGTCAATCATAACCGTAAAATCTCACATTCATACTTGCAACGGGCAACTGATTTTGTTGGCGGTATTGCACAAGCCAAAGAGGCTGAGTGGGAATATGAAGAGCCAAAGCTTGATGCAGGCGTTGAGATGCTAAGCATTAGCTTAGATGGTGCATATGTTCTCACCGTTGATGATGGTTATAGAGAGAGCATGGTTGGAACTATTTCCATGTATGATAAGCATGGTGCACGCCTGCACACAACCTACGTTGCAGCATCACCAGAATATGGAAAAGATGAATTCTTTAATAGGCTTGAAAAGGAAATAAAGCTGAAAAAGAAATATTACCCTGATGCTAAAACAATTGGCGTTGCTGATGGAGCAAAAAATAATTGGCCATTTCTAAAAAAACATACTGATACGCAAATTTTAGATTTTTGGCATGCAACTGAATATCTCGGCGAAGCATCAAAGGCAGTATTTACCAAAAAATCTGAAAGAGATGAGCGTGATGTTTGGCTCGAAGAGAGATGTCATGACTTAAAGCACAAGAAAGGTGCGGCAGGTAGAATACTTGCTGAGCTTAAAGAGCATCTAAATAAAAAACTGAATAAATCGCTTAGAGAAAAGCTAGAAGGAACAATTACGTATTTTGAAAATAATATTAAAGAAAAGCGAATGTCGTATCATAATTTGATTAAGCAGAATGCACCAATTGGCTCTGGCGTCACTGAAGCAGCATGTAAAACAATTGTTAAACAAAGATTAGGCGGATCAGGAATGCGCTGGAAAGACAAGGGAATGAAAATCGTTTTATGCTTGAGAACACTAGTAAAGACTAAAGGCAGATGGGATCAGTTTTGGGAGAAGGTCAATGATTTTGGCGTGCCAGCAGCAATATAGCCTACATTATATAGAGGCAGCACCCTTGCAGCATCACCAGAATATGGAAAAGATGAATTCTTTAATAGGCTTGAAAAGGAAATAAAGCTGAAAAAGAAATATTACCCTGATGCTAAAACAATTGGCGTTGCTGATGGAGCAAAAAATAATTGGCCATTTCTAAAAAAACATACTGATACGCAAATTTTAGATTTTTGGCATGCAACTGAATATCTCGGTGAAGCATCAAAGGCAATATTTACCAAAAAATCTGAAAGAGATGAGCGTGATGTTTGGCTCCAAGAGCGATGTCATGACTTAAAGCACAAGAAAGGTGCGGCAGGTAGAATACTTGCTGAGCTTAAAGAGCATGTAAATAAAAAACTGAATAAATCGCTTAGAGAAAAGCTAGAAGGAACAATTACGTATTTTGAAAATAATATTAAAGAAAAGCGAATGTCGTATCATAATTTGATTAAGCAGAATGCACCAATTGGCTCTGGCGTCACTGAAGCAGCATGTAAAACAATTGTTAAACAAAGATTAGGCGGATCAGGAATGCGCTGGAAAGACAAGGGAATGAAAATTGTTTTATGCTTGAGAACACTAGTAAAGACTAAAGGAAGATGGGATCAGTTTTGGGAGAAGGTCAATGATTTTGGCGTGCCAGCAGCAATATAGCCTACATTATATAGAGGCAGCACCCCTAATAACTTCTCTGCTGCACTCATCGCATCTCCTAAAATAGATAGTCCCAAGTAATACTTTAGCTTGCCTTAAAAAGTTCACTCCAACCTCCGCAATAATTACCCATTAACTCAAGCAACCAATATGACAAAATATGCCAAACTTAATTTACTAGGAGACTTATATGCCTACCCAGCACCACCCTGATCGCAAAATGGGATTCCTTGAAAAAAATGCTATTTTATTCCAGGAAACTACTAATGATTCCACTGCAATAGCTGCTATGATCCACCTTAATAACACTCTAGAATATGACATTTTTTTAGCAGCATGGAAAATCATGCACACTCGACACCCTATGTTACGTGCACGTAAAGTCGGCAAAAATCTAGATTACTCATTCCGCTTCGACGTTTGCTTTGACGCCATTAAGTTTAAATATCTAAAAAGCGATACATTTGACCTTATTGATCATGAATACAGCCGTGTTATAAATGCTCATTTTGACACTCAACAGTCATTATGGCGTAGTACGCTTATTACCTTTAATCAAGAAAGCTACATCATTATTGGTGCTTCACATGCTATCTCTGATGGCAAGTCATTGAGTTGGTTACTTGGTGACTTATTAAGGTGCATGAATGAAATAGAGTTAGGCAAACAGCCACAAGTTAAGTCCTACCCTACCCCTGAACCTCTTTTTAAATTACTTAATAAAGCAAATTTCAATCCACCAGCAGTTCCCACCCAACCACCGGAACAAACCTTTCGCTTCGAAGGCTCTCCCCAGAAAACAAAGCCCGCATCAAGAAATATTTATTAGATTATTGATGCTGAAAACTATCAGAGCCTTCTTAAACAATGCAAACAGCATCGCGTTACTGTCACTGCAGCGCTCACAACTGCATTCGCACTAACCATCATGACAGAGAAACCTTCTAAAGCAACTGAACTTGTATTTTCAGTTGCTGTCAATTTACGCCCTTTTACCAACCCCCGTGTAGAGGATCGTGTGTTAGCATTCTATGCTCACCAAATAGTTTTTTTACTTTTAAATCGACCTGATGTGAACTTTTGGACTTTAGCCAAGAAAGCCTACAAGCTCTATCATGAAGCATTAAAAAAATATGAATTAGTTGATGCAAATGATCATGATACATTAAACACCTTAAAAAAAATGACCTCTGAGGCCATAGAAAACCAGCAATCATTTATCCCATGCACTCTAAGCAATGTTGGAGTTGTAGATTCTGCTTTTCAAAATACAGGACGATTTTCAGTCGATGAGTTTTTCTTTACAGTTCAGGATCAATTACTATTTAGTTGCATTATCTTTGCAGCCACTATTAAGGATCGGCTATGTTTGAACTTTAATTACTGCACCCCTGTCATCAGTGACAAGACTATACAAAAAATAGTTGATGGCACCATGCAGAGACTTTTACTTGCAGCAACTACAACCTAACACCCTTATAGTCAGTTACACAAAACTTAAGGAGAACTCTGTATCGGCCCGTGCTATGCTTGAGATCGAACCACCGTGCCAAGCCGAGCAAACAATACGATTAAGAGCCTCTCCTTAACAAAGAGTTAGAGCATCAACCCACCATCAACAATAATACATTGGCCAGTGATATAAGAAGATGCTTTCATAGCTAAAAATGCCATTGCTGATGCTATTTCAGCCGGGGATGCCATACGATTTAGAGGGATTTTAGCAATATGCTGATTAAGCTCTCCCTCACTATGAAAAGCATGCACTCGCTGTGTATTTGTGTATCCAGGTGCAACAGAGTTCACGCGAATATTATCACCAGCCAAAGCTTTTGCTAATCCTTTAGTTAAGCTAACAACAGCGGATCGAGTTAAACAATCAATCACATCATCAGGCATAGCACGATAAGCATTAACTGAACTAGTATTAATGATACTGGCTGAACTTGATTCTTTTAATAATGGATAAAAAGCCTGGCACATCTGTAGCATTGAACCAACATTGGTTTGAATATTAGCTTGATAGTCTTCAATGCAAATATCAGCTATCGATTTTTTTCAAAGGAATGCCAACGTTATTAACTAAAACATCCAACTGACCTGCTGAAGTTAGGCGAGAGTATTCTTTTAAAATACGCTGTGACTCATCTGGCCTAGATAAGTCTGCACAAATGCCTTTAATCAATATTCCTTCTGCCCGCCAACTATCAAGTTGCTGCTTCATCTCAATTTCGTTCCTAGCAACTATAACAACTTGCGCACCAAGCTCAGTAAACAATTTGGCTGTGGCCTCACCTATTCCTTTTGAACCGCCAGTGACTAAAGCACGCCTACCTTGAAGGTTCCAATTATTAGACATCTTTTCCTCCTAAGCTTTTAATAATTCTACTTTCTGTTTTATAGCCTGATTAAAATGCTCAAAGCCCTGCTCAGTTTTATTTGCAAAACCAAGCAACCGAAATAATGGGATCATTAAACCAGTAAAACGCTCACCCTGTATAAAGCGCACTTGATTATCACTAAGTTGTTCTAGCAAAAAATAATGTTCACACTGAAATAAAGCTTTTGCAACAAACTCACCGCGCCAGCGTAGTTCTTTCGTTTCGTCAAGTGCTATTAGCCTCGGCTTATAGTTTATTGGCCTTCCACCAGCAGGAGAAATAGCAACCTCTAATTCTCCTCCCATTTCTAACTTATCTACAGATATACCAAGAAAATCATTCCAACCTGAATAACCAGAAAAATCGGTTAAAACCTGCCAGATAGCTTGCAAACTTGCGTTGATTAGAATTTCCGTTCTTATCTCAATCATAATCACTCCTTTCTTATTAAAGCCTTTAGTATTGATTTTTCTTCGGCGACTTTGCATTATAACGCATTCTCCAAGTAGGAAACTATAACAAAGCATTTAAGGTATTAATATACATAAAAAAATAATACTCAGTTTAGGCTTTTGCTTTATCACAACTGCTTGTTTTGCAATAAAGCCATTACTAGTCTGTACCACGGGTGATTACCCACCCCTAACTTATCAAAACCCAATAACAAAACGATACTCTGGCTTTGCCATTCACATGGCTAAACAGTTAGCCAAAAACATCAACAAACCACTACTCTTTGTAAAAACACCCTGGACTGATTTAACTACGTTTTTAAAGCAAGGTAAATGTGATATTGCTATGGGAGGAATTACAAAAACACCCAAAAGACAGGAACTCTTTTATACCTCACTTCCCGTCCTTTATGGGCATAAAGGAGCAATATTCTCCAGTAATAACGCACCTCGCTTCAGCTCATTTCAAAGCATCAATCAACGAGGCATCACTGTTATTGAAAATACTGGCGGCACAAATGCTCACTATGCAAAACGGATAATAACAAAAGCAAACTTAGTTATTGTAAAAAAGAATGCTGATGCATTCTCCTGCTTAACTCAATACCCCAATAAACCCCTGGTAATGATAACCGATAATATTGAAGTTAATTTTCGAGCCAAGCAATCCGGAGAAAAACTAAGCACATCAGGCTTAGCTATAACCCTCCCCAGCAACCCTAAAACTGAAAAATTTTATTTACTACCAAAAACCCAGGCAGGGAAAATACTATTACAGCAGGTAAACAAACTTATTAAAAACCTACGAAACTCACACCACTTACAACTACTTTATCAGCAAGCCTTAAGCAGCAAGTATGATTTAGCGAGTGGATACTGTCCTTTAACTATAAAACCAGGAAAGAACGGATGACAAAAGAGAAGCTAGAGCTTTTTACTGAGTCCTACCAGGAATCAAGGTCTCACAACCACCCTCTCGAATAGCTGCACGAAATTCTGTAGAAATCGTTGACCAATCAACCACGTCAACCATGATAGGTAAACCTGAATCTGAGAAAGCAAAGCGCAATTTATTTAACTTGCCGATAGGAATTGGGGCATCATCAATTAACACTAAATCTAAATCAGAGTATCTCTTTGCCCTACCAGTAACTCGAGAACCAAAAGCTTTCACTGTAATATTAGGCAGCTCTTTTCTAAGAATTGCCTTTATTTCTTCTAAATAGGTAGCATCTAAATCAATCATTGTTTTGCTTTAGTGTTTGATATAACTTTTTCGCATCAACTAAAAATTTAACTGCAACCTCATAAACGTAATTGGCATTTTTTTCATTATACGTATGAGCAATATTATTTCTTGCTTCAGCAAATTCAAACCAAGCTTCCGGATTAGTGATCACTTGTTTTTTAGCCGCCAAACGAAATAGATCCTTTTTTGTGCGAGGGCTCGCATCTTCTGGGCTAACATTTACTTTTATCCAACGCTGTAGCAACTTCCAACTAAGCTCATAAGTATACTCAAAACGCTGTATCACTGAATCGCGGACAATCTCAGCATTTATTCCTTCAGGAAGATTCTGAGAATAGTTAATGGCCTCGCCAAGAGAAGCTATAGCCTTCTCAAGCCCGCTAAGCTCTAATGCCATATAATCACCTCTAACAGATAGAAACGATAAATAGTACCGAAGATTGATAACTCTCGCTATTGTTTTAAATAAAGATTTTAATTGTGAAAAATACTCTAATCAATCAAACCAATGATAAAATCCTAACCTGATTCGCCTGGACGCAAGTCCAACACCTCGCAACCATCTTTTGTAATAGCTATAACGTGCTCCCAGAAACACGCCAAGGCACCATCTTTTGTTTTAACTGACCTTAAAGGCGTTGACAATAGCTCAGCCTCTCCTGAGCCCACACTAACAAATGGCTCTATTGTTATCACCATGCCTTCTTCTAAAACGTGACCAGTGTTAGGCTCCCCATAAAATGGTACAAAAAGCCCTTCGCAATGATGCCGACCAATTGAATGACCTGTTAAACCTGGGAAGCGCACCATATTAAAGCCCTGGCTCTCAACATAGCTTTGTACTTTATGGGCGAGCGTTCCTAAGCGTATCCCTGGCCT
>CBDALO010000062.1:0-5577 GCA_965196985.1 Gammaproteobacteria bacterium | reverse complement strand
GATAGCTGCCGCATCAGTAATCAGCTTTCTATATTTTGGAAATTTTTTATCACCTAATACCTTATCAAGAATAACTTCCAGCTCCTTACTGTTTAAGATAGTCGATGAGTGAAATACCTTTAAGCTTTCGATTACCTTGTGGGGTAAGTTCATAGTAGCCAGTAAATTAAAAGCGGCCTCATTTAATGTGAACCCAAAGTGGTCTTTGCTTAACATTTCAATGACGCTTAATCGACTTTTACTGGTCAGCGTAAAGTAAGCTGAATAATACTCATTACCCAATACATTAACATAACGGTTTTTCCCATCCTCTCTAGCGTTGGTGTCATCTAGGTGCTGGTAGTTCGTGGATTGTAAACCTGCCTTCACAACTTCTACCTTCTCGGGCTCAAGTATCGTAGGTGTTTTAATTGTGAAGCTATGGATGGTTGATTTACTAATATCTATGTTGGCGGTTTTATAAAATGTCTCAAGGCTTTCTAGCGTCATACCACCTTGAGTATTTAGGAAGCTTGTCCAGCTTTTAATAGTAGGGCCGAACTGGCCCTCATAACCAGTTGGCAGAGGTGCTGTATAGTGTTTGTTTTCAGAAGGGGAGTAATATTGTTGGCGCAAAAAAAGAGTGTTATTAGCAGCAATTTTTATATCCTGGATAAGTGTTTTCTTAGAGCCATTTGGCACAGCATCGCTGGGCAACGAATCTGGATTAATTGTTAGTGTCACTGTATTAGAGACTTCGAGATTTTTTTTACTAGATTTTGGCTTTCTAGTTTTATTGGTTTTATTTCCTTTTCTATCCTTCTCGGAGGAATGATCCTTGTCCTTGTTAGCGCGCGTTTGCTTTCTAACATTAGGCTTTCCTTGCTCACCTTTATATTTATTTAATGCGTTATTTAACGATTGCACCTTGTCTTCTAGCTTTATGATTTTCTCAGCCTGACTTTCACATACATTGCTAAAATCTGTTTCTAGTGCTGTTGGTGTAACAGTATTATTAAATCTCTCAATGAGATCGGCTAAAACTGATTTGTCAGGTTGTTTTTTCATAGGAAGAGTATACCACGGGTTTGAAAAGGTAAATTTTCCCCACACAGATGGCCGTACTGCTGAAATTATTTTTAAGCCATGAACCTGATCGATGAAAAAATAATCCGAGCATACAGCGTTGTTATAGAGCGCACATCATGCTTTTATGACACACGATGATTCCAATATAAAATTTCCAAATTTGCACGAAAAAGCTGTCAAGAACTTTTTGAATTATTTTCAAATCATGCTGATATTGAACGGATACCTCCCTTTCTATTAACATAGCCTCATTCATCAACCTGGAGACAAGCTTAGGTAAAGCTTCAAACCCCTCCATCGCTAAAACATGTATGGCTTCTTCGATTAAGTTCTCATTTTTATAGCAGCTCATTGTCATTCCTCTTTTTTGGTTAAGTTTACCTTAAAAGGAATTTCTAATCTGACTGAGTCGCCTGCTTATTTTCAGCAAGTCAATGGAATTTACAGAAAGGATGGCGCACTAGCGAACTATAAATTAAAAATGGTCATTTTTCATACTTATTGATGAAGTCATCGACTAAGCCTCTGATAAAACGTACAATCGCTTCAATAAGTAACTAAAGAGCACTGTCATGAATAGCGACGAACAAGAAATTAACAAGTTCGACCAACTTGGCGAGAAATGGTGGGACAAACAGGGCGAGTTTAAAACCCTACACGATATTAATCCCACCCGCTTAGGATTCATCGAACAACAAGGTTCTCTATTAGGCAAAGCTGTTATCGATATCGGTTGTGGTGGAGGCCTTCTAAGCGAAAGCCTAGCTATTAAAGGCGCAGTTATGACTGGCATTGATTTATCAACCAATGCCATTGCTTGCGCTACTAGGCATGCAAAGCAACACCACCTTGATATTAACTACCAACAAATTAGTGCCGAGGACATGGCTGCGCAACATATTGAAGAATTTGATATTATCGTCTGCATGGAACTACTTGAACATGTTCCTGACCCAGCCAGCTTAATTAAGGCTTGCTCCAAACTTGCCAAACCTGGTGGGAAATTATTTTTTTCAACCTTAAACCGTAACCCTAAAGCTTATCTACTATCAATCGTTGCAGCTGAATACGTTATGAAACTACTACCTAAAGGCACGCACGATTACGCCAAGTTTATTAAGCCCGCTGAACTAACAGATTATTGCCATGCGGCCAACTTAACTCCTCAAGCTCTAAAGGGACTACATTACAACCCTCTTAAACGTGCAGCCAAATTAACTGACGATATTTCAGTAAACTACCTACTTTATGCCACCAAGGATAATTAGTTAGCCCTAAAAAACTACCCAACCAATTGTTAGATAAAATAAATTAGGAAACTATTTAGAAAAAAACTCTCAGCAAAGGGCTAGCTGCAACAAAAAATCTGTTGTTACCCACACATTCTAAAATTGCCCCACCATTTATAGCATGTCACTATGCCTTGCTTAGTAGCTTAACCTGATGCCCCGTGGTTAAACCTCCAGTCAAAAAGAGAAAAACCATGCCAAGCCAAACCATATTAATTGTTGACGACGATAAGAAAATCTGTGAACTGCTCACAGAGTTATTACAAAAATATAATTTCAACACAATAACAGCTCACAATAGCCAACAGCTTTTCAGTGCCTATCAAAAACACGCAGTTGATTTGGTTTTATTGGACATCATGTTAGGTAACGAAGACGGCTTAACCCTTTGCCAGAATTTTCGAAAGATATCCAACAAGCCAATTATTATGATCTCCGCAGCAGGTGAACCAGCAGATCGTGTTATAGGTATCGAACTAGGTGCAGATGATTATATTGCGAAGCCCTTTTATCCTCGCGAAGTTATTGTACGCATTAAGGCACAATTACGTCGCAGTGTAAAAACGGCCCTGTCTAAGCAAGGCTCTGAACTACATTTCTCGGATTGGCGTCTACACCTTGGCACACAGCAACTCTTTTCAAGCAATAATATTGAAATTTGCCTCAGTAGAACTGAACTAGCATTACTAAAGGCCTTTCTACTGAATGCCCATCATGTTATGTCTAGAGAGCAACTCCTTCAGGCTATACACGATGACCATGCTTGTGAAGTCTTTGACCGCAGTATTGATGTACAAATCAGCCGTTTACGCAAACGAATTGAAGTCAATCCACAGCAACCGCAACTAATAAAAACCATACGAGGCAGTGGTTATCAGTTTTGTGCGGATGTTTATCATATAGAGTCTTAGCCGTGCGAATAAAACATGTACTAACCATACTCCTTGCTAGTCGTACATTTTTAATAAGCCTTATTTTATTAATAATATTCTTACAAAGCATTGCACTTGCTCTCTACCTACACCTTAGCAACATAGCACAAAGCAATGCCATAAAAGAACTTGCAAAACAACAAGCCATTCTACTAATCCAAAAAAACCGCACCATCGCCCCAGATATAACAGAGACAAGAGCAATCAGTAAATCCATTCCCTATAGCAAAATCCACCTGATAGAGCGTTATTTTGTCTGTAAAAACCAACTTCAGTACTTAGAAAAACCTTTAAAATTCTAAATGGCACTCTATTGTACCTGTCTCATCGCATAATATCTTAAATTAATTATGCTAATCAATCTAAAAAATTATTTATACCTCAAATTTTTCTCCTCTCAAAATAAATTATTAACTTTTAGGTAATAGCAATTATATCTCGTTAATAAGAACAAGAATGATCTATCCTAAAACCCTATGAAGCCTTATTATTCACTTCAACTTAAGTATCTAGGTGATCCGCTCCACTGGTCATCAATTTCCACTAAAACAGCTGATACGAGCCTTAGGCACGATTCAGTATTAGGGAAAATTCCAACTGTATGCGTCCTTCTTTTTACCTCTCTGTTTACGCGCTCAGCTATGTTACTGGTTCTTAATCTTTTTTGATGCGGCCTGTCAAAGTTCATCACTACTAAGCCCTCCGGTATATTCACTTCCAACCAAGAAGAAAGCACTGGTGCTGTTTGCTGATATTTATCTACCGCCATAGCCAATAGTCTTTCCGACTCATGAATGTTTGAGGCATTAAATATAGCTGTAATCTCCTCAGCTACTGGTTCCTTCATTGAGCGCTTTGGTATGTGAGCCTGAGCATTTTGCTGCAAATGAAATTGGCAGCGTTGCCAAGGAACACTGGGGAACACAGCTCTTCTAGCGGCTTTTAGGCCAGTATGAGCGTCGCTAGTAATCAACTCAATACCATGTATACCTCGCTCAACCAACTGCTGAAGAAAATCACGCCAATGTACCTCAGCCTCTGATAACGCAACAGAAACACCTAGCACTGTTCTCTTGCCGGTTGATTCATCAAAGCCATAGGCTATCAATACCGCACAGTCTTGTACTGTGCCGCTAGTGCGCACCTTCTCATAACGTGCATCTAGCCAAAGATATTTTATCTTTCCTAACGGCTTATTTCGCCATTTCTTTAAATCTTCATCCAACAATTTAGCGCAACGGCTTACCTCTGTGCTTGAAATATCTGTTCCACAGAGTTGCTTTAGCACCTTTTCAACTTTGCGCGTGGAAACCCCATGCACATACATTTCAGCGACAGCCAGCTTAAGTGCTCTATCAGAGCGTACACCTCGCTCTAAGACTGATGGATAGAAGGCTTCATTGGAGTCTCTAACCTGCGGTATCTGTAGCTCAAGCTGACCTTGACCTGTGTTAATTAACCTTGGTTTAAAGCCGTTCGCATATCCGTTTCTATCGCCAGTTCGCTCATAAGGACTGGCATTTAAATGGCGCTCCCTTTCTATTAACATAGCCTCATTCATCAACCTGGAGACAAGCTTAGGTAAAGCTTCAAACCCCTCCATCGCTAAAACATGTATGGCTTCTTCGATTAAGTTCTCATTTTTATAGCAGCTCATTGTCATTCCTCTTTTTTGGTTAAGTTTACCTTAAAAGGAATTTCTAATCTGACTGAGTCGCCTGCTTATTTTCAGCAAGTCAATGGAATTTACAGAAAGGATGGCGCACTAGCATCCACCTCTCTAATAAAGCAGAATTTGACTGGCACATTAACAATCAAAGTTTATGGTCATTGCATAAAAAAATTAAACTAATGGATAAGAAACTGCAATTTTCACAACACTTACCTTCTGGAAAATGGTTAAACGTTACCATTAACCTGGAACCATTAAGCATGCCTTTACAACACAGCTTTTTACTTTTCGTCATTATAAATTTATTTTTCCTTATCCTGTTAACATGGCTGCTGATACGATATAGCGCCCCTTTACAATCAATCCAAAAAAAGGCTAAAGCGCTAAGCAAAGATATTTATGATAGCCCCCTAGATTTAAATGGTCCTAAAATAGCACGTAATACCTTTAATGAGATCAACAAACTGCAGCAACAAATACAACGGCTATTGAAGGAGCGTACGCAATTGCTTGCTGCCATTTCACATGACATTCGAACCCCACTAACGCGCATGAAGTTACGCACCAGTCTCATTTACAAAAAAGCACAATATCAAAAACAAGTACAAGACATTGA
>CBDALO010000061.1:0-9624 GCA_965196985.1 Gammaproteobacteria bacterium | reverse complement strand
ATTGTAGTTCTGTTTTTTACGTCGTTTTAGAGCATTTTTATGTGAATATAATCGAGAGTTTTTGAAAAAAATCAATGTTTTTTTGATAAACACCGTTTTAGGCCAAGTTAGTGTAATTGCAAATGATATGTTATTTCTGAAAAAATAGCAGTTATTCATTGGAAAAATGGCTTGGTTCTATTGTAGTTCTGTACTTTACGTCGTTTTAGAGCAATTTTATGTGAATTTAATCGAGAGTTTTTGAGAAAATCAATGTTTTTTTGATAAACATAGTTTTATGCCAAGTTAGTGTTATTGCAAATGATATGTTATTTCTAAAAAAAAATAGCAGTGATTCATTGGAAAAATAGCTTGGTTCTATTGTAGTTCTGTACTTTACGTCGCTTTAGAGCATTTTTATGTGAATTTAATCGAGAGTTTTTGAGAAAGTCAATGTCTTTTTGATAAACACCGTTTTAGGCCAAGTTACTGTTATTGCAAATGATATGGTAGTTCTGAAAAACTAGCAGTGATTCATTGCAAAAATAGCCTGGTTCTATTGTAGTTCTGTACTTTACGTCGTTGTGGAGCATTTTTATGTGATTTTAATCGAGAGTTTTTGAGAAAATCAATGTTTTTTTGATAAACACCATTTTAGGACAAGTTAGTGTTATTGCAAATGATATGGTATTTCGGAAAAACTAGCAGTTATTCATTGGAAAAATAGCTTGGTTCTATTGTAGTTCTGTACTTTACGTCGTTATAGAGCATTTTTATGTGAATTTCATGGAGAGTTTTTGAGAAAATCAATGTCTTTTTGATAAACACCGTTTTAGACCCAGTTAGTGTTATTGCAAATGATATGATATTTCTGCAAAACTAGCAGTCATTCATTGAAAAAATGGCTTGGTTCTATTGTAGTTCTGTACTTTACGTCGTTTTAGAGCATTTTTATGTGAATTTAATGGAGAGTTTTTGAGAAAATCAATGTTTTTTTGATAAACACCGTTTTAAGCCAAGTTAGTGTTATTGCAAATGATATAGTATTTCTGAAAAACTAGCAGTGATTCATTGGAAAAATAGCTTGGTTCTATTGTAGTTCTGTACTTTACGTCGTTTTAGAGCATTTTTATGTGAATATAATCGAGAGTTTTTGAGAAAATCAATGTTTTTTGATAAACACCGTTTTAGGCCAAGTTAGTGTAATTGCAAATGATATGTTATTTCTGAAAAACTAGCAGTTATTCATTGGAAAAATAGCTTGGTTCTATTGTAGTTCTGTACTCTACGTCGTTTTAGAGCATTTTTATGTGAATTTAATCGAGAGTTTTTGAGAAAATCAATGTTTTTTTGATAAACATAGTTTTAGGCCAAGTTAGTGTTATTGCAAATGATATGGTATTTCTGAAAAACTAGCAGTTATTCATTGGAAAAATAGCTTGGTTCTATTGTAGTTCTGTACTTTACGTCGTTTTAGAGCATTTTTATGTGAATTTAATCGAGAGTTTTGGAGAAAATCAATGTTTTTTTGATAAACACCGTTTAAGGCCAAGTTAGTGTTATTGCAAATGATATGTTATTTCTGAAAAACTAGCAGTTATTCATTGGAAAAATGGCTTGGTTCTATTGTAGTTCTGTACTTTACGTCGTTTTAGAGCATTTTTATGCGAATATAATCGAGAGTTTTTGAGAAAATCAATGTCTTTTTGATAAACACAGTTTTAGGCCAAGTTAGTGTAATTGCAAATGATATGTTATTTCTGAAAAACTAGCAGTTATTCATTGGAAAAATGGCTTGGTTCTATTGTAGTTCTGTACTTTACGTCGTTTTAGAGCATTTTTATGTGAATTTAATCGAGAGTTTTTGAGAAAATCAATGTTTTTTTGATAAACATAGTTTTAGGCCAAGTTAGTGTTTTTGCAAGTGATATGGTATTTCTGAAAAACTAGCAGTTATTCATTGGAAAAACAGCTTGGTTCTATTGTAGTTCTGTACTTTACGTCGTTTTAGAGCATTTTTATGTGAATTTAATCGAGAGTTTTTGAGAAAATCAATGTCTTTTTGATAAACACAGTTTTAGGCCAAGTTAGTGTTATTGCAAATGATATGTTATTTCTAAAAAAACTAGCAGTGATTCATTGGAAAAATAGCTTGGTTCTATTGTAGTTCTGTACTTTACGTCGTTTTAGAGAATTTTTATGTGAATTTAATCGAGAGTTTTTGAGAAAATCAATGTCTTTTTGATAAACACAGTTTTAGGCCAAGTTAGTGTTATTGCAAATGATATGGTATTTCTGAATAAGTAGCAGTTAATCATTGGAAAAATAGCTTGGTTCTATTGTAGTTCTGTACTTTACGTCGTTTTAGAGCATTTTCATGTGAATATAATAGAGAGTTTTTGAGAAAATCAATGTTTTTTTGATAAATACCATTTTAGGCCAAGTTAGTGTTATTGCAAATGATATGTTATTTCTGAAAAACTAGCAGTTATTGATTGAAAAAAAGGCTTGGTTCTATTGTAGTTCTGTACTTTACGTCGTTTTAGAGCATTTTTATGTGAATATAATCGAGAGTTTTTGAGAAAATCAATGTCTTTTTGATAAACACCGTTTTAGGCCAAGTTAGTGTTATTGCAAATGATATGTTATTTCTGAAAAACTAGCAGTTATTCATTGGAAAAATGGCTTGGTTCTATTGTAGTTCTTTACTTTACGTCGTTTTAGAGCATTTTTATGTGAATTTAATCGAGAGTTTTTGAGAAAATCAATGTTTTTTTGATAAACATAGTTTTAGGCCAAGTTAGTGTTATTGCAAATGATATGGTATTTCTGAAAAACTAGCAGTTATTCATTGGAAAGATAGCTTGGTTCTATTGTAGTTCTGTACTTTACGTCGTTTTAGACCATTTTTATGTGAATTTAATCGAGAGTTTTTGAGAAAATCAATGTTTTTCTCATAAACACTGTTTTAGGCCAAGTTAGTGTTATTGCAAATGATATGGTATTTCTGAAAAACAAGCAGATATTGATTGAAAACATGGCTTGGTTCTATTGTAGCTCTGTACTTTACGTCTCTCAATGAATAGTTCTGCTACTTTACGTCAGTTTTATAGCATATCATTTGCAATAACACTAACTTGGCCTAAAACAGAGTTTATGAAAAAAACAATGATTTTCTCAAAAACTCTCGATTAAATTCAGGCATAAAAATGCTCTAAAACGACGTAAAGTACAGAACTACAATAGAACCATGCCATTTTTTCAATGAATAACTGCTAGTTTTTCAGAAATATATCATTTGCAATAACACTAACTTGGTTCTAAAACGGTAGTTCTGTCAAAAAACGTCGATTTTCTCAGAAACTCTCCATTAAATTCTCATAAAAATGCTCTAAAACGACGTAAAGTACAGCACTACAATAGAACCAAGCTATTTTTCCAATGAACAACTGCTAGTTTTTCAGAAATAACAGATCATTTGCAATGACACTAACTTGGCCTAAAACTATGTTTATCAAAATAACATTGATTTTCTCAAAAACTCTCTCTGAAATTCACATAAAAATGCTCTAAAACGACGTAAAGTACAGAAGTTCAATAGAACCAAGCCATTTTTTCAATGAATAACTGCTAGTTTTTCAGAAATAACATATCATTTGAATTTACACTAACTTGGCCTAAAACGGTGTTTATCAAAAAAACATTGATTTTCTCAAAAACTCTCCATTTTATTCACATAAAAATGCTCTAAAACGACGTAAAGTACAGAACTACAATAGAACCAAGCCATTTTTCCAATGAATAACTGCTAGTTTTTCAGAAATAACATATCATTTGCAATAACACTAACTTGGCCTAAAACGGTGTTTATCAAAAAAACATTGATTTTCTCAAAAACTCTCGATTAAATTCACATAAAAATGCTCTAAAACGACGTAAAGTACAGAACTACAATAGAACCAAGCCATTTTTCCAATGAATAACTGCTAGTTTTTCAGAAATAACATATCATTTGCAATAACACTAACTTGGCCTAAAACCGTGTTTATCAAAAAAACATTGATTTTCTCCAAAACTCTCGATTAGTTCACATGAAAATGCTCTAAAACGACGTAAAGTACAGAACTACAATAGAACCAAGCTATTTTTCCAATGAATAACTGCTAGTTTTTCAGAAATACCATATCATTTGCAATAACACTAACTTGGCCTAAAACGGTGTTTATCAAAAAATATTGATTTTCTCAAAAACTCTCCATTAAATTCACATAAAAATGCTCTAAAACGACGTAAAGTACAGAACTACAATAGAACCAAGCTATTTTTCCAATGAATAACTGCTAGTTTTTCAGAAATAACATATCATTTGCAATAACACTAACTTGGCCTAAAACGGTGTTTTTATCAAAAAAACATTGATTTTCTCAAAAACTCTCGATTAAATTCACATAAAAATGCTCTAAAACGACGTAAAGTACAGAACTACAATAGAACCAAGCCATTTTTCCAATGAATAACTGCTAGTTTTTCAGAAATACCATATCATTTGCAATAACACTAACTTGGCCTAAAACAGTGTTTATCAAAAAAACATTGATTTTCTCAAAAACTCTCGATTAAATTCACATAAAAATGCTCTAAAACGACGTAAAGTACAGAACTACAATAGAACCAAGCTATTTTTCCAATGAATAACTGCTAGTTTTTCAGAAATACCATATCATTTGCAATAACACTAACTTGGCCTAAAACGGTGTTTATCAAAAAAACATTGATTTTCTCAAAAACTCTCCATTAAATTCTCATAAAAATGCTCTAAAACGACGTAAAGTACAGAACTACAATAGAACCAAGCTATTTTTCCAATGAACAACTGCTAGTTTTTCAGAAATAACAGATCATTTGCAATGACACTAACTTGGCCTAAAACTATGTTTATCAAAATAACATTGATTTTCTCAAAAACTCTCTCTGAAATTCACATAAAAATGCTCTAAAACGACGTAAAGTACAGAAGTTCAATAGAACCAAGCCATTTTTTCAATGAATAACTGCTAGTTTTTCAGAAATAACATATCATTTGCAATTACACTAACTTGGCCTAAAATGGTGTTTATCAAAAAAACATTGATTTTCTCAAAAACTCTCGATTTTATTCACATAAAAATGCTCTAAAACGACGTAAAGTACAGAACTACAATAGAACCAAGCCATTTTTTCAATGAATAACTGATAGTTTTTCAGAAATAACATATCATTTGCAATAACACTAACTTGGCCTAAAATGGTCTTTATCAAATTGATTTTCTCAAAAACTCTCCATTATATTCACATGAAAGAAAAACTAGCAGTTTTTCATTGGAAAAATGGCTTGGTTCTATTGTAGTTCTGTACTATACGTCGTTTTAGAGCATTTTCATGTGAATATAATGGAGAGTTTTTGAGAAAATCAATGTTTTTTTGATAAAGACCATTTTAGGCCAAGTTAGTGTTATTGCAAATGATATGGTATTTCTGAAAAACTATCAGTTATTCATTGAAAAAATGGCTTGGTTTTATTGTAGTTCTGTACTTTACGTCGTTTTAGAGCATTTTTATGTGAATTTCAGAGAGAGTTTTTGAGAAAATCAATGTTTTTTTGATAAAGACCATTTTAGGCCAAGTTAGTGTTATTGCAAATGATATGGTATTTCTGAAAAACTATCAGTTATTCATTGAAAAAATGGCTTGGTTTTATTGTAGTTCTCTACTTTACGTCGTTTTAGAGCATTTTTATGTGAATTTCAGAGAGAGTTTTTGAGAAAATCAATGTTATTTTGATAAACATAGTTTTAGGCCAAGTTAGTGTCATTGCAAATGATCTGTTATTTCTGAAAAACTAGCAGTTGTTCATTGGAAAAATAGCTTGGTTCTATTGTAGTTCTGTACTTTACGTCGTTTTAGAGCATTTTTATGAGAATTTAATGGAGAGTTTTTGAGAAAATCAATGTTTTTTTGATAAACATGGTTTTAGGCCAAGTTAGTGTTATTGCAAATGATATGTTATTTCTGAAAAACTAGCAGTTATTCATTGGAAAAATAGCTTGGTTCTATTGTAGTTCTGTACTTTACGTCGTTTTAGAGCATTTTTATGTGAATGTAATCAAGAGTTTTTGAGAAAATCAATGTTTTTTGATAAACACCGTTTTAGGCCAAGTTAGTGTTATTGCAAATGATATGGTATTTCTGAAAAACTAGCAGTTATTCATTGGAAAAATGGCTTGGTTCTATTGCAGTTCTGTACTTTACGTCGTTTTAGAGCATTTTTTTGTGAATTTAATCGATAGTTTTTGAGAAAATCAATTTTTGAGAAAATCGTTTTTTTGATAAACACCGTTTTAGGCCAAGTTAGTGTTATTGCAAATGATATGGTATTTCTGAAAAACTAGCAGTTATTCATTGGAAAAATAGCTTGGTTCTATTGTAGTTCTGTACTTTACGTCGTTTTAGAGCATTTTTATGTGAATATAATGGAGAGTTTTTGAGAAAATCAATGTTTTTTTGATAAAGACCATTTTAGGCCAAGTTAGTGTTATTGCAAATGATATGTTATTTCTGAAAAACTAGCAGTTATTCATTGAAAAAATAGCTTGGTTCTATTGTAGTTCTGTACTTTACGTCGTTTTAGAGCATTTTCATATGAATATAATGGAGAGTTTTTGAGAAAATCAATGTTTTTTTGATAAAGACCATTTTAGGCCAAGTTAGTGTTATTGCAAATGATATGTTATTTCTGAAAAACTAGCAGTTGTTCGTTAGAAAAATGGCTTGTTTCTATTGTAGTTCTGTTTTTTACGTCGTTTTAGAGCATTTTTATGTGAATATAATCGAGAGTTTTTGAAAAAAATCAATGTTTTTTTGATAAACACCGTTTTAGGCCAAGTTAGTGTAATTGCAAATGATATGTTATTTCTGAAAAAATAGCAGTTATTCATTGGAAAAATGGCTTGGTTCTATTGTAGTTCTGTACTTTACGTCGTTTTAGAGCAATTTTATGTGAATTTAATCGAGAGTTTTTGAGAAAATCAATGTTTTTTTGATAAACATAGTTTTATGCCAAGTTAGTGTTATTGCAAATGATATGTTATTTCTAAAAAAACTAGCAGTGATTCATTGGAAAAATAGCTTGGTTCTATTGTAGTTCTGTACTTTACGTCGTCTTTAGAGCATTTTTATGTGAATTTAATCGAGAGTTTTTGAGAAAGTCAATGTCTTTTTGATAAACACCGTTTTAGGCCAAGTTACTGTTATTGCAAATGATATGGTAGTTCTGAAAAACTAGCAGTGATTCATTGCAAAAATAGCCTGGTTCTATTGTAGTTCTGTACTTTACGTCGTTGTGGAGCATTTTTATGTGATTTTAATCGAGAGTTTTTGAGAAAATCAATGTTTTTTTGATAAACACCATTTTAGGACAAGTTAGTGTTATTGCAAATGATATGGTATTTCGGAAAAACTAGCAGTTATTCATTGGAAAAATAGCTTGGTTCTATTGTAGTTCTGTACTTTACGTCGTTATAGAGCATTTTTATGTGAATTTCATGGAGAGTTTTTGAGAAAATCAATGTCTTTTTGATAAACACCGTTTTAGACCCAGTTAGTGTTATTGCAAATGATATGATATTTCTGCAAAACTAGCAGTCATTCATTGAAAAAATGGCTTGGTTCTATTGTAGTTCTGTACTTTACGTCGTTTTAGAGCATTTTTATGTGAATTTAATGGAGAGTTTTTGAGAAAATCAATGTTTTTTTGATAAACACCGTTTTAAGCCAAGTTAGTGTTATTGCAAATGATATAGTATTTCTGAAAAACTAGCAGTGATTCATTGGAAAAATAGCTTGGTTCTATTGTAGTTCTGTACTTTACGTCGTTTTAGAGCATTTTTATGTGAATATAATCGAGAGTTTTTGAGAAAATCAATGTTTTTTGATAAACACCGTTTTAGGCCAAGTTAGTGTAATTGCAAATGATATGTTATTTCTGAAAAACTAGCAGTTATTCATTGGAAAAATAGCTTGGTTCTATTGTAGTTCTGTACTCTACGTCGTTTTAGAGCATTTTTATGTGAATTTAATCGAGAGTTTTTGAGAAAATCAATGTTTTTTTGATAAACATAGTTTTAGGCCAAGTTAGTGTTATTGCAAATGATATGGTATTTCTGAAAAACTAGCAGTTATTCATTGGAAAAATAGCTTGGTTCTATTGTAGTTCTGTACTTTACGTCGTTTTAGAGCATTTTTATGTGAATTTAATCGAGAGTTTTGGAGAAAATCAATGTTTTTTTGATAAACACCGTTTAAGGCCAAGTTAGTGTTATTGCAAATGATATGTTATTTCTGAAAAACTAGCAGTTATTCATTGGAAAAATGGCTTGGTTCTATTGTAGTTCTGTACTTTACGTCGTTTTAGAGCATTTTTATGCGAATATAATCGAGAGTTTTTGAGAAAATCAATGTCTTTTTGATAAACACAGTTTTAGGCCAAGTTAGTGTAATTGCAAATGATATGTTATTTCTGAAAAACTAGCAGTTATTCATTGGAAAAATGGCTTGGTTCTATTGTAGTTCTGTACTTTACGTCGTTTTAGAGCATTTTTATGTGAATTTAATCGAGAGTTTTTGAGAAAATCAATGTTTTTTTGATAAACATAGTTTTAGGCCAAGTTAGTGTTTTTGCAAGTGATATGGTATTTCTGAAAAACTAGCAGTTATTCATTGGAAAAACAGCTTGGTTCTATTGTAGTTCTGTACTTTACGTCGTTTTAGAGCATTTTTATGTGAATTTAATCGAGAGTTTTTGAGAAAATCAATGTCTTTTTGATAAATACCATTTTAGGCCAAGTTAGTGTTATTGCAAATGATATGTTATTTCTAAAAAAACTAGCAGTGATTCATTGGAAAAATAGCTTGGTTCTATTGTAGTTCTGTACTTTACGTCGTTTTAGAGCATTTTTATGTGAATTTAATCGAGAGTTTTTGAGAAAATCAATGTCTTTTTGATAAACACAGTTTTAGGCCAAGTTAGTGTTATTGCAAATGATATGGTATTTCTGAAAAAGTAGCAGTTAATCATTGGAAAAATAGCTTGGTTCTATTGTAGTTCTGTACTTTACGTCGTTTTAGAGCATTTTCATGTGAATATAATAGAGAGTTTTTGAGAAAATCAATGTTTTTTTGATAAATACCATTTTAGGCCAAGCGAGAGTTTTTGAGAAAATCAATGTCTTTTTGATAAACACAGTTTTAGGCCAAGTTAGTGTTATTGCAAATGATATGGTATTTCTGAATAAGTAGCAGTTAATCATTGGAAAAATAGCTTGGTTCTATTGTAGTTCTGTACTTTACGTCGTTTTAGAGCATTTTCATGTGAATATAATAGAGAGTTTTTGAGAAAATCAATGTTTTTTTGATAAATACCATTTTAGGCCAAGTTAGTGTTATTGCAAGTGATATGTTATTTCTGAAAAACTAGCAGTTATTGATTGAAAAAAAGGCTTGGTTCTATTGTAGTTCTGTACTTTACGTCGTTTTAGAGCATTTTTATGTGAATATAATCAAGAGTTTTTGAGAAAATCAATGTCTTTTTGATAAACACCGTTTTATGCC
>CBDALO010000060.1:0-96141 GCA_965196985.1 Gammaproteobacteria bacterium | reverse complement strand
TCCATACCCTTTTTAAGCAAATTTCTAGCTACAAAATCAATGCCCTGTTGAACACCTTGGTTATGGCCTTCTTGCCGTAATTGATCTGCTGCAGACATAATCGTCTCCTTCATATCAGGTAGTGCTTCAGCTAAAAGCGTGACAATTTCACTACCATAGTTGTCTTTCTCATATTCTAAGGCATATTTTACCAGCCTAGAGATATGTTTTCCACCATCAAGTGTCTTTATTAATTGTAGTAAATCATGCTGAATTAACGCTTTAATAATTGGTATGAGATCACGACCATAAGCATGCTTGTGGCATAATTCCATCGCAGCCACATGACCATGCGTTAACAGCTCATCATCAGGTATGACTGATAAATCTATTAAAGGAGCAGGGGCGTTGTAAAGCTCTTTGGCGAGTTCCACATCATCAAATAGGTCGAAGAAATTCAGTGTGTAAGGGTAGGGTTTTTGTTTGCCATTATAAAACACCAAGTTGAGAATTAACGGCAGCTTAAGCTTATCATTCTGATCCTTTTTAGCGATTTGTTTTAAAAACCGATCCCAGATTTTGCAGCGATAATACCACAACCTAAAAGCCATAAGAGGGTCAGGGGTGGACTGGTGCTCGCTCAAAATGTATAAAAAAATCTGCTCTTTACCGTACTGTTTTTTGAGTTTCACTTGGTAGAGTACATCAGTAAAAGCAGTTTGGAAATCTTCTTCGATGAAGCTATCGTTTTCTAAGTGCAGCGTCTCCCAGTCAATCATCTTTTGGATTTTTTTAGGCAAGTACGCCTTAAAAAAATCCTTTGCAATCTCGATGTCCTGGAGCGAACTTTTAAAAAAAAGATCGTGATGCTTAATGGCGTGCTTGCTCTTCATTTGTCGTCCTTACATCAATGACCTAGTAAATCTAAGTGGCTCACAGGCCACCACACAAAACAGGTGTGATGACGATTGCGGTTGTTGATCTGGTCTCTTTCAAGCTAGCCAGCAATCAGTCCTAGATAGTGCGCTATTTTACTGTGGCTAGGCCGTGATGCCTAGAGAATTTCACGTAAAATAGACCAAGTCGATCCCCGTCATTTTTTTTAGCGTCAGACTGAAAATAATCGTAGCTTTTTAGGTTGAGCAAGGAAATAATGCTCCCTTTTACACAAAGGTAATGGCGCATGAAAGGCTGGATCCTGTACTCCAAAAAACAAGCAGACCTCGGTACGAATGCCTACGGGATTAATCGCCTGTTACAGGCTGGCCAACAAAAAGGGATTGATCTAACGGTGTATAGCCCTGAGCAGTTTGAGCTCGTGGTGACCAGAGATGACCGTAAAAGCATTTTGGTCGATGGTAAACCAACTCCGCTGCCTGACTTCTTAATTCCTCGAATTGGTGCTAACACACCGTATTTTGCCTTGGCGGTTATTCGGCAATTGGAACGGCTAAATGTGTACTCGTGTAACTCCTCTGAAACCATCGAGATTGTCAAAGACAAATTACACATCCATCAGCTTTTAGCGCAAAGCAATCTGCCCTCGCCTAAAACGATGCTGGTTAAATTTCCCGTAGACAGCGAGCTGGTCAAACGTGAGCTTGGCTTCCCCGTGATTGTGAAGAACTTAACCGGTACCGAAGGGAAGGGCGTTTACCTGTGTGATTCACCTGAACAATTTAGCGATCTCATGGGGTTAATCGATAGTCAGCACACTAAGCCAAACATCATCTTGCAAGAGTTTGTCAGCAACAGTCGAGGTCGTGATTTACGGGTCTTTGTGCTTGGTGGTCGTGTCATTGGCTGCATGAAGCGTTACTCGGAAACAAGCTTTAAGGCGAACTTTTCTCGCGGTGGCCAAGTAGAGTCCTTTGCGCTAACTCCTGAAATTGAGTGGCTGGCCACTGAAACTGCACGACTGGTTAACCTTGATATTGCAGGTATTGATTTATTGTTTGATGAGGAGGGGTATAAAATCTGTGAGGCTAATTCATCCCCTGGCTTTAAAGGCTTAGAGCTGGTGGTTGGTGAAACCATTGCCGAGCAAATTCTCGATTACATTACCGTTAAGGTCAGGGGCAGAATTACCGCCTAACCAACCAGTGAGCCGTCATCCATGAAAACAACGCGCTATGATTTTCCTTCGGGGCGAATGCTGGGTAAAAAGTATCGCGTGATTAGTTTTTTAGGGCAAGGATGGGAAGGCGAAGTTTACAAGGTTGAAGAACTGACAACTGGCATTATTCGAGCAGCTAAATTGTTTTACCCACATCGCTACACGAAACACTCAGTACCACCTGTTGAGTACGCAAAAAAACTCCATGCTCTACAGCATTGCCCGATTGTCATTAAATATCACCATTTAGACACCTTAGTCTTTAAAAAAAAGACCGTTGATTTTCTTATTGCTGATTTTATTGATGGGGAGATGCTCTCAGAGTATTTAGCGAGACAGAACGAGAAACATCTACCTGTGTTTGAAGCCTTGCACCTCTTTTATGCGATTACCAAAGGAGTCGAACAAATTCACTTGCAAGGTGAATACCACGGTGACATCCATCTCAATAATATCTTAATGAAAAAACACGGCTTAAGCTTTGAGGTTAATTTCATTGATGTGTTGCACTTTGGTCGCAGCACAAAAGCCAGAATCCAACAAGACATTGTTACGTCTATCTTTATTTAGGGGAATTGAGCTAGTTTTATCTCATAATAAACAAGGTTTTTAGTAACCTATCAAGGTAAAATAACTTGATATAAAAACTATAGTGAAATTAGTCATGCGCAGAATCATAAAAGCGATTAAAAGCCTGAGTGATTACCTGATCCTGCTGAAAAAAAATCCAGAGCTACTAAGGCCAGAGCAGTGCAGCCATTGCGGTGCAGGTGGACTATGGTCACATGGATCATATGATCGAAAACCAGATAGGAACCCAGGTAAAGGACGCTCTTTAAATCCCACCCCTGTTTTGAGATTTTATTGTCATCAATGTAAACGTACTTGTTCAACCCTACCTGAGATACTTTCTCCAAAGCGTTGGTATTGCTGGTCAGTTCAGCAGGCAGTGTTAATGAGCGTGCTCCTGGGAAAAGTATTAGCTCATCAGGTCAGGAGCAAGGTGTTAGTCGACACACCGTTGCTAGGTGGTTTCACTGGTTGGTTGACCACTTCGTTGATTACTCCTTCCATATCAAAGCACATCCGTTGTGGTTACAGCTTGGGCGACATAGTGATCCACAAGCGTTTTGGTTGGCCTGCCTTGGTGAGCATGATTTATCGAGCATCATGCTTTTTCTTAACAACACAGGAGTGAGCATCCCATAATTAATTAACGTGAAAAAAAGTTGAGATGGATATTTTCTGTAAACCTCACGACCCCACACAGTTTGAGCGTAGCATTCTCAACTCAAGTTGTGATTAACTCATTGCAAGTAGTTAAATCACACAGGAATTGCAAAATGACCAAGCCCATTCACCCAACAGCACTGTTTCGCCTAAGTGTTTTAGGTGAGCTATGTAGCCGAAATAGTTTTGAGCATGGTGAGCTCAAGAGCATTATTAAAAGGTTGTCCCAGCAAACCTACAACATTCCAGGTAGTAAGCGTGTTCACCTCAGTGCTAAAACAATTGAGAATTGGTATTACGCCTGGTTAAAGCAGGGTATTGATGGATTAGTTCCTAAAACTCGACGAGACAAAGGCCAGTGTCACATCAATCCAGAGCTACAAGAGTTAATTATTTCCACTAAACAGGAAAGCCCTTCAAGATCAATTCCGACCGTGATTAAACTCTTAGAAACTCAAGGGAAGGTAGCACGAGGTGAATTATCTCACGCAACAGTTCACCGCTTATTAGTAAAACACGGCCTGTCTAAAAGAACAGTCACACCTTCTAACCAAATTGAGCGCCGCTCATTTGAGGCGCTCACAGCTTGTGATATTTGGTATGGCGATGTCATGCATGGTCCAACGATTTACGATGGCCAAAGAAGAGTTAAAAGCTATTTGGTGAGTACTTTTGATGATGCCTCAAGGTTGGTCTGTCACAGTAAATTTTGTACTGATGAGAGTGCCATTACTATTGAGCATGTGTTGAAAGAGGCATTACTCAAACGTGGGCTTCCTGTTAAGCTCATCATTGACAACGGCCCTGCCTACCGTGCTAAAACGTTGCAAACCATTTGTGCTCATTTGAAAATTCAATTGATTTACGGCAGGCCCTATGAACCGCAAAGCAAAGGCAAACTAGAGCGTTGGCATAGAACAGTACGCGAGCAATTCCTAGCTGAATGCAACCTGGATTCCATTCATAGTTTCAATGCGCTGAATGATCGATTTTGGGCTTGGGTTGAGCGTGTTTATCATCAAGCCTCGCAAAGCGCCCTGCCTGACAAGATGACCCCGTTACAACGCTATCAGCAAGACCTCACTAAAATTCAGCCGTTAGGTTGTTTGGCCGATAAGCTAGATGATTACTTCCTGCATCGCATTAAGCGCCGAGTCAGGAAGGATGGCACGGTAAGCTGGAATAATCGACTCTTTGAAGTTCCATTTGAACTGGCTCAACAAGAGGTTTATTTAGTGGTTGATCCGCATAGTGACTCCGCCCATCACGTCGAATCATTGGAATATCAATACCTTGGTGCAGTGGGAGAGCTGGACAAACATAACAACCTTTCTAGAACCCGAGCTAGACCTCAGATGCCGGAACAACCAGCAAGAAAAACCTCGCTAGTTGAGATTGTTTATAACCAAGTTAAAGAGGATTTGGATATCACTGAGGAGATACCGTCTTAAACGTCAACAATAAATTGTAAAATTTTTACTAGGCATCCGCTGAAAATGGCTGCTGTGTTTTTAGGATGCCATAAATCATATGCACCATTTTTCTCATAACAGCACAAATGGCTAGCTTCTTTGGCTTGCCTTTTTTGAGCAGCTTTTCATAAAATTTCTTCAAAATAGGATTATGCCTTATAGCCACTAATGCCGGCATGTAAAGCGCCTTTCGCAACCAAGCACTACCAACCTTTGAGAGCCGTGATGAATTCAATGAAGTGCCTGATTGTGACTGGCTGGGATTTAAACCAATATGAGCAGCCAATTGTTTTGCGCCAGAAAATCTTTCAATATTATTAAAAAAAGCAGTTAGTGTTTGAGCGGTTTTATCACCAATGCCTGGGATGCTTTTAAGCAGCTCTGTGTTATTCTTCAGATCATCATCACTCGCGATCAGCTTACTAATTTCTTCCTGCAGTCGTAAAATTTCTTTTTCCATATAATCGATATGATTTTGTATAGAGCTAATAATTGTTTCTTCCGCTAGCTCCAGCCTGTTTTGTTCATTGCTGACTTGGGAGGTTAATACTTCAGATCTCTGTATCAAAGCTCTTAGAGCCTCTATATTAGCTGGCAAAGGCTGCCATAGCGTTGGAGTAAAATGATTTGAATAGTCCTTAATACTGACCGCATCGGCCTTGTCGGTCTTGTTTCGTATTAGCTGTCCTTTCATAAAAAACTTTATTCGTGCAGGATTAATTATACTGACATCACACTTCTCACTATGTAAATAAAGAGCCAATGCATTACCGTATTTACCTGTTGATTCCATGCAAAAATGAAGTGACTGATCAGATAAAGATTGCGTCCATTCTAATAACTCAGAAAAGCCCTCAGGATTATTATTAAAATGTTTAACGTGATCTTTTCCGCTAGTGGTGATAGCAGCAACAAAATCAGATTTTGCAATATCAATACCAACACAATTTTTTTTCATTTGCTAGAGCCTCTTAACCCAACTTTGCCCTTTCTAAAATTAAACCTATCCAAATCAATGACTTACATTTTAAAAAAACGTTTAGGGTCACTACAACTTAACAAATTGTTTTTTCAGTGTGCCCAGGTTGTGAATTCATGCCTAACGATTTATAGATCACAACTTGCTCTGGAGTTGCCTTTGAGGTTCTTCTAACAGAAAGTAGTTTATTATTTTCAAGCCGCATCGTAGTCGTGATACGAACCTGAGTGCTAAAAATCTGCCGTATAGTTTGCCAGCTACTATCAATGCTCTGCAATTTAAGTTGATGGCGAATAGTGTGTAGTAAGTGATAAGCAAGAATACTAATAAACAGATGGGCATCAACTCGCTCTTGCTTTTGATGGTAGATAGGACGCAGGCCTAACTCTGATTTTAATGATCTGAATGCCGATTCAACATCAGTTAGAGTTGTATAGATTCTCCAAATTGTTTTTTCATCTAAATCCATTCTGTTACTACGCAAACAATATGCGCCCAGATTCTCAGAGTTAACTTTACTCCAACTGATTTTCGTAACCTTATCAGCCTCTGAATCAAGCGTGATAGTGTATCGACCTGAAACACGTTTATGGCGCTCCTTTATTCGACCTAAACGCAAGGTTACTTTCTCAATTGCTTTCATTCCAGTTTTTTTAGTGAGTCCATTAGCTAACTTAATTAATTCCTCTTCGAAACGAGTCTCAGCCTTACTAATCATATTTAAGCTTTTTTCTTCCTTAGCCTGAGAATGGCAGTACAGTAAGACTTCATTTGCTTCAGTATCTTTAATTAATTGCGCTGTAACCGTATTATTTACTGATTCTTTTACTAGCACTTTATCAATGTTTTCATCGACAACAGGCAATGCTCTACGGCTCACTACAATATAATGGAAACCTTTTTCAGTAAGCCATGAAATATTTTCTTCAGTTGCAAAACCAGCATCTAAGATAATTGTTGCCTCTGGCTGTGCATGAAGCTCAGTTAGCATTTCGGATAATGTTTTAGGCTCGCTAACATTCCCTTTGAAAAATTCACTGCGTTGCGGGAACCCTGAGCCATCCAGCACGAGTCCTAGAGAAACAAGCGGACAATCAGACCGCTTCTCCTTTGATCGACCATGCTGTGCGTGATCATTCTGTAATGCTCTACCCTCAAAGTAGGTATTGGTTATATCGTAGAGAGTGATCACCTGATTTAAACTAAAGAGATTTTTCTCACGTTCGAATAATTGATCTTCAATCATTTGCTTATGTTTGAGTAACTCATCAGCAGTCTTATAGAATTTCTTGAGTGATAGTTCTGAGAAATCAGTACCCAGTAATTCATCTAACGCACTTTGATTGCTTAAATAATAGTGCGTACTTAAATCACTTCCTGGGGCAACTAGCCGCCCAATGATGGTAGCAAGCATCAGGTGACATTGTTTTTGATTAAAGCCCAAAGCCCTGAACAATTCCTCAAGTTGTAATTGCCTGGCAGCATGTAAGCCCAACGCCTCAGCTCCAACGTGTCGTATGTCCGCGCTCTCAATGGAGTTAACATCCACTGTTTTAAAGTCAGGTTCTACCGCGCTTACTGAATTAACAGCGATACTTGTCTCATTGTCATCAGCAAACCTAGAGCGAATGCGTTTTACATACATTTGCGCCTGTTTTTCGAGATGTGCTGGTATTGAAATTAACGTGCCTTGACCCGTTAAAATTTCCTCAATACGGTCAGCAAGCAATTTCCAACTGTCCTTCTTTACTGAAAAATTCGCACCAAGATTTAAAATCAGTCTTTGACGTACTTTGCCGTCAGCAGTGCGATGAGTATCAACAAGTCGGTAGGTTGCGTAAGACTTACCTGTCCGAGGACTCTTTTGTGTAGAGGTTCGAATATACATAACTCAATACTCTCATCACTTCACCAGCCCATGCAACCCCTTATTGCCATTATGTGTCACTACATTCGAGAATTCACGTTTCTAGGCAAGTAAAATCAATGGGTTGAGTTAAAAATAGTGATGAAATTTTTGATTTTCAGAGTGAAATGGCCAAACTTGGGTTAAATTTTATTACACTAACAAACTTGGGAAATCATAGTTCGGATCAACCTTGCAAATACAGGCTCACAATGGCCTAAGATACCGTTCGATCTCATGAACTTATGAGGGTGGAAGGGAGCTAAATCTCCTCAACAGGATTAAATCCTAAGGACGAACACGGCTTCACCTTCCGCCTACCCAAGCATCCTTGGGATTGTAGCAATATTGTCATATCTCTACAGTTATTTAAGATACAAGGATGAGTAAGATGTATCTTCAACATTTTGGCTTGAAATTTGATCCATTGGGTAAATCAAACATTATTGAATTGGCGCAGTCAAAGCGACTAGAACAGCAACTTAATGGTTTGCTAGAAACACGCGGCTTAGCAGTGATTACTGGCGACTCAGGGACAGGAAAGACCACGGCGCTAAGATACTGGAGCAATAAACTCAACCCGCTGACCCATCAAGTCATTTATCAATCAGACACTCACTTTCGGTCATTTGATGTGTACTCTCAGCTTGCCGAAAATCTAGGTTTAGAAAACTATTACCGATTCTCTAAACTTTGGAGAGACTTGAAGCAGAGCTTGATCGCGCTCTACCATGATAAAAACGTTCAGCCTATTTGGATCCTAGACGAGGCGCATCAGCTTAGTAATGATTTCATTCTACGATTACCTGACTTCCTTAATTTCAGTTTTGACAGCAAAGACGTCATGACGATTATCTTATGTGGACTCCCATCACTTCTAGCAACATTGCAGAGACCAGCCTATGAACCTATCAACTCTAGAATTCAGTGCTTTATTAGGTGGCATGCAATTGAAGATAGCAGGGATTTTGAGAGCATTATTCACGCTGCTTTTGAGAAGGCAGGAATGAGCAGCAGCTTATTCACTGAAACAGGTATTCGTGCAGTACACATGGCCACAAAAGGTAGGCTTCGTTATGTTGATAGGCTCATGCGACATGCGTTGCTAATCGCCGCTAATATGAATTTAAACCATATACCGGATGATGTCATTAATCAGGCAATTCATGAGCTAAAAGGTTAACTATTTGACACCATCTCACGCAAAATAGGTTGAGATGGTTTCTCTAAATTATTGTGGGACGTTACAACATGATTGATCTGATTGCCGTGCTCTATGACCTCTTGGGTGGTAAGTCTTACTACGCGAGTTTACCTCAGCAGGTCAAGCGCATTATTTTAGGTCGTAAGCACACTTTGATTCGACAACAGTTTTCCAATGGCAGCCAATTACGGGTGTACTTAGAAAACCTTCCTTGGCCAGCTTCGTAAGCTTTTTGTTTTAACCAAGCCTCTTTTTAGCACTCGTGTGTTAACCCATGATTTTTTAACTCACCGATTTTGAACACCTCTTACTCTAAAGGGTCTAAATGTATCTCGCGTTCAGTCAGGGTTAAGCTACGTTGAAATGCCTTGCGCGCAAAAACCCGTTCCGCATAATCTGTCAACGGTTGCGCACGTTTTGGTAGTTTAATACCTAGAACAGGTAAACGCCATAGCAACGGGGCTAAACAGCAGTCCATCAGTGAGAAAGCTTCACCGCCTAAATAAGGGGCTTCTGGTTCCTGAACCAATGGCACAAAGTTTAGTAAGGCTTGCTGCAACGCCTTACGAGCCGGCTTTGCTGTTTTTTCATCGCTTGCTGAAATTTGATGAAATAGGGAATAGTAATCACGCTCTAATCGTAACACCTTCATACGAGCTTCAGCACGGAACACGGCGTTTTCAGGTAGCAGAGGTGGATTAGGGAAGCGTTCCTCAAGGTATTCAATAATTAAGTAAGACTCATGTAACATCAGCCCTTGATCGAGCAAGGTTGGCAGATCTGCAGAGGGGTTCACCTCAAGCAAACTTTGAGGCGGGTCTGCTGGATCCACTTCAATCACTTCCGCTGATAAACCTTTTTCAGCTAAAACAAGTCGGGTTCGATGATTGTAAATCTCATCGGACGCAGTATATAAAACGGTTAAGGCTTTTTTACTTGCTGTGATTTCCATGAGTAATCAAGTAACCCTTGCGATTAATTCATTTATAAAACGGCGAGCAGTTTACTCGAAAATCCTTAAAACACCTAGCAAAAAGTCACCGTGTCAGCACCATGATGGCCAAACCTTCTGGATTAGGAAAGGCTTCAAATTCCCTAAGTTCCGCAATAACTGCTCGTAATCCAAAGCCTACCATGGCCCAATTCAACCGATACTTGAAAGCGGGCTTTGCGATCTAAGATTGCCTCTTCACCTTTTAATGCGCTACGACTCGGCCCACCGTTTAACGGCGACTCCCAGCCGGTGAGTTCTTTATAACGCCGTTGCGCGTAAGCATGACGTAGGCCGTGTAGCTTACTTAACCCTGCTTTACTTGCCACCCAATAATAGTGTTTGTTTTGTTGAATGTAACTTTTCTCCGGTGGGATTAAGGAGCCACCTGCTGCGAGCACCTTTGCTCTGTCTAACCAGTATCTCTGTTCCTCAGTTTGAATGGGGATGTAACGCTCAACCCCACCTTTCGCCCATGTGCGATAGATAAAAAGCTGATTACCCTGATCAGCAACGGTGGGAATAATTTTAATGGACTCCGCTGCCCGTAAACCAAACACACGCTGCAGCTCATACGAACATAAGACCCGTTCATCATCCACCGCTTGAAAGTTTGGCGAATGAATCGCTTTACTTTCCGTAGGGATTAATTGCCGAGCACCAACCTGGTAAAAGTCATTGGTTTGGACTAAGCGGTGTTTGCCAAGCTGGCGACACACAAAACGCAAGTCAGATAAGCGGTTTTTAATGCTGCCGACACTAATCCCTTTTTCTTGCCAGTGTGCCACCAAGCAGGCAACGTGCTTTTGCTTTAACCCTCGAATGTGTTTAATTTTATAACCCAAACCGTGTAGCTCAGCAAACATGGCTCGTAACCGATTAGTCCGGCAGATGCGGGTTGAATGTGACATTTGCTTGCTGCCTTTATATTGTTTCATAAACTCAAACAACGAATAGTTTAATCGTCTAAGCGGTTGTAAGCTCATGCAAATACTCCTTTTTAATACGATGGGTGCTTTGACAGCCCATTTCATGACACAAGGTTTGAATAGCCTGATCACTCTCATCCTGCCGACATAACGCTTGGTAGCGTTGTTGTGCATAGTGTTGCCGGTAAGACAGACGTGGATTGAGCTTTAAAATCCCTAACTCCGCTTGATAAAGCCGATTACAATACGTCACGAGTTCTGGCGTGTATTCCAAGGAATACCGTGCTTGTAATTCCTTACACTGCTGCAAGCAAGTTTTTTGCTCACTCGTCACAATCGGAATCTGGCGTGTTTTATGGTTATGAGCCAAGGTGCGATCAATCCATAATAATTGCTTGGTGGTTTGAATGAATGAGAGCAACACCTTAATTGCCTCGAAGCGGGTCACACCAAAGCTTTGCTGTAATGCCACTAACACTTGAGTGATCGGGTGGCACAGCGAGGGTGTCGGTACAACCGGCTGCGGTGTGATGCACTCATCACGCTGGATCCCCAGTTCCGCATTACTTGGAATACTGACCGTTAATTCGGCTAAGGCAATAAAATGACGTAACGCGCCGAGCTTATTTTTTAAGGTGCTGTCGTTGTTGCCTTGCTGGCGATAATAAGCAACCAGCTCTACAAAGTGATCCCGTGTTAATTGATCCAGTCGATAAGGTAGCAACCGTAACTTCGCCCAGTCAGCAAAACATTGCCGAACGATACGCCGGTGCTCTTGCCGCGTGCGATACGAGTATTGCCGATCTTGTGCGAGCACTTGATCGACTTTTTTGAATAAACTGTGCTGTCGCCCCATACGAGGTTTTCCTTCTATTGACCAGTCAGTGATCTGAAGGCTCGCTACTCTCAACGCCTTTGAGCAAAAACGATCAACCCCAAAACCCAAGGGAGTGAGTTTCACGACTCACCGTGCTCAACGCCACAAAAGACACAAGCCTTCAGGTCACTGACCAAGGGAGAGAAAGAAAGAGCAGGCAATTTATAATCGGTGGTTTGCGCTATTAGACCTAGGCTTAATTGGCTTAGTGCTATTAAGACCAAAAACGACAGTAAGTGATGCCGTTAATCCCCGAAGGGCATATGGGTCTCAGACAAGGGTCTACCATTTGTCAAAAACACGAACTACAAAATTTATCTGTTCTTCTCTTTTCTTCTCTCCTCTTAATGTTTTTCATCCAATTAATTTCCTAAGCAAGCTGTAACCCCAGTGCTTAGGAAGCAGTGCTCACCCTCCACCTGACCTTCGCCAATGTGAATGGAGCGGTACAAAACGTATCCAACGCGCAAGCGTGTCAATCCGAAGCTCTCTGACTTCAAATTACAAAGTCAGTCTGCCCGCTTAACGCGAAGTGGCTACAATACGTTTTGTTAAGCACACGAGCTCGTGTGCAAGTAGTAAGCTATCGATCTTGGTCGATAGAATGAGATCATTAAACCCCTTCTGCGACAGCATTAGTCCTAACGAAGGTTAAAGATAAGCAGATAACACCGCTTATCGGTCTTAATGCCAAAGGCAGTTTGCGTCATTCGTTTATGCTCGGTCAGAGCACTGGCCGCATTGGCGAACCCGAACTTTTAGGACAAGGTTAATCTTGTCACTCGCTCCATGCTTTGGTAAGTCCCGCTAGCTTTCGCTAGGTTCACGACACGTGGGACAACTGTGACGAATAGTAATAGACGTACAAGACGTTTCAGGCTTTCGGCCTTCTTCAGTATTACCTCAAACAATGTTACCGAGCTGACACCACAAAAGCAAATTCAATCAAACAAAAAAAAGCAGCAGCAGAACCAGCAAGTGGTTTGTGCTGAGCCATTTTAAAAAAGCGCAGCAGCGACAGCAAAACAAAGTGACCCATTAACCCTGATGCCAATGGTGAGTACAAACTGAAATTTCGCGCCGACAATTTATCCACAATCGTTGGGGATTTTTTTATGGAATCCCCAACTCATGGGGATAAATTGAGGCCCTGCACCTGTGGCCTAGGCGGGAGCCAAGTCAGGCTATTCTTTAACCAAAATCAGAGCAAAATAAGTTAGCCCGTAAACACGGGCTAGAATTTCGCGTGTAACTGCTTGTTTCCATTAAAAAATCGCCGGAAAACGCTCCCGCGTCACTTCCTATTTTATAGGAAGTGACGCGGGAGGATTGCAACAGCCCCCGTGCGAAAACGGGGGCCGAAGCCAACCGGTGGAACGGTTGGCGGAACTGAAAATCGAGGTGCTTGGAAAGCCTCTAGCGAGTGGAGAGTTCCGCCTGCAAGACAACAAAGCCTGCCGGTTGACTCGCAAGCTGGACAATCTTTTGATGCGGTAAGCCTTGCTGGCGGAGGGTGTTGTAATGGCTGGCGAGGGTGTTGAGTGTGGATCCTGCACTGCGACAACGTGCAATTTGAGCAAGTTCTGGTTCCGAAAAACCCCACCCTAGCAATTTTTTAGCGTGCGTTTGCAGGGCTTGCAGGGTCTTCGCTCCGCCACTTTTTGCGGTGATACTGACCAAATCAGCGGGTGTGAGTGAGAGGGTTTGCCATGCATTTTGCTCCTCAGCAAGTAACGTGAGGGTGACTCTGGCTCCGTCTTGGTTGACTATTCTGATTAAATCGTAGTCATTAAAGCCCTGATTCAGCAAGGTAGCGTGATGCGTGAGTAGGGCTTGGATGGCAGGCGCACGTCCACGTTTGTTGAGTATTTTGACAATTTGTTTGTGCTGAAAACCCAGAGTTAGCAGAGCGGGGTAGTGCTTGGCGAGTGCATCGAGTGTTTTGGTTGCGCCGGAATGGCTTAAAATAGGGACTAATTCTTCGGTGGTAAAGCCCCAGCTTTCGAGATGTTGGTGGTGAGTGAGTAAGGATTCTACGGCCTGAGTGCAACCCTCAGTCGAAAAGATCTTAACCAAATCGGCGTGCTGAAACCCCAAGGTTTGTAGCACAGCGCGATATTGATGCAACGCTAGCAAGGCTAACGAGGCTCCCCGTTGGGTTACTAATTGCACTAATTCCGCATGCGTTAAGCCTGCGTTTTGCCAGAGTTCCGGTTGATGCAGCAACGTTGTAATCGTTTTTGCTGCGCCATCCTTGCTCAATAATGCCACGATTTCAGACTGGCTAAATCCCCATTGAGCCAATAGCCCGTGGTGTTCGAGTACCGCTTGGAACGCTTGCGCTGCCCCGTCTTGACTGGCGATACGCACCAAGTCAGTGATACTGAAACCTAACTCGAATAAAGCCGAGTGATGTTGCAACAATGCCTTGAAGCTGTTGGACGCACTGTTTTGTTGAGCAATCTTGACCCGTTCTGCGTGTGAAAAGCCCAAACTTTTCAGTGCGGCATGCTGTTCCACTAACACCGCCAGTGTGTGTGCTGCACCGGTTTTACTGCTAATACTCACTAAATCAGCACGGGTATACCCGCATTGAATCAAGGCGGGGTAGTGAGTAAGTAGAGCAGTGATCGTCTGATTAGCTCCCATTGAGCCAGTGATTTTTAAGCAATCCGTGGTGGAAAAGCCTAACCGCAATAAGGTTTGTTGGTGCTCAAGAAACGCAGTGACTGCTTGTGCGCCACCCATATTCCCAGCAATGCGAACAATGTCAGTAGGGGTTAAGCCACGACTAACTAAGGTGTGGTGATGGGTGATCACGGCATTCAATGCTTGCGAGCCACCGGTATTACTCCCTAATTTAATGAGCTGGTCATGGGTGTACCCTAGCTCTATTAATTGCGGGTACACGCTGATCAATTTAGTCAGTGTTAACCCACCCGCATCAATGGAACCTAACCGCGTAATCTCTGCTTTAGTTAATCGGACTTCAAATAAGGCACACTGTTCTAGAATGGTTGCCACGGTTTCGCGTGAGGCTTTTTTTAGGATGAGCTTATCCGCTTGCTGCTCAGTAAACCCTAACGCAGTTAATTGACGACACTCGTCCTGGTAGCGAGTGAGCGCAATGTTGTATTGGGTTAATTTAGCAGATAACTCATCCATGCCAATGACTCACGACATCATCAAGCGAGCGTTACGCATCAGTCTCGGTTGATGACACCTTAGCCTCGGCTGATGGCTCCTTAGCTTTGACTTTAGAGACAGTCGTTTTGCTTTTTTTAGCAGGTTTCTTTTTGGCTCGCGCTTTTTGCTTGCTTTGCTTCGCCCATTCTTTTTCAAACTTTGCTATCGCTTTGCTGCGATTAAGCACAAAGGTGTACTCTTGCGTGATCTCTACCTGCTGGACTTTCAGTGTGTCTATTTCCGTTTTAAGAACTTCAATCAGTGCTTCAATGGCCTCAATAGTCTCTTTTGCTTTAGCAACCCGTTTTTCGGTTTGTTTGCCTGGCTTCGCTTTATGTTGGGCTTTAGCTTCTTTTAAGGCTGCTTTGTGAGTAGTGAGTTTCTCTTTCGCGCCCAGTAACTTCTCTTTCAGCTTCGCAACCGATTGGGTGCAATCATACACGGCTTTCTCACACACGCCTTCAAGTTTTGATTCAGTGGTCGCTAGCGTTTGCTTAAATTCGGTGATTTGTTGTAAAGGGGTTGCAGCGTGTTTGGCTTTAACGGTTTTTTTCTTAGCAGGCATTAGTTTTTCCTTCTGGTTGATTAAGAGCGCGGATTGTACACGAAAAAAAAGCGAGATGCCTTGATTATTACTAATCAACGCTCCCGCTTCTTTTCTTAAACTTTCGTCTTACTAGCAAAACGCTGGTTGAACTCCGCTTGCAGAGCTTGCAACCAACGCTCATTAGCGACTAACGTTTCACAACGAGCCTGTAGGCATTGCAGTTCTAACTGCAATTGCAAACACCTGCGTGACATCGCTAAGGATTGACCCAAATCGCCTGTCGATTTACAGGTCAATTCATTTCTGCCATAGACTTCAAAAAATTCGAGTCGCCCTAAAATATGACTGGGGTACGTAAAAAAATACTCATTCAAATAAGCACTTTTTCCGTCACGGCTAAATCGCCTGGCTTCTCGCCAAGGCAGTGTGCCGGCGGTCTTTTGTAAAAAGACAATATCCACAGTCACTTTAGCGTCACTAAACAAATTATCCGGCAACCGAAACGCCGCCACCAAAGTTCCCCCTTCCTTTGCAATAATGTGTCTCACCTGCTTGCAGGAGGCATCTAAAAAGTAGCGCGGTAACACCATGGCCAGTAGCCCATTGGGTTTTAATAACCGCATGGCTTTGGCCACAAAGTAATGGTGAATGCTGTAGCGGGTTAAATCCTGATGAACGGGATCGTCCACTTGGATTTGACCAAACGGCGGATTGCCCAGTATCAGAGTAAACTGTTCGTCCGGCTGAAAACGTTCAAAGCCGGTGTGATGCACCTCAACATCGGGGTAAATCACGTTTAACAGTTCACAACTGACCTGATCAATCTCCACAGCCACCACACGCGAGGGTTGAGACTCAGGGCGATTTAAGCGTTTAAGCCCGTTAAGAAAATTCCCTACACCTGCACTCGGTTCAAGCACTGCCTCTAAGGACAAGCTCGGTATACTGGCTAAACACTGCATCATAAACCGAACCAGCCAAGCCGGTGTGTAATAAGCGGACTTTAACGTCTGTTTTAAACTTGCAATCGCTTGCTCGCCGATCAAGCCTTTTAACTCCTTAAAAATAGCAGGGGTGTAGATGGCCTCTCTCAAGCCACCCCATCCGGTATACGCCATTAAGTCGTCAGCAGTTTGACCGTTTCGCAAGGCTCGCAACGCCTTCAAATTGTTATGAACACGATTTTCTGTTGTCATAGCAACGCTCCTTCAAAAAAACCGAAGGAGCAACCCCGCAACGAGGGCTCACTCCCTCGGTTGGGGTTAAAAAAAGAATGACGGTTGCCCGTCATTCTTACTGATTGTTTAAGCGCAGCAACACCCCTTAATACGGGATGTCATCCGAACTGGGCAAGTCATCAGGATAAGCCGGTGGCTTAGGTGAGGCTTGCACAGGGGAGGACACCTGATTAAGTGTGTCGAGTTTTTCTTGTAGTTTCCGATCAATCAATCGATGCAGGTGATTGGCATGCACCACCATGCTCGTTCGCTTCTCACCGGACTCGGTTAGCCAGTCATTGGTTTCCAAGGAACCGGAAACCGAGACATAGCTGCCCGTCACGACTTTGCCTTTGATAAACTCAGCGCGTTTACCAAAGCAATAGATCGTGTGCCAAGTGGTTTTCTCCACCTCTTCGTTTGCTTTATTTTTATAATGACGACTGGTGGCTAAACTAAAGCGAGCAAACGGGGTTTTCCCTGCTTCCTCGTAATGATTGATTTGTCCAACATAACCAACAAGCTGAACTTCATTGCGACAATAAGACATAGTCTTTCTCCTTTTCATTTAAAAAAAAGGATGAGCGACCCGTTCGGGCCTTTCATCCCTACTGGGGTACTGCTAACAACAGGTTAAGCGGTTGTGTGAGTTTTTATACGAGATTGCGAGCCGAAGGTTTGATAAATCTTTTCCATCGGCCATGCTTTCTCACCTTTACTGTTAAAGGGTAACGACTTCGGATGGTAATACCACCGCGCCTTACTCTTTGACCAGCAAAAACCCGCTTCTTGCAAAGCAGGGGCATCGGCCTTTTCTGCGCCTGTCACCCACAACCAATTGCCGATGACTTCAATCGGCAATCCAAGGGGTGCAAGACGCTCAATGGCTTGCTCCAGCTCTGCTTCAATCGCTTTCCAATCAATGTTTTCTTTGCTCATCACTTTCTCCTTTAATAAAAAAAGAGAATGCATCACGCCCCGCAGGGAATGACACATTCCCCGTGGGGTTATTGCACAACAAGTTGATTCAACAAACGACACTCAAAAAGACAAGCTGTGTTGCGTTACCGCATTACAACTGACTCTCAAGTCTCACTGCCTTACCTATCCGCCTCAACTGATAACCTATCCAGCCTTGCGCGTTCTTCTCGCGTGACATACTGAACAGGACCCGTATTAATGAGATCTAAAACACAGACTGCATTACTCGCGTGATTCAGGAAACGACGACCCTCATCATTGTAATAAGCTAATTTCCCTCGTACTTTAATGTCTGTCCCTACAATCAGCATTGGGTCGCCTATACGACGTTGCTGTTCTATGAATACAGGGGTTAACTCATCACAAAAGAAAAGTGTATGCCATTCAGAACCGGAGCGAATGACTACTTTCGCAGTCGGTGCACAATCTTTTGATTGAATAATCATAATCGAAATAATACTACCAGTAAGCGTGACGGTGTTTTCATACGAATACATCAGGTTTCTCCTTAATTAATAAAAAAACCGTCAGGAAAGTCAGACTTTCCCGTTAGGGAAAGAAAACCTCTCTAACGGGTTTATTGAACAAACAACAGCTCACAGACATGAATCGTCAAAGTGAAAAAGGGCTCCATGACCAAGGCATCGCACAAACATGTACGGCATTCGTTTTCTGATTCACCTTTAACACCCCTTTGTCATCACAGTAAACCGGCTCACCGATCACCCGAATGTACATACCAACAATCAACGGGGTGTCCGCTGTGTGAACATTAGATCCCTCACACGCACGCCGAAAACACTCGATGAACTGTCCTGTAAAAAAGAGCGTGTGATGAGTTTGATCAGAATACACCGTGACTTTCATCACAGAATAGCCCTCCTCGTCTCTCAGCTCCTCAATACAGGTAATCAACCCTTCGAGTTCGACAACCTTTTTCGGTGTGGTGGTCAGTATCTCAGTGACACAAACGGCATTACTGCTTTTATTCTTGTTAACCTGACCGTGTTTATCGTAATAACGCAACGCCCCTTTCAGCCGGATGTAACATCCTGCTTCCAGAAACGTCTCGCCAAGGCGAGGTTGCTTTTTAATAAACACATGAGCCAAGTCACCCAAAAAGAATAACGTGTGCTTAGTCTGTTCAGCCTTTAATATGACCCGCACAATTAACGAGTGTGGCGCATCATCAATAAAGGTGATGCCCTCAATCGTTCCTTGTACTGTTACGATCACATCTTCCATCGGATTCTCCTTAATAAAAAACCGTCAGAAAGGTCAGATTTTCCCATTAGGGAAAATCACCTCCCTAACGGGGTTGTTGAACAAACGACAATTAACGTGCGTTCACCATTCGATATACCACGGCGGTTGCCAAACTCGCCATCGCTGCAATGAACAAAAACACCGCCGTAGCGACTTTTTTTGCGGATTGTTTCGTGGTGACGGTTGGCTCGGACTTCTTAGCGTCAGCCGTTTCTTGTGGAAACGCTTTCGCTAATAACTCGCCTTTCAAATCGGGCAAAACGGCTTTTGCCCGTTCAAAATCGGGTATATGAACGCTAGTATGCACGAAAGGCACAATCCAAACGTAATTATGCAAGGCATAACAACCAAACCCTCGTGACCGAAAGACCCCTTTAATATGCGTGACCAAATCAAGGGCTTCTTTACTGCTGGTGCAGGTGAGAAACTCACCGTTGTCACCGAGTGTCACTTGGCGTAATTGCGCTGCTTGTAATTTCAGCCACGGCACACTGGACGCAACGGGTGCTTTCGTTGCTTGAGTCGGTTTAGCCGGAGCAGTCGGTTTCACTGCTGCTCTAGCTTTAACCTGTGCATCCGCTTTGGCTTGCAATCGAGCTTGCATGGCTTGTTTTGTGTGACTTTCTTGCTTTCTACCTGATTCATTGGACATAACAGTCTCCTTCTGTAGTTAAAAAAAAGGAGAAAGCATGCCTTTCCCAGAGGAAAGTAACACTTTCCCCGTAGGGTGAAACAGGCGAACGCCTGCGCTTAAACTCTCAATTGTTAAAGAACGATTGCCATTACGGCACGCCAAGCCAATGGCAATCTTGCAAAACGTATCCAACGCGCAAGCGTGTCAATCCGAAGCTCTCTGACTTCAAACCACACAGTCAGTCTGCCCGCTTAACGCGAAGTGGCTACAATACGTTTTGTTAAGCACACGAACTCGTGTGCAAATAGTTAGCTATCGATCTTGGTCGATAGAATGAGATCATTAAGCCCCTTCTGCGACAGCATTAGTCCTAACGAAGGTTAAAGATAAGCAGATAACACCACTTATCGGTCTTAATGCCAAAGGCAGTTTGCGTCATTCGTTTATGCTCTGTCAGAGCACTGGCCGCATTGGCGAACCCGAACTTTTAGGACAAGAATACTCTTGTCACTCGCTCCATGCTTTGGTAAGTCCCGCTAGCTTTCGCTAGGCTCACGACACGTGGGACAACTGTGACGAATAGTAATAGACGTACAAGACGTTTCAGGCTTTCGGCCTTCTTCAGTATTACCAACTGATAGTTTACCAAGAAACCCTTTAAAAACAAGCTAAAAACGCCCGATTACGTGAAAAAAGAGCAGTAAATAACTCAGTAGTAAGAGACAAGCAATCGGCCAAAACAGTCGTTTTTTCTGATGATAGACTTGGGCAATTAAAGAGACTAAAAACGCCCCATAAAAAATCACACCTGCGCCCAGCAACAAACCAAAACTCAGGCTTTCATGTGGGGTTGGGTGCATGAAGAATAAAAGGCTCATCATGCCAAGAGCAATGAAAAGCTGTAACACAATAAAACGGTTCGTTAGAGCAAAAGAATGCCAGTCTGATTTTTCCATTGTTCTTCTTCTCAGTGTGAAAGGTTACGCTTAGTCGTCAGCAAACACTAACTCGCCTTCCTCGCGCTTGATTGGCTCTTTTAGCTCCTTGTCCTTAAAGATATCACGCAACACGCCATAAACAAAATCAGGACGCACCGACTCATCAATTGACCATGAGATTAAATCCTCGCGCATAAACGCAGAACCGGTGACCTGAACGGATTCGGTTGGCATCGTATAAGGCTTTCGTATGTAGAATGTGCCGGTGTATCGCGTACCGAGGGGTAGAGTTTTGGCTTTTTCTTTCATTCCAGAGACAGCGCGTTCTAGCGTTTTAATGATCTGTTGGTATTCGTCTTCACTCGCAAACTCCGTGAGTGATTCTTCATCCACGTTAACCAAATGAATCAATGTGTGAACTCGGCTCATTGCAGTCCGTAATCGTTTTAAGTCACCTTTAGCCAACTGTTTACTCCTTCGTCTTTAGTGGGGTAATCATGGTTAGTGTACGTCCATGTCTTTCAAACGAAATTCAAAGGGCTCAAGAATTTCCGTTAACGCAAATGCTTTTTCTTTGATCTCGTCCACTTCGTGGTTGTTCGCTTCAAGACTGAGATTGCTGATCAATTCTTCAAAATCCCCTAGCGTCATCGGCACACTTAACTGGCCTTCACTATCGGGTATTGCAGCTTGTAGCTTTTCCAGTAGCTCATCACTGAGCGCGTAATGAATTAACTCCACGATGAAATCGCGCTCGTCTTCCAATAAAGTCACATCAACTGTTTTCATGTCAGTATTCTCGCACAAATCAACCGATGCCAACAATAATGAATTCTGCACCGATTAGCAATCCTCGTGTTAGCGTTTTTCTTTTTGGTGGTAACGTTGGATTTGCTGTTCCAATAACACTTGCTCTAATTGGCGCAGCTCGCGTGCTTCTTTAACGCTCAGCTCATTCTCCTGGTATTCCAAGGAGGCGATGAAGTAACGGTATCTCATGCGTTCTCCTCGCTCACTGATCGAGTAGGTAAGAGTGGTTTGCCCTGCTCTTCCCAGTAGAGAGCCTCGCAGGTCGGATAACGATTACAACCCCAAAACGGTTTCTTCTTACCCTGTCGTCTAACGAGTTTGCCTTCCTTGCAGTGCGGGCAAGAAATGTCAGAGACTTTCGCTTTAGGCTTATTGACCGGCTGGTCGTCTTTATCCGGCAAGGTCACGTCACACTCAGGGAAACGGGTGCAACCCCAGAAAAACCCCTTCTTCCCCTTACGCCGTCTCAAGGGGGCTTGACAGCTTGGACAAGCATGCGGTGTTGCTTGATCGGCAGGCGGGTGCAAGCGGTGGTGTTCTTGATATTAAGGAATTTCAATGTGTCAATTGGTAAAAATACCACCAATTAAAATGAGTAATTTTAGCACAGGTATTTTTTATAAAATCGATTTAGTGGTGGGGCAGGGTTAGTTATGACAAACAATAGCCAAAACTAGCTGTTATTTGTTGTTTTGGACGGACTACCCCCTTAGGAAGTTATTAGATTTTTTTCAGTAAGGCGAGTTCACGATGCTTTGATAGCAATTTGTAACGGTTAGGTTGTCTATACCAGCAGTTAGCTAAAAACATTTGGCTACCGCATAGAACACATTCATAGGGGTCAATGTTAAAATTATTTTGCATTAAGGTGCGGTAATTGACCTGGGGTGTGTTTGGATCAGTTTCACCTAATAGGAGTCTGACTTTGGGTAGCATCTCACCTCGCACCCGGTTAGCAAGAAACCCATAATAACGCACCATACGAAAGCCAACATCAGGAATGTGTTGAATAAATCGAGCAATAAACTCTTCCGCGGTTAATTTAAATTGCTTGTAGGTTTTAGAGACGTGATCAAGATAATTAAAACTGAGGCTGCTCCCATCAAAGTTTTTAATTTTTGACTCAGCAATAGGAGGACGTTTGGTGTATCGACCTAAGTATTTAACGTTTTGTTTGTGATTCTTTGAGGGCTTTGCGCAATGTACTACCCATCGTTTTTGGTAAAGCTGATCAAGCAGTTGATTAAAGTTGAAAGTGTGGTTCAGTGTAGAGGCTAACTGATTTGGCAGAATAAGCCCTTTGTCCTGGTGGTGGTTTCTAAAAAGGTTAATGACCTCATAACGCCACATGGACATTAGTGTAGGTTGATGGAAGTAGAGGCTTTTCCATTGTGTTAACTCTTTGTTGATACCACCCAGAGTGATTGACGCATGAAGATGCACATTGCGCTTTAGATCTCTGCCAAAGGTGTGAAGCGCGATAAATACACCGGGTTTAACCCTCTTGTTTTTAGCAAGCTTGAGTAACACCTTTGCTGCTAATGGTGGGAGTAAATTAAGAAGCTCTCTGTTTGTCCAAAAGCAGTCCCAAAGAGTAGAGGGCATGGTGAATGTGATGTGTTGCCATGTAGTGTTGGGTAAGATTGCCATCTGTTGTTGTATCCATACTTCTGTGGCTTTTTTACCACACGATGAACAGCTTTTAGCTTTGCAGGTATGGCGGATGTATTTGACGTGTGAACAGTTTGGATTACTGCAATGATACTCTTTATGGCCACGCATAGGATGTTTGCAGCTAAGCAGCTTAACAATGCCAATGACAATAGCTTCTCTGATTTTATCTTTGTACTTGGTGTGAAAGTTCCACCAGTTCTGATTGGTTACCAAGATTTGTTTGATACTAAAGCGTTTCATTATTCATAGAGTAAAATGAGAAGCGCGTATAGTAGGTGAGTTATTGCTCAGCTACCTGAAGCAATTTCTATAGCAGGTGTGTTATTTTTATTCGTTATTATTCCATGGGCAGGTTTGACTAGTTTGAGACTTAATAATACTCGTGGCTTTGTAAAGACTAAACTCTTAGAGGCTTAGAAAGTTGCCGGCGAAGCCGGCCTGACTTGTAAATCCGCTAATAAAAAGTCTAAGACTTCGGCTTGATCTTCTAAAAACTCCCCCAAGCACCCCTGCCCTTGAGCAATGTCATCTAAGGCTTGCTCCCATTCAGCCGTGGTTGCAGGGTTTTTCACCGGATCCGGTAATAACGCAATCAGGTCACGGCCTTTGGTGGTGGAGACTAATTGCTTTTTCTTTCGTTCAATAAACCCACGCTCAACAGCTTTTCGATGATGTCAGCTCGTGTGGCTTCAGTGCCAATGCCTGCCGTGTCTTTGAGCGTTTTTTTCAAGGCCAGATCATCCACGACTTTCGCAATGGACTTCATGCCCGCAATGAGCGTGCCCTCGGTAAACCGTGCCGGTGGTTTGGTTTGTTTATCCGATTGCTCACACGACAACACGGTCACTGGCTCTTGCGCGGTGAGTTTTGGCAAGGGGGCTGCTGAGTGATCAGGCGTGTCGCTCTCTTCCTGCACCAACGCTTTCCAGCCCTGCGTTTGAGGTAGGTGGCACTGAGCACTAAACGTCTCATCCTGACAGTGTATCACCACCTTGCGTTGCACGTAGTCATACTCCCCTAAAAACTGCGCGAGGTAGCTTTGTCGAATGAGTTCATACACCTTGCGCTCATCATCAGACATCGCAGCCAGATTGACCCGATCATTCGCAGTGGGCATCAAGCCGTGATGCGCGGTGACTTTCTGGGTATTCCACACAGGAGCCTTCAGTGAAGTATCACAACGGGCCACCCATTGCGCTACTGCACTATCGACTTGTTCTAATGCGGCTAACACCGTGCTCGCTTCGCCCCATTGCTCTTCCGGCAAATAGCCGGTATCGGTTCTTGGGTAAGTCGTGGCTTTGTGTTTTTCATACAGGGCTTGCGCGATGCTTAAGGTGTCTTTAGCGGTTAAGCCGAAACGACTACTGCACACCTTCTGCAAGCTCGATAAGGAATAACACAATGGCGGGGGTTGTTTCTTCGCGGTGTCTTTCGCTTGCGTCACCGCACCAGTTTGGTTGGCGACTTTATCAATCACCGCTTGCACAAACGCCGGATTCACACAGCGTCCCTCCGTGTCCGTGAATTCCTCAGCGGGTTGCCAGTGTGCCACCAGCTCACCCGCCTTGGCTTGAAAGGTGACGTGTAACTCATAGTAAGGGCTAGCTTGAAAGTGTTCGATTAAGTGATCCCGCGCCACAATGAGTGCCAGCGTGGGCGTTTGCACACGGCCCACCGACAACGCGCCTTCTCCTGGAGGGTGCTGCCTTTATATAATGTAGAAAATATAGCATAATATACACTTTAACTTGATTACGGATGGTGTTTGGATGTTAGCTAGAATTCTCTCTGATGAAAATAATGAATTAACTATTGAGCTCAAGCTTCCACTAAAAGGATCCATGCTTGAATGTGAGGATGCAATTCTTGACGGCCTTAATGAGGTTGGAACATTAGCCACTGAAAAAGCTTTAAGTAAGTTTGATGCAGATGGCTCTCCTATCCATGTTGGAAAAATAAAGCTAACAGCACGAAGTAGAGATGAAGCAAATTACCAAACGCCTTATGGAGTTGCTCGAGTTAAGCGTTATGTTTATCAAACCTCTAAAGGCGGGAAGATCTTTTGTCCTTTAGAAGATAAGGCTAGAATTATCCAAGGATCAACACCGCGATTTGCAAAAATAATCTCACATAAATACTCAAACTTACCTGCTCCTAGTGTTATTGATGATCTCAAGGTCAATCATAACCGTAAAATCTCACATTCATGCTTGCAACGGGCAACTGATTTTGTTGGCGGTATTGCACAAGCCAAAGAGGCTGAGTGGGAATATGAAGAGCCAAAGCTTGATGCAGGCATTGAGATGCTAAGTATTAGCTTAGATGGTGCATATGTTCTCACCGTTGATGATGGTTATAGAGAGAGCATGGTTGGAACTATTTCCATGTATGATAAGCATGGTGCACGCCTGCACACAACCTACGTTGCAGCATCACCAGAATATGGAAAAGATGAATTCTTTAATAGGCTTGAAAAGGAAATAAAGCTGAAAAAGAAATATTACCCTGATGCTAAAACAATTGGCGTTGCTGATGGAGCAAAAAATAATTGGCCATTTCTAAAAAAACATACTGATACGCAAATTTTAGATTTTTGGCATGCAACTGAATATCTCGGCGAAGCATCAAAGGCAGTATTTACCAAAAAATCTGAAAGAGATGAGCGTGATGTTTGGCTCGAAGAGAGATGTCATGACTTAAAGCACAAGAAAGGTGCGGCAGGTAGAATACTTGCTGAGCTTAAAGAGCATCTAAATAAAAAACTGAATAAATCGCTTAGAGAAAAGCTAGAAGGAACAATTACGTATTTTGAAAATAATATTAAAGAAAAGCGAATGTCGTATCATAATTTGATTAAGCAGAATGCACCAATTGGCTCTGGCGTCACTGAAGCAGCATGTAAAACAATTGTTAAACAAAGATTAGGGGGATCAGGAATGCGCTGGAAAGACAAGGGAATGAAAATCGTTTTATGCTTGAGAACACTAGTAAAGACTAAAGGCAGATGGGATCAGTTTTGGGAGAAGGTCAATGATTTTGGCGTGCCAGCAGCAATATAGCCTACATTATATAGAGGCAGCACCCGAAATAGAACATGCTCGTGTTGAACAGTATGCCGAGGCTTATGATCATTTGAAGATACAATTTGCTAAGCTCCAACGACAGCATTTTGGTAGTAAATCTGAGCGCTACATAGAAGATCAGTTGCCACTCTTCGGTGATCTCTCAACACCGGAGGATCAAGAAGATGATGAAGCAGTTGTTGTCTCTTCTCACAAACGTAAGAAGAAGGTCAAGAATGAATTACCTGTGACGGTGAGAATCATTCCAGTACCTGATGACCAGCGTATTTGTCCTTGCGGTAAAGAAAAATGCCCAATGGGTTTTGAGACTAAAAAAATACTGAACTACAAACCAGCTGTCTTTGAAATGATTGAAGAGCGCCGTGAAAAACTAGGCTGTGATTGCGAGCAAGGTGGTGTTACGGTTGCACCTAAGCCTTTACATATCCTACCTAAGGCCGAGGCGTCTGAATCATTACTAGCGCATTTAGTGTCTAGTAAAATCAGGGATAGACAACCCTTTTATCATTTAGAAAAACAACTACGCTCACAATACGGCGTCAATCTATCCAGGCAAACTATGTCACGTTGGTTTATTGAGCTGACTAAACCTTTACAGCCGATTTATAATCTATTGAAGGATGAGCTGCTGGATTATGAAATAGCAAGTTGTGACGCGACTAAATTACAAGTCTTAAAAGAGCCTGGTCGACGGCCACAAACTAAGTCACTGATTCATTGCATGCGAGGTGGTGCTCCTGGTCGTGAGGTTATCCTGTTTGCCTATACGCCAAGTGACCACAGTGAGTTTCTAGTAGAATGGTTTCAAGGGTGGACTGGCAAGCTTCATACTGATGCAAGCCCTATATTCGACCAATTAGAAAATACCGGCGTTACGATCATTGCGTGCAACCTTCATGCCCGCAGGAAATTTGAAGAGATCACCAAGGCGACCAAAAAGAATGGGTTAGCCGCTCATGCTATGCGGGTCTATAAAAAACTCTACCAGATTGAAAGAAAGGCGAAAGAAGAAGAGATGTCGCCTGAGCAACGCCTTGCGCTTCGGCAGAAAGAATCAAAACCGATTATGGATGAGTACAAGGAGTGGCTAGAGGAGTATTATCCAAAGGTTCTACCACAATCTCATCTTGGCAGGGCAATGGAATATGTCATCAAGCATTGGGAAAACATGACTCGGTTTCTTGATGATGGTAGATGTGAGATTGATAACAATCACACAGAGAGAGACATTAAGCTCTTAGTGCTTGCAAGGAAGAACTTTCTATTTTGCGACACAATGCCAGGCGCTAACGCACTAGCAATGCATGCAAGTCTAGCTCTAACTGCTGAACTGCATCATCACAATGTCTGTCGATACTTCACCTATCTTTATGAGCGCCTACCACATTGCAAAACATTAGAAGATATTGAGGCACTGCTGCCATGGAATGTGCCGCCGGATAGCACCTAGCACGTGTTAGCTACGGAAGCAAGGACGCCCGTGGATCGCTTACAAAGAATTTCAACTTGCGAAGCGTGACATGGTCAAAAAAATGAATGACACATGGAAAGAATCCTAAGATGTTTCACTGTCCCGGGCTATGGAGATACCCGAACTATGCGTAAGAAATACCACATAAACAACCATGATTTTATCATATTATATTAACGATGAGCGATTATCATGAAACATATTGTTGATTGTTTTGAGGAAACTTAGTTATGGGTGCTGGCTCTGATTTAAAAGATAAAATTAAACGTGATACAGGAATTACAGTATATAAAATTACTGATTATGAGGTTGAAGACGCTAACAAACTTTATGACTTATTAACAGATGAAACCAATCAAATAAAGAGTTGGTTGTTATCTATTTCTCAGAATGGTAGAGAAACTATACCGTTTGACATAGCGGTAAATTTAGCTAGCGACAAACAAGTACTAAATTACCTTACTTCAATGGTTCAATCCAAACATATTTCAATTTCAAATAATACAGATTTAAAATTGATTAGGGATATTATTGTATCTTCACGCCCAGATTATTTCACTTGCTTATTGTTAGTAGCAAGAAATAATGATCTTGACGCCTTATATAACATGGTAGTAATGGATATACAAGCTAGTGGCTATCGGGAAGACAGAGCTAGTCGATACTATGACAGCATTATTGCTGTAGCTAATGGTAATAACGGTATGATAAGTCATGACCAGCTGAGATGGTTATCAAACCAAAGTCAAAGTTTTCAAAGTATGATGAACTCTATAGTAGGAGCGCAAAGTAACAGCATCAATCAAGAGGGCCTTAAAAAATTACATGATGATCCTAGTAAAGACTCATTTTATAATGATGTAGATGTTTTATCTATATTTAATAAACGTGGCGTTGTGGGTCTTAGCCACGCTAATTCTTTATACGATACGGCAATAGCGCTTTACGAGAAAGCGATTGAGCTGGGTGATGCCACTGCGATGTGTAATCGCGCATATATGCATCAACACGGCCTGGGTGGCTCAAAAGATTACGCGGCGGCAATAGTGCTTTACGAGCAAGCGATTAAACTGGGTAATGCCACTGCGATGAGTGACCGCGCATATATGCATCAACACGGCCTGGGTGGCTCAAAAGATTACGCGACGGCAATAGCGCTTTACGAGAAAGCGATTAAGCTGGGTAATGCCACTGCGATGCGTAATCGCGCATATATGCATCAACTCGGCCTGGGTGGCTCAAAAGATTACGCGACGGCAATAGCGCTTTACGAGCAAGCGATTAAGCTGGGTAATGCCACTGCGATGAGTGACCGCGCATATATGCATGAACAAGGCCTGGGTGGCTCAAAAGATTACGCGACGGCAATAGCGCTTTACGAGAAAGCGATTAAGCTGGGTAATGCCACTGCGATGTGTAATCGCGCATATATGCATGAACAAGGCCTGGGTGGCTCAAAAGATTACGCGACGGCAATAGCGCTTTACGAGAAAGCGATTAAGCTGGGTAATACCACTGCGATGAGTGACCGCGCATATATGCATCAACACGGCCTGGGTGGCTCAAAAGATTACGCGGCGGCAATAGTGCTTTACGAGCTAGCGATTGAGCTGGGTGATGCCTGTGCGATGCGTAATCGCGCATATATGCATCAACACGGCCTGGGTGACTCAAAAGATTACGCGGCGGCAATAGCGCTTTACGAGAAAGCGATTGAGCTGGGTGATACCTGTGCGATGTGTAATCGCGCATATATGCATCAACACGGCCTGGGTGACTCAAAAGATTACGCGGCGGCAATAGCGCTTTACGAGAAAGCGATTGAGCTGGGTGATACCCGTGCGATGTGTAATCGCGCATATATGCATCAATACGGCCTGGGTGGCTCAAAAGATTCCGCGGCGGCAATAGTGCTTTACGAGCAAGCGATTAAGCTGGGTGATGCCACTGCGATGAGTGAACGCGCATATATGCATCAACACGGCCTGGGTGGCTCAAAAGATTACGCGGCGGCAATAGTGCTTTACGAGCAAGCGATTAAGCTGGGTGATGCCACTGCGATGAATGACCGCGCATATATGCATCAACACGGCCTGGGTGGCTCAAAAGATTACGCGGCGGCAATAGCGCTTTACGAGCAAGCGATTGAGCTGGGTGATGCCACTGCGATGTGTAATCGCGCATATATGCATCAACACGGCCTGGGTGGCTCAAAAGATTACGCGGCGGCAATAGCGCTTTACGAGAAAGCGATTAAGCTGGGTAATGCCACTGCGATGAGTGACCGCGCATATATGCATGAACACGGCCTGGGTGGCTCAAAAGATTACGCGGCGGCAATAGCGCTTTACGAGAAAGCGATTAAGCTGGGTAATGCCACTGCGATGAGTGACCGCGCATATATGCATGAACACGGCCTGGGTGGCTCAAAAGATTGCGCGGCGGCAATAGCGCTTTACGAGAAAGCGATTAAGCTGGGTAATGCCACTGCGATGCGTAATCGCGCATATATGCATCAACACGGCCTGGGTGGCTCAAAAGATTACGCGGCGGCAATAGCGCTTTACGAGAAAGCGATTGAGCTGGGTGATGCCTGTGCGATGTGTAATCGCGCATATATGCATCAACACGGCCTGGGTGGCTCAAAAGATTGCGCGGCGGCAATAGCGCTTTACGAGAAAGCGATTAAGCTGGGTAATGCCACTGCGATGCGTAATCGCGCATATATGCATGAACACGGCCTGGGTGGCTCAAAAGATTACGCGGCGGCAATAGCGCTTTACGAGAAAGCGATTGAGCTGGGTGATGCCTGTGCGATGTGTAATCGCGCATATATGCATCAACACGGCCTGGGTGGCTCAAAAGATTGCGCGGCGGCAATAGCGCTTTACGAGAAAGCGATTAAGCTGGGTAATGCCACTGCGATGCGTAATCGCGCATATATGCATGAACACGGCCTGGGTGGCTCAAAAGATTACGCGGCGGCAATAGTGCTTTACGAGCAAGCGATTAAGCTGGGTAATGCCACTGCGATGAGTGACCGCGCATATATGCATGAACAAGGCCTGGGTGGCTCAAAAGATTACGCGACGGCAATAGCGCTTTACGAGAAAGCGATTAAGCTGGGTGATGCCACTGCGATGTGTAATCGCGCATATATGCATGAACAAGGCCTGGGTGGCTCAAAAGATTACGCGACGGCAATAGCGCTTTACGAGAAAGCGATTAAGCTGGGTAATGCCACTGCGATGAGTGACCGCGCATATATGCATCAACTCGGCCTGGGTGGCTCAAAAGATTACGCGGCGGCAATAGCGCTTTACGAGCTAGCGATTGAGCTGGGTGATGCCTGTGCGATGCGTAATCGCGCATATATGCATCAACACGGCCTGGGTGGCTCAAAAGATTACGCGGCGGCAATAGTGCTTTACGAGCAAGCGATTAAACTGGGTAATGCCTCTGCGATGCGTAATCGCGCATATATGCATCAACTCGGCCTGGGTGGCTCAAAAGATTCCGCGGCGGCAATAGCGCTTTACGAGCAAGCGATTAAGCTGGGTGATGCCCGTGCGATGAGTGGCCGCGCATATATGCATGAACACGGCCTGGGTGGCTCAAAAGATTACGCGGCGGCAATAGCGCTTTACGAGCAAGCGATTAAGCTGGGTGATGCCTATGCGATGAATAACCGCGCATATATGCATCAACACGGCCTGGGTGGCTCAAAAGATTACGCGGCGGCAATAGCGCTTTACGAGCAAGCGATTGAGCTGGGTAATGCCACTGCGATGCGTAATCGCGCATATATGCATGAACACGGCCTGGGTGGCTCAAAAGATTACGCGGCGGCAATAGCGCTTTACGAGAAAGCGATTGAGCTGGGTGATGCCTGTGCGATGTGTAATCGCGCATATATGCATCAACACGGCCTGGGTGGCTCAAAAGATTCCGCGGCGGCAATAGCGCTTTACGAGCAAGCGATTAAGCTGGGTAATGCCACTGCGATGCGTGACCGCGCATATATGCATCAACTCGGCCTGGGTGGCTCAAAAGATTACGCGGCGGCAATAGTGCTTTACGAGCAAGCGATTAAGCTGGGTAATGCCACTGCGATGAATGACCGCGCATATATGCATCAACACGGCCTGGGTGGCTCAAAAGATTACGCGGCGGCAATAGCGCTTTACGAGAAAGCGATTGAGCTGGGTGATGCCTGTGCGATGTGTAATCGCGCATATATGCATCAACACGGCCTGGGTGGCTCAAAAGATTGCGCGGCGGCAATAGCGCTTTACGAGAAAGCGATTAAGCTGGGTAATGCCACTGCGATGCGTAATCGCGCATATATGCATGAACACGGCCTGGGTGGCTCAAAAGATTACGCGGCGGCAATAGCGCTTTACGAGAAAGCGATTGAGCTGGGTGATGCCTGTGCGATGTGTAATCGCGCATATATGCATCAACACGGCCTGGGTGGCTCAAAAGATTGCGCGGCGGCAATAGCGCTTTACGAGAAAGCGATTAAGCTGGGTAATGCCACTGCGATGCGTAATCGCGCATATATGCATGAACACGGCCTGGGTGGCTCAAAAGATTACGCGGCGGCAATAGTGCTTTACGAGCAAGCGATTAAGCTGGGTAATGCCACTGCGATGAGTGACCGCGCATATATGCATGAACAAGGCCTGGGTGGCTCAAAAGATTACGCGACGGCAATAGCGCTTTACGAGAAAGCGATTAAGCTGGGTGATGCCACTGCGATGTGTAATCGCGCATATATGCATGAACAAGGCCTGGGTGGCTCAAAAGATTACGCGACGGCAATAGCGCTTTACGAGAAAGCGATTAAGCTGGGTAATGCCACTGCGATGAGTGACCGCGCATATATGCATCAACTCGGCCTGGGTGGCTCAAAAGATTACGCGGCGGCAATAGCGCTTTACGAGCTAGCGATTGAGCTGGGTGATGCCTGTGCGATGCGTAATCGCGCATATATGCATCAACACGGCCTGGGTGGCTCAAAAGATTACGCGGCGGCAATAGTGCTTTACGAGCAAGCGATTAAACTGGGTAATGCCTCTGCGATGCGTAATCGCGCATATATGCATCAACTCGGCCTGGGTGGCTCAAAAGATTACGCGGCGGCAATAGCGCTTTACGAGCAAGCGATTAAGCTGGGTGATGCCCGTGCGATGAGTGGCCGCGCATATATGCATGAACACGGCCTGGGTGGCTCAAAAGATTACGCGGCGGCAATAGCGCTTTACGAGCAAGCGATTAAGCTGGGTGATGCCTATGCGATGAATAACCGCGCATATATGCATCAACACGGCCTGGGTGGCTCAAAAGATTACGCGGCGGCAATAGTGCTTTACGAGAAAGCGATTAAGCTGGGTAATGCCACTGCGATGCGTAATCGCGCATATATGCATGAACACGGCCTGGGTGGCTCAAAAGATTACGCGGCGGCAATAGCGCTTTACGAGAAAGCGATTGAGCTGGGTGATGCCTGTGCGATGTGTAATCGCGCATATATGCATCAACACGGCCTGGGTGGCTCAAAAGATTCCGCGGCGGCAATAGCGCTTTACGAGAAAGCGATTAAGCTGGGTAATGCCACTGCGATGCGTGACCGCGCATATATGCATCAACTCGGCCTGGGTGGCTCAAAAGATTACGCGGCGGCAATAGTGCTTTACGAGCAAGCGATTAAGCTGGGTAATGCCACTGCGATGAATGACCGCGCATATATGCATCAACACGGCCTGGGTGGCTCAAAAGATTACGCGGCGGCAATAGTGCTTTACGAGCAAGCGATTAAGCTGGGTAATGCCTATGCGATGCGTAATCGCGCATATATGCATCAACACGGCCTGGGTGGCTCAAAAGATTACGTGGCGGCAATAGTGCTTTACGATCGAGCGGTTGTATCGTTCAGCAACTTCCTAGATCGCGAAATAAGCGATCTTCTGAGCACTGGTAGTCAATTCTTTACGCCGAATAACTTAATAAATGCTCTTCTTCCACGATTGAAAACTGGAGAAACGGTTTCTACTTCTATTTATCAGTGGTTAATAAGGCATAAAAAAGAGTTACTGAAACAGATTTTAGTTGGCGAGGATGATGATACAGAAAAGTATAAAGTAATTCATTCTGCACTTACTGATCAGGACCATGTTTTATATAAAATATTTTACAAAAAGACTGGGTTTACACCTGTGGGCGTGGATAAGCCAAAATCAAATTTAGGACAGCTTAGAATAAAACATGATGAGCTTGCTACAAATCTTAACCTTCCTGTATATGACGCAGGTAAATTTATGTCTAACAGTTCAGCGTCTTTTTTTACGAATGCTTCTACTGCTAAAGTTGATACCTGTTGCGAACCAAGAGATGCTGTAGATGATTGTGAAGGATATGGGTCGGTTTTTAACCCAAGTTTGGCCATTTCACCCTGAAAATCAAAAATTTCATCACTATTTTTAACTCAACCCATTGATTTTACTTGCCTAGAAACGTGAATTCTCGAATGTAGTGACACATAATGGCAATAAGGGGTTGCATGGGCTGGTGAAGTGATGAGAGTATTGAGTTATGTATATTCGAACCTCTACACAAAAGAGTCCTCGGACAGGTAAGTCTTACGCAACCTACCGACTTGTTGATACTCATCGCACTGCTGACGGCAAAGTACGTCAAAGACTGATTTTAAATCTTGGTGCGAATTTTTCAGTAAAGAAGGACAGTTGGAAATTGCTTGCTGACCGTATTGAGGAAATTTTAACGGGTCAAGGCACGTTAATTTCAATACCAGCACATCTCGAAAAACAGGCGCAAATGTATGTAAAACGCATTCGCTCTAGGTTTGCTGATGACAATGAGACAAGTATCGCTGTTAATTCAGTAAGCGCGGTAGAACCTGACTTTAAAACAGTGGATGTTAACTCCATTGAGAGCGCGGACATACGACACGTTGGAGCTGAGGCGTTGGGCTTACATGCTGCCAGGCAATTACAACTTGAGGAATTGTTCAGGGCTTTGGGCTTTAATCAAAAACAATGTCACCTGATGCTTGCTACCATCATTGGGCGGCTAGTTGCCCCAGGAAGTGATTTAAGTACGCACTATTATTTAAGCAATCAAAGTGCGTTAGATGAATTACTGGGTACTGATTTCTCAGAACTATCACTCAAGAAATTCTATAAGACTGCTGATGAGTTACTCAAACATAAGCAAATGATTGAAGATCAATTATTCGAACGTGAGAAAAATCTCTTTAGTTTAAATCAGGTGATCACTCTCTACGATATAACCAATACCTACTTTGAGGGTAGAGCATTACAGAATGATCACGCACAGCATGGTCGATCAAAGGAGAAGCGGTCTGATTGTTCGCTTGTTTCTCTAGGACTCGTGCTGGATGGCTCAGGGTTCCCGCAACGCAGTGAATTTTTCAAAGGGAATGTTAGCGAGCCTAAAACATTATCCGAAATGCTAACTGAGCTTCATGCACAGCCAGAGGCAACAATTATCTTAGATGCTGGTTTTGCAACTGAAGAAAATATTTCATGGCTTACTGAAAAAGGTTTCCATTATATTGTAGTGAGCCGTAGAGCATTGCCTGTTGTCGATGAAAACATTGATAAAGTGCTAGTAAAAGAATCAGTAAATAATACGGTTACAGCGCAATTAATTAAAGATACTGAAGCAAATGAAGTCTTACTGTACTGCCATTCTCAGGCTAAGGAAGAAAAAAGCTTAAATATGATTAGTAAGGCTGAGACTCGTTTCGAAGAGGAATTAATTAAGTTAGCTAATGGACTCACTAAAAAAACTGGAATGAAAGCAATTGAGAAAGTAACCTTGCGTTTAGGTCGAATAAAGGAGCGCCATAAACGTGTTTCAGGTCGATACACTATCACGCTTGATTCAGAGGCTGATAAGGTTACGAAAATCAGTTGGAGTAAAGTTAACTCTGAGAATCTGGGCGCATATTGTTTGCGTAGTAACAGAATGGATTTAGATGAAAAAACAATTTGGAGAATCTATACAACTCTAACTGATGTTGAATCGGCATTCAGATCATTAAAATCAGAGTTAGGCCTGCGTCCTATCTACCATCAAAAGCCAGAGCGAGTTGATGCCAATCTGTTTATTAGTATTCTTGCTTATCACTTACTACACACTATTCGCCATCAACTTAAATTGCAGAGCATTGATAGTAGCTGGCAAACTATACGGCAGATTTTTAGCACTCAGGTTCGTATCATGACTACGATGCGGCTTGAAAATAATAAACTACTTTCTGTTAGAAGAACCTCAAAGGCAACTCCAGAGCAAGTTGTGATCTATAAATCGTTAGGCATGAATTCACAACCTGGGCACACTGAAAAAACAATTTGTTAAGTTGTAGTGACCCTAAACGTTTTTTTAAAATGTAAGTCATTGATTTGGATAGGTTTAATTTTAGAAAGGGCAAAGTTGGGTTAATAGTATTACAGATGCAGGATTGTAAGAGCCTACCTGGAAAAGAGAAGGCTCTCTTGGGTTTTATTATATAGTTCCGGTGAGTTGGTGTGACAGCCTTTTAACTTAAAACTACTCCAGTTGCTTCTAAAATCCAAGCAACTGGAGAGCCAACGCGCGAGGCAGGAAAGCCGAGGGTTCAGCATATTCCAATCGTAAGATGAGCCTGAAGCAGCATCTGAACAGATGTCACCATGATGGTCCATCGGTTAGTCTTCAGTGCTGATAGTATCAGCTATTTGCTCTTTTGTTATTCTCTCAAATAACGTCTTCTTTGCTTCCTGCATCTTTTGTGCAGATTCATGATCAGTCAGAGAATACGCTAATTTATCTAGTCGTTCAAAGGTTTCATTTTCCTTTAAATACTGCTCAGCATTTTCAATTGATTTGAACTTTTCGTAAGGAGTCATAATGGCCTCGTAAGGGTAAAGTTTAGTTTGCTTACCCTTGCTATTAATGCTGGTTACAGGGAAGTAACAAGGTCTGTGAAAATTAATATAGTCGTTAAAATGCTGGTTATAGAATTCATTAATTTGCGGGGCAAAACGTTGTTGAATATGTATGTAGCCAAAATGCTTTCTAACAACCGAGCCATTTTTACTTTCCACCAAACCGTTGTCATTACTATGCCTTGGCCTCGATTTAGTGAGTTCAATAAATAACTTTTGCAATAGTTTAGCTACATGCTGATTAATGTACTCTGAGCGGGTGCTGCCTTTATATAATGTAGAATATATAGCATAATATACACTTTAACATGATGAAGGATGGTGTTTGGATGTCAGCTAGAATTATCTCTGATGAAAATAATGAATTAACTATTGAACTCAAGCTTCCACTAAAAGGATCTATGCTTGAATGTGAGGACGCAATTCTTGATGGGCTTAATGAGGTTGGAACATTAGCCACTGAAAAAGCATTAAGTAAGTTTGATGCAGATGGCTCTCCTATCCATGTTGGAAAAATAAAGCTAACAGCACGAAGTAGAGATGAAGCAAATTACCAAACGCCTTATGGAGTTGCTCGAGTTAAGCGTTATGTTTATCAAACCTCTAAAGGCGGGAAGATCTTTTGTCCTTTAGAAGATAAGGCTAGAATTATCCAAGGATCAACACCGCGATTTGCAAAAATAATCTCACATAAATACTCAAACTTACCTGCTCCTGGGTGCTGCCTTTATATAATGTAGAAAATATAGCATAATATACACTTTAACTTGATTACGGATGGTGTTTTGTGTTAGACGACAATTAGCTCTGCGAAGTACGCCAACTAGCTTTGCAAGAAGTAGGTAATATACGCGCCATAATAACTCACTGAGGATGATCAGGTTATGGCTGGAAAGCACATTACTAAACAACAAGCGGAGCTATACATGAAATATCGAAATAAAGGCCTAACTCAAGAGGCCTGTGCAGCTAAAGTTGGCATGAGTTCTCGCAGTGGCCACACCATCGAGGTTGGTAAACACCACACCCAGCAGCCAAAGAGGCCGCGTGATTATAAGACCCGTGTCAGCCCTATTGACGCTGTTTGGGAGGATGATTTAGAGCCGATGCTGAGAAACAACCCAGATCTACAACCTCAAACACTTTTTATCTATTTGCAACGCCAGTATCAGGATAGCTCTGGAAACCCGCTCTATAATGAATCAATTCTGCGAACACTACAAAGGCGGGTGTCCCTTTGGAAAGCTCAGCATGGCAAAAGTAAGGAAGTGAAGTTTCCGCAGGTTCATGAGCCAGGTAGGCAGTCACTGTCTGATTTTACTCATATGGATCGTTCTGAGATTCTTATAAAAGGCAAGCCCTTTAAGCACATGTTGTACCACTTTAGATTAGTCTACAGCAAATGGAGTTACATCAAGGTCATTCAATCAGGTGAAAGTTTTCAGGCTTTATCGGAAGGTTTGCAAGAGGCGTTGTTGGCCATTGGTGGGTCGACCCATGAGCATCGAACAGATAGCTTAGCTGCGGCATTTAAAAATCTATCCTCGGATGCTATTGCTGATTTGACGCAGCGTTATGAGGATCTGTGTGCTCATTATAATATGACGCCAACTAGAAATAATAAGGGGCGCAGCCATGAGAATGGCTCAGTTGAGTCAGCACATGGGCACTTTAAAAACCGCGTAGCTCAAGAATTGATCCTTCGTGGCAGCAATAACTTTAATTCAGTTGCGGAATATGAGGAATGGCTTCAGGGAATTATGCTCAATAGTAATAAGCGTAATAGCAAAAACCTACAGATGGAGAAAGACGCTTTGCAACCGTTGCCAGAAAATAAAGCAATGGATTATGATTTGGCGTCAACTAAAGTTTCTGGTCTATCAATTATTATCATTAAAGGTATCACTTACAGCGTACCTAGCCAATTAGTTGGGCATACCATTACGCTTCATATCTATCAACACCTCATTAAGGGATACCTAGGCAGTAATCTTGTGCTCGAACTAGAAAGAAAGTATCGGAATAAAGTAAATACGCGCTACTCAATTAATTATCGGCATATTATTCATGCCTTAATTAAAAAGCCTAATGCCTTTCGTTTTTGCCAGTACCGTGATGAGATTCTTCCAACGGAAACCTATCGGGCTATCTGGGAGCATTTAGATGCTACTGAAGATCATAAGGTATCGCCTAAGCTGATGCTACGGTTATTAAAACTAGCCGCTGACTATCACTGTGAATATCAGCTAGGTGTCTATGTTTCTAGGCTAATTGAGTTAAACATGCCCTTTGATATTAATGCTATTGAGAAAAAGTTTAATTCAGGCCATCAAAAATTACCGAACATTCATTGCCAACGATAGAGCGTTATTTTGTCTGTAAAAACCAACTTCAGTACTTAGAAAAACCTTTAAAATTCTAAATGGCACTCTATTGTACCTGTCTCATCGCATAATATCTTAAATTAATTATGCTAATCAATCTAAAAAATTATTTATACCTCAAATTTTTCTCCTCTCAAAATAAATTATTAACTTTTAGGTAATAGCAATTATATCTCGTTAATAAGAACAAGAATGATCTATCCTAAAACCCTATGAAGCCTTATTATTCACTTCAACTTAAGTATCTAGGTGATCCGCTCCACTGGTCATCAATTTCCACTAAAACAGCTGATACGAGCCTTAGGCACGATTCAGTATTAGGGAAAATTCCAACTGTATGCGTCCTTCTTTTTACCTCTCTGTTTACGCGCTCAGCTATGTTACTGGTTCTTAATCTTTTTTGATGCGGCCTGTCAAAGTTCATCACTACTAAGCCCTCCGGTATATTCACTTCCAACCAAGAAGAAAGCTCTGGTGCTGTTTGCTGATATTTATCTACCGCCATAGCCAATAGTCTTTCCGACTCATGAATGTTTGAGGCATTAAATATAGCTGTAATCTCCTCAGCTACTGGTTCCTTCATTGAGCGCTTTGGTATGTGAGCCTGAGCATTTTGCTGCAAATGAAATTGGCAGCGTTGCCAAGGAACACTGGGGAACACAGCTCTTCTAGCGGCTTTTAGGCCAGTATGAGCGTCGCTAGTAATCAACTCAATACCATGTATACCTCGCTCAACCAACTGCTGAAGAAAATCACGCCAATGTACCTCAGCCTCTGATAACGCAACAGAAACACCTAGCACTGTTCTTTTGCCGGTTGATTCATCAAAGCCATAGGCTATCAATACCGCACAGTCTTGTACTGTGCCGCTAGTGCGCACCTTCTCATAACGTGCATCTAGCCAAAGATATTTTATTTTTCCTAACGGCTTATTTCGCCATTTCTTTAAATCTTCATCCAACAATTTAGCGCAACGGCTTACCTCTGTGCTTGAAATATCTGTTCCACAGAGTTGCTTTAGCACCTTTTCAACTTTGCGCGTGGAAACCCCATGCACATACATTTCAGCGACAGCCAGCTTAAGTGCTCTATCAGAGCGTACACCTCGCTCTAAGACTGATGGATAGAAGGCTTCATTGGAGTCTCTAACCTGCGGTATCTGTAGCTCAAGCTGACCTTGACCTGTGTTAATTAACCTTGGTTTAAAGCCGTTCGCATATCCGTTTCTATCGCCAGTTCGCTCATAAGGACTGGCATTTAAATGGCGCTCCCTTTCTATTAACATAGCCTCATTCATCAACCTGGAGACAAGCTTAGGTAAAGCTTCAAACCCCTCCATCGCTAAAACATGTATGGCTTCTTCGATTAAGTTCTCATTTTTATAGCAGCTCATTGTCATTCCTCTTTTTTGGTTAAGTTTACCTTAAAAGGAATTTCTAATCTGACTGAGTCGCCTGCTTATTTTCAGCAAGTCAATGGAATTTACAGAAAGGATGGCGCACTAGCTTGCCAACAACATTTGTTAACTGATTATGATGAATGTATCCCTACTAACAACAACCAACTTGGAGAAAAAACTTATGGAACAGTATGAAGCGGTATTACCATTACAATTGAAAGATCTCAAGCTTTCAACATTTAAAATGAACTGGGAAGACTTGGGGCTAACCGCAAAAGAAGAGGGCTGGACATACAGTCAATATCTTTCTAGGCTATGCGATATGGAAATACAAAAACGACAAACGACAAGATTAGCCAGAAGAATTAGTGAATCGGGTTTGCCTAAAGGTAAAACACTGAGCTCCTTTAAATTTGATGCTAATGAGTCGATTAACCCCGCACAAATTAACGCCTTGGCTGAAAGTGATACCTGGATCAAGGATGGGAACAACCTAATCATCTTTGGGCCAAGTGGTGTTGGCAAAACGCACCTAGCAGCAGCTATTGCTTACCGGCAAATTGAGCGAGGTAGTCGAGTTAAGTGTCAGCAGACCTCCCATCTAGTCCAAACCTTGCAGCAAGCTAAACAGCAATATCGATTAAAAGAGTTGCTCGCTAAACTCGATAAAATACCGCTACTCATTTTAGATGACATTGGTTACGTTAAAAAAGATGAGCATGAAACAAGTGTTCTTTTTGAGCTCATATGTCAGCGCTATGAAACTGGCAGCCTTATTATCACAGCTAATCAACCTTTTAGTAAATGGGATAGTATCTTTCCTGAGAATAGTATGGCTGTAGCTGCTATTGATAGACTAGTACATCATGCTACAGTAATTAATATTACTGGAAAAAGCTATCGCACTAAAGAACATGACAAGAATAAGAAAAAATAATTTTTTGCCCTAAATCTGCAATCCTAGTTGGCGCTTACCGCAAAGCTAGTTGACATCTAACAGTTTGGATGTTAGCTAGAATTCTCTCTGATGAAAATAATGAATTAACTATTGAGCTCAAGCTTCCACTAAAAGGATCCATGCTTGAATGTGAGGATGCAATTCTTGACGGCCTTAATGAGGTTGGAACATTAGCCACTGAAAAAGCTTTAAGTAAGTTTGATGCAGATGGCTCTCCTATCCATGTTGGAAAAATAAAGCTAACAGCACGAAGTAGAGATGAAGCAAATTACCAAACGCCTTATGGAGTTGCTCGAGTTAAGCGTTATGTTTATCAAACCTCTAAAGGCGGGAAGATCTTTTGTCCTTTAGAAGATAAGGCTAGAATTATCCAAGGATCAACACCGCGATTTGCAAAAATAATCTCACATAAATACTCAAACTTACCTGCTCCTAGTGTTATTGATGATCTCAAGGTCAATCATAACCGTAAAATCTCACATTCATACTTGCAACGGGCAACTGATTTTGTTGGCGGTATTGCACAAGCCAAAGAGGCTGAGTGGGAATATGAAGAGCCAAAGCTTGATGCAGGCATTGAGATGCTAAGTATTAGCTTAGATGGTGCATATGTTCTCACCGTTGATGATGGTTATAGAGAGAGCATGGTTGGAACTATTTCCATGTATGATAAGCATGGTGCACGCCTGCACACAACCTACGTTGCAGCATCACCAGAATATGGAAAAGATGAATTCTTTAATAGGCTTGAAAAGGAAATAAAGCTGAAAAAGAAATATTACCCTGATGCTAAAACAATTGGCGTTGCTGATGGAGCAAAAAATAATTGGCCATTTCTAAAAAAACATACTGATACGCAAATTTTAGATTTTTGGCATGCAACTGAATATCTCGGCGAAGCATCAAAGGCAGTATTTACCAAAAAATCTGAAAGAGATGAGCGTGATGTTTGGCTCGAAGAGAGATGTCATGACTTAAAGCACAAGAAAGGTGCGGCAGGTAGAATACTTGCTGAGCTTAAAGAGCATCTAAATAAAAAACTGAATAAATCGCTTAGAGAAAAGCTAGAAGGAACAATTACGTATTTTGAAAATAATATTAAAGAAAAGCGAATGTCGTATCATAATTTGATTAAGCAGAATGCACCAATTGGCTCTGGCGTCACTGAAGCAGCATGTAAAACAATTGTTAAACAAAGATTAGGCGGATCAGGAATGCGCTGGAAAGACAAGGGAATGAAAATCGTTTTATGCTTGAGAACACTAGTAAAGACTAAAGGCAGATGGGATCAGTTTTGGGAGAAGGTCAATGATTTTGGCGTGCCAGCAGTAATATAGCCTACATTATATAGAGGCAGCACCCCTCCTGGAACACCAAACAACGCGGTGGTTGCCATGGTCATGTTCATCCCAATAAGCCAATCCGCACGTTGTCGGCCTAAGCCGGACAAGTACAACGAATAGGTCGACTCATTCGGTTGGAGCGAGGCTAAGCCTTTGCGAATCGAGGCTTCATCTAAGGCTGATAACCACAGCCGTTGAATGCTTCCCTCATACTGGCAATAGGCCAGCACCTCGCGACCAATGACATCGCCTTCACGATCCGCATCGGTGGCAATCACAACCTGATTGGCTTTTTTCAGTAAGGCTTGTAAGACCTTAAACTGTTTGATTGTTTTTGGTTTGGGTTGCAAAACCCATTGCTCCGGTACGACTGGTAACACCGATAATCGCCACGGGCTGAGGTTGTCGCAATACTGCTCCGGTGGGGCGAGTTCTAATAAGTACCTAGGCAAAAGTAATCCGGTATTTTTGGCCGACATGCATAAGGACTTCCTCCAGAGCGCTCACTAGGGATTCAATATTTTTATAGGCATCAAATCTGAGCCATTGGTACTTTATGAATCTCCATAAAATTTCAATTAGATTTAATTCAGGAGAATAGCTCGGTAAAAACCTAACAAATACGCCAGCTTGTTCCCATTCTGGAATTTTCTCTTTAAAAACTGCGGCGGTATGTATAGAGGCGTTATCAATGACAACGTAAGTAGGTTTGCTTACACTTTTTACAAAATTATCGAAACAAGCAACCACCACATCAGCCGTTACGGAGCAGTTAAAAACATATGGCTCTAATTGACAGTCTAAATTCATAAAACCCAATATATTAACTCGCCTCGAATGTGACGATGGAAGTTCAATTGTACGCCCCTTCTCTTGCCAAGCATAAGGAATTGGAGGGGTTAGATCATGCCCCGCTTCATCGAAATAGCATAAGTTAATTTTACCACTTTTGTGCTGTTCTTTTAGCAAGTCGATTTCTGCTTTAGCTTGCTCAAATTTAGCCTGATCACGCATACTTGCTAGGCTTTTTCTAGCTCTTCTCCAACTAAAATTACTAGCTTTAACAATACGCTTCAATGTATCAATACTTAATGTTTTATTGACCTTTTCGCATAATATAGCTAGTAGACCTTCTGCGAAACTAAATACTGGGCGAGCTTATGCTCGTTTGTAGTTTTAGAATCCGGCTTGAAGATTGAGAATCCCAGCAATAATATTAAATCTCATATTGTGTTTTCTGCGAAAATTCCTATACACCTCCCCAAGAATGCGGAATTTTTTAAATTTTGAGAATTGATGTTCAACCCTAATACGGATCTTGCTGTGATTACGGTTATCCTCTTTTTGTTGAGTAGTTAATTTGCCGCCTTTGGGCTTTTTATGAGGTAAGTTAACCAAGGGGTCAGTATGTTGAATTCCTTGGTATCCTAGATCAGCATATTTTTCTGCTGGTGGCAGTGGGCTGCCACGTTGTCGGATCTTAATATCATGAACCCTCCCAGGCATTGTTTGAGAGACGTTGATTATTTTTCCGGATGTACTCATTGCTATCTCCACCTTTTGAGTATGTCTTTTCTTTTTACCAGAATAATAATCTTTACGTGGCTTCTTCTTTTTGGGGCGCTGAATAGGCTGCTCCGTTACATCCATTAATATAGCGCAAACCGCATCTTCTGTTAGGGTTCTGTCTTTTTTAATATGAATATGCTTGGCCACTAAGGGTTCTAAGCGTTTAAATAAGCGGCAGACATTACTGTCATCCAAACGGGTGCTGCCTTTATATAATGTAGAATATATAGCATAATATACACTTTAACATGATGAAGGATGGTGTTTGGATGTCAGCTAGAATTATCTCTGATGAAAATAATGAATTAACTATTGAACTCAAGCTTCCACTAAAAGGATCTATGCTTGAATGTGAGGACGCAATTCTTGATGGGCTTAATGAGGTTGGAACATTAGCCACTGAAAAAGCTTTAAGTAAGTTTGATGCAGATGGCTCTCCTATCCATGTTGGAAAAATAAAGCTAACAGCACGAAGTAGAGATGAAGCAAATTACCAAACGCCTTATGGAGTTGCTCGAGTTAAGCGTTATGTTTATCAAACCTCTAAAGGCGGGAAGATCTTTTGTCCTTTAGAAGATAAGGCTAGAATTATCCAAGGATCAACACCGCGATTTGCAAAAATAATCTCACATAAATACTCAAACTTACCTGCTCCTAGTGTTATTGATGATCTCAAGGTCAATCATAACCGTAAAATCTCACATTCATACTTGCAACGGGCAACTGATTTTGTTGGCGGTATTGCACAAGCCAAAGAGGCTGAGTGGGAATATGAAGAGCCAAAGCTTGATGCAGGCATTGAGATGCTAAGTATTAGCTTAGATGGTGCATATGTTCTCACCGTTGATGATGGTTATAGAGAGAGCATGGTTGGAACTATTTCCATGTATGATAAGCATGGTGCACGCCTGCACACAACCTACGTTGCAGCATCACCAGAATATGGAAAAGATGAATTCTTTAATAGGCTTGAAAAGGAAATAAAGCTGAAAAAGAAATATTACCCTGATGCTAAAACAATTGGCGTTGCTGATGGAGCAAAAAATAATTGGCCATTTCTAAAAAAACATACTGATACGCAAATTTTAGATTTTTGGCATGCAACTGAATATCTCGGTGAAGCATCAAAGGCAATATTTACCAAAAAATCTGAAAGAGATGAGCGTGATGTTTGGCTCCAAGAGCGATGTCATGACTTAAAGCACAAGAAAGGTGCGGCAGGTAGAATACTTGCTGAGCTTAAAGAGCATGTAAATAAAAAACTGAATAAATCGCTTAGAGAAAAGCTAGAAGGAACAATTACGTATTTTGAAAATAATATTAAAGAAAAGCGAATGTCGTATCATAATTTGATTAAGCAGAATGCACCAATTGGCTCTGGCGTCACTGAAGCAGCATGTAAAACAATTGTTAAACAAAGATTAGGCGGATCAGGAATGCGCTGGAAAGACAAGGGAATGAAAATTGTTTTATGCTTGAGAACACTAGTAAAGACTAAAGGAAGATGGGATCAGTTTTGGGAGAAGGTTAATGATTTTGGCGTGCCAGCAGTAATATAGCCTACATTATATAGAGGCAGCACCCATCCAAACCAACAAAGTAACCTAAGAATTCATGTGTTACATAAGTGCGATAGTACATCATGAGAAGCAAAAGGCGATCATGGTGCGTGGTGAGTTTCGGGCGCCTTCCCAGCTTACTAAACTCATCATCAAGTGATGACTTCACTTGTTGGTGTATCGTTTCAAAATCATCAAGGGTCAAACCAGTTAACTTTTTAAAAATACGCGGGCGGTTACTGAGTTGCTGATAGCTTAATAGCATATGCCTTTCCATGAATGATTATTAATCAGGCAATTATAAGCAAATTTTAGCTAGTTTCTAGAACTGCCCTTAGTTACGCAGAAGGTCTAGTGCTTGCTTCATACTTCGTGGAGACGACTTAACCACCTCTATGGCGTCAGCTTTTTCACCATCGGTTAAAATTTCAGGACGTCCACTCCGTTCTTCATCTAATAATCCTGATAAGCCCTTATGTTCCCACCGGTTAAACCATTGTGAAATGGTGTCCGCCTGTGAAATAAAAAAGACTGCGGCAAGCTCTTTTCTGCTAAATCCAGCGTCGCTTAATAGAACAGCATGTGCACGCATTCTTGCTCTATGGTTAGGGTGGTGCTTTATTACCTCATGCAGTGTGTCTGTAGCTTCTGGTGATAATTTGGAAACAAATTTCAAACTAACCGCCTATTCATAATAAATCCAAACTATACCGGAAAACTTTTGCCTAGGTACTTGAATGCCCTAAACACCACGACACCACAATGCCGTTACCTTGCAGGTAGCCGTCTTGTTTTTCATGCACGCCTAAGACACGGGCAATGTCTTTGGCTTGTGAGGGTTTTTCGCACAGGTATAACGTGGTCATAGAATTTTCCTTTTTAAAAAATAAGTCACCAGGTTTGTTTGATTAATGAAGGGAGATTGTTTGACATGACCCCTGAAGACCCACTTCATGCTGTTACCTCCAAGCGATCTAAATAGTCGCTAATTTGATGCGAGGCGATTTCCAGTCCGTGGTCACCCGCTAAATAGTGAGTAATCTGATGCGCTTCCTCTGGCGTGAAGGAAAGCCAGTCACGTTGCCTTAATGAAGTTGCGCCAATACGCTGCATGATTTGCAGCAAGGGCTTGCTGTAACCGCGTTGCTTTTTGATGCGCTGGGTACGCTTTTTAAAGAGTCTAAAGGTGTAACAGGCTTCCAATAAAACCTGCACTTGATCGTGCAGGACTAACAAGTGATAAAAGTCGGCAGCTAACGAAGAACGTAATACCAATTGTGATCCTGCTTGATTACCCGAACGATATAAGCTTTTCAAGGCCACTTTCTTTTTAACAAACTTACCTAACCGCTGGCACTGATTCGAATAAAAACGCTCAATTCGGATAAAATTCGCTTGCCAGTCTGCTAATGCTAACAACAGGGTCGGATTTTCCTGCCAAACCGCTGCTTGTGCAGTACGATTCAGTCGGTTAATGGTTGCACTCACGCGAGTACGGGTTGCATTAAGCGGTGATACGAGTAACCAATGCGTGCTCGGTGAGCAAGGCTGAAATTGGATAGTGGTTCTCATACACACTCCTCAAGGGTTGCGTGATCGGGTAATGGGGCGGGTTTTACTAAGGGCTGATCCAATAACACACGCGTTAACGGTGTGATTGTTTCACCCACCACCAGGCGATACGGTAAACCATCGGAATCCCCTAGCTCGACCAGCTCACGCTTTAATGCGCCAACATCCACTTGCGCCTTGCGTGAGAGGTCTTCCCAGCCTGCCTCAGCCACAAACACAGTTTTAGGATCAAACCTCTTGCTCGTATAAAAATACTTTCCAGTATTGACAGCCTGTCGCTTAAGCTGGCGCACCAACCATGTTTGGTATTTTTGATAAGCCAGCGAACCACTTGCCTCACTTGCTTGTTGTACCGGCGGTTGCTCGGTACTCGATGGCACTACTTCCTGGATAGGAGCGGCTTTCTTTTTTTTCGTTTTGCTTTTTTTCTTTTTAGTGGACTTGGGTTTGTCAGACGAAGACTCAGAAGGCGACTTAGCCGGTGCTGTGTCCACTTTAATTTCAATCTCCGAGGAAAAATGAGTAGGCGGTTTTTCAACCAGCGCAGCCTCACCCGCCGTACTCACCGCAACGGTCAATGCCTCACCCTGCCCTGCTGCTTTCTTGCGCTTTTTCTTTTTCTTCTGTGTTTGAGGGTTAGCTAATAATCGCGGTGATAAGGCTCCGCGTAAAAACAGATCTACGTCACGGTTAAACACTAACGGCGCAGGTTCTTCCGCCACTAACACACTCAGCTCATACAAGCGGTAGCTTTCTCGAAACAACAGTTCAAACAAGCGGGTGAGCGGAAACGCATCAAACACCCCTCGATACGGTGAAACCGGCTGACCAAAGACTTGCGTGCGGGCTTCTTCTTTTAACACTCGCACCACACTCACCACAAACAACAATGCCACCACCGCATGATCACGGTTACGTTGTTCTTGCACTTGATACAACACGCTATTAGGAAATGCTCGCTCAAAAGTCTGTCGCACCGCTTGGACAATCTGATGCACCCACAGTTGTAAGGCTTCGGCTTCAAGCTTTTTTGACTGGCGCACATAACAATGTGTGAGACTCGGCAATAAGCCGTTGCGATACAGGTTTAAGGCTTGTTGCGGCATCAGGGCTTCGAGTGTGGCGTGTTCAGGAAACAACGCGTTACTGTCCTGTTGATCACCATCGACTTTGACTAACAGCGCGAAGGCCACACCGGCCAAGACCAACAAACCCATCACGATCAGCCACGTCAGCACACCAGCCCCAGAGAAAAAAATCAGATCTAAAAGCGTCAAGCTCGCGCTGAGCACTAACAACCAAAAAAGCGCATGATGACCTTTTTTAACGTCTTTCATTGTGACACCTCTTGAATAACTGTGAGTAATTGCCGTAGTGAAACTTCCCCGCGCAACACCTGTGCGTGCTGCGGGTGCGCGGTCTGGCCGATGAGTAATAACGGCGTCCCACTCTGGGCTTGCTGTAATAACGCGAGTCCTTGATCAAGCTGGTGTTTGACCCACGCTTGATGCAGCTCTCGCACCCATCCAGGATGCGCGTGTAATAGCTTACGAACTACGGGCAACGGATTCGCTGCGTGATCGATTAAGGCGTGATGAAAACGCGCCACGTCACCGTGATGACGCGCCAGCACGAACACACTCGCTGCTGCAATGAGTGAGCGTTGATTCATCAGTGGAACCGGCATCACCACCACTTTGAGCTGTGGGTCGTGCTCAATCAGCCAATCAATCGAAGGCTGTAAGTCAGACAATGCACGCATTGATAATCCATCACTTCCACCAGTGTCACCGCACCTTTGGGATTGCCGAGCACAATCCCTGCCTGCGCTACACTCAGCAGTAACCCTAAACTCAACACCATAATGACTTTACGCCACATAACACGCCTCCCCTGTATTGACCGTTTCAATGAGTTCCACGAAATCCCGTGGGGCTAAGGTTTCATTCGCCGGTAACGGCAAGCGCAGCTTGTACAACTCACCACCGTTGGTGAATAAGAACGCATGCCCCACCGGCAGACTGACTAAATCATTCACTGCTAACATGGGCGTGGCTTTGAGGTTTAAGCGCACGTCATTGCCGGTATTAAAATAAATGCCTTCTTCCCCGTGCGGGGTATCCGAAGCCGATGACCCTTCGGTGCGGGCTAAGACTTCCACCTCTGGTAATTGCTCCACTAACAGGTTAGCGGTTTCTTTGGTTTTTACCCGCATCATAATGAGTGTTTGTTTGTTCCCCTCGGTCATCTTGGCTTTATCGTGATTACCCCCGTAGCCTTCGGCAATGTCGTGTAAGGTTTGTCCTAAGCTCGTGACCTCAAACCCTGCACCACGCGATTTATTGAGTAAGGTGACAAATTCATCTTGCACCAATTCGGAAAACTCATCGAAGTACAAACTGACCGGATGCACTTCGTTGGCGTTATAGATACGCCCCGCGCAGGAGACTAAATCCGAAATGATCGCTTTACCCAAGGCTGAGGACACCTCAGCATTGACTAAGGCATTTAAACCAATGTAAATGACCTGCTTGCGCTTAATGGCATCAATCAGCGTCACCACCGGCTGCTCCGTGTCCCCCTCAAACGAAAAAATGTCCTTGGCATTACTTTGATTAATTTTATCGAGCACCGGTCCCACACTGGCGGTAATCTTGTCATAGTAGTTTTTATCGAGCTTCGCCATTTCGCATAAGGGCGTGATAATCTCATTGACCACAAAGTCGGTATTCCCACCCGTGGTTTGCGCTTCGGTAAAGTCTTTAAAATAGCGTTTCACCACCACGGTGCGCGGGAGCGGGGTAAACGGTGTTTTGCTCTCAATGCACGCCAGCTCGTGTGCGTCTTGAATGGCTTGAATGCCTGCTGCGTAGTCGGGGTCTTTGTGCACAAACACGGTGTCCGCGTATTTCACCAACAACAGATCAGGACGCATAATGTAGAAGCTAATTAAGCGATAGTTAATGGTCTCGCCCATCTCTTCCAAACACTTGGCCACGATGTTGACGTACTTCCACGCAAAGTCTTTAAACTGCATGCCCTCGCCTGACGCATTAATGGCTGCGGTCACTCGTGTGGCCACATCGGAAATGTCGCTGTAAGACGACAGTGGGTTGAGTTTGGCAGAAAGTGACGGAAAGCCGACATGCACGATCTTAAAATCCGGCAACCGCCCTGCCACCTGACACGCCGCATACACATCGCGTAAAAACTCGGTATCCCCTTTGGGATCTAAAATAATCACCGCCTTGCCTCGGCGGATGTCTTGGTTAGCAAGTATCGAGAGCAAGCGGGTTTTCCCGACCCCTGTGGTGCCAAGAATCAACGTGTGTTGTGCGCGTTGGCTCTCTAAAATGCCAAGCGGTTTTTCGTGTTCACTTAACCCGTGTAACCACGGTTTCCCACCAATAGGCGGTAGAGCGCGTAACGGGTTTAACGGCGATTGCCATTTGAGTGCTGAGGCCAGTGCATTGTGATGATTGCGCTCATAGGCTCTTGCCCAGTGATAGCACGCGCCTTTTTTTTGATACGCCGCGTTTTCGACTTCTTGCAAAAAGGCTTTACGCTGGGTGTGCTGCCCTTCCCACGCAAAACCTTCCCCCACGTATTGCAACCCGTCAATTAACGGCACTTCATCGGTCGCCAGTGACACTAACCGCAATTGCAACAAGCGTTGCTGAAAGCGAATCAAACGCACACCCTGCCAACCGCGCCACAGTGCCATCCCCAACACGATGGCTTCAAACGCCCACAGCATCGTGCCGTCTAATAAAAACACATGTGGCATCCAAAACACCAGTAACCCACCCGCTAAGAAGGTTAACGCTACGTAACACTCCACGGCATTGCGAAACGGGTTTTCAACGTGATAATGCGTTTGCATCACAACCCCCTCCTGTTGAGTGGATTGAATTCCACCGCTCGGTCTCGGTGGGGCCAAACTAACTTGTTCACGTGGGGCCAATCTAATTGGTTAGACTCACCCACCGGATCGACAAACCATACCGCCTGAGCAAAGCACTCAGCTTGAGCAATCAAGTGGGTTTTGCCATGCCCTATCGATCGGGCAATAATTAAGACATTCCTCATCTGTCATCACTCCTTAAATTAAGAACAACACAGCCAAAACACTCAGCATGAGCATCACCGCCCACTTCCACTGACACGCTTTGACGATCATTGGCTCTGGCCAGCCTTTTCGCTTTCCTCGTGCTCGAATGACCGCAGGCCACCACCAATACGTGGAGCCAATAAAGACCGCATGACCTAAATAAAACCAGCCGGTGTGGCGTTTAAAAAAGGGCATAAAATGCGCTATTTGAGGGTGCGCGCCAACTAACACAGGGCCTAAAAACACACCCGCGACCACTAACCCCAGAAAAACCCCCAGCCAGCCCAACACCCAGCGGGTTTTTTGCAGGCGGGGCCGTTTAGGCGTAGAATGAGGGATTGAATGACGTTTTTTTAGCATAGGGAGTGCTCCTCATGAGAGAATTGATCAGAGCGCAACGCACCGTGAAACAAGCGATGCACGCAGGGAATCAAACCTTGGCCTTCGCCGACAAACTGCAAAAAGCAGACAATAAAACTCGCCTGAAGCTGTTGGGTAAAGTCGTAGGCTTTTGTGCGCTTGGGTTGTTGGTTTGGTTTATTCGTGAGTTTTGGCGTGCTTCTACTTATGAGCCAAAACTTAAATGGGAGCAGGATACAGTTACAAAGAAGTGGGACTGGGTTGTTGATGAAGATTAAATAACTCATAACGCAGCCGCCACCTCGGCTGCAGTTTCAGCAGCCTCTTCAGCACCCGCCTCACCACCACCTGAACCTGACGATCCACCACTATTACCACCACCGCCAAAGTAACCACCACCAGAGCTACCGTTGCCACTTGAGTTAGCTTTAGTTCCAGTTAATGCGTTAGTTAATCCCTCTAATTGTCCACCTAATAGCACACCAGTTCCTGCTATCAGTGAGTTAAACCCTAACGGCACAGCGTAATAAAGAATGGTGAAGAAGTTTTGAAACAACGGCTTTTCTTCGGGGTTTTGAAAATTCACGTAGCTTAAGCTGTCGTTCACGGTGTTTTGCAACGCAGTTAAGGCGTGCCAAATAAAGGTGGTGAAGATCAAACTAAACAATAAGAAGAATAACCCACCTACCACTTTAAAATTATAGTTACCCGCAATCATGACCATCGGATAAAACATGATAACTAAGAAAATAATAAGTGCTTGCACAATGGGTAGTGTATCTTGCGCTTTTGCCTGATCCATTGGCTCTTTAAATATATTATTTTTAAGCTGCCCAATCGTAACGCCGATATTCGCAAGATGCGACAACATCCCCCCACCGGCATCCATGTGACGATCCGCCATGCTGTTGGCATCGTACAACGCGCCACGCGCAATAATGTCCGCAACAGCAGTTTGATCCCCGCTAAAGGTTGCACCCACTTGCTTGACCCAACTTTGCCCTTTCTAAAATTAAACCTATCCAAATCAATGACTTACATTTTAAAAAAACGTTTAGGGTCACTACAACTTAACAAATTGTTTTTTCAGTGTGCCCAGGTTGTGAATTCATGCCTAACGATTTATAGATCACAACTTGCTCTGGAGTTGCCTTTGAGGTTCTTCTAACAGAAAGTAGTTTATTATTTTCAAGCCGCATCGTAGTCATGATACGAACCTGAGTGCTAAAAATCTGCCGTATAGTTTGCCAGCTACTATCAATGCTCTGCAATTTAAGTTGATGGCGAATAGTGTGTAGTAAGTGATAAGCAAGAATACTAATAAACAGATGGGCATCAACTCGCTCTGGCTTTTGATGGTAGATAGGACGCAGGCCTAACTCTGATTTTAATGATCTGAATGCCGATTCAACATCAGTTAGAGTTGTATAGATTCTCCAAATTGTTTTTTCATCTAAATCCATTCTGTTACTACGCAAACAATATGCGCCCAGATTCTCAGAGTTAACTTTACTCCAACTGATTTTCGTAACCTTATCAGCCTCTGAATCAAGCGTGATAGTGTATCGACCTGAAACACGTTTATGGCGCTCCTTTATTCGACCTAAACGCAAGGTTACTTTCTCAATTGCTTTCATTCCAGTTTTTTTAGTGAGTCCATTAGCTAACTTAATTAATTCCTCTTCGAAACGAGTCTCAGCCTTACTAATCATATTTAAGCTTTTTTCTTCCTTAGCCTGAGAATGGCAGTACAGTAAGACTTCATTTGCTTCAGTATCTTTAATTAATTGCGCTGTAACCGTATTATTTACTGATTCTTTTACTAGCACTTTATCAATGTTTTCATCGACAACAGGCAATGCTCTACGGCTCACTACAATATAATGGAAACCTTTTTCAGTAAGCCATGAAATATTTTCTTCAGTTGCAAAACCAGCATCTAAGATAATTGTTGCCTCTGGCTGTGCATGAAGCTCAGTTAGCATTTCGGATAATGTTTTAGGCTCGCTAACATTCCCTTTGAAAAATTCACTGCGTTGCGGGAACCCTGAGCCATCCAGCACGAGTCCTAGAGAAACAAGCGGACAATCAGACCGCTTCTCCTTTGATCGACCATGCTGTGCGTGATCATTCTGTAATGCTCTACCCTCAAAGTAGGTATTGGTTATATCGTAGAGAGTGATCACCTGATTTAAACTAAAGAGATTTTTCTCACGTTCGAATAATTGATCTTCAATCATTTGCTTATGTTTGAGTAACTCATCAGCAGTCTTATAGAATTTCTTGAGTGATAGTTCTGAGAAATCAGTACCCAGTAATTCATCTAACGCACTTTGATTGCTTAAATAATAGTGCGTACTTAAATCACTTCCTGGGGCAACTAGCCGCCCAATGATGGTAGCAAGCATCAGGTGACATTGTTTTTGATTAAAGCCCAAAGCCCTGAACAATTCCTCAAGTTGTAATTGCCTGGCAGCATGTAAGCCCAACGCCTCAGCTCCAACGTGTCGTATGTCCGCGCTCTCAATGGAGTTAACATCCACTGTTTTAAAGTCAGGTTCTACCGCGCTTACTGAATTAACAGCGATACTTGTCTCATTGTCATCAGCAAACCTAGAGCGAATGCGTTTTACATACATTTGCGCCTGTTTTTCGAGATGTGCTGGTATTGAAATTAACGTGCCTTGACCCGTTAAAATTTCCTCAATACGGTCAGCAAGCAATTTCCAACTGTCCTTCTTTACTGAAAAATTCGCACCAAGATTTAAAATCAGTCTTTGACGTACTTTGCCGTCAGCAGTGCGATGAGTATCAACAAGTCGGTAGGTTGCGTAAGACTTACCTGTCCGAGGACTCTTTTGTGTAGAGGTTCGAATATACATAACTCAATACTCTCATCACTTCACCAGCCCATGCAACCCCTTATTGCCATTATGTGTCACTACATTCGAGAATTCACGTTTCTAGGCAAGTAAAATCAATGGGTTGAGTTAAAAATAGTGATGAAATTTTTGATTTTCAGGGTGAAATGGCCAAACTTGGGTTGAGCCACGCAGACACCCGATCACCAAGTGGTAACTCATTGAGGTACTTATTATTCGGGGTATTGGCATTGACCTCTTTCACAATCGCTTGTCGCAACCCGTAACGCGAATCCGTCCACCAGTCTTTACAAGTCGGAAAGCCATACTGAGGTGCGGTCATTTCACCGCTTTTAATGTTGGCATCGACAATGGGTGATCGAAACGCCCCGCTGTAAGGAAACGGAGGTATCGCTTGCGTGGGGCGTAACTGTGCATAGTAAAGCTGTTGCAAGACGTGTGATCCCATCCACGCTAAATCACTGTTGCCCCCGTATTTTTTATACGTGTCCTGGTACGTACTTAACGCAGGGTTACGCATGTTAAACATGGTTTTAGCCGGTAAGTAACACTGATTATCAAACGCTTGGATTTGTTGCTGTAACGGCGGGGAGAACCGTGTCATCACCACCGCTTGCATCACTTGGTTAATGTTTTGCGTGCAGCTAATTTCTTTCATCATGGCATAGGTCAACCCTGACGACACATCCATCACTAAGCCTAATAACGCCGGTACTTTCACCGACTCTAACACCATGCCTTGAAACATCGTGTCATAGGTTGTCCCACTGCGCCCTGGTGTCGCCACCTCGGCTTGTTTAAACCCTTGTTGGCTATTACTGCACACCGGCTGGTATTGAATCTCTTTCACATCCAAATGAAACGCGGGAGCCACCGCTAAGTAGCACACCAACACCATCAAAAAGAATTCAATGAAGGTGCGCCGAAACGAAATGTCTGCGCCATTCCCGATAGCGGTTTCAAAGGGCTTGGTAATGCTGTTTAAGAGTAAAATCAAAAACGGAAAATACACCAACCCCGTTTTGGAACACAACTCCCAAATGAGGTCGTAATACTTAAACCCTAAATACGTGGTGTATAAGCTTAAGGGACTGGGAACCATCATGGCTTAGGACTCCTGTGAATGATTGGGTTGATACACCGCGCCGTTATGCACCGGCGCACTGGGTTCGGCTTGCCCTTCACCGGTCTCGGCAGCAATTTGATGGTCTTTTAATTGACTCATTAAATTGGCTAAGGTGTTGGAACTAATCTGTGAGCGCACTTGATGCTCAAACAACACGTTTTGAATGTCTTTATCTAAGCGCGTGATCGTGTCGTGAATCACGGCTAAGGCGGGTTTCAAGTTTTGCACCACTTGCGCTTGGGAACCGGCAATCAATAAACGGCGTAATAAAAGGGCTTCATCAATCAAGTTTTGAATTGCAAGGTCTTGGGCAATGCGATTGATATAGAGTGCCCGACTCTCCCCGTCTAAATTGCGTAACCCTTCCACCACTTCCGGTGTGATGGTTAGCGCATTGGCACTCACTTTTTCAAGATCAGCCGGTGTGGGGGTTTGAGACGGATGCGTGACCCAATCCACTAAGTGATCGCGCAGGGTTTTGACACAGGTGCGTGCACCGTCTGCGGTGGCAGGACATGCCGTGAGTAACGACACTAAGCCAACGCCTGCTTGCGTGGCTTGGTCTTGATCGCTTTTCTTGGTGGTGATCGTAATATCACCTAACACTAAGCGTGCAAACGCGCCTGCTTGTTTCGGTGTCGCCCAAAAGCGCGTTAACTCCGGATTGGCTTTCGGGGCCGGTGGATCTTGATCATCCAAAGGTCGATCGGGATCAACTAAAATGTTATACCCTGCCATCGCCACATCGGAGATCACTTTGATTGGTACTTGCTGACCAATCGAGCCACCGGATTTGGCTTGATGCACCCATTGCACCCCGTACTCAGGGCCTTTTTTGGCAACATCCTTGGACGCGGCATTGACATCCACGTCACCGCCTTGAGCAACCGCTTGCGTGTGTGATAACCAGCCGTTACTGTCAGCCACACTAAACCACTTGGAATAATTAAGCTGCCCGTTCTTGGTGAGCTGATCGGTGCATTGCGCGACATGCAAATGGAAGGTTTCATTTGCGCCATTGATGGCATTTTGAAATAGATTATATAGTTTAGGATCAGTTTTCTCTAACTCGTACATCCCCATCTGCATCGCAGCCGAGGTGGCATTTTTAATCAATGTGCCACTGATGCCCTCAATCGATTGCGACAAATCCCCGATGGTGTGTGAGATTGAAAGGGCCGGATTAAAGTTATAACAACTCGATAGGCCAAGGTTCGAATCGACATTGCCTCCGACTTCAAAATCCGCGCCATCGCTAATGGGCGGTAACGCTAAATCTGACCCGCCGTTTAAGCGGTAATAATTAGCGGACTTTAACGGAATCAAACCGGATGCCACGCCTGCTAAACAGCACGCACTCACCAGTCCGACTATCACTTGTTTGTTCATACTCACTCCTATCGTTTTTCTGTTGGTGGGACGTTGGTGCTCGCCCACAGTAATTTGCCTGAGTGCTGCACGCAGCCTTTGTACTCGCGCCACAGCACAAACACGTAATTGCCATTGCCCGCTTTGTCATCGGCCTCGCCTAATTCATGCCCTGCCCCAAGGCCTTGTTCACTTTGACCAATCGTTATAAAGTGCTCGTGCGGGTAGACCTCTTGCCACAGGACGTGGTCACCTGACGCCTCTGTAACTGCGGCCACGGCACAGTTCTTCCCGCACGAATCTGACACGCCGTGTACCACGTGCATCACGTGCTGATTCGTGACAATGTCCGCTGCTCGCAACGCAGCGATGACGGCTGCTTCGTAGTCGTTACTGGTATTCACGCTCATCGCACGCGGAAACTCATAGCCCCACTTGTCCGTGAAACTTTTGCCAATAAAGTAATGAAACACATCGAGGCTTTGCACCAAGCGAATCGCTTCGGCCACGCCTAATCGCCCTGGCGTATCGGCTGCCGAGCTGTAATAGGGCAATAACGGACGGGTGTCTAAGCGTAAACTGATAAACGGAAAGTACGCCAAGGGATCCGGATTCCCAATCACGTCCACGTACTTCATCAATACACCATTGCCTTGCAAGCCGTCATTGCTCGCCGGTGTCGGCGCATTGCCTAAGTGCGCCAGATTGCCGGTTGAGGCACGTACGGCCGTATCCCCTGCTGCATAACTCACCGGATCCAAGGTGGTGTGAGCAAGCCACCACGGATCATCATTCTTTTGGTTAAAGCTGGTCACCACTAAGTCCGGTAAGTGCTCGTCCAGCTCTAAGGTAGTGGCAAGGTACGGGACACCGAACTTGCCGTGATCGAGCCACACGCACAATCCAATGGGTTTAAAGTGCGTGGCAGTAAAAACGTGCTTGGCGGTATCGAGTGCTAACGTCAGCGTGGTTAAACGACTCGGTGGAGCCGTGCTGGCTCCTGCTACGATCACCGCACTCACGACCACCAGTGCAAGCAAGGGTCGCAGTAACCGCTGCACACGCCGCGCGAAGGCACGAACGACAGTGACGCTTGTTTGCCAACCACCCCTCGCTGTTCCGTTGTGAGTGTGAAAAAATCTCATGCGCCACCCTCCCCCGTGTTAACCAATCGATGCTGGCGTTGCGCTCGCTGAACGATGGCTAAGGCGTCTTGCGCGTTGCGCTCACCCAACACCACCCACCGATGATTGATCACCACCGCCGGTAACTGCGTAAGACCGTCTTGACTCGCTTGCCATTGACAGGCTTGTACCGCTTCGAGCTGATGAAAGGCAGGCGTTAGGCGGGCTAACTGTTGTGGGGTTAACCCCCCTTGCTGATGCCATGCTTGAAGCTGATCATTGAGCGTTGCTTTGAGCTGTTGCCCTTGATCGAGCAAACACACCTGCACGTCCTGAGTATCGCCTAAGGGCGGTTGCGCGGTCAGGCCGTAATACGTCACGGTCACCGGCGCAGCGCTTACCACACCAACAGCCAGTGCAAGACCGATCATCGCGTTAATCATCAAAGACGTTGTCATCATGCAGCGTGTTCCTGTGTTGTTTTAAGTCATTGGCTTGATGCTCAATCGCATCCCATTGGTTGTCATAGCCGTACTCATTGGCTAATTGACGCAAGCGGGCTTTTTCGTTTTGCTCGGTCATCGCTAAGGCTAAGCACAACCGAGGCGGAATGTTGCGTAAAATGCCTTGATACTTATGCGCTAACAGCACCGCCTCGGAATAGAGCTTCGCATATTTTTTCACGCTACCGAGTAAACGCTGTTGTTCGTCCGTTAAGGTACGAAACTGCGGAATGAGTTCGATTTCACTGTTGGATAAGGCCAGACACAACCAGTTCTCCATCATCGAGAGCAGTTTCTTGGTTTCGTTCCCGCTTAAATCGGTGATGTTTTGCGTGGCAATAATCAACCACAAGCCAATCTTACGCGCAACTTTCGCCATCAGTACCGCAAACGCAGCAATGGAGGGGTTTTTAAAGAGCAAATGCGCCTCATCCATAATAAAGATCGTGGAGCGATCACCACGCTGGTGGGCTTCGGCTAAGCCTAACACCCGCGATAACACCGAAATGGCCACCACGCTTAACCCCGTTTCTTGGCCGTTGTTTTTCAAAAAACCCAAATCAATGTGAAAGTAATCAAAGTCCCCAATCGGTTGGGCGGGACGATTAAAAAAGATCGCTAAATCGCCGGTGGTAAACAAACTTAAACTCTCGGCAAACTCATTCAACCGTTGCGCGATCATCGGATCAGGGTGCGCGGTTGCAGCTAACTGAAAGCCTTCGAGAATGTCTTCGGTCAGCACTTGTTCTTTACCGGCCTCATAACACCGTGCTGCAGTCGCTAAGATCACTTTGTTAATGCGCCCACGATCCGCACGGGTCAACGCCGCTTCTTCCTTGGCATTACCCCCTGTCACCATGCAGCTCACCACCAAGGCCATCTCATTGAGTAAATCACGGTCTTGATCGGCTTGCTGTTCGTTCCCGCTCGCTAATTGATTAAGCTCTTCATAGAGCTTGGCTTGTGCCTCGGCATGATCGGCGAGAATCTCGGCTTGCAAACCTTCGGCATCAAGATCAAGCGTTAGCCCTGCGACTTGTTGCTCACGCAACGCGGCTTCACGCTCAGCTTGTTCTTTATTCACTTGCGCGAGTAAGGCGTAGGCTTCGGCAAACGGGTTAATCGCCATCGGTGTCGCTTTGCTGAATTTCAGGTACTTCACGCGCTTGTTTTGTTTCAATAAATACAAGGTCAGCAAATCAAACGAGCCACCCGCCTCTAAGATCACCACCCGTGAGTGATTGACCGACAGTAACAGCAAGGTCATATAATTGAGTAACACCGACTTACCCGCCCCTGTTGTGCCAAAGAGCACCATGTGTGCGTTATTGCTTTTAAACTCGGTGTGATACGGGTTGTAGTACACCCCTTCCCCGCCACGGTTGTAGTTTGGGAATAAGACATGGCGTTCATCGCCTCGAAACCGCCCGTAAAACGGTAACAAACAGGCGAGATCACTCGCATACAAATAATTGCCCACCCGCATACGCCGTTTCGCAAACACCGGATCAAAGTTCCCTGGTAAGAACCGCAAGTAACTGTCCAGCGGGTAGAGATCGTAACGGGTGTCAATCACTTCAAGGTTGGCTTGATCGTTGAGCAAACGTTTTAAGTGACGCTCAATGGCATTGAGTGCCACCTCGTCTTCGCCACGAAAGTAAATCGCTTGCGTGGTACGAATTAAGCGGTTCTCGTTTTCTTGTGCCTCCAGTGCCACGTCCACATCGCGTTTAATCTCACGCGGTTTTTTGGAGCGACCAATGGCGCGGGAGCGAATCGTGGTTAAGTGACGGTCAATGGTGTCTTTGTCTTCAAACACACAGTGCATCACGTACACACTGCCTGGAGGCAAGTAATCCATTAACGCCGCGCGTTTACCGGCTAACTCCCGCTCACGAGTGATCGCACCGAGCTTGGGTTGCTTGGTGCATTCGCGCAACACCAACACCCGATGCTCGATGCCATCAAAGACCCAACCGCGTTTAAGCGATTTGGGAAAGGCGTGAAACACCGCTTGCATTAAGTTCCACCCGAACGGGCGTTGCGCGGGCGTGAGGTAAGGCCGTTTCGCTAACAACGCCTCGACATCGCCTTCGGTGCTCTCAGGATGCGGATTAAACCAGCGCGTTAACCAGTGATAGACTTGCTTGCCGTGCAACGAGGTGACTTTCAACCGCATGCCTTGCAAGGCTTCTTTGACTCGAACCACCACCTCGTGCAATTCGTTGAGTCCGTCCACGCGGTAATCAAAGCCGTTGATCTCTCGCTTATGCACCCGACACAAGGCAATGCGAATGCGCCGACTGCGCCCTCGAAACGCCACCCCTGACATGGGATCTTCAAACAAGCCCTGCGGTTGGCACAACAAACGAAAGTGCTCACTCATCACCTCATCAATAAAATGCATGGTGAGTGGGTCGTCTTTGAGCGCCGGTTTCACCGCGCCTTTTAAGCGTTTTTCAAGGCCGGTCAGTGTCATTTCGTCTTGCACGTAAAACGACACCGTCCACGGGTTCACCGCTTCAATCGGTACGCAATAGGCAATCCATTTTTTTAAGGTTTGGTACAGGGCTTGTAACTGCTCCGGCGAATAGGTCTCACACGCCAAGTCTTTGACTTCCAAAAACGCAATCAAGGAACGCCCGTCATTCAGTAGCCCGACATTCTCCTCATCGTCCCACTCCACCAAGCCCATCTCATCGACCAGTGACGGCAAGAAGGCATAGGTCTTGGCTTGTTGGGCGTTGGTGCGCGAGTGAAACACCGCTCGCCAGTAATCCTTGAACGCACTCACTAACGTCTTTGCCATCAGTACACCTCACTCGGTAGCGCAAATTGGTTTTTGTCGTACACAAAAAAGGCGGTTTGATACCCTGGTACCGGCGTTTGCCCTTCCGCTAAGTGCGGAAACACCGTTAACGGCACAACAGGGTTCGGCAAGAGCTGAAATTGCGCCCGACTCGTTGAGGCGTGTGCCATCACACTCGCCCCGCCCCGTGCGGCAGTCGGACGCGCGTTCACTGCATAGCGTGCGCCTTGAAAGCGCGTGGTGTCCCACGAACTCACAGCGCGGTCTGCCGGTTGGCTCGCTTGATGGTCGTAAATCTGCGCCATGCTCAGCTCACCGCGTGGCAGCATAGTTTGGCCTGGCGACACACAGCCACCCAAGCACAACAAACTAGTCAAGCTCGCGAGTAGCGAGGCGATTGGAATGGCCTTGTGCATAATCGAGTTTCCTCCCGTGTTGGTTTTGATCAATAGGTATGGTTTGGGTAATGTTCACCACAATGTGAGTCGGGCGATGACCGATGGAAGCGGGTATTGCCACCACGTCTAAAATGCCCTTGACGCGATCCGTGTACCAGCTCAATGCTTTATCCGCCCCAGTCGCCACGGTCTTCCCACCCATGTACTTAAACGCATTGCCTGTGACTTGACTGATCGGGCCATAGACCGAGGACGATTCAGTCGTCTCACCCTGCGCGAAGGCATTCGCCCCACCCGCGAGTCCACCCAGTGCAGCAATGCTCGCAATCACTTTGGGTGCATCGGTAAGGTATTGGCCTGGTAGGCACGGATTGCCATCCGGTGTGGAGATATACCCCAAGGCGTTTTGCGGGTTTAACGAATCATTGCCAATGGGTTGTTTAGGGTAGACTGTAAAACTGCCATCGTCCCACGTGAATAACACGCTGGTAATGTAACCCCGCGCACAGCGCATCGTCATGTTGCCAATGGAGTAGCCCGTCACCACCATGCCTTTTAAATTCGGTGGCAAGTGCAAACCATTCGAGGCTAACAACGCATCACGTCCCACTAAGGCTTTAAACGGAAACGCAGGGGCTTCGAGTTTATTGTTCACCGGCACAATCCCTAAAATGCTGTTCATCAACACCACGTCCCCCAAGGTGGCATTGGCGGGAATCGTGTAATACGGAATGGTCTTTGCAGCCTGTTTCGGTGCAGCCGTGGTTGTTGGTACACCACCGGCTTTCGCCGTGGGTAACAACGGTTGATAGCCTGAGCCTGAGGCGGTGGTTTTGTCGGGTAGGGCCGGTAAGGATAAATCCTGCACCGTGGTAATGACGTGCGTAGCGACGCTCGCTTGACCCTTCGCCCCTGCCCCTTGATTTAATCGATAATTGGATCGGCTGCTCTGGGCGTTTAACGCGGCAATTTTTGCGGTTAGCGCATGAAGCGTGTGTTGTTGGTTGGCTAACACGGCTTGCAAGTGCTGTTGCTCGGCGACAAGTGCGGGTTGATGATCGCTGCGGGCTAATTTGGCTTTCAACACCTGATTGTCTTTCAACACCTGTTGGTTTTGCTCCGTCAGCTTGTGCAAGCCTTCGGTCAAGTAGCGCAACTCTTCGTTGGTACTCACCCCAACGGTGTTAGAGGGGTTGTCACTCGTCTGATCGGTGCTGGTGTGGGTGTGAGAAGACGCGCCTGAGTGCGAGAGCACCAACACACCGAGTAACACGCCCACCGCGCCTAAGCCCACCCATTTTGCTAAGGTCATTTTCTTACGCATCAGCTCGCTCCTTCACAAAGGCGCGTTGAGCCGTTAAGGCTTGACCAAACGGTTGATCGGAAATCACAAACACCAAGGTAAAATCGCGCTTGGTGCCCACGGGTGTCACCACACGAAAAGGCACACGCGGATGGATTAAATCGCGCATTTGATCAAAGCGATAAAAACTCGCTGCTTGCCAATCACCGACTAACTGACGGGTGTGCAACGTTAAGGTGTGGTGCGAGAGGTTTTTAAGCTCCACCGCGGTCACCGTTAACCCGCCACCGCGCCAGCTCACCAGCGGAAAGGCTTCGACTTGTCCGCCGGCTACTAACGGCACGGCTTGATGCGTGTACATCGGGGTGCGGACAATACCTGCTGGATGACTCGCCACCCGTGCCACGCCAAACTGTTGGACGGCAAAGCGCATTAACGACACCAAGTCCACCGTGACGTTGGGTTGTTGGGGAGTAGCGTGATAGACCGAAGGCCCAGCCGGTAACACCACATCCAACGGGGTGTTGTCTTTAGCAGTAGCGGAGCCTGAGAGCGACACCAACACCACCTCGCCGGAGTCGACCAAACGGACGCTCACTAACAGCGGAGCGAAGGGTTTTTTCGCGGTGATGTAGAGCGTGCCGTTGTTATTGAGCACCGACACCTTGTCAGTCGTTAACGCTGAATTGCTGTTCACCAGCTCGACCCGCTTGGGAAACGACAACAAGCGTTGCTGACCCACTGGTATGGCAAAGTGAATCGGTTGTTTAATCCATACCGCGTGCTCATCCGGTACTTCCGTGTTGGCTACTACGGTGGGCGCAGCACTGACTAACAGCGGGCACACCAGTAAGCACACGCTCAATAATGACCTTATACGTTTCATCGTCTCTCCTACACAAAGGTTTTTAATCGGGTTTTACTCACCAAACCGGCTAGCGCCAGTCCCCACGGGTTAAACGACAAGCTCTGTGCGCTACGCACCACGCGCACCTTGTAGTCGTACAACGCATCCATCAACACCGCTTGATCTTTGTAGCGGGTGATGCGTAATTTCATGTCCACCACCCAACTGTCTTGACTCACTTGCTTGACTTGTCGGCCATCCCGAAAGCCGATGCCATTAAAAGGAGACAGCGTTTGCACGGAATCAAGCAACTGACCGCTCGCCGTTTTTTGCTGAAAATCATTTTGTAATTGCGTGCGGTACTCAGGCGTGAGGTAATAGCGATACGTTGTGATGGCTTTGGGATAATCCACCCGCGCATCCGTTGACCACGTATTAATGGCCACGAGCATTTGATAGGCAAAGCCGTACACAAACGCCGGTGACACGGTGTTGGTTCGGTAATACCCGCCTTGCAACACGTTCGCCGGTGTGAGGTATAAGCGTTGATGGCGCAATGCGCCTTTAATGCCTATGAGACTTGACCAAAACAGGCCAATGATCACCAGTAAGATGCCAATGAACACCCACAACAACGCGATCTTTTGTTTTTGAGCGTCGCTCGCTCGCCACGTATCAAACATTACTCGTTCTCCTTCCATTCAATCGTGCGACTGACTTCCCAGTCGCCGACTCGCTGCACACGCCCTGACTCATTCAGTCTCAAACGCTGTGAAAAGCGATTAAGTAAATACAGCGGGGGCTTGTCTTTCTTAAGCTCAGCAATCTTGGCGGTGGCAAGCCGAAAGCTCACCATGCCTACCGGCGCAGCGAGAAACAGCTCAATGAACTTCACCCACCATTGCCACCAGCCGGTGAGCAACGAAAAGCTCACGCACAGCAACACCAGTCCTAACACAATCGCTAGGCCTAACCACAGCAGCTCAATGAGATCGCACCCGCGATACATCGGATAAGCGTGCGTTAAATAACGACTGCGTGGCGTCTTCATTACGTCCACGCCGTTAAAATGTGTTGACCTAAAAAGAACAGCACTAACGCCACCACAATCATTAAGCCACCCGCCACAATCGACATTTTGAACTTGCCGAAATCATCGGTGTCTTGGTATTTCTTGTACCCGCGATACATGTCAAACACCGCCATCACCACTAAAAAAACTGCTCCGCCGTAAATCAACACCGGTCCCACCTCTTTTTTAATGATATTTTTCAGCACCGTGACAAAATCACCGCCTCCTTGGGTTGGATCATCGTCTGCCGAAGGGGTTGGAATGGCGCCATCAGCACTGGCCGGCTCACTCAACACAAGGCTCACACTGACCAGAAATAGGCGTACTAGCCAAGGCTGCGTGAGACTCCACGTCAGCACACGGTCTTTGATTGCTTTGGTGCGTTGTCTAACAGGGTGTAAAAATTTCATCGTATTTTCCTCTTGTCGTTAATAAACTAAAATCCATAAAGCCGTGAGTAAGAACAGCAGCATCACCAACCGAACAAACCAAGCCATCGGGTCGTCCGACTCTTGCATCTGGGTAAGGATCCCTTTCACAATGAAAGCGCCCCACGCCATGCTCAGTAAAAAGATTAACGAGCGAATCAACAGCGATAAGGTGTGCGCGGAAAACCCAGCGGCTTCTTGAAACGCGTCCATACTCATCATCGCCCCACAAAATCGCTGGTCATCGGCGCAAAGGTGTTGGGCGTTAAATCCGGCTGGTTAATCTGATCGACCAACGCCTGTCGTAACAGCAACAGGTTTTGACGAAACCCCGCGTGGGTGTGACCGTGATTATCGCGCCATGCGTCAAAATGAAATTGCACACGGGCTTTAGGGTCTTGCTCATCGCTGGTCATCGGCGCAAAGGTGTTGGGCGTTAAATCCGGCTGGTTAATCTGATCGACCAACGCCTGTCGTAACAGCAACAGGTTTTGACGAAACCCCGCGTGGGTGTGACCGTGATTATCGCGCCATGCGTCAAAATTGCTCACGTTGCGCTTCGTCCATCACCGGCTGCATGGCATCAAGTTGTTGAATCAAGCGCACACAGGTTTGATGAAAGGCCGGTGTGCTCGCCCACACACTGCTAGCCAGCACCAACCCCACTACCCCGCCAATCAATTGCTTTCTCATTGCTGTTTCCTTCTTACCAATACTTCTTAAACTTCGAGACCGTGCGAGCCGATAACCACCACGTCATCAACCCCACCCCAATAAAAAACATCAGCGGATTCAACCACCACGGTGAAACCAAATAAAACGCCAACAACCACCACAACACCGTGGGAACCACCCCTAAAAACCGATGGAAAATAAAACTCGATTCCCGACCAAACTCCGCGGTGCGAATCTCACGCAGCGCAAAGCCATCCACTACGCCAAACACCCAGCACAAGGCCAGTAACGGCACGGCTAACAGGGCCAGCAACAACCGCCCTGCCACCAACAACGTGGTGTTTTTAAGGAGCTGGCAGACCTGCGTACTCGTGACCTTAACCTGTTGCCAGTCAGCACCTGCTGTGGCCAGTGCCTCTGCCCACACGCCGTGCTGTTCGTTTTTCACGCCTTGGTGAAGCTCGGTCTTAGCGGTCTTCACGAACGCACTGTGATCAACTGCTTGCATCGCATGCTCAAGGCGTAACAAGCCTGCGTGCAGCCACGCAAAGAGCGCGGTGTCGTGATACTGCGCGGTGACCTGCGCTTGCTTGGCCACGGAATCCACTAGGCGTTGATTGGCTGTTTCAAACCCCACCTGAAACCACCACCAACCACTTACCACCACGCCCAACACCCAACCCCATAGCACGCCTTTGACCACCGCATGCACTAAGCGTTTCCCGCTAAAGGCTTTGCTTGGTTTTTTTTGTAACGGGTTTGGAGCTGGCATCGTCTGTCCTATTGTTCAAGGTCGGTGGCGGTGAGTAAAAACGGGTAATGCGACACCGGTAACCCGTCACCCGATAACGACACAGGATTAAGAACCAAGCCGGTTTGGCGTTCAATAACCGCCACCCGTTCGCCACTGCGTACGTTCGTGATCAGCCCTAAAGCATGTAAGTCGTTTAACGTGCGTGCATTGGTCACCGCCCATTGAATCGAGCGCGGGTCATCGCCGATCACAAACAACGGCTGGCGTACCCAATGGGTTTTCAACGCACGACTCACCAGTGGCCCTGCGGTTAAGGGGCTTTTCGCGGGAAACGCTAACCGAGTAAACGTAATGGGTTTGGGGTGCGTGAACGCCGGATTGGTTTTGATCGCTTGCTCGGACACCGTCTCTTTAAGCGATTGAAACGGCCCTAAGTACGGCTTCGCGGGCACGGTTGGCCCTGTGGTCGCTAACACCGTTAAATGCGCGAGGGCCACGCCACTCACACAACACCATAGACTGGCTAATAAACTGGTTTTCATGCTTAAAACCTCGCTGTGTCAACCACACGGACTTTGCCCGCACGCACTTGCAGTAACACCGGCAGGTGTGACAGTGCTTTTGGCACTTGTGCGAACGTGCCTTCATCGGTATTGACCGTCAGTCGGTGTGAGTGAATCCACTGCACCGGTAAACCCGCTTTAGCCACCCACCCACGCACCGCTTGTGGGCTGGGATGATCGGCAAAGTAAATATTGAGTGACGCACTCGGCTGTTTCTGCAACTGCACCAACAAGGTATTGATCAGTCGGGTGCTGTTGAGGGTTAGGCGCGTTAATAAAAACACCTGATCGTGCGGGGCTAACAGAATCGGGTGATACGCTAACGGACTAAAGCGTGAGGTATCAAACGGGCGAATAATCGGTAGCCCGCGACTGATCTTGGCCTTGGCGTTATTCGCTGCCGCTTGCCATGCCAGTTCTTTCGCCACGCGTTCTTGTAATTGTTGGGCGTACAAGTGCGCGTAGCGTTGGCGTTCGGCTTGGTTGCGGGCATTGAGTCCCAACACTTCCACTGGCGTTAAATGATCCCACCACCACACACCGGAGCGGTTTTGTAGGAGGAGTGTGTAGCGGGCTTCTTCTTGCGGGGTTAAACGCCAAACTTGCGCTTGGTGTTTTTCTTGCGCGGTGAGTGTCACCTGCTGTATCGATTGACTCGGTAAAATGTCATCGCGGAAGGGTTTTAATCCTCGCCACGCGGTGGCAGGATCCCTCGCACCGGCTTGTAACAACGCTTGGGTGGGCATCACTTGTGTTAAGCGCACTTGACTAAAATCCACCGCGAGGGCTTGACCGGCTAAACCCAGCCCTGCCAGTAACAGTAAGCAACCGTGTTGAATCAAACGCATTAGGCAAAGTCTCCTTGTAATTGCACCGCTGCACACACGCCTTTGGCATTGGTGAATTGCGCGGTTTGGTGTTCGTAATCACTGTGGGTTAACTGCCAACCCGCCAGCGTTAAATGGGTTTCTAACGGCACAACGCTGTGGTTATACGCCACCGAAACCACTGCTTGCCCGTTAATCCAATCAATGGCGCGTACCGTGAACGGTAGGTGATCGGCACTCAAACAGGTTTGATGACGATTGAGCTTTTCAATCGCGGTGAGCTGTTTGACCGTGTCGTGTTGATTGCTGGCAATGGTGGAGGCTAATTCCCCCACCTGCTGATGTAACGCTTGATAGTGCTGCTGATTACTGGTTTGTAACTGCGAGAGATTGCTCATCACACCTGCAAGTGTCGTTTTCACTTGGGCATTAATGGTTGAGGAGGCCGGTTGCGACAAACGTTGTTGCACCTCACTCAATTTGACTTGAATCGCGGATAAGGACGCTGTCAGCACCGCTGTTTGATTGACCGGCGCGGGGGCACGGCCAATCACGTCATGATGAGCGGGTGTCGTGGTTTTAAGGTGATTCGCCACTGCAACTAAGGCTAGTAACACCAGTAGCGCACCAATGAGTATTACTAACCTTTTGCGACCCAGTGCGCGTAGCAACGCACGTAATCGCACGAGCTGAGAGTGAACGTGGGTGAGTAACTTAGACATGCGGGACCTCCTCTAAATTAGCGACTTCAACACCTTGTAAGGTGGGTTTGCGGGGTAAGACTTTCGGCACGTGCCGGTGTGTCACGTGATGCTGACGCTCTAAACGTTTCACGGTTTGTTCGAGACGGTGCGTGCGCTGGTCACTGTGTGAGTGCATCGCCGCTAAATCGCCAACCGAAGCAATAATAAAAATAGCAATCCACATCATGCGTGAGGTTTCCTTTTAGAATGAGAGTGGCGCAACACAAACGGTTGGTTCACTCGAAATGACACTAAACGGTGAATCGGATCCACCACCAATCGAAACGCTTGCGTGCCCATTAACACCACTAAGGTACGTTGAATGGCTAATGGGCCTAACTCGCGTTGGGTAATCGGCAAGGGTTTGGCTAACACCACTTGCGCCTCTTTCGGTAACACGGCAGTTGGCACTAACGCATAGCCCGTATTGGCCAACACCTGCGTGAGAGCTTGTTGAATCGTTTGCACCGAAGGGCTAAACCGAAAGCGAGCAATGGCGACTAACGGGTCTTGCTGCGCGGGGGTCGCCACGGCTTTTACGGTACTAAACCGCCCCACTTGCACGAGTGGCGAACTCGCCAGTGCCCAGTGGGACAACACGGTTAAACACAAAAAACACAGCACACGGTTACGCATGGTTAGAAGACTCCTGTTGTAACGTGGAAAAAATGGTGGTGAGGGTATTGAGCGTGCCTGCCTGATCGTAAACACCAAAACCTTGTAAGGTGCAGCGTGGCTCACTCGGCCACTGCGGGAGTAAGTGCTTGGGTAATTTGCACGCGAGAATCTCGCACTTGTCGTCACGGATGCAATCCAAAGTGACGTGCGGGCGATACTGAAAAATTTCGGTGTGACCACACACCTCAGTGATCGAGCGGTTGAGCTGTTCAAGCTCTGGCGAATGAATCGACAAGGCTAATAAAGCATAGCCTTTTTGCGTAGGCAGCAACACCAGCTCACCGACTTCGATGGTGAGTGGCTCAGTCGGTAATACCGTTAAAGCCTGTGCTAACGCCTTTTTAGGCAATTCGCGTGCCACGGTTAAGTGTGGCACGTATTCCTTCATCGGATGGTCAAAGCGTTCTTCCGCTTTGACTCGCGCTTGGATGGTGTGCTTAAAGTCCTGAAAGCACGCAGGCAGTAACGCAGCAATCGCGTAGCCTTGATAGAGTGTGTTCGTCATCGGTTTCCTCGCTAAGTGAGTTTGTTGTGTTCCGCTGCTTGGTAGGTTGTTAATCATCTTGGATCACCGCCTTACCTTTGAATGACAACCCGTTATCAGTCGCCACAAACAACAGGTTGTTGCCTTGTGCCACTGAGCCAATATTGTTACCACTCAATCCGTTCTTCATGGTTTGGTTCGTCCAGCTTTTGCCATTATCAGTGCTAATGGATAAACCACCCTCGGTGCCGGCATACAACGTGTTGCCAACCGCTTGTACGCGATAGACGTTATTGGAGCCAAGGCCATTGTTCATTGTGACCGTTTGCCATGACCGGCCTTGATTGCTGGAAATTGAAAGCCCTTGATCGGTTGAAACAAACCAAGTGCTGTTGATGACACGAAATCTATGCACGTAATCACCTGCCAAACCCGATCCACTGGTTAGGTGCTGCCAGCTTTTGCCTTGATCAGATGAAATCGCCACGCCAAAATCCGTGCTGACGTAATACGTGTTATTGTGAATAAAAACATCACTAACCTCAGTCCCTAAACCCACGTTGTGCATAGTAAAGTGTTGGCCACCATCGATGCTCATGCCTAACCCATGATCAGTACCCACTAAAACCGTTTTTCCAGACACCCACACGGAAGAATCATCACGAAGACTCAAGCCTTGTTGCTTTCCAACCGAGTGCCACGTCTTGCCACTGTCAGTCGAAAAGGAGAGGCCACCATCACCTTGCTGTGCGCCCTGATTAATGGCTGCGTAAACCGTGTTGCCCTCAGTTGCTAATGCCAGCACATCGTTGCCTGCAAGCCCATCGGATGACGTTTTTATTATCCACGTCAAACCCCCATCACGGCTCACACCAATTCCTAAATCAGTAGCTGCATAAACGGTGCCATCCGAAGCCACCACGACATCACGCAGATCGGTTTGCGGTAAGCTCGCACCAATCGTGACATTGTGAAAGAACTTGTCTGCCTCAGCACGCATAGCCAAGCCACCACGCGTGGCAGCAAACACCGTGCCATGATCAACAGTCACGCCCACCACCTCATTCAAACCTAACCCCTGTTGGGTCGTTTGCGTCAGCCAGTGTTGGCCTTTGTCCTGACTGATTGAAAGCCCTTGGCTAGTCCCTGCAAAAATCGACTCACCCACGATGCTCACGGCATTAACTTCATCAGACCCTAGCCCATCTTGTTGTTTTTTGATGTGCCAGTGCTGACCTAAATCGGTGCTCACGGCTACGCCTTGTAAACTTGCCACCGCCCAGATCTGATTGCTTGCACTCACGTCTTGAAGACCTGAGAGTGTTAATCCTTGAGCACTGCCAAATGAACGCCAAGACATGCCTTGATTCTCACTCACCCATAACTTGGCTGGTGTCACTAAAAAGAGTGCGCCATCAAAAACCTTGATTGAGATAATAGGTGCAGTACCCAGCGCTGAAACAACTTGCCAGCTTTCCCCCCAGTCCTCACTTTTCGCAAGACCCTTGCCAGTACCGACAAAAAGTGTGCTCCCTAAGATCACCACACTGTTGCAACCGTCACTGGGCAGCCCTTGCTGAGTATTAATGGTCTTCCAGCTTTCTCCACCGTCTAGCGACAGCGATAACCCAAAGTCAGTCGCTAGTGCAATGACCTTGCCAGACACGGCCACATCAAACGCCACATTGCTCACTAAGCCATTGGCGGTTGTGGCATTCACCCAATGCTTGCCAAGGTCGTGAGAGATTGACAATCCTGCTAGCGTCGCTGCATAAAGTGTATGGTTGGACACAGTTACTTCGTTAACAGCATTGCTGCCTAATTGATTGGAGAGATTCGCACTATCAAAAAAGTCAGGATAGGTATTACTGGTGAGTAACACACCGGCAGCCTCTTCGCCTTGTTGTGGCGTATTGCCATAGACGAATGAAGTCAAGCGAGCTTGTGCTCGACCTAATTTGCCGGATGTGAAATGCACGTTCGCACGGCAACTACTTTGTCCCGCTAGCTGATCACCGCAATTATTTTGAGGGCTTTTCACGAATGTCGAATCAACAGGAGTCATTACTTGCGTTAATTGAGTCAACGGTTCTGACGCGCTGTTATGTGCGGTTAACGGGATTTCTTCATCCAGCCCTTGCGTCATCACGACATGGCTATTGCGACTTAAACTTAAGTAACTGGACGCGTTGGAACCCGTGATTAATTGATTGACGGTATCCGCATTTGACCCTGAAACGCTGAGGTTGTCACTGCCACTTGGAAACTGTGTTAAACTGCCATCCAGTGTCACGGTACAGGTTTGTAATGCACCAAGTGCTTGACCGGCAAGGCAGGTGCTTTTTTTGTCTTCTGTGACCCCTGCCACATACGGCAGTTTGATGGCAAGCTGTTGCACAGGCACGGCACTGGTGTTTTTAATGAAAAGTGTGCGGTGTGCGCCTGGTACAAGGGTAACCGTTTGGTGTTGTTGTGCGTGCTGTCTTGCCATCTGAAGCGATAAAGGAAGCTGCGACTCAAACCCCACCAGTAAGTCACTCGGCACAATCGTTAATTGCGGACGAAGTATGGTCAGCGTTTGTTGTGCTTTCACGGTATTGGCAACACGCGCACTCACGATCACCTTACACGAAGGATCCGTTGCCTTTGCGGTGACTGAAAACGTACACGCTTGCCCTGCTGCTAAAGGCTGTGCGCTGCAATGATTCTTGGTAATCACGGCTGCGGATGAGCGGGTAGCCGTTACACTGGCTGTATCACTCACACCTAACTCAATACCACTCACTGAATCGCTGCCGGTGTTTTGTAAATGGTACGTCACCACTCCCCCGCTCCCCACTTGACTTGCGCCAGCAGTGAGCTGTAGCGACACATTATGCGGTGGTGTCGGTTTCGGTGACCCGCCGGTGCTGTCATCATCATCGCTCCCGGGTGGTTTACACGCCGACAGTGCTAACACGCTCACGCCCAACAGCAAGACCACGCTGATTTTTAAAAGGTTAGCTAACACCACTCGCATCATTCGTACTCCTCAAGATCACCCACTTCGCCATACAAAAGATCCAGTACCGACTGGTGGAGTGCGGGTTTTTCTCTCAACCGAACAAAATAGTTTCGACGCTGTAAATCTTTTCCTAATAAGGCTTTCGCCACGTCATGAGGTTTGAGGTAACTGAGTAGTGCCTTAAAAAAACTGAAAGGTTTTTCTGCGCTGTCATCATCAGCTAATACATAGTCCACGCAGTTTTGCATGACAGAGGTTTGCTGATAGGAGGGGCTCAGTATTCTCTCCAGTCGTTCCTCAGTCGGAATCTGAGCCATCAAACCGGCTAAAACGACCTCACTTTGATCATGCCTCAGTAAATACAGTGACAAAGTTTGCAATAAATGCGCCCCTTGATAATCACGCCGACAAGCAAGCTCGTGTTTCGCCTCAGACGAAAGGCAATCAAACAAAATCAAAAAGCTCTCGCTTGAGTTTCGCATGGCTTGATCAAGCACGCATAAATCATACTGATTGCATTTCAACAACAAGGCATCACATGCGCCTTGTTGTTGCGGAAGGTGCTTAACCAGCTCGGCCAGCTCGTTGGGTTTATCGAGAAAATTACAAAGCAAGGTGGGTAACTCAAACTCAAAGTCATCGGTTGAATAAAAGCGTGTGAGCTGTTTGACCACCGCACACTCACTGGCCATAAAGAGCAATTGATGCGTATCAAGCTGTTGATTCACCAACTGCTGTAACTCATCAGTTAAAAACAAGGCTTCAAGCCAAGTAAAGGATTGCGCGGAATAATAACAATACAGAAATAATGACGCTTGCTGAGGAAAACCTTGTACGACTAACGCTTTTAAGCCAACCGCATCGTCTTGATAAAGTGTTTTCAGTGCAGCGAGCTCATCTTCACTTTGACTCATCACAATTAAGGCCTCTTGATTTTTCGGTAAGAGGAATTGCTGCTTTAATCGCGCTTTAATTGTTTCTAGGCTTTCACCTGAGCGCAGTAACGCAGTCGGATAAACTAACGTATCCAATGAGTCAGTCACGTGCTCTGCTGTGTTCATCCCCTTCGCGTCCACAACGGGGGATGAGTTAACACGGGATTCAGTGTGGCCATTAAGAGGCATGGTGTGCTCCTTGCTTGAAAAAAGGGGGTTGGGTTAAGATAGGTTGCGAGTCAGCGGTCACATACTGAAAATGCTTTGCAGCATACTGTAATGCAATTGTCTCAGCGTGAAATAACTGAGGATCACATTGGCGTAGGCTTTCACTCGCTGTTTGCCACGGTGTGTGAGCTTGCGCCACACTGCTAACGAACACTAAGCCAATCATTAAAAAGAAACTGCTTTGTTGAAATCGCAACACTCGCATTAGCCAATCACCTGATAGTCAGTTAATAAACGTTAGATCACCTCGCGTGCCCGCTTGAGTTCACGCTTCGCGCAATCATCACCAAAGGGAAACCAACATAACGAACTCTTTGGATGACCAAGTGCTCTAATTTCTTGCCGAAGACGTTCTTTTGAATCACCATTGTGACAATCCAGCAATATAAAAACGTCATGACCAAAATCGTGCGAAATGTTTCGCGTTTGATCGAACTCCAGCCACCTCACTTTTTTGAGGCGATTTAATTTCCTATCGCAGGCAAAACACCGACAGCTTTCCTCGCTGTTTCTATCCCACTCAAAAGACGGTGGATGACTAACCAATTGCAGCTTAGGTTTTTGATTAAGTATGCTGTCCATCATTACTTCCTTTTTTTCATTGACATAAAGCATGCGACTCACTCCCCTCTCCTCTTCAAAATCTGACGAGTCAAAAACGACTGGTCGTGATACTGTTTCACGCTCGCTTGCGTAATCTGACTCAGTCGCTTTCGCACCCCTTCCATTGCATTAATCTCAATACGAATGCTGGTTAACGCCAGACCATTCGCTTCTTGTTGATACAGCGTGGCTAGAACGCCACTCACTTCATTAAGCAACCACTCGATATCGTTTGCTTCGACAGACACACGCATACAACACTCCTTACCGGACAGCGAACCTGTCCGGTGCAATGAATAAACCCCTTGTTGCTTGCAAGTCATGCGGTTGGTGTTGTTCTTCATAGCACTGCAACCAACAGGGTTCACTTCTGGGTGGCGGAAAGTCATTAGGCAACCCCCTGCTGTGAGGTGGGATTGCTCGGTAAGGTTTCTCGAAAGACCTGTAACCGCTTTTCAGCCGTGACAAGCTGCTCGCGTAAACTCTCAAGTTGTGACGGATTGTTAGGGTTGGCATACTCCATCATGCGCCGAAGCGAATCGCGCTCGGCAAGTAATTCGCTAAGTCGTGTATTCACACTTTTTTGTTCAGCGATGCGCTGCTCGGCCAGTTCTTTATCGAGACCCACAGGGAAGTGCCACTTCCCCGCCCGAATGTATTTCAAAATCGTGTTAAGTTTTTTAAGAAAGTCCTCGCCCGCTTCAGTAAAGCTGGTTTTGGACACCAGCTCGTAGCTCACCCCTTGGCAATAGCGGTCTAGCTCAATGCTTGAATCCTCCTCAGCAAGCAAGGCCAGCTTCTTTCGCACGTAAGCAACTTGAAACTCGGTCAATGAGTCACCAATCACTTGCTGATTCGGTGGCACTTCAGCAGGTGGGTCCGGCGGTTGTTTGGGAGGATGCATCGGTGGTTGATGAGGCGATTGTGTCTGCTTTGTGGGTAAAGAAGCATTAACAGAAAAAGCAACAGCAGGGTTTTTGACTGAGTCATCCGGTTGAGTATTCACTTTGCTACTTGCTGTTGCTCTTTGTGTAATCTCTTTAGAAGTCTTATTCCTTATATACGTGTCACGTTTAAACGTAGACCCCTGTGCGTTTAAACGCATAGGGGTCTGCGCTTCAACGTCAGAGGCCATGTTATTTTGAATTAGAACACCATCCTCCACTTCTTCATCGTCAATAAACGCAATCCCCTCATCAAGCTTGCTAATCGCTGAAATAACAGGCGCAACAAATAAAACATTGGTAATAGGTTGCCCATAACGAGTCATTATCGTGCGGTATTCACGCTTGAGTAATCCGTGTGTTTCATCTAAGCGCTTGAGTGCGTCTTGGACTTGACGTTTACTGAATCCAAACTTATCAGAAAGCTGTTGAGGTGAACGCTGGAGCATATCGTCCATAAACTTTTTTTGATGGCCTTTAAACTCTCCTGTGTCTTCGTCAAAAAGCTTTTTAGGTCGCCACCAATACACTACTTCAGACAATAAGATAATCGCCACGATATCAGGTCGACCATTCTCTAGTGTAATACTGCCGTACCAATGGTGCGGAATTAGATTGCCAGTCAGATTAAGCTTCTCTGTGCCTTCAACGACAGGCTCCCAATCAAATGCTTGAGTGCTGCTCATGCTGAAAGTTCCTTTTCAGGAAGCTCGATCACAACCGTTGAGCTATTTTGCGGGGCTTGGTTTTCCGGTAAAGATTTGAGACAGTCATGAGCAATTAGCTCATGTAGGTATTCTTCGATCTGCTCTTCTGAATCAGCAGTAAACGAAGTAAGGAAGTGAGCGTCAACAACCTGACTCTCAAGCTCCTCAGCATTACTCAGCAATATAAAACTAAAGAGTGCCTGAGCACCAAAGCGTAGTCTCTTGTCATGTACGTTAATTAAAGCCAATAATGAACGGCTGGCTGGGTCGGAATCAAAATAAAATCTAGACATAAAAATACACTCCCTTGCCAAATGGCAAAATTTCACCAAAACGCGAGAGTGTATTTAAATTAGACACACTCGCACAAAATCTGTGCGAGGTAATTGGCTTTTGAAGGTTCCCCCATGTGATTGCGTAATACCCGTGATAACTGGTATTATCAATTACTTGAGGGAATTGACCGAGTCGCATTAGCCAGTTACCTCTATAAACATAAGGCTCAGTTGGCGCTGAGCCTTTTAGTTTTAATAAATATAAAGTTTTATTGTATTTTGAGAGTTTTTTATAGAAATATCAATAGATATTTTAATTTTTATTAAAAGATGAGGGTTTCGTGGCTAGTAATAAAAATATTGATGAATTAGCTTCCCTTTCAGAAAGATTAACCTTCTTAATCGAAACATCGGGAATTAAAAAAAACCATCTTGCTTCCAAAATAGGTATTAGCCCGCAGGCTATCAATCACTTATGCAATAAAGGGGCTTCAAGGTCAAAATACACAGAGGAAATTGCTAAACTATTAAACGCAAATCCTGAATGGTTAGCGCACGGCGAAGGTAAACCATTTTTAATGGATACTATAAATAAAGTAAATCAGATTCAAGAAGTGATGATTTATAAATTTTCTACTTTTACAAAAGAAAAATCTTCCTTCACTGAATTAATACAATCCAAACCCTATAAAAAGCAGTTTATTAATTACAATTCCAGCAAAAGACTTGCTGGAATAATTATTGAGGATAATAGTGATATACCCAGTTTCAAAAAAAATGACATAGCTATTATCGCTGAATCAAGCACAATAGAGAATGGGAAAATAATTATGCTGTACTCAAAAAAACAAAGTAGACATCTTTTTTGTTATGGGTTTCATCATAAGGAGTCAAACATCTTACTTGGACTCTCATTAAATACTAACATTGGTGTTTTTCAAATAAATAAGGAAGATATTTTATATGGAGAATATCAATTAGGAATTAGCTTTGCTTAATAAGGTGACAGTGTTTGAATACATGGAGAGAATCATACATGCAAGAAGATAAAAGAAGTGATATTGAGAAGATAATACACGACCTCACTCCCCCAATTTCAACAATTGAAGAATTGGCGTCTATAATCATAGACATTAACAAAAACAATGATCAAAACAATAACCACAGTGATTCTATTTCAGATGGCCTAAAGCAAATACATGAGCTTTCAACTACTGTTATTCTTTACCTTAAGAAGTTAGAAAAGAATAAAAATTAATTCATCTGCAAAATACGCCACGACTCACGACTAATTTTCATAGGCGAGTATATAGAATTGAGCTTTGGATTAATAAAAGCCCATACAGAAAAACCTAAAAAGTATTTAGATTTTATGCTATTGCAAATATTAATAGATGAAAGAAGATAACTGCTTTGCATATACTTATTATAAAGTTTCTCACCAGTCATTTCCGTCTTTCTTTCCCATTCATATGTTGTTGCAATAGCTGGCACACCAACCATGAAATACACTTTACTTTTTTCTGAAACCTTAACAAAAGCATGAACAGCTTTTTCTAATCTTTTTTTATAGACACTAGGAGACACGGGGTATGATGAGTCATTATTATGATGTAAGTCATATCCATATAAGACCACAATAGAATTTTTTGGTAACACATTGAACCAGGATTTGTTTTCATCTCCTGGAGAAACAATAACTGCCAATATTTTATTGTGATGCTTTAAATTATTAGATAGTGCTATATAAAAAGGAATTAACCTTTTATTATATCTTTCCAAGTCAAGAAAGACTCCATCAGAGTTTTTATCTGCTATTATTTTATTAGTTATTATGTTAGCAAACTTTTTATATTCACTTGCAGTCTGGTTATAAAACCCTGTGCCCTTAACCCAAAAAGCGAGGTTAGATATTATCTTTACTCCCGGCAACTGTTTTTTATAAAAGCATGTTTGTTTTTTAGTGTATCTTATTAGTAGACCTTTTTTAAAACGAACACTCCCAGCTTTTACAAAAAGATACTTAAATCCGTTCTTATTATGTAAATTAAAGTTTTTTATTTGGTTAACAAACTCAGTATTAGAACTATAAACCCAAGCTGAATTTCCAATATCTAATGAATAAATGTTACTAAAAAAAGAAAAGAGAATGATTGAACATATAACCTTATATTTACTAAAGCAAGGTGTACTTTCTTTTTTATACATAATTGAAAATATCTTTTTTATCATTTAGCACCCTAAATCTTAAATCATCATTTACACTGTGTGTTGTTAAATTAGATCCTGAAACCAAATAAAGATTACGGAACCCCAGTTTATAACATACCTCTAGTATTGCAATGCCATTAATTGGTAAGTTTAAATTGAAATCACAGCATATACATATTTCTTTATTAAAGTGCTCTGTATCTCTAAACAGCTCATAAGGATTATTATATCCCTTGAATTGAATCTCCTTAATTTTCGCTATATACTCAAATGGTTTTAGTATTGAATCATCATTATCAAGCATTGCTAGTTTTAACACATCCAATTTAAGTAATGGTTTGTACTTTTCATAAATAATGATTTTTTTTAGTGATGTGATGTTAGTGATTTTTGTATTAATAGAAATGCAATTATAAATATAATTATTACTAGATAAATCATTTGTAACATATATTGAGTTTTTTAATTTAAAATAAAATAAATAGTTTGTGATATTTACAAACTTATCAAATATAAAGTGAGTTTTACTTATAACTGATTTATTTAGTTTATTGATAGCACTTATTAAATCTTCTTCATCATAAAAATAAAATATTTTTACTTCTATTTTAGCTAAAATATTCTTTATACATTTATTTAATAAACAGTCTTTCGAAAAAATTAAAATATAATCATCATCATAAATAAATACTTTATTTGCCAACCAAATTGGTTTTTTACCTTCAGGTATTTTGATTGTTACTATTGCACCATTACCCTGTTTTGATTTATAAAAAATAGATCCTTTATATCTTCTAACAAAATTATGAGCATAACTAACCCCAAATCCGATATGTAGTTTTTTTGATGACTTTTCTATATAATCATTGTTCAATTTATTTAATATTTTATATTGAATCCCTTCGCCGTTATCTAGTATTGATATCTTTACAATAGAAAGATACAGCTTAACTGTAACAATAATTTTTCTATCTCTTTTTACTTTAGTAACTGAATCAAATGCATTGTTTAATAAATTTGAAATTACTCTTTTAAATTCGTTTCTATCAAAATAAGAAAATGTAGTTAGCGCTGGTGTAGCAAAGTAGGACTTAATTAGAACATCACTGCCTTTATATTCTATTCTTTTCTCATCTATAATAGAATTTATTTCATTACATATTGCTATGTTCTCAGGATGTGAATTGTTAAATACACTATTAGAAATATTGTAAATTCTTTCTGAGGCTGAGTACAGTACTCTAGTATCATTTAAATCAGCTTTTTCTATATTGTTTAAATACATCATGATTACTGATGCTGGAGATCTAATATCATGGACTAGCTGCATTGCTTTCTCGCCAAGAATATTTATTTTTTTTAAGCTCTCCTCTCTTTCCAGAAAGCATTTATAAAAAAAGTCTTGAACAAGATTAAACTCATCAATAGAGAATTTACTCATGATAGATTCAGTCGTCTTTGATAGCATAAGTTTATTTATATTATTTTTTAATTTCTCAAATGGAGAACTAAATAATCCTGCTGTTTTTTTAGCGAATAAAACTAGTAAGCACATATATATAATCAGAAATAAAAAAATATGTATATAGTTTTTTTCTACAATCACTCCTGAGACCATAAATAATAGAAATAATGGTATTAAAAACAATATTGCCCAAAATAATATATTAAACACCAAGCGACACTCTAATGTATTAATTCCAACATAAAGTATTGCTTTGTTACCACCATTTTTAACATCTTTAAATTTTAAAAAAGCAGCTATCATTAGCAGAACCCATAAGACCCAAGTTGAATATGCCAATTTCATTAAGTATAAATTGTTGTAATTGTAATGGAAAAAAGCCAATACTTGCGTACATGGCATAAATATCATAGATAGAAAAAATAGCTTTAATGCTTCTGATTTACTATATACCAAGCCAAATATAGCTGTAACAAAAATAAAGTTTGTTATTACACATGAAACATAAGCTAAAAGATTATAGTTAGATAACATAAGAGAGTGATTAGGTTGTGCTAAATACAATAAATATGACAAGCCTAAAAAAAACACCACATATATAAAAATGTATTTAACATTCCTGAAAATATATTGTCCAGAAAATAATGTAATAAATAAAGCTATTAAGCAATACCAAATAAACATTTCTATATAATCAAATGTTTTTAGTTTTAAATTGACATTAATACCACCAATGTGAGTAAAAAAATTATCTACCTTGAAAAAGGTAAATATCACATAGTTAACCAGATTGGTTGATAGTGCTATTAATAAAAGTATAAAATAAAAAAATATTATTTTTTTATAATAACTGCTAAACTTTTTTATGGATATAAAAACTAAATATGATAAAAAGGTATAACCACACAATTGAAGAGTAGTAAGAATTTTATCAGTTACAAATATACTATTACTTGCTATTAATCCTGATATAAGTAACCAAATAAATAGAATTAAAATATATTTAGCATTATCAATCTTAAAAGCACTTATCATATAGATTTAGTCACTATGAAAACAAAAAACACTCCTCCTTGTTATCAATAGCCCATACTATTTAAGAATTCATCAATAGCTAATAACAAAACCTCATTTGTCTTCATTCTGGTATCAAATTTATATTTTCTAAATCTATAATCTAAATCATTATCAGGTTTGAACTCATACCTTGCAGGCGGGTACGATTCAGAATTTTTAATTTTACTTATTACAGTTTTTTTTCTACTATCTTTTTTTCTTCCGGCTGGTATTGACTTAGCACTACTTAATTTTTGTTCCTCCGAAGGATGATCATTGCCTTTAACAGTTATTTTTTCCTCATCCTCGATTCCATATACATTATTCATTAAGCTATCTGCTAGATTAGAAAAATCTTTACTCATACGTTTACCACCTCTTCAGTTTGATACATTTTCTCTATCGTTAATTCAGCTAGGTTTTTATAAATAGCAGTTAATTTATGCTTTGGAGCATACTCACATACTGTTAACCATTTCGCATAACTATCTGAAACAATCACCAAATCAGGCACTGTAACAACAAAAGGGTTTGTAGAGTCATTAGCGCATGATAATTCAAGTGCTTTTTTAAGATCTGAAGATATCTTTCTTCTTTTTATTTTATTTGCAACATAACCAATTATTTTAAGATTTTTATTTTGTTTTTTTACGGCAGCAATATCTTTTCTAAGATCTGCCATGCTGTCAAAACTTAATACTTCAGCCTCAGTAACAATAATCATAGCTTCACTTGCTAATGAAGCACTAACTTGTAAAAATTTATTCATTGGGTTGGTGTCAAAAATAATTGTATACCCATCCTTTTTATACTTATTAATTTGATCAACAAAATTGAACATTGCCGTATTAGAAAGTTCTCTTACTGAATCTAGTTTTTGATTGGAACCAATTAAAAACAGGTTCTCTTTTATTGCTATAGGCGCAACATATTCATCATGAAAAAGACGAATAGCTTCAGACTTTAAATTACTTTTATTTCCTTTATTAATAACCATAGTAGCGTGGCCCTGTGGATCTAGATCTATAAGTAACGTTTTTTTATCAAGGCAAGATAATGAGTAAGCAAGATTCACACTTGTTGTGGTTTTACCTACTCCGCCTTTTTGATTTGTTACAGTAATAGCTTGATTCATAAACACTCCATGCTTTTTGAAAAAGTAATAGAAAAACAATAACCGTTATTTCGTAGTACTGTTTTAAACATATAAACAATTCCAGTTTTTAACAAATACTAGTTAATACAAGTACTGTTAATAAGTTTTACTGTTTTATAGTATTTCTATGTAGCTGTAAAGGTGTTTCTTACAAATAGACTATTAATGTTTATCTGTTTTTATCATTTATACATTTACTGTTTATTAGGTCGATACATTTATACTTTTACTGTTTGTTAGTTTAATACATTATTTGTTTTATACAGTTTTGCATTTTCACATGTACTGTTTTTTACAGTATATGTACTCACGTATATAACTGGTATACAATTATATAATTATTGTAAAAAATATCTTTACAAGGTATGTATAAAACAGCAAGATAGTATCTGTCTTATACAGTTATGTATTCTTATATTATTCAATGGGTTATGGAATATATTATGGGCAACAATACTGATGGAAAAGATCAGGCAATAGCTTTAACAGAAAAAAAAATTGCCTTACATGAATATAAAAATGAAAAAAACCTTATGCAATTTCCTTTTTGCTCTACATCAAAACGTAAAAGAATCAACCCGATTGTATATCAATCTCATGATGGATTTTCGTTAGAAGTCACAGCTAACAACACATACGGAATGGTTAAAATATGGGATTTTGATATAGTTAGATATGGACTATCAAAGCTTGATGAAATAACAAATAGAACCGGATTTTTCATTGATTATGTAACATTTACAGCATATGAGTGTCTAAAAGCTCTCAATAGAGATCCTCACGCTGGCACTAATGTAAAATGGCTCAAAGACGCTCTTGATAGATTAGCTAGTACAACATATAAAACTAATATTTTTAATAACGAAAACCAAAAAAAAGTGCAGGGTTTCACACTGGCAAAATATGAATATATTGAATCAGAAGGTGGCGTTGATAAGATTAAACTAACTTTTGATAATTTATTAATCGAAACAATAAAAAATAATAATACTCTGCTTAAAATAAACACTCAGTTAATTAGAGAGGAAGCTGGGATAAAAAAAAGACTATTAGAGTTGGTTGCTGTCAATATAGATAATAATGAATGGCAGGTAGAGCTCGGTGAGCTACAGAAACTCTGCGCAAATGACTGGGAAATCAGGCGGTTTAAATATGAGATTTCAACATATAATCATTTACCGTGGGAAATTTCGTTTCAGAAAGTAATAGATGAAACAATAGTAAAGTTCAAAAAAAGAACGGTGTAGCGAAGCGTTCAGAACAATAATAAATTTTTTATTCAAAGAAACAGCTTTTATGTATTCATCGAATTATCTTGTTTTAATTTATTTTAAAATAAGCCTCTCTATTTATTGAAAAATAATGCGTTTTATTTATTTAATAACAACTATTTTAATAGCGAACCGTTAGGAACAATATAGCGAACCGTTAGGAACAATATAGCGAACCGTTAGGAACAATATAGCGAACCGTTGGGAACAATATAGCGAAGTATTCGGAATTACTTTTATTTATCATACAGTTAGGATATTTTGACACTTAACAAGTAATAACACTACCTTATATTTTTACAAGGTAGCCGGTTGCATGATATGCACATGTTAAGAGGGCAAAGAAAATACGGTAATCGCTGTGGCCATGACCCTGCGAACCCGCGCACCTATACCCGTGACTCCGACCATAAGAAAACTTTCGATACGATCCAGCTCGCTTCGGATAACGCCCAACAATACGCGCTAAGCCCTGAAGGGTTATTGGATTTAATCGACTTTAGCCGTGAATCAGACCGGCAAGTCAGATCAGAACGCCGTGAAGCGGTGAGCTTAGTGTTAGGCGTCTTAATTAATCATGCGGACATGGCCCACTTGCGTATCGTGCGTTACACCAATGCCACGAGCTGGCGTGACATGAAGATTACCGAAATAGCGGATCTCGCAGGCATCACCTTAAAACGCTGTGAACGCGCTTTAAAAGATTTAAGGCGGGCAGGGTACTTAAGCCTTGAACACCGCTTTACCTTCAAAAAAGGCGCCATTCGTGCCTTAGTCTCGATTAAACGCTTGAATGCGGTGTTATTCCATCATTTAGGCGTGGGGTGGGGTAAACTCAACCAGTGCATCCAATGGGCCAAAAAACGCCTGGAACGCCGCCAGAAACAACACAGTAAAGCGGAAGCGAAACTGGCGTATCTGGCGAATCAGCACAATCAAAATAAACAGCCCACCAACAAGCCTCAAGCCCCGAAAACGTCTGGTTTGACCAAACTGGTACAAAACTTACTGCCCGCGCAACAACAACTTCATAATCAAACCCAACAGCAACAAGCCTTAGCCCAGCAACGCAATCAGTGGTTTTTAAAAAAGATGCGCTTATTGCAAGCCGAACCGGATCTTGATGACGCCGCCATTCTCGCCCGTCTAGGCGCACCACCGGCCTAGCTACCCCTTAAACCCAACAAGCTCACTACAACGCGGTAGGGGCTTCCTGTGGCCTGATTACGCCAAAATCTCACCCTAAGGCAACTCACAACCTGCTTTTCGCCCTCAGAACGCCTGAAAAGCCCTTAAATCCCATCAATCAAACCCACGTTTTATCCACCGCTACACCCCATTATGCACATTAACCCCGTTATCCCCAGTTTAAGTGTCGGGTAATCGAGGCTTAAGTGTCGGATCATTAATCTATTAACATCAAAAAGAAGTCTTTTTTTGTTTTGTTTTTTTTAAAACCGCAACAGCGACCAACACGAGTGACAATAATCCTCAATACCTCACGCAAACGCAGTCAGCCAACCGATCACTCTAGGCGTCTTTCTTTTGGTCATTTGCCTGATCTAACGCCTCATAAAGCCTTCTGTAACGCTTTTCACTCTCAGTTAGTCGATTAACCGCTTGCCGACTGGTCACTAAATCCTGATAAAGTCGCGCTAACACTTTTTTAAGCTGGTCAGGGTCATCCGGTAAATTAGTAATGGCTTGCGGTAAGGGGAGGGCTGGGGTATCGGTTTTAAAAAAGTTCGGGGAGAGGGCGCAGATCTCAGCCTTCAGTTGCTCAATTTGCTCGCTGAGCGCAATAAAGCTCGTTTGTGTCGTGGCTAATGCGTCTTGCAAGACTTGGCGACGCGCTTGCGCAATCCGGCGTTGCGGTGCCCATTGATCAGGAAAGTCGTTGGCTTTTGCCCTGACTAAGGAGTCAAATAAGTCTTTAAACTCGGCTTCCACTTGCAATTCCAAACGAACAAGGTCTCGTTCTTGCTGCTTTTGCCGGTAAGTCCGCTGGGCGTCTCGATGGCGTTTTTTCAGTGTCGCTTCAGAAAATTGGCTCATAAAAATGATCTCCTCTAACCCCAAAAAAAATGTTCCACAGGTTTTCCGACGTTCCCCGCTTCTAACCGATTGAATAATAAGCAGAAAATTCCGTTAAAAATCTGCCGTAAAAAAACGCTGTTCACCGGAGATAGATCACCGGAGATAATAGCCGGTCAAAACAGGGGTGACAAGGAATGGAATTTCATCGGAAAGATAGCCCCCCATAAGCGACCTTATAGGGTCTTAACTATTTTTTGTGTATCGCACATAGTTTTGCCTACCTGTTGAGCATCTATTTCCATAGTTAGTGTTTGTATGACCACGCTTGAAAAAAGTTGAGCTGTTGTTTGATTGGTGGGCGCCACTATTTAATTTTAACACTCTGTTATTAGGATTGGTGTATTGATTGTTTATCAATGGTTGCCTAGATTGATCAGGCCATGAAAAGGCTCGCCAGTTTTGTCGTGCAGAAAAACCACGTTTATTTTTTTTATCTGGATCTGCGCCTTTCGATAAAAGAATGGTGCAAATACTAGAAAACAAAGTAGTAGTATTTCTTCTTTGCTTAGCTGAATTTGCTGCAGCATTTAATGGAGTAAAGCCATGATTATTTATTTGTTCTAAAAAAGCATTAAATTGAGAGCTGTCCTTGCCGCCAAAGGCGGTGTCGGCCGCCGCGATTAAGTCTTTCACCACCTCGAGGTGACCCGCACAAGCAGCAGAATTCAAGGGGGAGAACTGATCTTTATTCGGTTGAGTCAGAAACGCGCGAAAGCCGTCAGTGTTCTTGCCGCCAAAGGCGGTGTCGGCCGCCGCGATTAAGTCTTTCACCACCTCGAGGTGACCCGCACAAGCAGCAGAATTCAAGGGGGAGAACTGATCTTTATTCGGTTGAGTCAGAAACGCGCGAAAGCCGTCAGTGTGCTTGCCGCCAAAGGCGGTGTCGGCCGCCGCGATTAAGTCTTTCACCACCTCGAGGTGACCCGCACAAGCAGCAGAATTCAAGGGGGAGAACTGATCTTTATTCGGTTGAGTCAGAAACGCGCGAAAGCCGTCAGTGTTCTTGCCGCCAAAGGCGGTGTCGGCCGCCGCGATTAAGTCTTTCACCACCTCGAGGTGACCCGCACAAGCAGCAGAATTCAAGGGGGAGAACTGATCTTTATTCGGTTGAGTCAGAAACGCGCGAAAGCCGTCAGTGTTCTTGCCGCCAAAGGCGGTGTCGGCCGCCGCGATTAAGTCTTTCACCACCTCGAGGTAACCTTCTTTCGAAGCAGTATTCAAGGGGGAGAACTGATCTTTATCTTTATGAGTCAGAAACGCGCGAAAGCCGTCAGTGTTCTTGCCGCCAAAGGCGGTGTCGGCCGCCGCGATTAAGTCTTTCACCACCTCGAGGTGACCCGCACAAGCAGCAGAATTCAAGGGGGAGAACTGATCTTTATCTTTATGAGTCAGAAACGCGCGAAAGCCGTCAGTGTTCTTGCCGCCAAAGGCGATGTCGGCCGCCGCGATTAAGTCTTTCACCACCTCGAGGTGACCCGCACAAGCAGCAGAATTCAAGGGGGAGAACTGATCTTTATTCGGTTGAGTCAGAAACGCGCGAAAGCCGTCAGTGTTTTTGCCGCCAAAGGCGGTGTCGGCCGCCGCGATTAAGTCTTTCACCACCTCGAGGTAACCTTCTTTCGAAGCAGTATTCAAGGGGGAGAACTGATCTTTATTCGGTTGAGTCAGAAACGCGCGAAAGCCGTCAGTGTTCTTGCCGCCAAAGGCGGTGTCGGCCGCCGCGATTAAGTCTTTCACCACCTCGAGGCGACCCGCACAAGCAGCAGAATTCAAGGGGGAGAACTGATCTTTATTCGGTTGAGTCAGAAACGCGCGAAAGCCGTCAGTGTTCTTGCCGCCAAAGGCGATGTCGGCCGCCGCGATTAAGTCTTTCACCACCTCGAGGTAACCTTCTTTCGAAGCAGTATTCAAGGGGGAGAACTGATCTTTATCTTTATGAGTCAGAAACGCGCGAAAGCCGTCAGTGTTCTTGCCGCCAAAGGCGGTGTCGGCCGCCGCGATTAAGTCTTTCACCACCTCGAGGTGACCCGCACAAGCAGCAGAATTCAAGGGGGAGAACTGATCTTTATCTTTATGAGTCAGAAACGCGCGAAAGCCGTCAGTGTTCTTGCCGCCAAAGGCGGTGTCGGCCGCCGCGATTAAGTCTTTCACCACCTCGAGGTGACCTTCTTTCGAAGCAGTATTCAAGGGGGAGAACTGATCTTTATCTTTATGAGTCAGAAACGCGCGAAAGCCGTCAGTGTTCTTGCCGCCAAAGGCGGTGTCGGCCGCCGCGATTAAGTCTTTCACCACCTTGAGGTGACCCGCACAAGCAGCAGAATTCAAGGGGGAGAACTGATCTTTATTCGGTTGAGTCAGAAACGCGCGAAAGCCGTCAGTGTTCTTGCCGCCAAAGGCGGTGTCGGCCGCCGCGATTAAGTCTTTCACCACCTCGAGGTGACCTTCTTTCGAAGCAGTATTCAAGGGGGAGAACTGATCTTTATCTTTATGAGTCAGAAACGCGCGAAAGCCGTCAGTGTTCTTGCCGCCAAAGGCGGTGTCTAATTTTTGCAATGCAATGTTAATGATTTGACCGTTACCATATTTTGCGAGAGAGGTTAAAAAAGTCCACCTTTCTTTTTCATCAAGCCATAAATGTGGTGTGTCCTTCTCCTTCACTAGGAAATGTTTGTTATTTATTAGTATGATGAGGGCTTGATCAAGACTGGGAGTTTTTTTCATCCTGTGCACAAAAACATACACGCTTTCTTGTAAAAACAAACTTGCTTCAAGTGCATTATTTTGAAAGTGGCTAACTATCTGTTCATCAGTAATCTGTTGTAATAATATTTGCTTGCGTAATGTGCTTATTGCTTCATCGTTGCGCGAACTTCTTAAGTGATAACTAGGCATGTGGTTTAATATATAAAATTATTTTCTAAAGTAGATATTCGAATATAATAAAGGATAAAAATTAACAGATTATTTAGTTATTATTCAGGCTACTACAGAATATACCGATGGCATTGCCTTAAAGTAGCGGTAAATACCCGTGATAACCGCGACTTATCACGGGTTTGACTGCCTAATTAAGGTACATTGATTAGTGTGTATGATGCCCTAATGATTCAGAGATCATAGAAATAACTAGTGTATTTAAACTAACTCCTTCTCGCTTAGCTTGCTCAACTAAACGGTAATGAAGTGATTTAGGAACACGTTGAACCCACTTACCGCTTTGAGCCTCCATTATTCCTGGTTTTGGAATTTTTCTACCAGATTCTTCTGCAGCAGACAACCAGCATTGTAGTGCATCCTTGCCATTTTCAATGGCTTCTTCTACTGTGTCTCCATCAGAAAGGCAACCTGGCAAATCAGGGAATTCTATCAAAAATCCTTCACCCTCTTCTTTGGCAAGGTGTCTAATTATAAAAGGATAGTCAGGAGCTTGCATGATCCACCTCCAATGATTCAATTAATGTGACAAACTTTTTAATATACACTGGTTTTATAGGTCTTTTAGCTGGTACACAAAGTAGCTCAACCCAAGAGGGATGATCAAAGACCACATGACTGCCACCAGTTTTACGAACAATTACAGCGTGTTGCTTTGCAATTGTCTCTAGTTGCTCAATCCGCCAATCACGCGGATTATTACGCATTTTTTCAAAAAGCTTATCCTTGTTTACCATAGACTTAATGATATTGTATATAGTACTATTAATCAAGCTGATTTTGAACAAAAGTGCCGATGGCAATTATTAGTAATAGCACCTCATAACCAGCTTTATCGGGGGTTGGGTAAAATCTATTCAGAAAAGGCCATTATTACCCCTCATAATGGCCCTTATAAGGTGTTATTATTTATTGGCGAAATTAGTGTCACTATTATATAGTGCGACATAATTTTTAACTCAAGATTGGAACATCACGAGTAAGTCAAAATCTTAGTTTGTGCGGGATGCTAATAACTTATGGGTACAGTTAGAGAACAAATTACTAATGCTAGTAATGTAATTGATAAAAACATTGAAACTAATACCACTGACATGGAATTATTATTTCAAAATATACTTTCCCAACTAAGAAATTTAATCGAAGGAGTTATTGTTTATCTGGATACACAATCCCTAGAGAGTGTGTTCACTCACAATAATATCCAGAGGGGACAAAAAGCTATTAAAGGCATCAGTAAATTTAGTGTCATAAGTAAATTTCATAACCTTTTACAAAAAAGCACATCACACTATACTTTTGATGCTGATAATTCACAGCGTCTGATGCTTAAATACGTTGAGTACCTATATCGTATACGCGCTCTAATAAACGAAAAAGCCTGTATAACAATCTTAAAAAACCTTGAGTGTATTAAAATAAGTTCAGATCCATCATTGCATAATTATTATAGTGAGATTGTAACGCAAATTAAGTTGACTAATGTGACTAATGTTATAAGCAGCACTGAAACATGCTATATCCACAAAATCAAACCTTTTTTTATATCTGGAAATATCTATTACGAAGTTACTTTTTGCCACGCAGTTAATAATCACAATAAATCAGATAGACTTATTGCTTTTACAGATATTGATATAACTGATCACTACGCATCTAAATTTATGCTTGAGTATCCGTCAATTAAAGTGCTTAACCAAACCATATCAATCACAATTATTAGAAAGTGGGAAGTTTCAATACGGCCCTGTGAAATTAATAACTTCGCACGTTTTTTTGGCATTAATATAAATGTTAATCGTAAATCAGAAGAGTACACCGGTCTTATGAATTGGTTAACGCGTGAGTCAGGAAGTTTATTAGATTTAATATTAAGGAATTTCAATGTGTCAATTGGTAAAAATACCACCAATTAAAATGAGTAATTTTAGCACAGGTATTTTTTATAAAATCGATTTAGTGGTGGGGCAGGGTTAGTTATGACAAACAATAGCCAAAACTAGCTGTTATTTGTTGTTTTGGACGGACTACCCCCCTAGGAAGTTATTAGATTTTTTTCAGTAAGGCGAGTTCACGATGCTTTGATAGCAATTTGTAACGGTTAGGTTGTCTATACCAGCAGTTAGCTAAAAACATTTGGCTACCGCATAGAACACATTCATAGGGGTCAATGTTAAAATTATTTTGCATTAAGGTGCGGTAATTGACCTGGGGTGTGTTTGGATCAGTTTCACCTAATAGGAGTCTGACTTTGGGTAGCATCTCACCTCGCACCCGGTTAGCAAGAAACCCATAATAACGCACCATACGAAAGCCAACATCAGGAATGTGTTGAATAAATCGAGCAATAAACTCTTCCGCGGTTAATTTAAATTGCTTGTAGGTTTTAGAGACGTGATCAAGATAATTAAAACTGAGGCTGCTCCCATCAAAGTTTTTAATTTTTGACTCAGCAATAGGAGGACGTTTGGTGTATCGACCTAAGTATTTAACGTTTTGTTTGTGATTCTTTGAGGGCTTTGCGCAATGTACTACCCATCGTTTTTGGTAAAGCTGATCAAGCAGTTGATTAAAGTTGAAAGTGTGGTTCAGTGTAGAGGCTAACTGATTTGGCAGAATAAGCCCTTTGTCCTGGTGGTGGTTTCTAAAAAGGTTAATGACCTCATAACGCCACATGGACATTAGTGTAGGTTGATGGAAGTAGAGGCTTTTCCATTGTGTTAACTCTTTGTTGATACCACCCAGAGTGATTGACGCATGAAGATGCACATTGCGCTTTAGATCTCTGCCAAAGGTGTGAAGCGCGATAAATACACCGGGTTTAACCCTCTTGTTTTTAGCAAGCTTGAGTAACACCTTTGCTGCTAATGGTGGGAGTAAATTAAGAAGCTCTCTGTTTGTCCAAAAGCAGTCCCAAAGAGTAGAGGGCATGGTGAATGTGATGTGTTGCCATGTAGTGTTGGGTAAGATTGCCATCTGTTGTTGTATCCATACTTCTGTGGCTTTTTTACCACACGATGAACAGCTTTTAGCTTTGCAGGTATGGCGGATGTATTTGACGTGTGAACAGTTTGGATTACTGCAATGATACTCTTTATGGCCACGCATAGGATGTTTGCAGCTAAGCAGCTTAACAATGCCAATGACAATAGCTTCTCTGATTTTATCTTTGTACTTGGTGTGAAAGTTCCACCAGTTCTGATTGGTTACCAAGATTTGTTTGATACTAAAGCGTTTCATTATTCATAGAGTAAAATGAGAAGCGCGTATAGTAGGTGAGTTATTGCTCAGCTACCTGAAGCAATTTCTATAGCAGGTGTGTTATTTTTATTCGTTATTATTCCATGGGCAGGTTTGACTAGTTTGAGACTTAATAATACTCGTGGCTTTGTAAAGACTAAACTCTTAGAGGCTTAGAAAGTTGCCGGCGAAGCCGGCCTGACTTGATAAATTTACATGACACTGAATACTTAAAGATAATGAATGAGCTAGGACTAAGTGAAAAAAAGAAAATATTTCGCGTATTGGATGAAGCTCGTAACATAATCAAGTTCAATTCACCAGGCCATAATGTATTGCGATACCTTTTACTTACAATGAGGAATACAATTATACGTTCTCAATATAGCGTTAATAAATGCCAACATCTTTCTAATATGCAAATGGATTATGGCTGTATTCCATTTGAAACCATGCCATTTTGTTCATCTTTAAAAGGTCATAACCCTAGCTATTGGAGGCTTTTCGAAAGTATTGATATAGATGATAGAAACCATGAACTTCTAGCAAGGAAAATACAAAACAATGTTGAGAGTAAAGGTCTGCTATATACACCAATTTCTGAGCTAAAAGATCTAGGTGACATTTATGAATTGAGAAAAAAATATAATATGAATTTGTACTTTAAGCATAGAAAAAAGCGGGGAATTTGTATTTTTAAAGAATATGCATTTATATCTAACTACGAGCGAGAAACATTATCAATTATTGAGAGTCTTCAGAAATATGCTGAACATGGGGTGAATGACTACGCTCATTCTGTTGAGCTCTGGTTAAAGGAAACAACCTATATCATTGACGATCAACTCAAGGAAAAAATGCTTAAGGAAATATTTGAGGAGTCTAGTGTTGCATTAATATATGGTGCTGCCGGGACTGGTAAATCTACGATGATAAACCATATAGCTAATTATTTTCATGATCAAAGAAAAATCTTTCTTGCTCATACCAATCCGGCAATTAATAACCTTAAACGAAAAATCACATCAAAGAAATCTATATTTAAAACAATTTCTAGTCAGCTACAGAATACTAACAGTGAAAATGAATATGAAGTTATGTTTATTGATGAATGTAGTACGGTCAGTAACTGCTAGTGCGCCATCCTTTCTGTAAATTCCATTGACTTGCTGAAAATAAGCAGGCGACTCAGTCAGATTAGAAATTCCTTTTAAGGTAAACTTAACCAAAAAAGAGGAATGACAATGAGCTGCTATAAAAATGAGAACTTAATCGAAGAAGCCATACATGTTTTAGCGATGGAGGGGTTTGAAGCTTTACCTAAGCTTGTCTCCAGGTTGATGAATGAGGCTATGTTAATAGAAAGGGAGCGCCATTTAAATGCCAGTCCTTATGAGCGAACTGGCGATAGAAACGGATATGCGAACGGCTTTAAACCAAGGTTAATTAACACAGGTCAAGGTCAGCTTGAGCTACAGATACCGCAGGTTAGAGACTCCAATGAAGCCTTCTATCCATCAGTCTTAGAGCGAGGTGTACGCTCTGATAGAGCACTTAAGCTGGCTGTCGCTGAAATGTATGTGCATGGGGTTTCCACGCGCAAAGTTGAAAAGGTGCTAAAGCAACTCTGTGGAACAGATATTTCAAGCACAGAGGTAAGCCGTTGCGCTAAATTGTTGGATGAAGATTTAAAGAAATGGCGAAATAAGCCGTTAGGAAAGATAAAATATCTTTGGCTAGATGCACGTTATGAGAAGGTGCGCACTAGCGGCACAGTACAAGACTGTGCGGTATTGATAGCCTATGGCTTTGATGAATCAACCGGCAAGAGAACAGTGCTAGGTGTTTCTGTTGCGTTATCAGAGGCTGAGGTACATTGGCGTGATTTTCTTCAGCAGTTGGTTGAGCGAGGTATACATGGTATTGAGTTGATTACTAGCGACGCTCATACTGGCCTAAAAGCCGCTAGAAGAGCTGTGTTCCCCAGTGTTCCTTGGCAACGCTGCCAATTTCATTTGCAGCAAAATGCTCAGGCTCACATACCAAAGCGCTCAATGAAGGAACCAGTAGCTGAGGAGATTACAGCTATATTTAATGCCTCAAACATTCATGAGTCGGAAAGACTATTGGCTATGGCGGTAGATAAATATCAGCAAACAGCACCAGAGCTTTCTTCTTGGTTGGAAGTGAATATACCGGAGGGCTTAGTAGTGATGAACTTTGACAGGCCGCATCAAAAAAGATTAAGAACCAGTAACATAGCTGAGCGCGTAAACAGAGAGGTAAAAAGAAGGACGCATACAGTTGGAATTTTCCCTAATACTGAATCGTGCCTAAGGCTCGTATCAGCTGTTTTAGTGGAAATTGATGACCAGTGGAGCGGATCACCTAGATACTTAAGTTGAAGTGAATAATAAGGCTTCATAGGGTTTTAGGATAGATCATTCTTGTTCTTATTAACGAGATATAATTGCTATTACCTAAAAGTTAATAATTTATTTTGAGAGGAGAAAAATTTGAGGTATAAATAATTTTTTAGATTGATTAGCATAATTAATTTAAGATATTATGCGATGAGACAGGTACAATAGAGTGCCATTTAGAATTTTAAAGGTTTTTCTAAGTACTGAAGTTGGTTTTTACAGACAAAATAACGCTCTATCCAGTAACTCTGATCTGCTGAATATTATAAATAAAATATCATTTAAACTACTTGTACTAGTTAGTGATAAATATCAAATTGAATCTATCAGGTTTGGTAATTGGTTTAATATAATCAGCTCATTTATTCCTGGTAAATCTACATTTGAGTTAACAAGTCCATATAGAACAAAAGAAGAAGGATTACTTAAGTTTTGGGATAGCGTTCGATCTATGTCTGATGATATTGAAGAGATTATGGCACAAAATAACTACTCTACTGAATTGGACGGTACGATATTTCAACCGTATGATAGTGATGAAATTATTTTATGTCTAAATTATGATGGGTTTTATGGAATTAATAATATTAATCTTTTTCTTCAAAATATAAATCCAAATAACTATGAAAGATGGGGTGCGTCTGTATATAAGATAGGTGACCCAGTTCTCTTTCATGATTCAGACAGGTTAAGGCCAGTCATTTATAATAATTTAAAGGGAAAGATTGTAGATATTAAAAAGAGTAATGATAAAATAGAGTTTCAAATTGAAATTAATAGATCTCTAACAGAGAATGACATTACAGAATATGATGATTTGGAGTGGGTAGATACGACATGTCAAGGAACTATCGTTAGGATTAAAGTTTATAATTATAGTAACTTCAGTGATGAAAACAACGAGCCACATGATAGGTTAATAACAGTACCATTTCAGACAGCATATGCTGTATCAATCCATAAAGCCCAAGGTCTGGAATATAATTCAGTAAAAATAGTCATTACTGATGACAATGAGATCACGCATAGCATTTTCTATACTGCAGTAACGCGTGCAAGGAAAAACATAAAAATATATTGGACAGCAATAACGCAAGCAAGTGTTATCAGTAAAATACACAAAAAAAACAAAAATGCAGATTATTCCCTCCTTCATAACCGCATAAATATAACCAAGGAAAGTTTAGCAACAGAGGGTGTTAGTAGTTAACCCTCTTCTCTTTTAAGCTTAGATAGGTCTTTATATGAAAGTCCAGTTGCCTCGCAAACTAAAAGCTCATCCATA
>CBDALO010000059.1:0-20423 GCA_965196985.1 Gammaproteobacteria bacterium | reverse complement strand
GGCTCACTACAATATAATGGAAACCTTTTTCAGTAAGCCATGAAATATTTTCTTCAGTTGCAAAACCAGCATCTAAGACAATTGTTGCCTCTGGCTGTGCATGAAGCTCAGTTAGCATTTCGGATAATGTTTTAGGCTCGCTAACATTCCCTTTGAAAAATTCACTGCGTTGCGGGAACCCTGAGCCATCCAGCACGAGCCCTAGAGAAACAAGCGGACAATCAGACCGCTTCTCCTTTGATCGACCATGCTGTGCGTGATCATTCTGTAATGCTCTACCCTCAAAGTAGGTATTGGTTATATCGTAGAGAGTGATCACCTGATTTAAACTAAAGAGATTTTTCTCACGTTCGAATAATTGATCTTCAATCATTTGCTTATGTTTGAGTAACTCATCAGCAGTCTTATAGAATTTCTTGAGTGATAGTTCTGAGAAATCAGTACCCAGTAATTCATCTAACGCACTTTGATTGCTTAAATAATAGTGCGTACTTAAATCACTTCCTGGGGCAACCAAACGCCCAATGATGGTAGCAAGCATCAGATGACATTGTTTTTGATTAAAACCCAAAGTCCTAAACAATTCTTCAAGTTGTAATTGGCTAGCAGCATGTAAGCCCAACGCCTCAGCTCCAACGTGTCGTATGTCCTCACTCTCAATGGAGTTAACATCCACTGCTTGAAAGTCAGGTTCAACCGCGCTTACTGAATTAACAGCAATGCTTGTCTCATTGTCATCTGCAAGCCTAGAGCGAATGCGTTTTACATACATTTGCGCCTGTTTTTCCAGATGTGCAGGTATTGAAATTAACGTGCCTTGACCCGTTAAAATTTCCTCAATACGGTCAGCAAGCAATTTCCAACTGTCCTTCTTTACTGAAAAATTTGCACCAAGGTTTAAAATCAGTCTTTGACGTACTTTGCCGTCAGCAGTGCGATGAGTATCAACAAGTCGGTAGGTTGCGTAAGACTTACCTGTCCGAGGACTCTTTTGTGTAGAGGTTCGAATATACATAACTCAATACTCTCATCACTTCACCAGCCCATGCAACCCCTTATTGCTATTATGTGTCACTACATTCCAGGATTCACGTTTCTAGGCAAGTAAAATCAATGGGTTGAGTTAAAAATAGTGATGAAATTTTTGATTTTCAGGGTGAAATGGCCAAACTTGGGTTAATATTATTTTCAAAATACGTAATTGTTCCTTCTAGCTTTTCTCTAAGCGATTTATTCAGTTTTTTATTTACATGCTCTTTAAGCTCAGCAAGTATTCTACCTGCCGCACCTTTCTTGTGCTTTAAATCATGACATCGCTCTTCGAGCCAAACATCACGCTCATCTCTTTCAGATTTTTTGGTAAATATTGCCCTTGATGCTTCGCCGAGATATTCAGTTGCATGCCAAAAATCTAAAATTTGCGTATCAGTATGTTTTTTTAGAAATGGCCAATTATTTTTTGCTCCATCAGCAACGCCAATTGTTTTAGCATCAGGGTAATATTTTTTTTTCAGCTTTATTTCCTTTTCAAGCCTATTAAAGAATTCATCTTTTCCATATTCTGGTGATGCTGCAACGTAGGTTGTGTGCAGGCGTTCACCATGCTTATCATACATGGAAATAGTTCCAACCATGCTCTCTCTATAACCATCATCAACGGTGAGGACATATGCACCATCTAAGCTAATGCTTAGCATCTCAACGCCTGCATCAAGCTTTGGCTCTTCATATTCCCACTCAGCCTCTTTGGCTTGTGCAATACCGCCAACAAAATCAGTTGCCCGTTGCAAGTATGAATGTGAGATTTTACGGTTATGATTGACCTTGAGATCATCAATAACACTAGGAGCAGGTAAGTTTGAGTATTTATGTGAGATTATTTTTGCAAATCGCGGTGTTGATCCTTGGATAATTCTAGCCTTATCTTCTAAAGGACAAAAGATCTTACCGCCTTTAGAGGTTTGATAAACATAACGCTTAACTCGAGCAACTCCATAAGGCGTTTGGTAATTTGCTTCATCTCTACTTCGTGCTGTTAGCTTTATTTTTCCAACATGGATAGGAGAGCCATCTGCATCAAACTTACTTAAAGCTTTTTCAGTGGCTAATGTTCCAACCTCATTAAGCCCATCAAGAATTGCGTCCTCACATTCAAGCATGGATCCTTTTAGTGGAAGCTTGAGTTCAATAGTTAATTCATTATTTTCATCAGAGATAATTCTAGCTGACATCCAAACACCATCCTTCATCATGTTAAAGTGTATATTATGCTATATATTCTACATTATATAAAGGCAGCACCCGTCGTAACGCCATCCTACATGGTAATGAGCTATCAGAAAAAATCACACAGCTATTAGATAAAATCAGTCATAAGTAAGGAGCTATCATGAGCACTAAACCCTTAGATCAAGTATTAGTGATTGACTTTACGCAGGCATTTTCCGGACCCTTTTGCACTATGATGCTTGCGGATAATGGCGCTAGAGTTATTAAAATAGAAAGACCTGGCGGGTGCTGCCTCTATATAATGTAGGCTATATTGCTGCTGGCACGCCAAAATCATTGACCTTCTCCCAAAACTGATCCCATCTGCCTTTAGTCTTTACTAGTGTTCTCAAGCATAAAACGATTTTCATTCCCTTGTCTTTCCAGCGCATTCCTGATCCGCCTAATCTTTGTTTAACAATTGTTTTACATGCTGCTTCAGTGACGCCAGAGCCAATTGGTGCATTCTGCTTAATCAAATTATGATACGACATTCGCTTTTCTTTAATATTATTTTCAAAATACGTAATTGTTCCTTCTAGCTTTTCTCTAAGCGATTTATTCAGTTTTTTATTTAGATGCTCTTTAAGCTCAGCAAGTATTCTACCTGCCGCACCTTTCTTGTGCTTTAAGTCATGACATCTCTCTTCGAGCCAAACATCACGCTCATCTCTTTCAGATTTTTTGGTAAATACTGCCTTTGATGCTTCGCCGAGATATTCAGTTGCATGCCAAAAATCTAAAATTTGCGTATCAGTATGTTTTTTTAGAAATGGCCAATTATTTTTTGCTCCATCAGCAACGCCAATTGTTTTAGCATCAGGGTAATATTTCTTTTTCAGCTTTATTTCCTTTTCAAGCCTATTAAAGAATTCATCTTTTCCATATTCTGGTGATGCTGCAACGTAGGTTGTGTGCAGGCGTGCACCATGCTTATCATACATGGAAATAGTTCCAACCATGCTCTCTCTATAACCATCATCAACGGTGAGAACATATGCACCATCTAAGCTAATACTTAGCATCTCAATGACTGCATCAAGCTTTGGCTCTTCATATTCCCACTCAGCCTCTTTGGCTTGTGCAATACCGCCAACAAAATCAGTTGCCCGTTGCAAGTATGAATGTGAGATTTTACGGTTATGATTGACCTTGAGATCATCAATAACACTAGGAGCAGGTAAGTTTGAGTATTTATGTGAGATTATTTTTTTGCAAATCGCGGTGTTGATCCTTGGATAATTCTAGCCTTATCTTCTAAAGGACAAAAGATCTTCCCGCCTTTAGAGGTTTGATAAACATAACGCTTAACTCGAGCAACTCCATAAGGCGTTTGGTAATTTGCTTCATCTCTACTTCGTGCTGTTAGCTTTATTTTTCCAACATGGATAGGAGAGCCATCTGCATCAAACTTACTTAAAGCTTTTTCAGTGGCTAATGTTCCAACCTCATTAAGGCCGTCAAGAATTGCATCCTCACATTCAAGCATGGATCCTTTTAGTGGAAGCTTGAGCTCAATAGTTAATTCATTATTTTCATCAGAGAGAATTCTAGCTAACATCCAAACACCATCCGTAATCAAGTTAAAGTGTATATTATGCTATATTTTCTACATTATATAAAGGCAGCACCCGACCTGGCGCTGGTGATATGCTTAGGGATGCAGGACCTTTTGGCGATCAAAATGACTCCCTTTATTTTGCTTCTGGTAACCGAGGCAAAGAGTCTGTCACTTTTGATTTAAATAATCCTGCTGATAAAGAAATCATCCTTAACATCATTAAAAAAGCAGATATCCTGGTAGAGAATTTTAGGCCGGGTGTAATGGACAAGCTTGGCTTTGGTTATGATGACGTTAAAAAACTCAACCCCAATATTATTTATACTTCCATTTCAGGTTTTGGACAAACTGGACCCAGAAAACATGAACCTGGATTTGACATGGTCGCACAAGGCTACTCAGGATTAATGAGCGTTAATGGTTACGAAGATGGCGGCCCAACCCGAGTGGGAATTTCAATAGGCGATATAACAGGTGGTATGTTTGGATATATGTCCACTTTAACAGCGTTATATGCTCGCGCTGTTAATGGAAAAGGCGCTCATGTAGACGTTTCAATGTTAGATGGTTTATTCTCACTTAAGCAGCCCTCTGTAGCGAACTATTTGCAAACAGGAAAAATTGATGAGCCCGAAGGAAATTCGCACCCTGCCGTTTCACCTTTCGGTATGCTGCCAACAAAGGATGGCAATATCATCATAGCGGTTTTAGGCACAAAGCTATGGGGGTTATTTACTCGAGCAATTGGAAAGCCAGAAATTGAAACTAGCGTTGACTTTGCCTCTAACGAAAGTCGATTACAACACCGAGAAGCACTACGTAAAATAGTAAGGCCTATATTTAAAACTAAAACAACCGATGAGTGGATCTCTATTCTAGAATCTGCAGGAATCCCCTGCGCAAGAGTAAACAACATCAAGGACGCTTGTGAATTTGATCAAATTCAAGCGAGAAATATGCTTTGCCAGGCAGGTGAATACAAACTAGCTGGTAACCCCATGAAATTTTCAGAATACGATGATGAAGCGGTTAAAAAGCCTGTTCCTAAGCTAGGAGAACACACTAGTGCAATCAGAGAAGAGTTTGCTTCTACGTAACGGAGAGCGTGGATTATAAAATTTCACGCTTCTTTTTAAAACTAGCCATCTTTAAATCCCACACTCGCTTCGCGAGCCGCCCCCTTTAAGAAAGGGGGCTGCTTTTCAAATTCCTACGTCCTGTTCCCTGCAAACTGACAAGAACGTCCCTTCCTTAGAATAAGGAAGGCTAGGATGGATTATAAAAACAAGCAACTTCCTTTTAGTTCAGCAGCCATCCCTAAGCCCCCCTCCTCACCTCGCGAGGCAACCCCCTTTGAGTCAAAGGGGGCTATTGTTTTTATAAAGCCCTGATCCCTGCAAACTAAAACCTAGCCAGCAGAAACAGGCGCAGGTATTTCAGCAAATACAGCTCGAATCATTTCTAAAGCCTCATCAATTTTTTCTTTGGTAATGATCAATGGCGGCGCCAAACGCACCACTGTTGCATGCGTTTCTTTGCTTAACAAACCTTTATCCATAAGACGCAAACAAATATCACGTGCTGTACAAACCGCTGGATCAATCTCAATTCCAATAAACAAACCATGGCCGCGAATTTCTTTTATGGCAGGGTGATCAATTTTAGCAAGCTCATCAGCAAAGTAGGGTCCTAGCTCTGCTGAATTTTCACTGAGCTTTTCATCTAAAATAGCATTAATAGCAGCTAAGCCAACACAAGCGCTTAGTGGGTTACCACCAAAAGTTGAGCCATGATCACCAGGAGTGAAAACATCCATAACTTCTTTGCTAGACAGAAACATTGATACTGGTAATATACCACCGCCTAACGCTTTACCTAAAATCAAACCATCTGGTTTAATACCTTCATGTTGATAAGCAAAGAGCTTACCTGTTCGTCCTAAACCAGTTTGTACTTCATCACAAATCAATAACACATTATGTTTCTTACAAAGTTCTGCAGCCTTCTTCAAGAAACCTGGTGGAGGTACCATAATTCCCGCTTCGCCTTGGATAGGCTCAACAATAAATGCCGCTGTATTAGGAGTAATCGCCTGTTCTAAAGCGTCAAGGTCTCCGTAAGGAATAAGCTTAAAACCACCTGGAAAAGGCCCAAAACCATCTTGGTACTGCGCTTCTGACGACATACCAACAATAGCAATAGTACGACCATGAAAATTACCTTCACAGGCAATAATCTCAGCTTTACCCTCAGGGATTCCTTTAATTTTATAGCCCCATTTACGGGCTGCTTTAATCGCTGTTTCAACAGCTTCTGCACCTGTGTTCATTGGCAACGCCATATCTTGCCCAGTGACTTCGCATAGACGTTTTAAGAAAGGAGCAAGCTTGTCAGTGTAATAAGCTCTCGAAACAATATTTAGCGTTCCAGCCTGATCAATTAGTGTACTAACAATTTTAGGATGACTATGACCTAGGCTTACTGCTGAATAAGCACTCATCATATCAAGGTATTGCTTGCCTTGATCATCCCAAACGTGAACACCTTCACCTTTTACTAAAACCACAGGTAATGGCTTGTAATGGTGAGCACCATATTGTTGTTCAGTTTCAATGTAATTCATATCCCCTCCCCTCCTAATTAGAATTTTTCATTTGCTAAATTAGCCGTTCACCTAGAAAATGTAGCTGGGTGCGTTTGCCTAGTGCAGCAAATTAATTAAGATAGCGCAATGAAAATTTGCGCAGTCACCTAACTGGCGATAAGCATAATTTTCATCCAGCTAGATTAATCAAAATGTTGCATCAGAAAGCGTGATCCAACTGCATTTTTTAGGTTAAAATAGCACGATTTCATTTAACAAAGGAAGCAAAACTATGGGATTTTTAACCGGTAAAAAAGCACTGATTGTTGGGGTTGCTAGCAATCGCTCTATTGCATACGGAATAGCCAAAGCTATGCATGAGCAAGGTGCTGAACTTGCTTTCACCTACCAAGGCGACAAAATTGCTGAACGAGTCAAAAAGCTCGCTGCAGACTTTAGTTCCGAAATTGTATTACCTTGTGATTTAACCAAAGATGAAGACATTACTCAGGTTTTTAACGACTTAAAACAACACTGGGATGGCGTAGATATTATTGTACATTCAGCTGCTTTTGCCCCAATGGAAGAGCTTGCCGGTGATTACTTAGACTGTGTTACTCGCGAAGGATTTAAAATCGCTCACGACATTAGCTCATTTAGTTTTGCAGCTTTAGCTAAGGCAGGCCGTGATATGATGCAGGGTCGCAAAAGTGCTCTAATCACCATGACCTATCAAGGCTCTGAACGCGCCGTGCAAAACTATAACGTAATGGGTTTAGCAAAAGCGAGCTTAGAAGCTAATGTTCGTTATATGGCGCAAAGCTTAGGCCCTGAGGGAATTCGAGTTAATGCGGTTTCAGCTGGACCAATCCGTACCCTAGCTGCTTCTGGAATTAAAAACTTTCGCAAAATGCTCGCCTTTAACGAAAAAATTACGCCGCTTCGACAAAATGTTAGTATTGAAGATGTGGGAAATACTGCTGCCTTCTTATGCTCTGACTTAGCAGCAGGAATTACCGGCGAAGTTATCCATGTTGATGCTGGTTATCACGCCGTTGCTATTGGAGAGATTGAGTAGCTACAAATCCCCCGCTCGCTAAGCGAGCTGCCCCACTATCGCCTCTGCTTGCTTATCTCCTGGAAAAGCTTTATTCGCTTGCTGCTGGTTTTTATCGGGTCGCAAAAAACAAACCTCCTGTTTGAGTTTGCTAACCAGGCCGTCCTAGCCTGGTTACCCGATAAAAACTGGCGCAGCAAGCGCGCTTTTCTAAGTCGATAAGTAAGCAGACGCTCACAATAAGAGTATTAGAACCTGCATCCTGTTCGCTGTCTGCTGATACCTAAACAAGGAGGGGTAAGTGGATTTATAACAATAAATTAAGAGCTTTGAGGATAATATTGAATATCAGCACTTTGCTTTAAACCATGCACATAGAGATAGTACTCTAACTCACCTAAACCTTGTGCTGACCCCTCGGCAAAGTACCTACTCATTTGAGCTTTATGTTTCGCAGGCAAAGAACCATTAATAACTTTTATCAACTGAACAACAGCATAGCCACCCGAAGAAACAGGCGTTAAAGTTGCAGCAATTTTCTTTCCAGTTGGTCGTTGTAAGTGAAAGCCTGTCTCTACCACCACACCATTTACCTTGCCAGGCTTATTACGAGCCACCGGTTGTGTAGTATGTAAAACTAAGCCCTTTGCTTTAGTTAACTGACTAAACGACTTACCAGCTTCTAGCTCAGCCAACAAACCTGCTGCTTCTTTTTGAGCTTGCTCTGAAGCTTGTTGTTGCTTTAAATGCTTTGTAATACCTAATTTCACTTCATCTAAAGGTTTCACTTTAGCTGGCACAATTTGCTTAGCTCGAATTACAGCAACTTCACCATCGGCAATAGAAATGGGACTGCTATTGTTGCGCTGAGAAAGCACTTCTGATGAAAAGGCCGCTTTGATGACACGAAGATTTTTAGTTAAACCTTCCTTTCCACCATTCTGTGAAAATAACGGGGTCGATTTCACTGAAAGGTTCAAAGCTTTTGCTGCTGGAAGCAAAGTATCTGGATGCTCAAACGTTAAATTAGCTAAGGTATCGTTATCGTTAGAATACTGTTTTTCTGCTTTTTGCAAAATGTAATCTGATTTTACTTTTTTAGCCACTTCATGGTATGGCTTAACGACAGCAGATTTCTCTGCAAGCAATTTAACAATTTGATAACCTTGTTCCGTCTTGAATGGCTCACTGACTTGACCAATCTTCTTAAGTGAATAGATCGCCTGTTGCAATGGTGTTGTCACTTGCAACAAACTAACCCAAGACATTTTTCCACCTTTATCTGATGTCGCTAAATCATCTGAATAACGCTTCGCTAGCTCAGCAAAAGAAGCGCCTTTCTTTAACTCCTGATAGATCTTTTCTGCTTTTGCTTTAGCAGCAGCTTGTGTTTCCTTGTTAGCTCCAGGAGCAACCCCTATAAAAATTCGTGCTAACTGCCAACGTTTTGGCGTAGTGTAATGATTAACATTATTCTCATAGTAAGTATGTAACTGCGCTTTTGTAGGGTGAATAGCTGCTTTCAATGCATTAAGCGATAAAACAACGTAACTTAAACTTACCTTCTTAGGAATAGTGAACAGCTGTTGGTGTGACTTATAGTATTGTCCAACTTGCTGAGCTGTTACCTTAGCCTGTGCTAAAAAGCGCCCAGCTGGCACAATAACATAATGAAATGCCCGTTTTTGAGTAATAAGTTTAATCGCCTCGTCAATTTGATAAGGTAAAGCAAACGAAGTAGACACAAAACCTGAACGTACTTGAGCAGTAATAATGCTAGTACGTAATGAATTAAAGAACTGCTCTTGTGTATACATCATCCCCGCTAAGAATCGCTCAAAACGATACCTTGAGAACTCACCATTAACCTGAAATAACGGCATATGAGCCAAAGAAAGCTCAAGCAAAGTATTACCAACACCAAAGCCATTTTTATCAGCTGATTGATTTAGCAGAGTACTCTGTATCATCGAGTTTAATAGTCGTTTTTTTAAGGCTGCAACCTGCTGTTGCGAACTAAATAGCTGTGGATTTTGCTGCATTTGAGCTTGACGAAAGCGCTCAAAGTTCGTTGAAAACTGCTGCTGGCTTATTTTTTCACCATTAACTTTTGCAATAGGTTTTTGTTGGCTAGAACCATAAAAATAATTGTGAATACCCCATAGGGCAAACGAGAGAACTAGAACACCGATAATAACTGACGCGATTACACCTTGAGAGCGATCGCGAATAGATTGCAACATAATCTTTGCTCGCTATATAAAATGGCGGAGTGGACGGGACTCGAACCCGCGACCCCCGGCGTGACAGGCCGGTATTCTAACCAGCTGAACTACCACTCCCGCCTCTGGTATCCTAGGTATTTGGTGGGTGCTGAGGGGATCGAACCCCCGACCCTCGCCTTGTAAGGGCGATGCTCTCCCAGCTGAGCTAAGCACCCAACCTAGGCGCGCAATACTACGCTAATTACCCTGTTTAATCTAGTATTTTTTAAAAAATTTATTCCTTGTTTACTGCGTCTTTTAAAGCCTTACCAGCTTTGAATGAAGGCACTTTAGCAGCAGCGATTTGAATCTCTTCACCGGTGCGCGGATTACGTCCAGTTCGTGCTGCACGCTCAGAAACTTTAAAAGTACCAAAACCAACAAACGTTAAGCTATCACCTTTTTCTAAGACTCCCTGTACACCAGCTAAGACAGTATTCAATGTACGTTCAGCGTCAGCCTTCGCTGTATCTAGCTCTTCTGCCAACCAATCAACAAACTCTGCTTTATTCATTTGATTCCCCTTTTTCATTGAAACGATGCAGCAAACCTTCCTTGAAAGCCCAATGAAACTTACTGCAAGAGCGCTAAGTTATACTGGGCTTGGTTTTTACTGTCAAGCGAAGACAGTCCTTGATGCTAGATTTAAATAGAAAACAAACTAAATTCGCCTTAAATGAAAAAATGTTCGCCAGTTTAATCACCAAGGAGTCGTTATAAAAATAGGATCTCTTTCATAATCTACGGGTTAACCAGGATAAAATTTGTGGTCTTGGTGAAGCACAAGCGCATATTAAAAACAATCGCCCCTAAATCCCCCGCCTCGCATTCGCGAGGCTGCCCCAGCTTTCGCCTCTGCTTGCTTATCTCCTGGAAAAGCTTAACTCGCTTGCTGCTGGTTTTTATCGGATCGCAAAAAACAAACTTCCTATTTGATTTTGCTAACCAGGCCGTCCTGGCCTGGTTACCCGATAAAAACTGGCGCAGCAAGCGCGCTTTTCTAAGTCGATAAGTCAGCAGACGCTCACAGCAAAAGTGTTTAAAGCCTGCGCCCTGTTCGCTGCCAACTGACTCGTAGACCTGATTGACCCCGCGACTTGTTCGCGGGGGAAAATCCGGGGATAAAACTTAAACTCTTCCCCGGATTTTCAAATGCTTCGCATTTTCAATCCGGGCTACGCACTATCGTCTTCTAACAAGCACGTCCCCTCCTTAGAATAAGGAGGGTTAGGGTGGATTTATAAAAAAACAACTTCTTTTTAAAAGCAAGCGGCTTTCTAGTTGCGTTTCTTTAATTTAGCTGGAACTTTTGTTAGTGCTAACTTAAAAACTTCATCTACCCACTGCACAGGGTGAATTCGTAGCGCTTCCTTCACATTATCAGGGATCTCAACCAAATCCTTTTCATTTTCCTTAGGAATCAAAACATCTTTAATTCCACCACGATGCGCAGCTAATAGTTTTTCTTTTAAACCACCGATAGGTAAAACCTCACCCCGTAAAGTGATTTCACCTGTCATAGCCACACTAGACTTAACAGGAATACCTTTAATAATAGAAACAAGTGCTGTGCACATACCTATCCCAGCACTAGGACCATCTTTTGGTGTGGCTCCTTCAGGCACATGAATGTGAATAAGGTTTTTGTCAAAAAATTCAGGATCAATCTCAAGCTCTTTGTAGCGTGAACGTACAACTGTTAGGGCGGCCTGAATAGACTCTTGCATCACTTCACCAAGTTGTCCTGTGATGGTTGGTTTACCTTTACCCGGAGATATAGCAGCCTCAATACGTAATAGCTCACCGCCAACCTCAGTCCAAGCAAGCCCCGTTACTTGACCAACTTGATCTTTCTTATCAGCGCTACCATAGCTAAAACGACGCACTGATAGATACTCATCCAGGTTTTTATTTGTCACTGTGAGCCTAGCTGGTTTTTCTTGCATAAGAATCGTCTTAACAACTTTTCGACAAACTTTTGAAATTTCGCGCTCTAAGTTACGCACTCCTGCTTCACGAGTGTAATAACGAATTATATCTCGCAAAGCCGTATCCGTAATTTTTAGTTCAGTCTTCTTCAGTCCGTTTGCCTCAAGCTGCTTTGGCACCAAATGTTGCTTAGCAATATGCATTTTCTCATCTTCGGTATAACCAGAAAGCCTTATCACCTCCATCCGATCACGTAAAGCAGAAGGGATATTTAGTGTATTTGCTGTAGCAATAAACATCACATCCGAAAGATCATAGTCAACTTCTAAGTAGTGATCGTTAAACGTATGATTTTGCTCTGGATCAAGCACCTCCAGCAAAGCAGAAGCAGGATCACCACGAAAATCCATCGACATTTTATCGATTTCATCAAGCATAAAAAGCGGATTTCTCGTGCCAACCTTTGATAGTTTTTGAATAACCTTCCCGGGTAAAGCACCAATATAAGTACGACGATGACCTCGAATCTCAGCCTCATCACGCACCCCGCCCAAAGAAATACGCACAAACTTACGTCCGGTAGCATTGGCAATCGATTGGCCTAGTGAGGTTTTACCAACCCCTGGAGGACCTACTAAACATAGAATCGGGCCTTTCATTTTGTCAACACGCTGCTGCACTGCTAAATATTCTAAGATTCGCTCTTTTACTTTCTCTAAACCATAGTGCTCTTTTTCAAGTACGCTTTCTGCATGTCCTAAGTCTTTATTAATTTCCGTTTCATGAGTCCAAGGCACATTAGTCAAACAATCCAAGTAATTACGAGTCACTGTTGCTTCTGCTGACATTGGAGCCATCATTTTTAATTTATTTAACTCAGTTATTGCCTTTTTTTCTGCTTCTTCAGGCATCCCTGACTCTTTAATTTTCTTTTCTATAGTATCAAACTCTGTGCCACCATCTTCTAAGTCTGTTAACTCAGTTTGAATAGCTTTCATCTGTTCATTAAGATAATATTCGCGCTGATTTTTTTCCATCTGACTGCGTACTCGGCCGCGAATCTTTTTCTCAACTTGCAGCATATCAATTTCTGCCTCAAGCAACGAAAGAAGCTTTTGCATACGGTTAGGCAGCCCTTCAGTTTCTAGCAGTTCCTGCTTTTCTTTTATCTTCAAGTTCAAGTGAGCAGCAATACTATCAGCCAAACGGCCTGGGTCTTCGATGCTATGTAAAGAAGTTAAAACTTCCGGTGGAATTTTTTTGTTAAGTTTCACGTACTGTTCAAATGAGGTCATAATTGACCGCGACAAAGCAGCTGCCTTTGCTGTGGCAGAAGACTCACTAATTACCTCAACAGTTGCCGAAATCATTTCACTGCCAAACAAAAACTCAGATGCCCTACTACGATTAATTCCTTCAACCAGTACTTTCACCGTGCCATCTGGCAATTTAAGTAACTGCAAAATAGTGGAAACTGTTCCTGTTCGGAATAAGTCTTCCTCTTTAGGTTCGTCCAATACAGCATCTTTTTGTGCAACTAATAAAATTCTTTTGTCCGCCTTTAAGCTCTCTTCGAGCGCCTTAATAGACTTTTTTCGACCAACAAATAACGGAATAACCATATGTGGATAAACAATCGCATCTCGCAAGGGTAAGACAGGTAACTCAACTAGGCCCTTTGACTTGGACTTGCTCATTAATAATTCCTCTGTTCTTTCTATATAAAATAATTGTACGCATAGATAAGGGCAAAATCGCTAATTTAAAGGGAGGGTAAGCTAAAAAGGGGAAATGCCCTATTCACCAGCAACTTTGGCGCTATCTTCTAAGTACGTTAGCACAGGCATACTATTCTCTTCCACAGTCTCTTGAGTTACTGTCACCTTAGCAACATTATTATGTGATGGTAGATCATACATCATATCCAATAAAGCATGCTCTAAAATAGACCGCAGGCCTCTAGCCCCAGTTTTACGAGCCAAGGTCTTTTCAGCAATGGCCACTAAGGCTTTATGGGTTACTTCAAGCTCAGCATCTTCCATTTCAAAAAGTGATTGATACTGTTTCACTAAAGCATTTTTTGGTTCAGTTAATACCCTCACCAATGCATCTGCATCGAGCTCCTCTAACACAGCCACCACCGGTAAGCGGCCAATAAATTCTGGGATCAAACCAAATTTTAATAAATCACCCGGCTCTAGATTTTCTAATAGCTGACTAATCTCTTTTTGATCATCTTTCGAATGAACTTCAGCACCAAAGCCAATACCTGACCTTTCAGATCGGTCTCGCACAATATTCTCTAAACCTGCAAAAGCTCCACCACAAATAAAAAGGATATTCGAAGTATCAACCTGCAATAACTCCTGCGAAGGATGCTTACGTCCCCCTTGTGGAGGCACTGAGGCAGTTGTACCCTCAACAAGCTTTAATAAAGCCTGCTGTACACCCTCACCCGACACGTCACGAGTAATTGATGGATTCTCTGATTTACGGGTAATTTTATCGATTTCATCGATATAGATAATACCTGTTTCGGCCTTTTTGATATCGTAATTACATTTCTGCAACAGCTTTTGAATGACATTTTCAACGTCATCACCAACGTACCCAGCTTCAGTTAAGGTTGTTGCATCTGCGATAGCAAACGGCACATTAAGCGTCTTTGCTAAAGTTTGTGCGAGCAAAGTTTTACCACTTCCCGTAGGGCCGATAAGTAAAATATTACTTTTACTTAGTTCAACATCCTGCTCTTCTTTAGTCGTACTTCGCAAACGCTTATAGTGGTTATAAACAGCAACAGCCAAAACTTTTTTAGCATACGCTTGACCAATAACATATTCATTAAGAACTTCAACTAACTCGTGAGGAGTTGGTAAGTTTGCTTCAACCTCTGCTATCGCAGGGTTATTTTGTTGCTCATCTTTGATAATGTCATTACACAAAGCAACGCATTCATTGCAGATAAAAACTGAAGGTCCAGCAATAAGTTTTTTAACCTCACCTTGAGGTTTCCCACAAAAAGAACACTGTACACTTTTATCTGTCTTATCTGAACTCATCGCTTAGCGCCTCTTAGTCATCCGCCTTTTTATCAGGCTGAGTTTCACGCATTTCTAGAACCTTATCAATCAAACCATAATCCACTGATTCTTGTGCACTCATAAAATTATCACGATCAGTGTCTTTTTGGATTGTTTCTAGTGATTGCCCGGTGTGTTTAACCAAAATATTATTTAAGCGATCACGCACACCCAAGATTTCTTTGGTATGAATTTCAATATCTGTTGCCTGTCCCTGAAAACCACCCAAAGGTTGGTGAATCATTACCCGCGAATGCAGCAAACAGTGACGTTTTCCAGCTGCACCGCCAGCCAACAGCAAGGCACCCATGCTACAAGCTTGGCCAATACAAGTTGTACTTACATCCGGTTTAATAAATTGCATAGTATCGTAAATAGCCAATCCTGCGGTTACTACACCACCAGGAGAGTTAATATAGATAGAGATATCTTTATCAGGGTTTTCAGACTCTAAAAATAAAAGCTGAGCTACAACCAAATTAGCCATATGATCTTCTACTTGCCCAACCAAAAAGATTACTCGCTCTTTTAGTAGACGTGAGTAAATATCATAAGAGCGCTCACCTCGAGAGGTTTGCTCAACAACCATAGGCACTAAATTTGATTCTAACTCCATCACAAACTCCTTAACTTAACCAATATAACTACGCTGCTGGTGGCTGAATAGCCTCCTCATAAGACAACGTCTTGGCATTAACCTTAGCAGAATTGAGCAGTTCCTCAATGACCTGCTCTTCCAATGCCAAAGTTTCCATCTGTGAAAGCTGCTGGCGATCACTATAAAACCAATTGGTAAACTCTTCAGGATTATCGTAACTTGCAGCCATTTCTTCAACCAGCGCTTTAACTCGCTCCGAATCAGCTTTAATCTCCTTGGCATTAATCACTTCATTAATCAACAAAGCCAAACGAACCCGGCGTTTAGCTGGCTCATATAGCGCCTGCTTCTCTGCTTCACTTAACTCATGATCATGGTCATGATGTTGATGGCCTTGCTGTTGATGTGCCACAGCGTGTAAGTTTTTCATCTCATTCTCAATCAAAGCCTTAGGGACCTCAATTTCATTAAGTTTTAATAGCTCATTAAAAACAGCCTCTTTATTACGAGACTTAACTACATTGCCAAGCTCACGCTGCATATGCTTTCGCATATCATCCTTTAGCTTTTCAATCCCACCCTCTTTCACAGCAAATTTCTCTGCAAAAGCATCATCTAACTCGGGTAATTCAGGCGCACAAACTTTGTGAACTTTAGTTTTAAATACTGCCGCTTTGCCAGCTAGCTTTTCAGCGTGATATTGCTTAGGGAAGGTAACGTTTAATTCAAGTTCATCACCTGCTTTAGCACCAACTAAGCCATCTTCAAAACCAGGAATCATTGTCTTTGATCCAAGCACTAGTGGTACAGACTCAGCCTTACCACCTTCAAATGCTTCACCATCAACAAAACCTTCAAAGTCTATTGTTACTTGATCACCCTCTTCAGCAGCACGATCCACTTCAACCCAGTTAGCATGTTGTTGCTGTAGTTTTTTCAGTAAGTTTTCTACATCTTGATCTGTCACTTCAGCACTAACTTGTTCAATCTCAACGTCAGTTAGTTCTTTTAAATTAATCTCTGGGTAGACCTCAAAACTTGCTTCATAAACGAAATCCTCACCAGGCTGACCATTAATAGAATCAACACTAGGCATACCCGCTGGTTGCAACTTTTCTTGCTCAAAAGCTTTTGGCAAGGTGTCTTTAATAAGTTGATCCACTACCTCGTGCCAAACTGAAGGCCTATAGCGCTCTTCAAGCAATTTAACAGGTACCTTTCCTTTGCGAAAGCCATCAACCTTAGCATTTTTGGCAGCGTCTTTTAGGCGGTTTTGATATTTGGTTTTAGATTCTTCTGCTGGCACAGTAATTGTAAATTTACGACCCAAACCTTCTGTTGTAGCAAGAACAACTTGCATAATTTACCTCACATTCTCTTATCAATTATGGTATTTCAAGGACCTGGCGGTCACCTCTCTGTTGACATGGTGCGAAAGGAGAGACTCGAACTCTCACGGGTTGCCCCACTGGAACCTAAATCCAGCGCGTCTACCAATTCCGCCACTTTCGCATCTTTAATGGGGTGAACGATGGGGCTCGAACCCACGACCACCGGTACCACAAACCGGGGCTCTACCAACTGAGCTACGTTCACCATAACACTGGCATAGCCGCCACATACCCACCAAGCCTTTAATGGCGCGCCTGGCAGGATTCGAACCTGCTACCCTCGGCTTAGAAGGCCGATGCTCTATCCAAATGAGCTACAGGCGCCAGGTTTTAGTGGTCGGGGTGGAGGGATTCGAACCCCCGACATCCTGCTCCCAAAGCAGGCGCGCTACCAGACTGCGCTACACCCCGTTACAATCAAAACATGGCCATTTCGACGCCGTTTCAACTGAACTGGCGATAATACTTAGCTTCCCCTATGGCGTCAACGTTTTAGTGTTTTTTTTCAATTGCTTCCGCCAATTTTTCCCCTAGGTGGCTCACCCTTTATTTAGTATTTAAGCCTATGATATAGTGCGCCAATCAAACCAACCAGGTACCCAACCATGACTGCACTTATCATAGATGGCAAAAAAATTGCTGAAGGTGTATTAGAGAAAGTTAAGCAAGGTGTTAATAAGCGGCTTACTAACGATCTATCAGCGCCAGGGCTTGCTGTTGTATTAGTTGGCCAAGACCCAGCTTCACAGGTCTATGTTAATCGCAAGCACAAAGCCTGCGATAAAGTCGGCATCCGCTCCTTTATGCACTGCCACTCTAGAATGACCGAAGAGCAGCTACTTAAGCTTATTGCAGAGCTTAACGTCGATCCTGCTGTACATGGCATTCTGGTACAACTTCCTCTACCCGGAAAACTCTCTGCGCAAACAGTTATAGAAGCCATCACACCACACAAAGATGTCGATGGCTTCCATCCTTATAATATTGGTCGCCTTTGCCAACGCACACCTTTATTACGTCCCTGTACACCTTGGGGGATTGTACAAATGATTTTATCTGAAGGCATTGACCCAATGGGCAAGCACGCTGTTATCGTTGGCGCTTCCAATATAGTTGGTCGCCCCTTGGCAATGGAACTATTACTGACCGGCTCAACGGTTACCGTTTGCCATCGTCACACTAAAGACCTTGCTAGCTTTGTTGCTGAAGCTGATATTCTAGTTAGTGCCGTCGGTAAACCTGGGCTAATTAAAGGTGAGTGGATCAAACCAGGTGCCGCTGTTTTTGATGTTGGTATTACTCGACTTGATTCAGGGAAGCTTACTGGTGACGTCGAGTTTGATATAGCTAAACAACGCGCTGGCTGGATTACCCCAGTTCCTGGTGGCGTTGGCCCTATGACGGTTGCTATGCTGATGCACAATACGCTTCATGCCGCGAATATTGCTGACCAATAGCCTGCCTAGCAATACATTTTAAAAGCATCTACTAGCGATCAAAATTTTATGCTTTATAAGGTGTTGCCGCCTAACAGGCCCTATCACGAATTAGCGTTGTTGCATAAATCCTTTTTCACACTTCGTCTTGCTGACTTGTGTGCTGCTTTTGCTTCATGGCTCGCTACGCTGCGCTTTACTTACGCAAAAGCAACACACAAAATCAGTTTAAGTCGAGATGTCTATCCTGCTCTGCTATTTATGCAACAGCACCTCACAAATTGCCTCCCTGCTTGCTCTCGAAAAAAAACTCCTCTAGGATAAGTTCTTACTTTTTTTAGGAGTGAGCCTCACATGAAACAAAAACTCTTCATAGTTATCGGTTTAGCTCTAACCCTAAATTGCTTTGCCACTACCAAGCCAACATTCAGTATGAAGGCCTATCAACAATGCCGCGCACAGTGGACTCACTGTCATAAAACAGGCCCCTATTACTCGAGTCGTTGTGTTACAGCTGCAGCTTCCCACTCACCGGGCTGCCATCAAACCAGCTTATTAGCCAAACAGCTTAGGACTAGTATTGATACATTAACCATTCATCCTATTCACAATTTTTTTCTAGTCACTCAACGCTTTTATGCTGATGGACAATTGCATTACTACTTATTAACTCCGAAGAAAAAACTCGTTGATACATTAATACTGCCCAAACCTATAAGTAAAGAGCTAGAACAAAAGTTAGGCCAACAATTATTTCTTGTTAATACAACAGTTCCGCGCTACCAAAAATGCGGAGTAAATAGCTGCTTTATAGCAGCCCTACAAGTTCGCCAAGGATGTCTAGCTTGCAAGCCGCTTAGCCACCTTGTGATTCGCTTTGTCTTTTCACCAGTTGGAGAGTTACTACAACAGCAACTTTTAAAGCTTTCCACTCAACAACAAGGGGAGTAAAGGCTAATGCGCAAAGCCTTTTTTTTATTGTGCTAGTCTATTGCATTGTTGGTAGTTTTTTTATTTTTCTCAACGTGAGCTAATCTATCACCCTACCTCTGGCCACACTAATCCAACCCATTCAAAACTCAATAATGTACAAGTAGTCAACTTAACCACGGCTGATGGTTTATCGCTAAAAGCCTGGTATAGAGCTGCCCCAAAACAAAAACCCACCATCCTTTACCTACCAGGAAACTATGGCAATCTAAATCACTATGCCTATCTTTTTAAACTCTACCCCGCCTCACAGTTTGGTTTGTTACTCATAGCCTATCGGGGCTTTAGTGGTAACCCTGGCTTACTTTCTGAAACTGGGCTCTATCAAGATGGTCGTGCCGCTTTAAAATTTTTGCAACAACAGTCAGTGCCTAATCGTTGTCTGATTTTATTGGGTAACTCGCTAGGATCCGGTGTTGCAGTACAGCTTGCAACAGAAACTCATGTTGGCGCTGTTATTCTTAAAGCGCCTTACACCTCCCTTGCTGCAGTTGGAAAAAAACACTATCCCTTATTACCGGTTAACTGGTTATTGAAAGATCGCTACGACTCCATTAAAAAAATCACAAAAATACATGCGCCTTTACTTATTGTTCATGGTCGAGATGACCACCTCATCCCAGTAGAGCAAGGAGAAAAACTTTATCAACAAGCCTTACCACCTAAGCGACTTATTCTATTAGATAAAGGGCACTATAACTTTGTTATTCGACCCGCAGCTATTGAGGCTTTATTACCAAGCTTTATTCCCACCTATCAATGTTTATACCGTTAAGCTTTCTAGAATAAAACTTTTATAAGCTCTATTAATGCCATCAAAAATTTAATGGAGCATGCCACCATGAAGAAAGTCAACCTTACCTCCTTCACTACTGTTATTGCTGCAACCTTACTTCTACAAGGTGCATTCGCTAATCAAACCTATCGCAAACACTTTGTAAAAGAGCTTTATACGCAGGTAGGAAACTACCAATGTCCCAAACAAGATCAACGACTACATAATAAACTACATGAGCTATTAAATGACCAGCGACTGATAAACAAAATCTGCAGCAAAAATCCTATGCCACCCCAATGTAAATCAGGCAGTTTTTCACTACACAGTGAAGCAACTGGGCTAGCCAATGCAGCTTCACAAAGTAACCCTGAGTTTTGCAAAATTGCCCAAGAAGCAAAAACAACACTGCGCTGGGAACTTGGTGAATACCTACAATGAACGTTGTCTAACTAGTTAAATCTGAAAAAGCCAGGTTTAGCCTTTG
>CBDALO010000058.1:0-7725 GCA_965196985.1 Gammaproteobacteria bacterium | reverse complement strand
TTCGCTTTTAGTAATAATCAGTATGAGACAAAGCGTAAACAATATTTAGAGAAGTCTACCGCTTCCTCTACCACTCTTCAGAAACCTAGGTTCTGTCGCAAATTAATGGTTATTTGATATAATACCGACCAAATTTAGCATTGAATAATACTGAAAACTACCCAAAATTTAAATCAGCAAAATAATGCTGAAATATTGTGTAAAAATGACTATGCTTTGTCTTTTTAACAAGACTAACGAGATGAGTATAAATGTTAAACTTCGCCGATTACGCTGCCCCTCTTTTTTCAAAATTAACTGGGAAAGTTGTTTTAAAAAAATCTATCGACGATTGTAGGAAAGCTATTAACTGAAGGTAGTTGTAAGTTGTTCAGTTCATCAAAAGATAACAATGAGTATAAAAAGATGATTCGTACACTTACCGGTGAAAATAAAAGCACCGATTTAGATCCAATAAAAACAAATGATGTATTGCTAGAACAGAGCTGTGAAAAACTTTCACACGCCAGTAAAATTGATGTTCTTCATGATCCTTCTGATATTAGAAAGCCACATAGCAAGCAAACTGAAAATCTAGGTAAAGTAAGGAGTCTGGACGGGGATATTATCAATGGTTACAGCACGCATAACGCAGTTGCATTAGTACCTGGTGATAAGGCTGTGCATCTACTATCGCATGTAAGCTACAGCAATAAAGACCCTAAGTTTTTAAAAGCTGAGCATATTAAGAAAATAGAGGCTGGAAAGCCATTTGAGGGAGATAAAGAGGCCAAGAGTCTTTATGAATCTGGTGATTACTTTAATAAAAAGCTGCTGTCTATTCGTGAAATAGAAAAAATAGGAATCTGCCTAAAATCAAAGAATGAAGATGCAACCATTACCCATATTCTAGATAGAGAGTTTGATGATAATGACTATCTCTCACTAATTGATACAAACCTAGATCAAGACTTTATTATTCGCTCAAAAATAACAAGAACAATAGAAGGTAGAGGTGATGATGGTAAAAAGCTTAAGCTGATTAACGCTGATTTTGATGCTCAAGGCGAAAAGCAATTCCAAAAGTTAACAGTTGGAAAGAATTGCGTACAAGACGGAAAAATAACTATTTATTTTGGAGAGTTTGAGAACATCAATGCAATTAAAATCCAAATTACAGGCAGAGATGGTAGGAGAATTTTTAAGAATGACATGCTGCTATTAACTAATAAAAAAGTAACGACTTTTGATGAGGCGTATGAGGTATACATAGCCTATCTATCTCGTGCGAAAATTGAATATGTTTTTAAATTTCTCAAGGAAGGACTAGGCTGGGAAAATATGCAGATAAAAAATTTTAAAGGGATACAAAATCTACTGGCTGTATGTTTTTATGTGGCCTCATATTTGTATGAGATAGGTAAGGAAAAAGCTTATGACGATTACGCAATTATGCTAGCTAAATTAGGAGATGGTAAGGGCAAGGTGACACGACACTTTATTGCGAAGGGTATTAGAAAACTTCTAACGTATCACTTAGTAGAGCAATTTTTTAAAGAAAATAGTGTTTCTCAAGAAGAACAAAAAGAATTATCGAATTCAGTTCAGGTAGGGAGATAACAATTTTGGGTAGTTCTCAGTTTTCTTAACAACACAGGAGTGAGCATCCCATAATTAATTAACGTGAAAAAAAGTTGAGATGGATATTTTCTGTAAACCTCACGACCCCACACAGTTTGAGCGTAGCATTCTCAACTCAAGTTGCGATTAACTCATTGCAAGTAGTTAAATCATACAGGAATTGCAAAATGACCAAGCCCATTCACCCAACAGCACTGTTTCGCCTAAGTGTTTTAGGTGAGCTATGTAGCCGAAATAGTTTTGAGCATGGTGAGCTCAAGAGCATTATTAAAAGGTTGTCCCAGCAAACCTACAACATTCCAGGTAGTAAGCGTGTTCACCTCAGTGCTAAAACAATTGAGAATTGGTATTACGCCTGGTTAAAGCAGGGTATTGATGGATTAGTTCCTAAAACTCGACGAGACAAAGGCCAGTGTCACATCAATCCAGAGCTACAAGAGTTAATTATTTCCACTAAACAGGAAAGCCCTTCAAGATCAATTCCGACCGTGATTAAACTCTTAGAAACTCAAGGGAAGGTAGCACGAGGTGAATTATCTCACGCAACAGTTCACCGCTTATTAGTAAAACACGGCCTGTCTAAAAGAACAGTCACACCTTCTAACCAAATTGAGCGCCGCTCATTTGAGGCGCTCACAGCTTGTGATATTTGGTATGGCGATGTCATGCATGGTCCAACGATTTACGATGGCCAAAGAAGAGTTAAAAGTTATTTGGTGAGTATTTTTGATGATGCCTCAAGGTTGGTCTGTCACAGTAAATTTTGTACTGATGAGAGTGCCATTACTATTGAGCATGTGTTGAAAGAGGCATTACTCAAACGTGGGCTTCCTGTTAAGCTCATCATTGACAACGGCCCTGCCTACCGTGCTAAAACGTTGCAAACCATTTGTGCTCGTTTGAAAATTCAATTGATTTACGGCAGGCCCTATGAACCGCAAAGCAAAGGCAAACTAGAGCGTTGGCATAGAACAGTACGCGAGCAATTCCTAGCTGAATGCAACCTGGATTCCATTCATAGTTTCAATGCGCTGAATGATCGATTTTGGGCTTGGGTTGAGCGTGTTTATCATCAAGCCTCGCAAAGCGCCCTGCCTGACAAGATGACCCCGTTACAACGCTATCAGCAAGACCTCACTAAAATTCAGCCGTTAGGTTGTTTGGCCGATAAGCTAGATGATTACTTCCTGCATCGCATTAAGCGCCGAGTCAGGAAGGATGGCACGGTAAGCTGGAATAATCGACTCTTTGAAGTTCCATTTGAACTGGCTCAACAAGAGGTTTATTTAGTGGTTGATCCGCATAGTGACTCCGCCCGTCACGTCGAATCATTGGAATATCAATACCTTGGTGCAGTGGGAGAGCTGGACAAACATAACAACCTTTCTAGAACCCGAGCTAGACCTCAGATGCCGGAACAACCAGCAAGAAAAACCTCGCTAGTTGAGATTGTTTATAACCAAGTTAAAGAGGATTTGGATATCACTGTGGGAGAGCTGGACAAACATAACAACCTTTCTAGAACCCGAGCTAGACCTCAGATGCCGGAACAACCAGCAAGAAAAACCTCGCTAGTTGAGATTGTTTATTAAAGAGGATTTGGATATCACGCTCTCTCTAGGAGGATGAGTAAGATGTATCTTCAACATTTTGGCTTGAAATTTGATCCATTGGGTAAATCAAACATTATTGAATTGGCGCAGTCAAAGCGACTAGAACAGCAACTTAATGGTTTGCTAGAAACACGCGGCTTAGCAGTGATTACTGGCGACTCAGGGACAGGAAAGACCACGGCGCTAAGATACTGGAGCAATAAACTCAACCCGCTGACCCATCAAGTCATTTATCAATCAGACACTCACTTTCGGTCATTTGATGTGTACTCTCAGCTTGCCGAAAATCTAGGTTTAGAAAACTATTACCGATTCTCTAAACTTTGGAGAGACTTGAAGCAGAGCTTGATCGCGCTCTACCATGATAAAAACGTTCAGCCTATTTGGATCCTAGACGAGGCGCATCAGCTTAGTAATGATTTCATTCTACGATTACCTGACTTCCTTAATTTCAGTTTTGACAGCAAAGACGTCATGACGATTATCTTATGTGGACTCCCATCACTTCTAGCAACATTGCAGAGACCAGCCTATGAACCTATCAACTCTAGAATTCAGTGCTTTATTAGGTGGCATGCAATTGAAGATAGCAGGGATTTTGAGAGCATTATTCACGCTGCTTTTGAGAAGGCAGGAATGAGCAGCAGCTTATTCACTGAAACAGGTATTCGTGCAGTACACATGGCCACAAAAGGTAGGCTTCGTTATGTTGATAGGCTCATGCGACATGCGTTGCTAATCGCCGCTAATATGAATTTAAACCATATACCGGATGATGTCATTAATCAGGCAATTCATGAGCTAAAAGGTTAACTATTTGACACCATCTCACGCAAAATAGGTTGAGATGGTTTCTCTAAATTATTGTGGGACGTTACACAGGTAGCTTTAGTGTTTGGTATCTGATTTTGGGGTTACAACTTTATTGAGTGTAAACTCTTCATCGGCAGCTTTTGATAAAAACTCTTCGGAATTATTTTCTCCAGATAACGTAAAGCGGAAATACTCTGTCTGACCACTAAAGTCCATTTTAGTGACGCAAATTAACCCCTGGCTGATTTTTGGCAGATAAAAAAAGAGGGTTCTGTCGAAAAATTTACACCTAGATGAGGTAGCCTATTTTTGGGCGCAACTAGTCTGCGAGCGTGTGGAACTGCTGCCAGGCTGGCATCATGCTATTGCCTCGCATCTGCCCTTTTTTTAGCATATGGCATAACTCAATACCAGCTATTGTTGCCTTAGCTGAATTGAACTTTTTAAAACCCAGTGTATATTTCGTGATACGCTTTATCGATCGATGGTCTTGCTCGACCAAATTATTGAGGTATTTAATGCGCCTAACCTCGACCATCGCAAACCAGAATCCAGATAAAAATAATAAGGTATTGAGTCTTTCCAACGCTGCTGTATTTGCACCACTTTTATCAATGTTAACCTTTTTGGGTAACCCGCTTGATCCAATCGCTTTATTAAAAAAGCTAGAACTGCCTTACGATCACGCTTCTCTGACAGCATAAAATCAACGGTGTTACCGTACTTATCAACTGCACGATAAAGATAAACTTGCTTGCCATTGACCTTAATATAAGTCTCATCCATCTTCTAACTATCAGCAAGTTTGCGCTTGCTTTTACGAAACTCTTGCTCAAGTAAATCACGAAACTTTCTAAAACCATGAGCTAAGCAATTGCAGATGATAGTTTGTAACTCTTTCGGCATGTTGGCTGCTAACGCATCACACATTTGAATCACCTTCTTTTTTTCAGCCACCCTGTTTGCTAATAGTTGTGATAAGTTTTCGCCGCCGTGATGCTCGCCTGCATAAAATAGAGCAACCTGGTGAGCACCAATAGTCTTGCTTAAAATGGCTGTTGTATACATCCCTTTTCTTGGTTTATTAAGGTCCGCCTTGTTATCAGATAGTATCGAAAGTATCTTTGCGAATGTGTCATCATGCTGAATAATATCACCGTTCGCGCCATACTGTTCTAAAACATCAAACACACGATAGCCGATATCAGCCACCTGCTCACAAAGCTCGAACTGTGTACTTGAGGGTAACGGAAAGCCTAGTAACTCTTGGAACTTTTCTTGACGGTAAAAAGGCACGCCAATGTAATACTTTTGCAAGCACAGCATTGCTTTAAACTTAGCGTCATACTTTGGTTGCTTCCTAACATCCGTAGGTAACTGGGCAGTGATAATAAGCCCACACAAGGCGCAGCGAAGCTTTTCCAAATGATACCGTGTTGCCGTGCCTAATGAGTTGCCAGTTATACGAATAACTACACCGGCTTTTTTAACCTTATACAGTTTCCCACCACATCCTCCAGGACAGGCATCGCCACATGCATGGTCAGCAACATGGCAATAAACATCAGTGGCATTCCGGTAATCGTGATTAACTCGCCTGCCATGACCGGATTTCCCTTTCTTATCTGATTGACTATCACCTTTTTTATTGCCTGATGTATTATCGTCAGAGTTATTGCCAACACCCTCAATATTACTTTCAGATTCTTGGCCCTTATTCTCCTGATTCTTCTTGGGTGACTGATTACTGTCAGCTCCAAAAATAAGTTCACGTAATTGTTTAATTGTAATTTTCTGCTGTTGAAGCACCTCGGGCAACCAAAGAGCAAGGTCCAAACAACCACCTGCAAGCTCCTTATCCTCATCACCAAGATTGGACTGATTCAAGCGAGCACGAAATTCTGCAAATTCATGCTCTGATTTAGTCGCTATATCCGGTATTTCAGTTGCGGTTGGCATAATTATTTCACGTGATGCGTAAGAAACTGTCGTCACAATAAAATAATTTTCTTTTCTAAGTCAATAGGTTAATGAAGATAATGGATAATTATCAAGCCCAATAAAGTACTCGGCAACGAAAGTTTACCTTATCCAACTTATTGGTTCACACAAACTTACCGCAAGCTCACGATATACCTGATGAGGTTTTAGCGAGCCTTTCACCTTACTGGCGCGATCATCTCAATCGATTTGGTGTTTTTACACTTGATATGGAAAGAAATACTACAGAAATTGATTATAAATTAGCTAATCATTGAGATTTGATCCCTTTTAACCAGGATTCCGGCCGGACCTCATGCTCTATTTTTTGTACGGTAGGAAAATGGGGGATATCAATAGACAATGGCATTCGGTTAAGCATATTTGGCAGATCCTTCTCTAATATTTAACCATTTTGTAACCGGCTTTCTAGATTGCCGTGGTGAATGCCTACCCCTTCTTATTTTTTGACGTACGCGAGCAATGCTGCCAAGCATGAGCGGGATACAAAGAAAACCAGATTCCTTTTCTGGCAACAATAATTTCTCTAAACTTCGACCAATAACCAGTAATGTGTTTTTGAAATTAATTTTAATATTTTTTATTTCCCCAACAAAATCTTGCCAATAGCCATCTTGCTTTTCGGGTTTATTCTTTCCTTTCGGTGAGGGTGGCGGAAGCTGTTTATTGGCCTCAGACTCAAAAATTCGGGCGAGGTTTATGATTAGCGCATGCGCATAGCATTCTTGCTTTACACCAAGCTCTGACTTACCGTGAAATTCTTCAATATCAATAAACACTTTGGATATTTTATAAAGCTCCTCAATTCCCCAGCGGCCATGATATACACTAGGAAATTCATCCAGTGGGTATTTTTCTTGGTCCAACAACGTGGTGCTACAAACGTAAGTTTCATCACCAATAGTATATTTAACTAATCGCAACCTCACCGGTTTGATATCGATTTCATAACCCTGCTTTCGACTTTCATACTTTACAGCTACTGACGGCTTATAAGTAATGATTTCATCTTGACTATCACTTTCCCAAAAACGCTTTACGGCTGTATTTACAGTGCCAGACTGCATTCTACAAATAAGGTGGATGCCTTTTTCCATCGCTTTTACTAAAATCAAATAGCTGAAATACCCTCGGTCAAGAACCAAGACATCACCAGGTTGCATCGTCTCCATGTGCGCCAATAAAATATGCCGTTCGCTTCGTTCTGCATTAAGGGTAATATCATAAATATAGCCACTCCCTAAATGATATAATGCGCTCATAATTCCTTGTGGGTAGTATTGGCCTTTATTAGGTGCCATGTAACCAGCGGCGAGTAATTCATGAGGTACATTTATTTTGGAGCCATCAACGCCAAAAACACGATGACCTTGCCATAAAGGTAATGGCTCCTGCTTTTCTCGCGCCAATAAAACGGCACGATTGAGTTCGGTAAATATCACTTCCGGCATCTTTTGGCGAGCCTCACATATGGATGAAGCAGCGAACGGCTTTTCCTGAATACAGGCCAATTCTGATGACTCCCAAAGCTCGTTTAATAAAATTTGATAACCCTGATTATTTTTACTCAATACTAGTTTTAAAATGAAAACAACTAGAATTTCAGTCGTTATTGCTCGTTTTCTTTGCTGCCAGGTTTCATCAAATTTTGCACAACACTCCGCTAGTATTGCGTGCA
>CBDALO010000057.1:0-13328 GCA_965196985.1 Gammaproteobacteria bacterium | reverse complement strand
GTAGATTTTGTGTTATAGAGTAAAAGCATAAATTTATTAAAATACAGTGAGTTACAATATGACTCACTAAGGGTTAGGGAAGACTAAATAAGGGGGGGTTAGTATGCCTTGGAATACAGTGTTAATTAGGAGAAGTTTTTTCAAACCGAGTCAGACTCATATCAGTTCATTGCCCACAAGTTATTTAGTAAATGATTTATATGATCAGCAATCTTTAGATGGTTTAACCTCTCACGGTACCATTTTAAATACATATAATCTAGGAGCTATGATTTTTAATGGTCATCATCCATTAAAAATACAACAGCAAGCAGCTTTAAAATGGGCTGATACTAAGTCAAGCATGCAGCCAGAAGCAATACAGTTGCAACAAATATATAATGCACTGCCAGATGATAATGTATTACGTGGATTATTTCCAATATTTATTGCCTTGGATCAATTTAGTATAGAATATATTTTAAAACTACTAGAAGATAAGAATAAAAAACATTACAATAACGGTGATAATCTGCTCCTGCCAAATAAAGTTTGTCTTAGAGGTTTGAACCTTATTGTCGATTTATTAATCCTATACTTATATGTGAGAAAAGATAGAGTTGATGATTTTAAAAGGGAGGCATGTGATAGTCAAAGAAAGCTTCAAGATTATCTTGATGAGTTTTATAAACCTGATTTGCTACCTTATACCCTATTGGCATTACGGCTAGATAATGAGTCCTTTGAATTGTTAAAGGCAAAAATGTCGCTGATATCTCAGAGTAAAACTATGTCTTTATCTGATCAGGTAGGGGGGGAATGTGCATCAGTTATCCGTAGTGAATGCTGCGCCACAGGTCTTGCCTCACTGGATAAAACCACTTATGACTCGTTAACTGCTGTCAGCAGCGTTTCAAGCATAGATCATAATATTAGTAACGCATATAATACTATAAATTCATATGACGCCGATCCGACAGCAATGTCTGCGGCTAAAGACCTATTTAAGTCATGGTTTGCTAATAAGAAGTGGAACCAACATAACTCGTTTCTGCTCACGTTATCCGCATTGTTATTATCCACGCCCAGGGAGTCGATGAATCCTAACATGTTTTCATTCTTCATAAAATATAAGACTCAGATTGTAAATTCTTTAAAAACAAATGATGCTACTGGAAAATTTATTCTTATGTCTGAATCCTTAACAAGTAATGATAATGCATTGGGAATGCTTATAAATACTAATTGGCTCGGTAAGGTCTGTAAGCCAGAGTATACAAAAGAAAGCAAGGAAATAATGAGCTATTATAACAGCATAAATATTGGTGAAGAGGTTTATAAGGATAGCGTTGAAAATAAAGCCGCCGGAGGTGAAGATCTAGCAGTTATCTTAGAACATACGCAAACTACTGATGCTTATCAACCAAATTCGGTTACCACTCATGAAGCTCCTTTAGCTGACCTAAACAATCACAACAATAGGTCAGGCCCTAAGTGTTATTTTTTTAAAGGTATTCGAGACGATGGATCATCTCAAATGTGTGTGGGTAGTTATAATGAAGAATGCGTATCTCAAAACACATATATGGAAACATGCTTTTAAGAGCTCTGAAGCATGAAGCAAAGGGGTGCTGCCTTTGTATAATCGAGTGTGTCGCGGAAACTCGGGGTTCTGTCGCAAATTAATGGTTATTTGATATAATACCGACCAAATTTAGCATTAGACCTTCTGCGAAACTAAATACTGGGCGAGCTTATGCTCGTTTGTAGTTTTAGAATCCGGCTTGAAGATTGAGAATCCCAGCAATAATATTAAATCTCATATTGTGTTTTCTGCGAAAATTCCTATACACCTCCCCAAGAATGCGGAATTTTTTAAATTTTGAGAATTGATGTTCAACCCTAATACGGATCTTGCTGTGATTACGGTTATCCTCTTTTTGTTGAGTAGTTAATTTGCCGCCTTTGGGCTTTTTATGAGGTAAGTTAACCAAGGGGTCAGTATGTTGAATTCCTTGGTATCCTAGATCAGCATATTTTTCTGCTGGTGGCAGTGGGCTGCCACGTTGTCGGATCTTAATATCATGAACCCTCCCAGGCATTGTTTGAGAGACGTTGATTATTTTTCCGGATGTACTCATTGCTATCTCCACCTTTTGAGTATGTCTTTTCTTTTTACCAGAATAATAATCTTTACGTGGCTTCTTCTTTTTGGGGCGCTGAATAGGCTGCTCCGTTACATCCATTAATATAGCGCAAACCGCATCTTCTGTTAGGGTTCTGTCTTTTTTAATATGAATATGCTTGGCCACTAAGGGTTCTAAGCGTTTAAATAAGCGGCAGACATTACTGTCATCCAAATCAACAAAGTAACCTAAGAATTCATGTGTTACATAAGTGCGATAGTACATCATGAGAAGCAAAAGGCGATCATGGTGCGTGGTGAGTTTCGGGCGCCTTCCCAGCTTACTAAACTCATCATCAAGTGATGACTTCACTTGTTGGTGTATCGTTTCAAAATCATCAAGGGTCAAACCAGTTAACTTTTTAAAAATACGCGGGCGGTTACTGAGTTGCTGATAGCTTAATAGCATATGCCTTTCCATGAATGATTATTAATCAGGCAATTATAAGCAAATTTTAGCTAGTTTCTAGAACTGCCCTTAGTTACGCAGAAGGTCTATTGAATAATAATGGAGTTATTATGGCGATTAGTTTTAAAGGAAGACATTTCCCCAAAGAGATTATTTTAATATTAAGGAATTTCAATGTGTCAATTGGTAAAAATACCACCAATTAAAATGAGTAATTTTAGCACAGGTATTTTTTATAAAATCGATTTAGTGGTGGGGCAGGGTTAGTTATGACAAACAATAGCCAAAACTAGCTGTTATTTGTTGTTTTGGACGGACTACCCCCCTAGGAAGTTATTAGATTTTTTTCAGTAAGGCGAGTTCACGATGCTTTGATAGCAATTTGTAACGGTTAGGTTGTCTATACCAGCAGTTAGCTAAAAACATTTGGCTACCGCATAGAACACATTCATAGGGGTCAATGTTAAAATTATTTTGCATTAAGGTGCGGTAATTGACCTGGGGTGTGTTTGGATCAGTTTCACCTAATAGGAGTCTGACTTTGGGTAGCATCTCACCGTGAGCTTGCGGTAAGTATGTGTGAACCAATAAGTTGGATAAGGTAAACTTTCGTTGCCGAGTACTTTATTGGGCTTGATAATTATCCATTATCTTCATTAACCTATTGACTTAGAAAAGAAAATTATTTTATTGTGACGACAGTTTCTTACGCATCACGTGAAATAATTGATAGAGCGTTATTTTGTCTGTAAAAACCAACTTCAGTACTTAGAAAAACCTTTAAAATTCTAAATGGCACTCTATTATACCTGTCTCATCGCATAATATCTTAAATTAATTATGCTAATCAATCTAAAAAATTATTTATACCTCAAATTTTTCTCCTCTCAAAATAAATTATTAACTTTTAGGTAATAGCAATTATATCTCGTTAATAAGAACAAGAATGATCTATCCTAAAACCCTATGAAGCCTTATTATTCACTTCAACTTAAGTATCTAGGTGATCCGCTCCACTGGTCATCAATTTCCACTAAAACAGCTGATACGAGCCTTAGGCACGATTCAGTATTAGGGAAAATTCCAACTGTATGCGTCCTTCTTTTTACCTCTCTGTTTACGCGCTCAGCTATGTTACTGGTTCTTAATCTTTTTTGATGCGGCCTGTCAAAGTTCATCACTACTAAGCCCTCCGGTATATTCACTTCCAACCAAGAAGAAAGCTCTGGTGCTGTTTGCTGATATTTATCTACCGCCATAGCCAATAGTCTTTCCGACTCATGAATGTTTGAGGCATTAAATATAGCTGTAATCTCCTCAGCTACTGGTTCCTTCATTGAGCGCTTTGGTATGTGAGCCTGAGCATTTTGCTGCAAATGAAATTGGCAGCGTTGCCAAGGAACACTGGGGAACACAGCTCTTCTAGCGGCTTTTAGGCCAGTATGAGCGTCGCTAGTAATCAACTCAATACCATGTATACCTCGCTCAACCAACTGCTGAAGAAAATCACGCCAATGTACCTCAGCCTCTGATAACGCAACAGAAACACCTAGCACTGTTCTCTTGCCGGTTGATTCATCAAAGCCATAGGCTATCAATACCGCACAGTCTTGCACTGTGCCGCTAGTGCGCACCTTCTCATAACGTGCATCTAGCCAAAGATATTTTATCTTTCCTAACGGCTTATTTCGCCATTTCTTTAAATCTTCATCCAACAATTTAGCGCAACGGCTTACCTCTGTGCTTGAAATATCTGTTCCACAGAGTTGCTTTAGCACCTTTTCAACTTTGCGCGTGGAAACCCCATGCACATACATTTCAGCGACAGCCAGCTTAAGTGCTGAAAACTACCCAAAATTTAAATCAGCAAAATAATGCTGAAATATTGTGTAAAAATGACTATGCTTTGTCTTTTTAACAAGACTAACGAGATGAGTATAAATGTTAAACTTCGCCGATTACGCTGCCCCTCTTTTTTCAAAATTAACTGGGAAAGTTGTTTTAAAAAAATCTATCGACGATTGTAGGAAAGCTATTAACTGAAGGTAGTTGTAAGTTGTTCAGTTCATCAAAAGATAACAATGAGTATAAAAAGATGATTCGTACACTTACCGGTGAAAATAAAAGCACCGATTTAGATCCAATAAAAACAAATGATGTATTGCTAGAACAGAGCTGTGAAAAACTTTCACACGCCAGTAAAATTGATGTTCTTCATGATCCTTCTGATATTAGAAAGCCACATAGCAAGCAAACTGAAAATCTAGGTAAAGTAAGGAGTCTGGACGGGGATATTATCAATGGTTACAGCACGCATAACGCAGTTGCATTAGTACCTGGTGATAAGGCTGTGCATCTACTATCGCAGATAGAGCGTTATTTTGTCTGTAAAAACCAACTTCAGTACTTAGAAAAACCTTTAAAATTCTAAATGGCACTCTATTGTACCTGTCTCATCGCATAATATCTTAAATTAATTATGCTAATCAATCTAAAAAATTATTTATACCTCAAATTTTTCTCCTCTCAAAATAAATTATTAACTTTTAGGTAATAGCAATTATATCTCGTTAATAAGAACAAGAATGATCTATCCTAAAACCCTATGAAGCCTTATTATTCACTTCAACTTAAGTATCTAGGTGATCCGCTCCACTGGTCATCAATTTCCACTAAAACAGCTGATACGAGCCTTAGGCACGATTCAGTATTAGGGAAAATTCCAACTGTATGCGTCCTTCTTTTTACCTCTCTGTTTACGCGCTCAGCTATGTTACTGGTTCTTAATCTTTTTTGATGCGGCCTGTCAAAGTTCATCACTACTAAGCCCTCCGGTATATTCACTTCCAACCAAGAAGAAAGCTCTGGTGCTGTTTGCTGATATTTATCTACCGCCATAGCCAATAGTCTTTCCGACTCATGAATGTTTGAGGCATTAAATATAGCTGTAATCTCCTCAGCTACTGGTTCCTTCATTGAGCGCTTTGGTATGTGAGCCTGAGCATTTTGCTGCAAATGAAATTGGCAGCGTTGCCAAGGAACACTGGGGAACACAGCTCTTCTAGCGGCTTTTAGGCCAGTATGAGCGTCGCTAGTAATCAACTCAATACCATGTATACCTCGCTCAACCAACTGCTGAAGAAAATCACGCCAATGTACCTCAGCCTCTGATAACGCAACAGAAACACCTAGCACTGTTCTCTTGCCGGTTGATTCATCAAAGCCATAGGCTATCAATACCGCACAGTCTTGTACTGTGCCGCTAGTGCGCACCTTCTCATAACGTGCATCTAGCCAAAGATATTTTATCTTTCCTAACGGCTTATTTCGCCATTTCTTTAAATCTTCATCCAACAATTTAGCGCAACGGCTTACCTCTGTGCTTGAAATATCTGTTCCACAGAGTTGCTTTAGCACCTTTTCAACTTTGCGCGTGGAAACCCCATGCACATACATTTCAGCGACAGCCAGCTTAAGTGCTCTATCAGAGCGTACACCTCGCTCTAAGACTGATGGATAGAAGGCTTCATTGGAGTCTCTAACCTGCGGTATCTGTAGCTCAAGCTGACCTTGACCTGTGTTAATTAACCTTGGTTTAAAGCCGTTCGCATATCCGTTTCTATCGCCAGTTCGCTCATAAGGACTGGCATTTAAATGGCGCTCCCTTTCTATTAACATAGCCTCATTCATCAACCTGGAGACAAGCTTAGGTAAAGCTTCAAACCCCTCCATCGCTAAAACATGTATGGCTTCTTCGATTAAGTTCTCATTTTTATAGCAGCTCATTGTCATTCCTCTTTTTTGGTTAAGTTTACCTTAAAAGGAATTTCTAATCTGACTGAGTCGCCTGCTTATTTTCAGCAAGTCAATGGAATTTACAGAAAGGATGGCGCACTAGCCTATCGCATGTAAGCTACAGCAATAAAGACCCTAAGTTTTTAAAAGCTGAGCATATTAAGAAAATAGAGGCTGGAAAGCCATTTGAGGGAGATAAAGAGGCCAAGAGTCTTTATGAATCTGGTGATTACTTTAATAAAAAGCTGCTGTCTATTCGTGAAATAGAAAAAATAGGAATCTGCCTAAAATCAAAGAATGAAGATGCAACCATTACCCATATTCTAGATAGAGAGTTTGATGATAATGACTATCTCTCACTAATTGATACAAACCTAGATCAAGACTTTATTATTCGCTCAAAAATAACAAGAACAATAGAAGGTAGAGGTGATGATGGTAAAAAGCTTAACCCAACTTTGTCCTTTCTAAAATTAAACCTATCCAAATCAATGACTTACATTTTAAAAAAACGTTTAGGGTCACTACAACTTAACAAATTGTTTTTTCAGTGTGCCCAGGTTGTGAATTCATGCCTAACGATTTATAGATCACAACTTGCTCTGGAGTTGCCTTTGAGGTTCTTCTAACAGAAAGTAGTTTATTATTTTCAAGCCGCATCGTAGTCGTGATACGAACCTGAGTGCTAAAAATCTGCCGTATAGTTTGCCAGCTACTCTCAATGTTCTGCAATTTAAGTTGATGGCGAATAGTGTGTAGTAAGTGATAAGCAAGAATACTAATAAACAGATGGGCATCAACTCGGTCTTGCTTTTGATGGTAGATAGGACGCAGGCCTAACTCTGATTTTAATGATCTGAATGCCGATTCAACATCAGTTAGAGTTGTATAAATTCTCCAAATTGTTTTTTCATCTAAATCCATTCTGTTACTACGCAAACAATATGCGCCCAGATTCTCAGAGTTAACTTTACTCCAACTGATTTTCGTAACCTTATCACCCTCCGAATCAAGCGTGATAGTGTATCGACCTGAAACACGTTTATGGCGCTCTTTTATTCGACCTAAACGCAAGGTTACTTTCTCAATTGCTTTCATTCCGGTTTTTTTAGTGAGCCCATTGGCTAACTTAATTAATTCCTCTTCGAAACGAGCCTCAGCCTTACTAATCATATTTAAGCTTTTTTCTTCCTTAGCCTGAGAATGGCAGTACAGTAAGACTTCATTTGCTTCAGTATCTTTAACTAATTGCGCTGTAACCGTATTATTTACTGATTCTTTTACTAGCACTTTATCAATGTTTTCATCGACAACAGGCAATGCTCTACGGCTCACTACAATATAATGGAAACCTTTTTCAGTAAGCCATGAAATATTTTCTTCAGTTGCAAAACCAGCATCTAAGACAATTGTTGCCTCTGGCTGTGCATGAAGCTCAGTTAGCATTTCGGATAATGTTTTAGGCTCGCTAACATTCCCTTTGAAAAATTCACTGCGTTGCGGGAACCCTGAGCCATCCAGCACGAGCCCTAGAGAAACAAGCGGACAATCAGACCGCTTCTCCTTTGATCGACCATGCTGTGCGTGATCATTCTGTAATGCTCTACCCTCAAAGTAGGTATTGGTTATATCGTAGAGAGTGATCACCTGATTTAAACTAAAGAGATTTTTCTCACGTTCGAATAATTGATCTTCAATCATTTGCTTATGTTTGAGTAACTCATCAGCAGTCTTATAGAATTTCTTGAGTGATAGTTCTGAGAAATCAGTACCCAGTAATTCATCTAACGCACTTTGATTGCTTAAATAATAGTGCGTACTTAAATCACTTCCTGGGGCAACCAAACGCCCAATGATGGTAGCAAGCATCAGATGACATTGTTTTTGATTAAAACCCAAAGTCCTAAACAATTCTTCAAGTTGTAATTGGCTAGCAGCATGTAAGCCCAACGCCTCAGCTCCAACGTGTCGTATGTCCTCACTCTCAATGGAGTTAACATCCACTGCTTGAAAGTCAGGTTCAACCGCGCTTACTGAATTAACAGCAATGCTTGTCTCATTGTCATCTGCAAGCCTAGAGCGAATGCGTTTTACATACATTTGCGCCTGTTTTTCCAGATGTGCAGGTATTGAAATTAACGTGCCTTGACCCGTTAAAATTTCCTCAATACGGTCAGCAAGCAATTTCCAACTGTCCTTCTTTACTGAAAAATTTGCACCAAGGTTTAAAATCAGTCTTTGACGTACTTTGCCGTCAGCAGTGCGATGAGTATCAACAAGTCGGTAGGTTGCGTAAGACTTACCTGTCCGAGGACTCTTTTGTGTAGAGGTTCGAATATACATAACTCAATACTCTCATCACTTCACCAGCCCATGCAACCCCTTATTGCTATTATGTGTCACTACATTCCAGGATTCACGTTTCTAGGCAAGTAAAATCAATGGGTTGAGTTAAAAATAGTGATGAAATTTTTGATTTTCAGGGTGAAATGGCCAAACTTGGGTTAAGCTGATTAACGCTGATTTTGATGCTCAAGGCGAAAAGCAATTCCAAAAGTTAACAGTTGGAAAGAATTGCGTACAAGACGGAAAAATAACTATTTATTTTGGAGAGTTTGAGAACATCAATGCAATTAAAATCCAAATTACAGGCAGAGATGGTAGGAGAATTTTTAAGAATGACATGCTGCTATTAACTAATAAAAAAGTAACGACTTTTGATGAGGCGTATGAGGTATACATAGCCTATCTATCTCGTGCGAAAATTGAATATGTTTTTAAATTTCTCAAGGAAGGACTAGGCTGGGAAAATATGCAGATAAAAAATTTTAAAGGGATACAAAATCTACTGGCTGTATGTTTTTATGTGGCCTCATATTTGTATGAGATAGGTAAGGAAAAAGCTTATGACGATTACGCAATTATGCTAGCTAAATTAGGAGATGGTAAGGGCAAGGTGACACGACACTTTATTGCGAAGGGTATTAGAAAACTTCTAACGTATCACTTAGTAGAGCAATTTTTTAAAGAAAATAGTGTTTCTCAAGAAGAACAAAAAGAATTATCGAATTCAGTTCAGGTAGGGAGATAACAATTTTGGGTAGTTCTCAGTTAAGTGCTCTATCAGAGCGTACACCTCGCTCTAAGACTGATGGGTGTTACGTCTATCTTTATTTAGGGGAATTGAGCTAGTTTTATCTCATAATAAACAAGGTTTTTAGTAACCTATCAAGGTAAAATAACTTGATATAAAAACTATAGTGAAATTAGTCATGCGCAGAATCATAAAAGCGATTAAAAGCCTGAGTGATTACCTGATCCTGCTGAAAAAAAATCCAGAGCTACTAAGGCCAGAGCAGTGCAGCCATTGCGGTGCAGGTGGACTATGGTCACATGGATCATATGATCGAAAACCAGATAGGAACCCAGGTAAAGGACGCTCTTTAAATCCCACCCCTGTTTTGAGATTTTATTGTCATCAATGTAAACGTACTTGTTCAACCCTACCTGAGATACTTTCTCCAAAGCGTTGGTATTGCTGGTCAGTTCAGCAGGCAGTGTTAATGAGCGTGCTCCTGGGAAAAGTATTAGCTCATCAGGTCAGGAGCAAGGTGTTAGTCGACACACCGTTGCTAGGTGGTTTCACTGGTTGGTTGACCACTTCGTTGATTACTCCTTCCATATCAAAGCACATCCGTTGTGGTTACAGCTTGGGCGACATAGTGATCCACAAGCGTTTTGGTTGGCCTGCCTTGGTGAGCATGATTTATCGAGCATCATGCTTTTTCTTAACAACACAGGAGTGAGCATCCCATAATTAATTAACGTGAAAAAAAGTTGAGATGGATATTTTCTGTAAACCTCACGACCCCACACAGTTTGAGCGTAGCATTCTCAACTCAAGTTGTGATTAACTCATTGCAAGTAGTTAAATCACACAGGAATTGCAAAATGACCAAGCCCATTCACCCAACAGCACTGTTTCGCCTAAGTGTTTTAGGTGAGCTATGTAGCCGAAATAGTTTTGAGCATGGTGAGCTCAAGAGCATTATTAAAAGGTTGTCCCAGCAAACCTACAACATTCCAGGTAGTAAGCGTGTTCACCTCAGTGCTAAAACAATTGAGAATTGGTATTACGCCTGGTTAAAGCAGGGTATTGATGGATTAGTTCCTAAAACTCGACGAGACAAAGGCCAGTGTCACATCAATCCAGAGCTACAAGAGTTAATTATTTCCACTAAACAGGAAAGCCCTTCAAGATCAATTCCGACCGTGATTAAACTCTTAGAAACTCAAGGGAAGGTAGCACGAGGTGAATTATCTCACGCAACAGTTCACCGCTTATTAGTAAAACACGGCCTGTCTAAAAGAACAGTCACACCTTCTAACCAAATTGAGCGCCGCTCATTTGAGGCGCTCACAGCTTGTGATATTTGGTATGGCGATGTCATGCATGGTCCAACGATTTACGATGGCCAAAGAAGAGTTAAAAGCTATTTGGTGAGTATTTTTGATGATGCCTCAAGGTTGGTCTGTCACAGTAAATTTTGTACTGATGAGAGTGCCATTACTATTGAGCATGTGTTGAAAGAGGCATTACTCAAACGTGGGCTTCCTGTTAAGCTCATCATTGACAACGGCCCTGCCTACCGTGCTAAAACGTTGCAAACCATTTGTGCTCGTTTGAAAATTCAATTGATTTACGGCAGGCCCTATGAACCGCAAAGCAAAGGCAAACTAGAGCGTTGGCATAGAACAGTACGCGAGCAATTCCTAGCTGAATGCAACCTGGATTCCATTCATAGTTTCAATGCGCTGAATGATCGATTTTGGGCTTGGGTTGAGCGTGTTTATCATCAAGCCTCGCAAAGCGCCCTGCCTGACAAGATGACCCCGTTACAACGCTATCAGCAAGACCTCACTAAAATTCAGCCGTTAGGTTGTTTGGCCGATAAGCTAGATGATTACTTCCTGCATCGCATTAAGCGCCGAGTCAGGAAGGATGGCACGGTAAGCTGGAATAATCGACTCTTTGAAGTTCCATTTGAACTGGCTCAACAAGAGGTTTATTTAGTGGTTGATCCGCATAGTGACTCCGCCCGTCACGTCGAATCATTGGAATATCAATACCTTGGTGCAGTGGGAGAGCTGGACAAACATAACAACCTTTCTAGAACCCGAGCTAGACCTCAGATGCCGGAACAACCAGCAAGAAAAACCTCGCTAGTTGAGATTGTTTATAACCAAGTTAAAGAGGATTTGGATATCACTGAGGAGGATGAGTAAGATGTATCTTCAACATTTTGGCTTGAAATTTGATCCATTGGGTAAATCAAACATTATTGAATTGGCGCAGTCAAAGCGACTAGAACAGCAACTTAATGGTTTGCTAGAAACACGCGGCTTAGCAGTGATTACTGGCGACTCAGGGACAGGAAAGACCACGGCGCTAAGATACTGGAGCAATAAACTCAACCCGCTGACCCATCAAGTCATTTATCAATCAGACACTCACTTTCGGTCATTTGATGTGTACTCTCAGCTTGCCGAAAATCTAGGTTTAGAAAACTATTACCGATTCTCTAAACTTTGGAGAGACTTGAAGCAGAGCTTGATCGCGCTCTACCATGATAAAAACGTTCAGCCTATTTGGATCCTAGACGAGGCGCATCAGCTTAGTAATGATTTCATTCTACGATTACCTGACTTCCTTAATTTCAGTTTTGACAGCAAAGACGTCATGACGATTATCTTATGTGGACTCCCATCACTTCTAGCAACATTGCAGAGACCAGCCTATGAACCTATCAACTCTAGAATTCAGTGCTTTATTAGGTGGCATGCAATTGAAGATAGCAGGGATTTTGAGAGCATTATTCACGCTGCTTTTGAGAAGGCAGGAATGAGCAGCAGCTTATTCACTGAAACAGGTATTCGTGCAGTACACATGGCCACAAAAGGTAGGCTTCGTTATGTTGATAGGCTCATGCGACATGCGTTGCTAATCGCCGCTAATATGAATTTAAACCATATACCGGATGATGTCATTAATCAGGCAATTCATGAGCTAAAAGGTTAACTATTTGACACCATCTCACGCAAAATAGGTTGAGATGGTTTCTCTAAATTATTGTGGGACGTTACATGATGGATAGAAGGCTTCATTGGAGTCTCTAACCTGCGGTATCTGTAGCTCAAGCTGACCTTGACCTGTGTTAATTAACCTTGGTTTAAAGCCGTTCGCATATCCGTTTCTATCGCCAGTTCGCTCATAAGGACTGGCATTTAAATGGCGCTGCCTTTCTATTAACATAGCCTCATTCATCAACCTGGAGACAAGCTTAGGTAAAGCTTCAAACCCCTCCATCGCTAAAACATGTATGGCTTCTTCGATTAAGTTCTCATTTTTATAGCAGCTCATTGTCATTCCTCTTTTTTGGTTAAGTTTACCTTAAAAGGAATTTCTAATCTGACTGAGTCGCCTGCTTATTTTCAGCAAGTCAATGGAATTTACAGAAAGGATGGCGCACTAGCACTTTCGGTTCACTTGTATTATGATAATGCTCATCATAACTATGGTGCTCATTAAGAATCAGCCATTTCTCATTATTTGCGTCCAATCTAATAATTAATTTTTCATCATCATAAAGCTCAGAGTTAGTTAGTACCCAATCTTGTAAATCACACTCAACACAATCAGTAAGTTTTTGTTTAGGCGGTTCTAATAATTCACTTCGAATCTTAGATGAATCGTTTTGTAGATAAGGCGTCAAAACTGTTGGATCAATGTCTCTAATCCAAGGGAGGTCAAGCGGATAGTTATATCGAGTGTTTAATTGGTCAGAATACTTTGAAGTTAAGTAATAATGATCAGATAGACGACATAATAGATCGCTTAGAGCTAGCCGTATATACTTAATGTTAAAGTGCTCAATATTAGGTTTTACATATCTATGTTTG
>CBDALO010000056.1:0-12407 GCA_965196985.1 Gammaproteobacteria bacterium | reverse complement strand
TTAAAGTTTTGAGGGCTTTAATTAGACCACAACAGAGTAGCAGCAGGAGTAGTAGGAGTAGTAGCAGGAGTAGCAGCAGGAGGAGGAGTAGGAGTAGGAGTAGGAGTAGGAGTAGTAGTAGGAGGAGAAGTAGGAGTAGGAGTAGGAGTAGTAGTAGGAGGAGGAATAGTAGGAGTAGTAGTAGGAGTAGTAGCAGGAGGAGGAATAGTAGGAGTAGTAGTAGGAGTAGTAGCAGGAGGAGGTAGGAGTAGTAGCAGGAGTAGTAGGAGTAGCATTCTTAATAGCTCAGTGATCATCAAGTTTTTAATCACCACCTATCACCTATTGCGACACCCTTGGCGCAGCTTCAGCCATATACCAAAAAATTTTGATGAACAATGGCGCATTAATGATGTGTTTTACTCCCCAGAACTGCTACCCAAAATAGGAGTTGTTCTGGTCAAGTAAAAACCCTCAATTATGTAAAGGAATTAAGATAATCTGAGCAAAAAGAGCGAGCGAGCTTAAATTTTATTTATAAAAAATCAGATATTGCGCTAAGAGTTGTTGCATTGAGGAAACTATTTGGGATGATTTGCTAATAAGGTGTTAAGCCTAAAAGCGTGGCTTAACACACCATGAAAAATGCTTTATTCGGTCCGCTGTCAATGGTACGCTTCGCCGAGCCTTGCTCGCCATTGACAAAATAAGCACCAGCGCAAAACCAAGCACCGCACCTCTATTTAGGGTAGGTGCGGAAATCAATTCAAGGCGCAAGAATATAACAAACAGTGTTTCGTTGTCATCGGTTTTACTCACGATAGAAAACTCAATACTCAACCTTAATCAAGGCAACAACCTTTATCCATACATTTTAGAGAAAGAAAACCCAATTAAGCGACCTTAACAACTTGTTCTTTCTCAAATTGCACAGGCGTTAAGTACCCTAGCGCTGAATGCACTCTTTGATAGTTATATTTGACAATCCAATGATCAATGTTTGCTTTCATTGTGTTTGCATCCACAACTGCTTCATCAACAATCAAGGCGTCTTTTAATGAGCCAAAAAAGCGTTCCATGGTGGCATTATCATAACAGTTTCCTGTATGAGACATAGAGCCAATAAGACAGAGTTGCTTTAGCATACGATGCCAATCATGACTCGTGAATTGACAACCTCTGTCACTATGAATGATTGTTTTGCCTTCAATCAAGTTTCTTTGCTCACGTGCTTGACTCAATGCCTTCATGACCAGATCAGTTTTCATCTGCTGATCAAAAGCATAACCAATCACTCGCCTTGAGCAAGCATCTAACACAACACTAAGATAACGCCAGCCTTGTAGCGTATGAATATAAGTAATGTCAGTGACCCAAAGCTCATTTTTACATTTGGGCTTTGGCTATTTCATGCTTGTTAAATATGAGCGCTTGAGTGGCTTTTTTATAATTGCCTTTGTATGCTTTTCGAATACGGCAAACTAAACCCAGTGACCTCATAATTGATCTAACACGATAACGTCCAATTTCATGACCTTTCGAGCGTAGGATGGCAACAATAGAGCGTGAACCTATTTTGCCTTTTTCTGCCTCAAATAGGTGCTTAACACTAGCCTTATCTCGATTACGCTTAACTTGACTAGGGCTTATCTTTAGTTTGTTGGCTTGCATTGCAAGCCAACGATAATAGCTTCTGCGATCTACTTGCATCACTTTTGTGAGTAAACTCACTGAATAATCCCTACTTTGCTCATAGATAAATGGATATCTCATCTTAGGTTTCTGGCAAAGTAGGCACTTGCCTTTTTTAGAATTTCATTCTCCTGTTTAAGACGTCTATTTTCCTTCTCCAGTCGAATGTTACTTTCATCTTCAGCCTTGTTTGTTTCACTTTCTTGCCCAGCTCTTACCTAAACGGTATTCACTAGACCAACGGCTAACCAATTTATCTGATATCCCGTATTCTCAGGCAACATCACATTCGCGAAGACCAGTACTCTACAACCGCTTTAGATACTTGGAGCTTTAAGCTAATGTCATAGCTTTCTTTCGTTTTAGTGGGCATAGTTATCCTCCTTAATTTTTAACAGTATAATCCCGCTTAAAGTTTTGAGGGCTTTAATTAGACCACAACAGAGTAGCAGCAGGAGTAGTAGGAGTAGTAGCAGGAGTAGCAGCAGGAGGAGGGAGTAGAGTAGGAGTAGGAGTAGGAGTAGGAGGAGGAATAGTAGGAGTAGGAGTAGGAGTAGTAGTAGGAGGAGGAATAGTAGAGTAGTAGTAGGAGTAGTAGCAGGAGGAGGAATAGTAGGAGTAAGTAGTAGGAGTAGTAGCAGGAGGAGTAGGAGTAGTAGCAGGAGTAGTAGGAGTAGCATTCTTAATACGCTCAGTGATCATCAAGTTTTTAATCACCACCTATCACCTATTGCGACACCCTTGGCGCAGCTTCAGCCATATACCAAAAAATTTTGATGAACAATGGCGCATTAATGATGTGTTTTACTCCCCAGAACTGCTACCCAAAATCGGAGAAGAAGTAAACTCGTGTTCTGGTCAAGTAAAAACCCTCAATTATGTAAAGGAATTAAGATAATCTGAGCAAAAAGAGCGAGCGAGCTTAAATTTTATTTATAAAAATCAGATATTGCGCTAGAGTTGTTGCATTGAGAAACTATTTGGGATGATTTGCTAATAAGGTGTTAAGCCTAAAAAGCGTGGCTTAACACACCATGAAAAATGCTTTATTCGGTCCGCTGTCAATGGTACGCTTCGCCGAGCCTTGCTCGCCATTGACAAAATAAGCACCAGCGCAAACCAAGCACCGCACCTCTATTTAGGGTAGGTGCGGAAATCAATTCAAGGCGCAAGAATATACACAAACAGTGTTTCGTTGTCATCGGTTTTACTCACGATAGAAAACTCAATACTCAACCTTAATCAAGGCAACAACCTTTATCCATACATTTTAGAGAAAGAAAACCCAATTAAGCGACCTTAACAACTTGTTCTTTCTCAATTGCACAGGCGTTAAGTACCCTAGCGCTGAATGCACTCTTTGATAGTTATATTTGACCTATCCAATGATCAATGTTTGCTTTCATTGTGTTTGCATCCACAACTGCTTCATCAACAATCAAGGCGTCTTTTAATGAGCCAAAAAAGCGTTCCATGGTGGCATTATCATAACAGTTTCCTGTATGAGACATAGAGCCAATAAGACAGAGTTGCTTTAGCATACGATGCCAATCATGACTCGTGAATTGACAACCTCTGTCACTATGAATGATTGTTTTGCCTTCAATCAAGTTTCTTTGCTCACGTGCTTGACTCAATGCCTTCATGACCAGATCAGTTTTCATCTGCTGATCAAAAGCATAACCAATCACTCGCCTTGAGCAAGCATCTAACACAACACTAAGATAACGCCAGCCTTGTAGCGTATGAATATAAGTAATGTCAGTGACCCAAAGCTCATTTTTACATTTGGGCTTTGCTATTTCATGCTTGTTAAATATGAGCGCTTGAGTGGCTTTTTTATAATTGCCTTTGTATGCTTTTCGAATACGGCAAACTAAACCCAGTGACCTCATAATTGATCTAACGCGATAACGTCCAATTTCATGACCTTTCGAGCGTAGGATGGCAACAATAGAGCGTGAACCTATTTTGCCTTTTCTGCCTCAAATAGGTGCTTAACACTAGCCTTATCTCGATTACGCTTAACTTGACTAGGGCTTATCTTTAGTTTGTTGGCTTGCATTGCAAGCCAACGATAATAGCTTCTGCGATCTACTTGCATCACTTTTGTGAGTAAACTCACTGAATAATCCCTACTTTGCTCATAGATAAATGGATATCTCATCTTAGGTTTCTGGCAAAGTAGGCACTTGCCTTTTTTAGAATTTCATTCTCCTGTTTAAGACGTCTATTTTCCTTCTCCAGTCGAATGATACTTTCATCTTCAGCCTTGTTTGTTTCACTTCTTGCCCAGCTCTTACCTAAACGGTATTCACTAGACCAACGGCTAACCAATTTATCTGATATCCCGTATTCTCGGGCAACATCACATGCGCGAAGACCTGTATCTACAACCGCTTTAGATACTTGGAGCTTTAAGCTAATGTCATAGCTTTCTTTCGTTTTAGTGGGCATAGTTATCCTCCTAATTTTTAACAGTATAATCCCGCTTAAAGTTTTGAGGGCTTTAATTAGACCACAACAGAGTAGCAGCAGGAGTAGTAGGAGTAGTAGCAGGAGTAGCAGCAGGAGGAGGAGTAGGAGTAGGAGTAGGAGTAGGAGTAGTAGTAGGAGGAGAAGTAGGAGTAGGAGTAGGAGTAGTAGTAGGAGGAGGAATAGTAGGAGTAGTAGTAGGAGTAGTAGCAGGAGGAGGAATAGTAGGAGTAGTAGTAGGAGTAGTAGCAGGAGGAGGTAGGAGTAGTAGCAGGAGTAGTAGGAGTAGCATTCTTAATAGCTCAGTGATCATCAAGTTTTTAATCACCACCTATCACCTATTGCGACACCCTTGGCGCAGCTTCAGCCATATACCAAAAAATTTTGATGAACAATGGCGCATTAATGATGTGTTTTACTCCCCAGAACTGCTACCCAAAATCGGAGAAGAAGTAAACTCGTGTTCTGGTCAAGTAAAAACCCTCAATTATGTAAAGGAATTAAGATAATCTGAGCAAAAAGAGCGAGCGAGCTTAAATTTTATTTATAAAAATCAGATATTGCGCTAGAGTTGTTGCATTGAGAAACTATTTGGGATGATTTGCTAATAAGGTGTTAAGCCTAAAAAGCGTGGCTTAACACACCATGAAAAATGCTTTATTCGGTCCGCTGTCAATGGTACGCTTCGCCGAGCCTTGCTCGCCATTGACAAAATAAGCACCAGCGCAAACCAAGCACCGCACCTCTATTTAGGGTAGGTGCGGAAATCAATTCAAGGCGCAAGAATATACACAAACAGTGTTTCGTTGTCATCGGTTTTACTCACGATAGAAAACTCAATACTCAACCTTAATCAAGGCAACAACCTTTATCCATACATTTTAGAGAAAGAAAACCCAATTAAGCGACCTTAACAACTTGTTCTTTCTCAATTGCACAGGCGTTAAGTACCCTAGCGCTGAATGCACTCTTTGATAGTTATATTTGACCTATCCAATGATCAATGTTTGCTTTCATTGTGTTTGCATCCACAACTGCTTCATCAACAATCAAGGCGTCTTTTAATGAGCCAAAAAAGCGTTCCATGGTGGCATTATCATAACAGTTTCCTGTATGAGACATAGAGCCAATAAGACAGAGTTGCTTTAGCATACGATGCCAATCATGACTCGTGAATTGACAACCTCTGTCACTATGAATGATTGTTTTGCCTTCAATCAAGTTTCTTTGCTCACGTGCTTGACTCAATGCCTTCATGACCAGATCAGTTTTCATCTGCTGATCAAAAGCATAACCAATCACTCGCCTTGAGCAAGCATCTAACACAACACTAAGATAACGCCAGCCTTGTAGCGTATGAATATAAGTAATGTCAGTGACCCAAAGCTCATTTTTACATTTGGGCTTTGCTATTTCATGCTTGTTAAATATGAGCGCTTGAGTGGCTTTTTTATAATTGCCTTTGTATGCTTTTCGAATACGGCAAACTAAACCCAGTGACCTCATAATTGATCTAACGCGATAACGTCCAATTTCATGACCTTTCGAGCGTAGGATGGCAACAATAGAGCGTGAACCTATTTTGCCTTTTCTGCCTCAAATAGGTGCTTAACACTAGCCTTATCTCGATTACGCTTAACTTGACTAGGGCTTATCTTTAGTTTGTTGGCTTGCATTGCAAGCCAACGATAATAGCTTCTGCGATCTACTTGCATCACTTTTGTGAGTAAACTCACTGAATAATCCCTACTTTGCTCATAGATAAATGGATATCTCATCTTAGGTTTCTGGCAAAGTAGGCACTTGCCTTTTTTAGAATTTCATTCTCCTGTTTAAGACGTCTATTTTCCTTCTCCAGTCGAATGATACTTTCATCTTCAGCCTTGTTTGTTTCACTTCTTGCCCAGCTCTTACCTAAACGGTATTCACTAGACCAACGGCTAACCAATTTATCTGATATCCCGTATTCTCGGGCAACATCACATGCGCGAAGACCTGTATCTACAACCGCTTTAGATACTTGGAGCTTTAAGCTAATGTCATAGCTTTCTTTCGTTTTAGTGGGCATAGTTATCCTCCTAATTTTTAACAGTATAATCCCGCTTAAAGTTTTGAGGGCTTTAATTAGACCACAACAGAGTAGCAGCAGGAGTAGTAGGAGTAGTAGCAGGAGTAGCAGCAGGAGGAGGAGTAGGAGTAGGAGTAGGAGTAGGAGTAGTAGTAGGAGGAGAAGTAGGAGTAGGAGTAGGAGTAGTAGTAGGAGGAGGAATAGTAGGAGTAGTAGTAGGAGTAGTAGCAGGAGGAGGAATAGTAGGAGTAGTAGTAGGAGTAGTAGCAGGAGGAGGTAGGAGTAGTAGCAGGAGTAGTAGGAGTAGCATTCTTAATAGCTCAGTGATCATCAAGTTTTTAATCACCACCTATCACCTATTGCGACACCCTTGGCGCAGCTTCAGCCATATACCAAAAAATTTTGATGAACAATGGCGCATTAATGATGTGTTTTACTCCCCAGAACTGCTACCCAAAATCGGAGAAGAAGTAAACTCGTGTTCTGGTCAAGTAAAAACCCTCAATTATGTAAAGGAATTAAGATAATCTGAGCAAAAAGAGCGAGCGAGCTTAAATTTTATTTATAAAAATCAGATATTGCGCTAGAGTTGTTGCATTGAGAAACTATTTGGGATGATTTGCTAATAAGGTGTTAAGCCTAAAAAGCGTGGCTTAACACACCATGAAAAATGCTTTATTCGGTCCGCTGTCAATGGTACGCTTCGCCGAGCCTTGCTCGCCATTGACAAAATAAGCACCAGCGCAAACCAAGCACCGCACCTCTATTTAGGGTAGGTGCGGAAATCAATTCAAGGCGCAAGAATATACACAAACAGTGTTTCGTTGTCATCGGTTTTACTCACGATAGAAAACTCAATACTCAACCTTAATCAAGGCAACAACCTTTATCCATACATTTTAGAGAAAGAAAACCCAATTAAGCGACCTTAACAACTTGTTCTTTCTCAATTGCACAGGCGTTAAGTACCCTAGCGCTGAATGCACTCTTTGATAGTTATATTTGACCTATCCAATGATCAATGTTTGCTTTCATTGTGTTTGCATCCACAACTGCTTCATCAACAATCAAGGCGTCTTTTAATGAGCCAAAAAAGCGTTCCATGGTGGCATTATCATAACAGTTTCCTGTATGAGACATAGAGCCAATAAGACAGAGTTGCTTTAGCATACGATGCCAATCATGACTCGTGAATTGACAACCTCTGTCACTATGAATGATTGTTTTGCCTTCAATCAAGTTTCTTTGCTCACGTGCTTGACTCAATGCCTTCATGACCAGATCAGTTTTCATCTGCTGATCAAAAGCATAACCAATCACTCGCCTTGAGCAAGCATCTAACACAACACTAAGATAACGCCAGCCTTGTAGCGTATGAATATAAGTAATGTCAGTGACCCAAAGCTCATTTTTACATTTGGGCTTTGCTATTTCATGCTTGTTAAATATGAGCGCTTGAGTGGCTTTTTTATAATTGCCTTTGTATGCTTTTCGAATACGGCAAACTAAACCCAGTGACCTCATAATTGATCTAACGCGATAACGTCCAATTTCATGACCTTTCGAGCGTAGGATGGCAACAATAGAGCGTGAACCTATTTTGCCTTTTCTGCCTCAAATAGGTGCTTAACACTAGCCTTATCTCGATTACGCTTAACTTGACTAGGGCTTATCTTTAGTTTGTTGGCTTGCATTGCAAGCCAACGATAATAGCTTCTGCGATCTACTTGCATCACTTTTGTGAGTAAACTCACTGAATAATCCCTACTTTGCTCATAGATAAATGGATATCTCATCTTAGGTTTCTGGCAAAGTAGGCACTTGCCTTTTTTAGAATTTCATTCTCCTGTTTAAGACGTCTATTTTCCTTCTCCAGTCGAATGATACTTTCATCTTCAGCCTTGTTTGTTTCACTTCTTGCCCAGCTCTTACCTAAACGGTATTCACTAGACCAACGGCTAACCAATTTATCTGATATCCCGTATTCTCGGGCAACATCACATGCGCGAAGACCTGTATCTACAACCGCTTTAGATACTTGGAGCTTTAAGCTAATGTCATAGCTTTCTTTCGTTTTAGTGGGCATAGTTATCCTCCTAATTTTTAACAGTATAATCCCGCTTAAAGTTTTGAGGGCTTTAATTAGACCACAACAGAGTAGCAGCAGGAGTAGTAGGAGTAGTAGCAGGAGTAGCAGCAGGAGGAGGAGTAGGAGTAGGAGTAGGAGTAGGAGTAGTAGTAGGAGGAGAAGTAGGAGTAGGAGTAGGAGTAGTAGTAGGAGGAGGAATAGTAGGAGTAGTAGTAGGAGTAGTAGCAGGAGGAGGAATAGTAGGAGTAGTAGTAGGAGTAGTAGCAGGAGGAGGTAGGAGTAGTAGCAGGAGTAGTAGGAGTAGCATTCTTAATAGCTCAGTGATCATCAAGTTTTTAATCACCACCTATCACCTATTGCGACACCCTTGGCGCAGCTTCAGCCATATACCAAAAAATTTTGATGAACAATGGCGCATTAATGATGTGTTTTACTCCCCAGAACTGCTACCCAAAATCGGAGAAGAAGTAAACTCGTGTTCTGGTCAAGTAAAAACCCTCAATTATGTAAAGGAATTAAGATAATCTGAGCAAAAAGAGCGAGCGAGCTTAAATTTTATTTATAAAAATCAGATATTGCGCTAGAGTTGTTGCATTGAGAAACTATTTGGGATGATTTGCTAATAAGGTGTTAAGCCTAAAAAGCGTGGCTTAACACACCATGAAAAATGCTTTATTCGGTCCGCTGTCAATGGTACGCTTCGCCGAGCCTTGCTCGCCATTGACAAAATAAGCACCAGCGCAAACCAAGCACCGCACCTCTATTTAGGGTAGGTGCGGAAATCAATTCAAGGCGCAAGAATATACACAAACAGTGTTTCGTTGTCATCGGTTTTACTCACGATAGAAAACTCAATACTCAACCTTAATCAAGGCAACAACCTTTATCCATACATTTTAGAGAAAGAAAACCCAATTAAGCGACCTTAACAACTTGTTCTTTCTCAATTGCACAGGCGTTAAGTACCCTAGCGCTGAATGCACTCTTTGATAGTTATATTTGACCTATCCAATGATCAATGTTTGCTTTCATTGTGTTTGCATCCACAACTGCTTCATCAACAATCAAGGCGTCTTTTAATGAGCCAAAAAAGCGTTCCATGGTGGCATTATCATAACAGTTTCCTGTATGAGACATAGAGCCAATAAGACAGAGTTGCTTTAGCATACGATGCCAATCATGACTCGTGAATTGACAACCTCTGTCACTATGAATGATTGTTTTGCCTTCAATCAAGTTTCTTTGCTCACGTGCTTGACTCAATGCCTTCATGACCAGATCAGTTTTCATCTGCTGATCAAAAGCATAACCAATCACTCGCCTTGAGCAAGCATCTAACACAACACTAAGATAACGCCAGCCTTGTAGCGTATGAATATAAGTAATGTCAGTGACCCAAAGCTCATTTTTACATTTGGGCTTTGCTATTTCATGCTTGTTAAATATGAGCGCTTGAGTGGCTTTTTTATAATTGCCTTTGTATGCTTTTCGAATACGGCAAACTAAACCCAGTGACCTCATAATTGATCTAACGCGATAACGTCCAATTTCATGACCTTTCGAGCGTAGGATGGCAACAATAGAGCGTGAACCTATTTTGCCTTTTCTGCCTCAAATAGGTGCTTAACACTAGCCTTATCTCGATTACGCTTAACTTGACTAGGGCTTATCTTTAGTTTGTTGGCTTGCATTGCAAGCCAACGATAATAGCTTCTGCGATCTACTTGCATCACTTTTGTGAGTAAACTCACTGAATAATCCCTACTTTGCTCATAGATAAATGGATATCTCATCTTAGGTTTCTGGCAAAGTAGGCACTTGCCTTTTTTAGAATTTCATTCTCCTGTTTAAGACGTCTATTTTCCTTCTCCAGTCGAATGATACTTTCATCTTCAGCCTTGTTTGTTTCACTTCTTGCCCAGCTCTTACCTAAACGGTATTCACTAGACCAACGGCTAACCAATTTATCTGATATCCCGTATTCTCGGGCAACATCACATGCGCGAAGACCTGTATCTACAACCGCTTTAGATACTTGGAGCTTTAAGCTAATGTCATAGCTTTCTTTCGTTTTAGTGGGCATAGTTATCCTCCTAATTTTTAACAGTATAATCCCGCTTAAAGTTTTGAGGGCTTTAATTAGACCACAACAGAGTAGCAGCAGGAGTAGTAGGAGTAGTAGCAGGAGTAGCAGCAGGAGGAGGAGTAGGAGTAGGAGTAGGAGTAGGAGTAGTAGTAGGAGGAGAAGTAGGAGTAGGAGTAGGAGTAGTAGTAGGAGGAGGAATAGTAGGAGTAGTAGTAGGAGTAGTAGCAGGAGGAGGAATAGTAGGAGTAGTAGTAGGAGTAGTAGCAGGAGGAGGTAGGAGTAGTAGCAGGAGTAGTAGGAGTAGCATTCTTAATAGCTCAGTGATCATCAAGTTTTTAATCACCACCTATCACCTATTGCGACACCCTTGGCGCAGCTTCAGCCATATACCAAAAAATTTTGATGAACAATGGCGCATTAATGATGTGTTTTACTCCCCAGAACTGCTACCCAAAATCGGAGAAGAAGTAAACTCGTGTTCTGGTCAAGTAAAAACCCTCAATTATGTAAAGGAATTAAGATAATCTGAGCAAAAAGAGCGAGCGAGCTTAAATTTTATTTATAAAAATCAGATATTGCGCTAGAGTTGTTGCATTGAGAAACTATTTGGGATGATTTGCTAATAAGGTGTTAAGCCTAAAAAGCGTGGCTTAACACACCATGAAAAATGCTTTATTCGGTCCGCTGTCAATGGTACGCTTCGCCGAGCCTTGCTCGCCATTGACAAAATAAGCACCAGCGCAAACCAAGCACCGCACCTCTATTTAGGGTAGGTGCGGAAATCAATTCAAGGCGCAAGAATATACACAAACAGTGTTTCGTTGTCATCGGTTTTACTCACGATAGAAAACTCAATACTCAACCTTAATCAAGGCAACAACCTTTATCCATACATTTTAGAGAAAGAAAACCCAATTAAGCGACCTTAACAACTTGTTCTTTCTCAATTGCACAGGCGTTAAGTACCCTAGCGCTGAATGCACTCTTTGATAGTTATATTTGACCTATCCAATGATCAATGTTTGCTTTCATTGTGTTTGCATCCACAACTGCTTCATCAACAATCAAGGCGTCTTTTAATGAGCCAAAAAAGCGTTCCATGGTGGCATTATCATAACAGTTTCCTGTATGAGACATAGAGCCAATAAGACAGAGTTGCTTTAGCATACGATGCCAATCATGACTCGTGAATTGACAACCTCTGTCACTATGAATGATTGTTTTGCCTTCAATCAAGTTTCTTTGCTCACGTGCTTGACTCAATGCCTTCATGACCAGATCAGTTTTCATCTGCTGATCAAAAGCATAACCAATCACTCGCCTTGAGCAAGCATCTAACACAACACTAAGATAACCGCAGCCTTGTAGCGTATGAATATAAGTAATGTCAGTGACCCAAAGCTCATTTTTACATTTGGGCTTTGCTATTTCATGCTTGTTAAATATGAGCGCTTGAGTGGCTTTTTTATAATTGCCTTTGTATGCTTTTCGAATACGGCAAACTAAACCCAGTGACCTCATAATTGATCTAACGCGATAACGTCCAATTTCATGACCTTTCGAGCGTAGGGATGGCAACAATAGAGCGTGAACCTATTTTGCCTTTTTCTGCCTCAAATAGGTGCTTAACACTAGCCTTATCTCGATTACGCTTAACTTGACTAGGGCTTATTCTTTAGTTTGTTGGCTTGCATTGCAAGCCAACGATAATAGCTTCTGCGATCTACTTGCATCACTTTTGTGAGTAAACTCACTGAATAATCCCTACTTTGCTCATAGATAAATGGATATCTCATCTTAGGTTTCTGGCAAAGTAGGCACTTGCCTTTTTTAGAATTTCATTCTCCTGTTTAAGACGTCTACTTTTCCTTCTCCAGTCGAATGATACTTTCATCTTCAGTCTTGTTTGTTTCACTTCTTGCCCAGCTCTTACCTAAACGGTATCACTAGACCAACGGGCTAACCAATTTATCTGATATCCCGTATTCTCGGGCAACTCACATGCGCGAAGACCTGTA
>CBDALO010000055.1:0-4411 GCA_965196985.1 Gammaproteobacteria bacterium | reverse complement strand
ATTCTAAAAAGGTCCCAAGAAGATTACTCATCACAAAACCTGAAATGAACGCCTGGTATACGGGGAAAGGGAAGGTACTATGGTTGTCGGCTTATCTCATTGACGGAGAATTAGCATCAAACTATGTCAGATTGCCGCCTACGTGTCCTAGGGAAGTGGAACCCAAAGACGCCAGATCGGCAAGCCCCAGGGCGCTTGTCCCTCTAAATTATAAGAAAACACGGGTTTTCTTAAGAGATATCCTTCCCGAGGCTTCAAATTGACTCTTTTCGTAGTTTCTTTTCCCAAACGCGTACACTTTCAGCTTTAAAACGCCTTGTACGATAGCGTCAAGTGGACCAATAAATGAGATCAATTGAGCAAGAGGAAAATAGAGTTGCTCATATAAAACGGGAGTTCCATTCAAGCTACCTATCGACACCCATGTAAATGGGAGAGTTCCCTTTCGGGAATAGCTGTAAAACAGCGTTGGAAGTGTTATACTACAGCCAATTAACATTTTCAAAAGCATCAACGCACCTGATATGGGAGGAATTTTCTAAAATATCCAAAAAACCAAAGGGTTAACCTTAATTTTAACCAAAACATGACACCCTTCTCAAAATGAACAATTTTTACAAAAAACCCAAGGGGTTAACCTTTCTTTTAAGCCAGAAATAGACACCCTCTAAAAATGACAAATTTTTGCAAAAAACCTAAGGGGTTAACCTGACTTTTGGCTAAAAATTGACATCCTCTAAAAATGGTCAATTTTTGCACAAAACCCAAGGGGTTAATCTAAATAGTTTACAAAAAATTGACCCCTCTGAAAATGGCCAATTTTTCAACAAATCCCAGGGGTTAACCTTGCGTTTTCGCCAAAAATGGACACCCTCTTTAAATGGCTTATTGTTTGCAAAAAACCCAAGGGGTTCACTTTACCTTTTGGCATAAAATAGACACCCTCTGAAAATTGCCAATTTTGGCAAAAAACCCAAGGGGTTAACCTTCTTTTTTGGCCAAAAAATGGACACCCTCTGGAAATGGCCAATTTTTGCAAACAACCGAAGGGGTTAACCTTACTTTTTGGCAAAAAATAGACACCCTCTTTAAATGGACAATTTTTGCAAAAAACCGAAGGGGTTAACCTTACTTTTTGGCAAAAAATAGACACCCTCTTTAAATGGCCAATTTTGGCAAAAAACCGAAGGGGTTAACCTTACTTTTTGGCAAAAAATAGACACCCTCTTTAAATGGACAATTTTGGCAAAAAACCGAAGGGGTTAACCTTACTTTTTGGCAAAAAATAGACACCCTCTTTAAATGGACAATTTTGGCAAAAAACCGAAGGGGTTAACCTTACTTTTTGGCAAAAAATAGACACCCTCTTTAAATGGCCAATTTTGGCAAAAAACCGAAGGGGTTAACCTTACTTTTTGGCAAAAAATAGACACCCTCTTTAAATGGACAATTTTGGCAAAAAACCGAAGGGGTTAACCTTACTTTTTGGCAAAAAATAGACACCCTCTTTAAATGGACAATTTTGGCAAAAAACCGAAGGGGTTAACCTTACTTTTTGGCAAAAAATAGACACCCTCTTTAAATGGACAATTTTGGCAAAAAACTGAAGGGGTTAACCTTACTTTTTGGCAAAAAATAGACACCCTCTTTAAATGGCCAATTTTGCAAAAAGCCGAAGGGGTTAACCTTACTTTTTGGCAAAAAATAGACACCCTCTTTAAATGGCCAATTTTGCAAAAAACCGAAGGGGTTAACCTTACTTTTTGGCAAAAAATAGACACCCTCTTTAAATGGCCAATTTTGCAAAAAACCGAAGGGGTTAACCTTACTTTTTGGCAAAAAATAGACACCCTCTTTAAATGGACAATTTTGGCAAAAAACCGAAGGGGTTAACCTTACTTTTTGGCAAAAAATAGACACCCTCTTTAAATGGCCAATTTTGCAAAAAACCTTAGGGGTTAACCTTACTTTTTGGCAAAAAATAGACACCCTCTTTAAATGGCCAATTTTGCAAAAAGCCGAAGGGGTTAACCTTACTTTTTGGCAAAAAATAGACACCCTCTTTAAATGGCCAATTTTGCAAAAAACCGAAGGGGTTAACCTTACTTTTTGGCAAAAAATAGACACCCTCTTTAAATGGCCAATTTTGCAAAAAACCGAAGGGGTTAACCTTACTTTTTGGCAAAAAATAGACACCCTCTTTAAATGGACAATTTTGGCAAAAAACCGAAGGGGTTAACCTTACTTTTTGGCAAAAAATAGACACCCTCTTTAAATGGCCAATTTTGCAAAAAACCTTAGGGGTTAACCTTACTTTTTGGCAAAAAATAGACACCCTCTTTAAATGGACAATTTTGGCAAAAAACCGAAGGGGTTAACCTTACTTTTTGGCAAAAAATAGACACCCTCTTTAAATGGCCAATTTTGCAAAAAACCTTAGGGGTTAACCTTACTTTTTGGCAAAAAATAGACACCCTCTTTAAATGGCCAATTTTGCAAAAAACCGAAGGGGTTAACCTTACTTTTTGGCAAAAAATAGACACCCTCTTTAAATGGACAATTTTGGCAAAAAACCGAAGGGGTTAACCTTACTTTTTGGCAAAAAATAGACACCCTCTTTAAATGGCCAATTTTGCAAAAAACCGAAGGGGTTAACCTTACTTTTTGGCAAAATATAGACACCCTCTTTAAATGGACAATTTTGGCAAAAAACCGAAGGAGTTAACCTTACTTTTTGACCATACATAGACACCCTCTTTAAATGGCCAATTTTGCAAAAAACCCAAGGGGTTAACCTTACTTTTTGGCAAAAAATAGACACCCTCTTTAAATGGACAATTTTGGCAAAAAACCGAAGGGGTTAACCTTACTTTTTGACCATACATAGACACCCTCTGAAAATGGCAAATTTTGGCTAAAAACCCAAGGGGTTAATCTTACTATTGGCCAAATATTAACACCCTCTGAAAATGGCCAATTTTGGCTAAAAACCCAAGGGATTAACCTTACTTTTGGCCAAAAATTAACACCCTCTGAAAATGGCCAGTTTTTATAAAAACCTAAGGGGTTCGCCTTACTTTTTAGACAAAAATTAACACCGTCTGAAAATAGCCAATTTTTATAAAAAACCCAAGGGGTTAACCTTACTTTTGGCCAAAAATTGACAAACTCTGAAAATGGCCAAATTTTGCAAAAAACCCAAGGGATTAACCTTACTTTTTGCCAAAAATTAACACCCTCTGAAAATGGCCAATTTTTATAAAAACCCAGAGGGGTTAACCTTACTTTTTAGACAAAAATTAACACCGTCTGAAAATAGCCAATTTTTATAACAAACCCAAGGGGTTAACCTTACTTTTTGCCAAAAATTGACAACCTCTGAAAATGGACAATTTTGGCAAAAACCCAAGGGGTGCATCATACTATTTTGGTCAAACCAAAGCAAAAATTGACACCGTCTGAAAATAGCCAATTTTTATAAAAAACCCAAGGGGTTAACCTTACTTTTGGCCAAAAATGAACAACCTCTGAAAATGGACAATTTTGGCAAAAAACCGAAGGGGTTAACCTTACTTTTTGACCATACATAGACACCCTCTGAAAATGGCAAATTTTGGCTAAAAACCCAAGGGGTTAACCTTACTCTTGGCCAAAAATTAACAACCTCTGAAAATGGCCAATTTTGGCAAAAACCCAAGGGGTTAGCCTTACTTTTTGGCCAGAAATTGACATCGTCTGAAAATGGCCAATTTTTATAAAAAAAACCAAGGGGTTAACATTACTTTTTGGTCAAAAAATGACACCCTTTGTAAATAGCCAATTTTTGCAAAAAACCCAAGGGGTTAACATTACTTTTTTGCCAAAAATTGTCACCCTCTGAAAATGGCCAATATTTGTAAAAAACCCAAGGGGTTAACCTTACTTTTTGGTCAAAAAATGACACCCTTTGTAAATAGCCAATTTTTGCAAAAAACCCAAGGGGTTAACCTTACTTTTTGGTCAAAAAATGACACCCTTTGTAAATAGCCAATTTTTGCAAAAAACCCAAGGGGTTAACCTTACCTTTTTGCCAAAAATTGATACCCTCTGAAAATGGCCAATTTTTATAAAAAAACCAAGGGGTTAACCCTACTTTTTGGTCAAAAATGACACCCTTTATAAAAAGCCAATTTTTGCAAAAAACCCAAGGGGTTAACCTTACTTTTTTGCCAAAAATTGATACCCGCTGAAAATGGCCAATTTTTATAAAAAAACCAAGGAGTTAACCTTACTTTTTGGTCAAAAAATGACACCCTTTGTAAATAGCCAATTTTTGCAAAAAACCCAAGGGGTTAACCTTACTTTTTTGCCAAAAATTGATACCCTCTGAAAATGGCCAATTTTTTTAAAAAAACCAAAGGGTTAACCTTAC
>CBDALO010000054.1:0-9568 GCA_965196985.1 Gammaproteobacteria bacterium | reverse complement strand
TCCGCCCGTCACGTCGAATCATTGGAATATCAATACCTTGGTGCAGTGGGAGAGCTGGACAAACATAACAACCTTTCTAGAACCCGAGCTAGACCTCAGATGCCGGAACAACCAGCAAGAAAAACCTCGCTAGTTGAGATTGTTTATAACCAAGTTAAAGAGGATTTGGATATCACTGAGGAGATACCGTCATAAACGTCAACAATAAATTGTAAAATTTTTACTAGGCATCCGCTGAAAATGGCTGCTGTGTTTTTAGGATGCCATAAATCATATGCACCATTTTTCTCATAACAGCACAAATGGCTAGCTTCTTTGGCTTGCCTTTTTTGAGCAGCTTTTCATAAAATTTCTTCAAAATAGGATTATGCCTTATAGCCACTAATGCCGGCATGTAAAGCGCCTTTCGCAACCAAGCACTACCAACCTTTGAGAGCCGTGATGAATTCAATGAAGTGCCTGATTGTGACTGGCTGGGATTTAAACCAATATGAGCAGCCAATTGTTTTGCGCCAGAAAATCTTTCAATATTATTAAAAAAAGCAGTTAGTGTTTGAGCGGTTTTATCACCAATGCCTGGGATGCTTTTAAGCAGCTCTGTGTTATTCTTCAGATCATCATCACTCGCGATCAGCTTACTAATTTCTTCCTGCAGTCGTAAAATTTCTTTTTCCATATAATCGATATGATTTTGTATAGAGCTAATAATTGTTTCTTCCGCTAGCTCCAGCCTGTTTTGTTCATTGCTGACTTGGGAGGTTAATACTTCAGATCTCTGTATCAAAGCTCTTAGAGCCTCTATATTAGCTGGCAAAGGCTGTCATAGCGTTGGAGTAAAATGATTTGAATAGTCCTTAATACTGACCGCATCGGCCTTGTCGGTCTTGTTTCGTATTAGCTGTCCTTTCATAAAAAACTTTATTCGCGCAGGATTAATTATACTGACATCACACTTCTCACTATGTAAATAAAGAGCCAATGCATTACCGTATTTACCTGTTGATTCCATGCAAAAATGAAGTGACTGATCAGATAAAGATTGCGTCCATTCTAATAACTCAGAAAAGCCCTCAGGATTATTATTAAAATGTTTAACGTGATCTTTTCCGCTAGTGGTGATAGCAGCAACAAAATCAGATTTTGCAATATCAATACCAACACAATTTTTTTTCATTTGCTAGAGCCTCTTAAATTTTATTACACTAACAAACTTGGGAAATCATAGTTCGGATCAACCTTGCAAATACAGGCTCACAATGGCCTAAGATACCGTTCGATCTCATGAACTTATGAGGGTGGAAGGGAGCTAAATCTCCTCAAGAGGATTAAATCCTAAGGACGAACACGGCTTCACCTTCCGCCTACCCAAGCATCCTTGGGATTGTAGCAATATTGTCATATCTCTACAGTTATTTAAGATACAAGGATGAGTAAGATGTATCTTCAACATTTTGGCTTGAAATTTGATCCATTGGGTAAATCAAACATTATTGAATTGGCGCAGTCAAAGCGACTAGAACAGCAACTTAATGGTTTGCTAGAAACACGCGGCTTAGCAGTGATTACTGGCGACTCAGGGACAGGAAAGACCACGGCGCTAAGATACTGGAGCAATAAACTCAACCCGCTGACCCATCAAGTCATTTATCAATCAGACACTCACTTTCGGTCATTTGATGTGTACTCTCAGCTTGCCGAAAATCTAGGTTTAGAAAACTATTACCGATTCTCTAAACTTTGGAGAGACTTGAAGCAGAGCTTGATCGCGCTCTACCATGATAAAAACGTTCAGCCTATTTGGATCCTAGACGAGGCGCATCAGCTTAGTAATGATTTCATTCTACGATTACCTGACTTCCTTAATTTCAGTTTTGACAGCAAAGACGTCATGACGATTATCTTATGTGGACTCCCATCACTTCTAGCAACATTGCAGAGACCAGCCTATGAACCTATCAACTCTAGAATTCAGTGCTTTATTAGGTGGCATGCAATTGAAGATAGCAGGGATTTTGAGAGCATTATTCACGCTGCTTTTGAGAAGGCAGGAATGAGCAGCAGCTTATTCACTGAAACAGGTATTCGTGCAGTACACATGGCCACAAAAGGTAGGCTTCGTTATGTTGATAGGCTCATGCGACATGCGTTGCTAATCGCCGCTAATATGAATTTAAACCATATACCGGATGATGTCATTAATCAGGCAATTCATGAGCTAAAAGGTTAACTATTTGACACCATCTCACGCAAAATAGGTTGAGATGGTTTCTCTAAATTATTGTGGGACGTTACAGGTGTTTCTGTTGCGTTATCAGAGGCTGAGGTACATTGGCGTGATTTTCTTCAGCAGTTGGTTGAGCGAGGTATACATGGTATTGAGTTGATTACTAGCGACGCTCATACTGGCCTAAAAGCCGCTAGAAGAGCTGTGTTCCCCAGTGTTCCTTGGCAACGCTGCCAATTTCATTTGCAGCAAAATGCTCAGGCTCACATACCAAAGCGCTCAATGAAGGAACCAGTAGCTGAGGAGATTACAGCTATATTTAATGCCTCAAACATTCATGAGTCGGAAAGACTATTGGCTATGGCGGTAGATAAATATCAGCAAACAGCACCAGAGCTTTCTTCTTGGTTGGAAGTGAATATACCGGAGGGCTTAGTAGTGATGAACTTTGACAGGCCGCATCAAAAAAGATTAAGAACCAGTAACATAGCTGAGCGCGTAAACAGAGAGGTAAAAAGAAGGACGCATACAGTTGGAATTTTCCCTAATACTGAATCGTGCCTAAGGCTCGTATCAGCTGTTTTAGTGGAAATTGATGACCAGTGGAGCGGATCACCTAGATACTTAAGTTGAAGTGAATAATAAGGCTTCATAGGGTTTTAGGATAGATCATTCTTGTTCTTATTAACGAGATATAATTGCTATTACCTAAAAGTTAATAATTTATTTTGAGAGGAGAAAAATTTGAGGTATAAATAATTTTTTAGATTGATTAGCATAATTAATTTAAGATATTATGCGATGAGACAGGTACAATAGAGTGCCATTTAGAATTTTAAAGGTTTTTCTAAGTACTGAAGTTGGTTTTTACAGACAAAATAACGCTCTATCATAGTCTTGCTTAAAATGGCTGTTGTATACATCCCTTTTCTTGGTTTATTAAGGTCCGCCTTGTTATCAGATAGTATCGAAAGTATCTTTGCGAATGTGTCATCATGCTGAATAATATCACCGTTCGCGCCATACTGTTCTAAAACATCAAACACACGATAGCCGATATCAGCCACCTGCTCACAAAGCTCGAACTGTGTACTTGAGGGTAACGGAAAGCCTAGCAACTCTTGGAACTTTTCTTGACGGTAAAAAGGCACATCAATGTAATACTTTTGCAAGCACAGCATTGCTTTAAACTTAGCGTCATACTTTGGTTGCTTCCTAACATCCGTGGGTAACTGGGCAGTGATAATAAGCCCACACAAGGCGCAGCGAAGCTTTTCCAAATGATACCGTGTTGCCGTGCCTAATGAGTTGCCAGTTATACGAATAACTACACCGGCTTTTTTAACCTTATACAGTTTCCCACCACATCCTCCAGGACAGGCATCGCCACATGCATGGTCAGCAACATGGCAATAAACATCAGTGGCATTCCGGTAATCCTGATTACCTCGCCTGCCATGACCGGATTTCCCTTTCTTATCTGATTGACTATCACCTTTTTTATTGCCTGATGTATTATCGTCAGAGTTATTGCCAACACCCTCAATATTACTTTCAGATTCTTGGCCCTTATTCTCCTGATTCTTCTTGGGTGACTGATTACTGTCAGCTCCAAAAATAAGTTCACGTAATTGTTTAATTGTAATTTTCTGCTGTTGAAGCACCTCGGGCAACCAAAGAGCAAGGTCCAAACAACCACCTGCAAGCTCCTTATCCTCATCACCAAGATTGGACTGATTCAAGCGAGCACGAAATTCTGCAATTTCATGCTCTGATTTAGTCGCTATATCCGGTATTTCAGTTGCGGTTGGCATAATTATTTCACGTGATGCGTAAGAAACTGTCGTCACAATAAAATAATTTTCTTTTCTAAGTCAATAGGTTAATGAAGATAATGGATAATTATCAAGCCCAATAAAGTACTCGGCAACGAAAGTTTACCTTATCCAACTTATTGGTTCACACATACTTACCGCAAGCTCACAACCTATTCATCGGTAGGGATTTTAGCACCAATTGCGCTTGTTATTTTGCGCCTAATACAAAGCATGGCCACAGGCGGAGAAATCTCTGGAAGCGCTGTCTTTACAGCAGAAAGCCTATCAAAACAACGTCGAGGGCTTGTCATTGGAACGTTATTAGGCGGTATTACACTAGGAACGCCTCTTGCTGCACTATTAATTTATGGATTATCCACAAATATCAGCCACACCAATATGCTTAGTTATGGTTGGCGTATTCCTTTTTTTGCTGGCGTACTCCTTGGTCTACTGGGAGGATGGTTGCGCATAAGCTTTGTTGAAACACCCGCATTTCAGAATCTACAAAAAACCCATACCACACTTTCTTTTCCATTAAAAACCGTACTCCAAAAAGAGTATTCACGTATTTTACTTGGCATTGGCTTAATGTGCTTAACAGCAGGTGGAGGATTTACTTTATATTACCTACCCCTTTATCTTCATAACAAACTTGATTTTAAGCTGTCAGAAGTTTTCTTACTAAACGTTTATAACTTTACTCTGCTAGCAACTTTAACTGGCTTTTTCGGCTGGTTATCAGACTTTATTGCTCGACGTAAGTTACTAGTAATAGGCAGCATACTAACTCCACTCGCAGCAATAGCACTATCAATAGCTCTACCAACTAAGAAGCTAGAGACAATAGTGCTTGCCAGTATCTTCTTCAGCATTGCTTTTTCTCTTGTTAATAGCACCTCGTTTGTTTTGCTAATAGACCTCTTCCCAACCAATACACGTTGCTCAGGTATGTCACTAGCCTATAACGTAGGCTTTGGAGTCCTTGTTGGTATAGCACCTTTTGTAACAATGGTTTTACTAAATACTACCGGGCACTTTATTGGAGTTCTTTACTATTTATTTATCTTAACCCCAGTTCGGAGTTATGGCAGCCTTGGATTTAGTGAAAAACTTATATAACCTTTTGAAATTATTACTAATAATGGATGCGGTTATGATACATGAGCGCGAGGTTATAGAGTTATTTTGTCGCATAGATGATTTTGCTGAGGAATTTGCAGCACTTGAGCGCAAAGATCTACTCCCTTCATCTGCAGAAAAAAAGTCAGGTCCACCTTGTTGTTTAGCTTATAGCGAGATTATGACAATCATGATTTTGTTCCAAATGATCGGCTATAGAAACTTTAAATATTTTTATACTGGCTTTCTAAAAACATACTGGGGACATTACTTCCCTAATTTACCCAGTTACTCACGTTTTATTGAATTGATGCCTAGAGCGCTAATGCCACTGACAATTTTTATTACTCTTAACGGTGGCAGGCGTAGTGGCATTTACTACATTGACTCAAGTTGCCTACCAAACTGTCACATTAAACGCACTAAACGCCACCGCACATTTAAAGCGGTTGCAAAACTTGGAAAAACATCTGTTGGTTGGTTTTTTGGTCTGAAACTTCATTTAGTAATCAATGACATAGGTGAGTTAATCGCCTTTAAAGTCACGCCCGGCAATCATCATGATTTAGCTGCAGGTGTCTCATTGTTTGAAGGGCTGGAGGGTTTGGCCTTCGGAGATAAAGGCTATATTGGGAAGGCTGTTTTTGAAAAACTACTTGATAGCGGTTTGAAGTTAATTACACGCAAAAGAAAAAATATGAAAAATGCGCAGCCACTTAGCGATCACGAGCAACAGTTATTAAATCAGCGAGGGATCATTGAGACTGTTTTTGGCTGCTTGAAACATAAGTTTCATATTTGGCACACCAGACATCGCTCGGTTGCAAATGCTATTACACATCTTGTTGCTGGGTTGGCTGCTTATATTATTGAGCCATTAACAATTACTGCAGTGAAAAGGTTGCCAAGCAATTAGAATTTAATTACTTGATCACTATTAACTCCGAACTGGGGTTATCTTAGCTTTAGTTACTTTGTTAACTACACTTTTTATTAACCCACAGCTCATTAACCACACCCTCACTAAATAGCTAAGCTAAATAAGTTTGGCTATCATCTTTCAATTCTTTCGGCTTAAAAAAGCCGAGCTTGCTTAATAGTCTAACTAATGGGTTTTTTACGATGAAAAAAATACTGTCTTTAACACTACTTGGCTCTACTGCTTTACTCATCTTAGGTGGGTGCTCCAGCCTAAAGACTACCGTTATTCCACAGGGTAATCATAGCTATCAGTTAATAGCTACATCGGATAGCTCAGCTGACTCACAACAAGGTGCTATTAAGAAAGCCTCTGAAATTTGCCAATCGCAAGGCAAGCGGTTAGTTGTCACCAAAAACAAAACCATCTATCAAGGTGCCAACAAAGAGCTAGGTGTTATAACAGATACTATTAGCAAAGCATCCTTTATGAATGGAGGAGCCTCTCTACCATCAACAAAGACCGCGACAGATTACAAAACAACTGTCTCGTTTAAATGTAAATAAAGAATTATTGCCACTCTTGAAGTTAGCTAATTATAAATGCTTTACGAGCGCACTCGCAAAGCAAAAACCCTTACAAATCAAACAGTTACACAAACCAAAGAGCGGGCAAATCTTAACCAATGTTGCTGTTAGCTTAGGCACAACCCCCTGAAACTCTTTTCTCATACACTGACCTAATATCAGCAAAAACAAATTCATTTACCTGATGAACGCCCACAGACTTAACCTGAATGGGTTTAGTAAAAAATGGCCCATCATAAACAAAAGTATGAAACTCACCATTTTCACCACAAGGATCAACGGTTTTAGGTAAATCGTTTAAAAAATCTTGATTAAACTCACGACCAACAAACCCTGCCGGCAGTTTTTTTGTATCAACACAAGAAACGATGGCTCTAAGCCCTGCAGCAATCATTTGCCTAACTAAAGCTAGAGTATCCTGCTGTAGCCAAAGAGGAAACAGTGGCCTAATTGGAGTTGCTGCTAATTGCTCCTCTCTATAGGCACGCACTTCCTCTAAAAACAAATCACCAAAGGCCATTTGCTCTACTTCTATGGCAACTGCCTTATTAATTAATTCTCGCATCGCGTGCTGGTAAGTTTCATTATTACATTGCTCAGGTATCAAAACAGGATAATAGGGCAAACCAATCTGTTTTAGCTGCTCTTTTAACAGCACTTGGGACGTTCCATGGATCGCAACACGTTGATAACGCTCGTTTATAGTGACAACTACACCAGTTAGCTCAATATCCGCTTGTTTTTTTAATTGATAAAGCGTCCAAGCACTATCTTTACCACCGCTCCAACTTAAGCAAGTTTTCATCTTTTAACCTTTTTGGTTCTCTTTAAGAATGTGTAGGCAGGTAAACAGCCTGTGAGTTTCGTGTTTTTGTTATTCGGTACTGCAGAAAACGGATGGTACGAATCGAGCTGTAGCCCGGATTGAAAATGCGAAGCATTTGATAATTCGGGGTTAAACCAAACCCAGCCCCGGCTTATCGCTAACGCTCAAGCCGGGCTACATGCTGGGAAACGACTCATAGCAGGACCCGTTAGTCGCAAACAATTTGTAAAACACAAAACTCATTTTTACTCAATCAATAGATCCATTACAGATACGTTCCACGTGGAACACGCTAAATTATCCTACCTGTTCTATGCAACCCTGTTCCACGTGGAACAAAGCAGGGTTCATTAGCTCTTGTCGCAAATAATCATCCTCTATATTAGTTATTAGTGTTTGTAATTGGGCTTCTTTTACTAAATGAAGCAGTTGTTGTTGCTTTTCTCTGTCTAACTCAGAAGATAAATCATCAATTAATAACAAACTAGCTAAGTTTTGAGACTCATTCAGCAACTCTGCTTGAACAACCCTCAATAAAGCTACGAATAACTTCTTTTGCCCACGTGAAAAAACATCCTTACACGGTATCCCATCGATTTTTATTCGAATATCAGCCCGGTGAGGGCCTGCCGAAGTATAGCCAAGCTGGCTATCGCGTTGATAATTGGCTTTTAGTAGCTCAGCATAATCCTTTTCGCGCGTCCAACCAGGATAATAATCAAGCTTCACGGCTTGATATAACGGGAACCCGCTTAGCTTTTCAGTCAATTTTGCCAAATACTGCTTAAAATAGCTTTGTCTCAGCTGATTTAGCACTTTTGCTTGCTCAATTAACTGCTCATCCCAGCTTTGTACTTCTGTTGGAGATAAACCTGCTCTCAAACAAGCATTACGCTGTTTAATGACCTTTTGACACTGTTTCCAATGCCCAATAAAAGCTGGTTCTGTGTAAAATACTCCCCAATCTAGAAACTGGCGACGAAATTCTGGACCACCATCAAGCAACTGGTATGACTCTGTATCAATCAACTGAATAGGAAAATGCCGAGTTATCTCAGCAATTGTTAATACTTCTTGGTTATTAATCCTTAATCGGGCAGTTTTATCGATACTCTTTTCGATACCAACAGAGCTATTAATTAACTTAGCAAACAACTGAAAGCGCTCAGCATCATAATGAATGATACGGCGATTTAGATGACTACGAAATGAACGATTATGGCCAATATAGTAAACTGCTTCGAGCAAACTTGTCTTACCACTACCATTTAAACCAAAAACAATATTAACTTGCTTAGATGGGCAAAAATTAACCTTTTTAAGGTTACGAAAATGCGTTATTGAAAGCTGCTCTAGTGTCATAAATAAAATCAACTTGGCCCCCACCTAAAGGTGGGGGTTTGGTACAGAGGCTGAAGCCTCATTACGGCTAAAGCCGTTTAAACGGTTCGGATTAATCCGACTTAAGCTCTTCCTCATCCCATACCTGAAAACCCTCCGGCGTATCATCTTGATTCTCTATGTAGCGTTTGACCTGCTCTTCTGTTACAGAACCAACCGTTGCGCAAAAATACCCTCTCGACCAGAGATGATTGCCCCAGTATTTCTTGCCAAGCGTACTCCTAAATTCTCTCAATAGTCGATAGGCACTTTTACCTTTCAAATATTGAGCCATCTTTGATACCGATAAGTGGCTCGGCGCCTCAATTAGAAGGTGAATGTGATTCGACCTCACATTCCCCCTCAATATCCTCATCCCCTTCTCAGCACAGATCTCTCGCAAAATGCTTCTTGCTCCTAAACCTATATCCCCACATAACACTGGATATCCATATTTTGTCTTCCATACAAAATGATATTTTAAATCCAGTACCGTATGCGCGCCTTTCCTATAGTTGTTTGCTCCAGTCATTTAGATCGCTCCCTTATTAAAAATAAAAAGCGATTCTAATACATCACATTCTGGCTGGTGATAGGTTTGCTAAAGACATTTCCGCCTAAAGGCGAAGGTTTATACCCTACCAAGTGGAAATTAAAGACGCATAGGCATCACAACATATAGGCTACCTTTTT
>CBDALO010000053.1:0-7939 GCA_965196985.1 Gammaproteobacteria bacterium | reverse complement strand
GACTCAGGCTTTTAATCGCTTTTATGATTCTGCGCATGACTAATTTCACTATAGTTTTTATATCAAGTTATTTTACCTTGATAGGTTACTAAAAACCTTGTTTATTATGAGATAAAACTAGCTCAATTCCCCTAAATAAAGATAGACGTAACACCCTCCTTGGTTAACTTATTTATTATCTAAAATTTACTAGCATTATTTTTCCACACGCCTTCAGCTAAATTACTTATGAGTTAACTCGTGACAGTTTAGATAGCCTCATGTAACCTCGCCAAGAACCTTAGCACTATGTAACTTTAACCACCATAGTATGGATTAGATTCAAGAATCAAAGGATATAGGCAACAGCTTTGATCTTACTCAAAGATACCAAAGTAATAGAAAGAGCACCCTTACATGAATAGGCTACTTAAGTTTTTTGTTACAGCTATACTTTTTTTATTAGCAATCAATCTAGCTAGCGCCAGCAATGTTTATTGGTCAGAAAAGAGTATCGCCGTTGATGGTGGTAAAATTTATTATTATGATGTTAGTAACAGCACCAATAAAAGGACGATTACCCCTGTTGTTTTATTACATGGTTTGTTTGCCAACAAAGAGCAGTGGAAAGGATTAGTTCAATTACTATTAAATGACCCAAAATCACATTATCGATTTCTAATCCCTGACTTACCCGGATTTGGGCATCATGCAGATACAGCACCATTATACCCCACTAGTGTTTATAATATTTATCAGAGTAACCCTGACTCATTAAGCCAAACTAAAGTACTAAAGGACTGGTTAAAAGCATTACACGTTGATAAATTTCAAGTTGCAGGCAACTCACTAGGCGGCCTTATTGCTGCTGTTTTAACTGAACAAATGCCAAATCAAGTAACATCTCTAGCATTCATAGGTTCACCTGGTGGCGTTACCCCATTCAGCCATATTTTTCTAGAAAGTAGCTTTGCAAAAGGAGTTAATTTATTTATTCCAACAACAAAAGCACAAGTTGTTTCTGAGCTACAATTACTAATACATAATTATCATGCACCTAGCGATACAACTATTAAGAATATTATTCAATCCAACCTATCCCATTACCAAAGACGTTCATTAGCTTATGAAATCATGAATCGTTATCCTTTTAATGCTGCACTGACAAAGGATTTACCAAAAATTAAAGTGCCAACGTTAATCGAATGGGGTAACAATGATGAGGTCTTTGGCCCTCCCACCAATACAAAAGGCACTGGAGGCGCACAATTACTGTATAACCACCTTACTAATAGCTACCCTAAGCTGAAATACTATGAAGAAAATGCTGGCCACCTTATCCTTTTAGAAAACCCTGACGTGCTAATGACTGTAGAATACCATTTTGTTAATTTCTTAAATATGCAAAAGCACTAGGCCCCTTTCTTGATCCAAAACAAAAGGAAACCACTACTGAATGTAGTAGCACTAATTGGTTTCAACCCCTTCATGTCCTAACAACCAACGTTTACGATCAACTCCCCCCCCATAACCACCTAATTCACCACTCTCATTAATTACTCGATGACAAGGAACAATAATCGCTAGCTGATTAGCGCCATTAGCATTGACCAATGCGCGGTAGGCTTTATCGTGGTCAATTTGCTTAGCCATATCAATATAAGAGCGCGTCTCACCTAGTGGTATCGTTTGCAAAGCTCGCCAAACAGTTTGCTGAAAATCTGTACCTAACAATAAAATTGGTGTTTTGAAAGTAACTAGCTCGCCTGAAAAGTAAGCAACCAACTCTTTTTTTATTTGCTCAGTGATAGCCGTTTCACCTAACACAATATCTGCTCTTAAATATTGGTTTAGTCGTTTAATAGTTCTTTCTAGGCGATCTTGGTTAGCAAACTCAAGCACATAGAGATAATTATCATCAGCGACGCTAATCATCGAGCCTAGTGGAGTTTCTAGGCAAGCAACACACAAAACCTTCTCTCCCTCAACGGCCTGTTGCTTTAATAGCAACTCCAATAAACTCTCTACAGATTGCATTATGCCCAACCTAACGCTTCTCTAATTATTCTCGTACTTTAACGAAGCATACAAGAAAATCAACTAAGTTTTTGTTAAGCATTTTCACCTATAGTGAAAATCAAATTCTCTATTAGCTATTGAGGAAAATTCCTATGGGAAGAAAAATAAACCTAAGTTTAAACCTGAGCAACAAGACGACGTATCAACGCTACCAGTAAGCCCTCCAATGCTGCCAACCCCAGACTGTCATAAAAGGTCGGAAAAGGCGGCGACACTTTATAACAAATTAAATACTTCAGAAATAACAAATGAAAGTCTAAAAGAAGCTACCAGAGCTTATTTAGAAATATCACCTAAAAAGCAAGAGAAAAAAAGAGAAGATACTCAGCATTTTTTAGCAATTCTTACAAAATTAAAATCACTCCTATTTAGCCCCTCCTTTCTTTTTAACCCCGTTTTTCTTTCACTCAGCGGCTACATAGCTTATAACAATATATCTGTCATGGCAGAAGCCTACGCTCGTATAATATCAAACCCCTCCAGAGAAAATTTTCAACAAGCAAGGCAAGACATTGATAATAGATTTAGCGAGCCCCAATTTATAGCCAGCGCATCTTATCTAGTCACCGGACTAAGCTTTTGGGCTAACCGAACCTCGTCGCAAAATACAAATAACCCTAGTACAGAACCGACTCCCAGTACACCTAGGTTAAATCCGAGCTAACATTTAAACAGCTTCTAGCATTCAAACTTGACCCTAAATCCTGGTAATGAGATAGTACCAGCCTACTGTTTTTTAGTGGCGCTGTGGTTACTCAATATAGTGGCCCAATCTACTTAACTTAATCGTTTCAATGGGGAACTTTATGGGCAAAGTCAAAATTTTTCTTACTTTGCTTTTTCCTTTAGTTACAAGCTTAGCTTTTGCTCAAACTTGGCAGATCAAGCTACTAACAAACAAGGCCATTAAACAACGAGCCAACTATCGCTTAATACGTTTTGTCAATCCACAAACCAAACAATCCATTACTATTCACACTGTTATCCTTAATAAAAAATCCTATGCTGCTAGAGTAGTTGATCAAAAGCCACTATTAAGTTTTTTGTCATTTAAAAGCATTTACCAAACAACTCAACAACAAGAGGCCTTTTTAGGAATCAATGGAGGATTTTTTACACCAGAAAATGTCCCGCTAGGTTTAGTCATTATTCAAGGCAAACATCTCTCACCGCTAGCAAGGCAGTCAACTCTGCTTTCTGGATTAGTACTAATTAACAAATCAGGGCAAATCAACCTGACTTGGCGTAACGCTAATTACAAACATGCTTTTTATGCTTTACAGGCTGGTCCATTCCTCATCCAACCAGGCGGTAAACTAGCACTACGCAGCCAAGGTGAACTTAAACGACGCACAGCTCTAGCTTTATCTAAAAACCACCTTGTTGTTATTTCTAGCAGCCCTACTTCTTTATACAACCTGGCATATTTACTTAAACACTTTCCAAACGCTTTTGGCGTTAGCAAAATCACCACTGCCTTAAACCTCGATGGAGGTAGCTCAACTTCCATGACGCTATTCGCACCAGACCAAAACCCTTTAATTATTTCTGAGATTCTGCCAGTACGTAATGCCCTTGTCTTCAAATTAAAATAGAGCAATTTATTATGAACCAAATCTATAAACGGCATAATCGCCCTAAAGATCAAGTAGAATATGAAGCGCTTTATCAAGAATCAATTGACTCACCAGAAACCTTCTGGGCCCGACAAGCTAGCGAACTACTCAGTTGGTCAAAATACTGGGACCATGTTTTTACTGGCAACTTAAGTTGTGCACGTTGGTTTGACGGTAGTGAGCTAAATGCTTGTTATAACTGTGTTGACAGACATCTAGAAGCTCACGGCGATGAAACCGCTCTAATCTGGGAAGGCAATGAGCCAAATCAATCTCTTAAGCTAAGCTTTAATGAGCTACATGACCAGATTTGTCGCCTTGCTAATGTACTAATCGAACGCGAAATAAAAAAGGGGGATAGAGTTTGTGTTTATCTACCAATGATTCCAGAAGCTGTAGTCGCCATGCTAGCTTGCGCACGCATCGGTGCTGTACATTCAGTAGTATTTGCTGGCTTCTCACCAGAAGCCTTACGAGATCGAATTCTTGATGCTAATTGCCAGTTAGTTATCACTGCCAATGAGAGTGTACGCGGTAGTAAAATTATTCCACTGAAAGAAAATGTTGATCAAGCGCTAGCTGAGTGTCCAAAAGTCCGTACCGTGTTAGTCGTTCCTGCAACAAAAGCAAAGTTAAATCTTAGTAAAAATCGTGACATTAACTATATTCAAGCAGTAAAAAAAGCCTCTAACGAATCACGCTGCGTTCCTATGCAAGCAGAAGATCCTTTATTCATCCTTTACACCTCTGGCTCAACTGGTAAACCAAAAGGTGTATTGCACACTACCGCCGGCTTTCTGGTTTACACTGCTTTTACTTTTAAAACAGTCTTTGATTATCAACCTGGCGAAGTTTATTGGTGCACTGCAGATGTCGGCTGGATAACCGGTCATTCCTACATTGTTTATGGACCTTTAATCAATCGCGCTACTACTTTAATTTTTGAAGGGGTGCCAAATTACCCTGATGCTTCACGCTTTTGGCAAGTGGTGGATAAGCATCAAGTTAATATTTTCTACACTGCACCTACCGCCATTCGCGCGCTAATGCGCGAAGGCAATGAGAAAGTAACCTGCACAGATCGCTCCAGCTTAAAACTACTTGGCACCGTTGGTGAACCGATAAACCCTGAAGTCTGGCAATGGTATTATGTCGTTGTCGGTGGTTCACGTTGCCCTATTGTTGATACCTGGTGGCAAACAGAAACTGGCGGTTTTATGATTACCCCCATTCCAGGCATCACTGAATTAAAGCCAGGCTCAGCAAGCAAGCCTTTTTTTGGCATCAATACTGCTCTAGTCGATGACAGTGGCAAAGAATTAACAGGCAAAGCGGAAGGCAACCTTGTTATCAGCCAATCTTGGCCTGGTCAACTTCGCACTATTTATGGTGATCAACGCCGCTTTATTGAAACTTACTTAAACCCCTTCCCTGGCAACTACTTTAGTGGTGATGGCGCTAGACGAGACGAAGACGACTATTATTGGATTACTGGACGAGTTGATGACGTGCTTAATATTTCCGGACATCGGCTCGGTACAGCCGAAATTGAAAGCGCACTAGTTACCCACCCTAGTATTACTGAAGCTGCTGTCGTTGGCTTTCCTCATCCAGTAAAAGGTGAGGCCATTTATGCCTATGTAACGTTAATCGCCAATCAAACGCCTAACGATGAAATAAAAACTGAATTACTTGAAGTAGTTAAGCAGCATATTGGCTCCTTTGCTAAACCAGAAGCTATCCAGTGGGCGCCTAACTTACCCAAAACTCGCTCAGGGAAAATTATGCGACGCATCTTACGCAATATTGCTGCTGGTGAATTAGATCAGCTTGGTGACACCTCAACACTTGCAGACCCTGCTGTTATTGAAGAGCTAATCAAAAACCGAGTCGTAGCTCCTGATAAATATCAGATATCAGATATCAGAAGGGTGCTGCCTTTATATAATGTAGAAAATATAGCATAATATACACTTTAACTTGATTACGGATGGTGTTTGGATGTTAGCTAGAATTCTCTCTGATGAAAATAATGAATTAACTATTGAGCTCAAGCTTCCACTAAAAGGATCCATGCTTGAATGTGAGGATGCAATTCTTGACGGCCTTAATGAGGTTGGAACATTAGCCACTGAAAAAGCTTTAAGTAAGTTTGATGCAGATGGCTCTCCTATCCATGTTGGAAAAATAAAGCTAACAGCACGAAGTAGAGATGAAGCAAATTACCAAACGCCTTATGGAGTTGCTCGAGTTAAGCGTTATGTTTATCAAACCTCTAAAGGCGGGAAGATCTTTTGTCCTTTAGAAGATAAGGCTAGAATTATCCAAGGATCAACACCGCGATTTGCAAAAATAATCTCACATAAATACTCAAACTTACCTGCTCCTAGTGTTATTGATGATCTCAAGGTCAATCATAACCGTAAAATCTCACATTCATACTTGCAACGGGCAACTGATTTTGTTGGCGGTATTGCACAAGCCAAAGAGGCTGAGTGGGAATATGAAGAGCCAAAGCTTGATGCAGGCATTGAGATGCTAAGTATTAGCTTAGATGGTGCATATGTTCTCACCGTTGATGATGGTTATAGAGAGAGCATGGTTGGAACTATTTCCATGTATGATAAGCATGGTGCACGCCTGCACACAACCTACGTTGCAGCATCACCAGAATATGGAAAAGATGAATTCTTTAATAGGCTTGAAAAGGAAATAAAGCTGAAAAAGAAATATTACCCTGATGCTAAAACAATTGGCGTTGCTGATGGAGCAAAAAATAATTGGCCATTTCTAAAAAAACATACTGATACGCAAATTTTAGATTTTTGGCATGCAACTGAATATCTCGGCGAAGCATCAAAGGCAGTATTTACCAAAAAATCTGAAAGAGATGAGCGTGATGTTTGGCTCGAAGAGAGATGTCATGACTTAAAGCACAAGAAAGGTGCGGCAGGTAGAATACTTGCTGAGCTTAAAGAGCATCTAAATAAAAAACTGAATAAATCGCTTAGAGAAAAGCTAGAAGGAACAATTACGTATTTTGAAAATAATATTAAAGAAAAGCGAATGTCGTATCATAATTTGATTAAGCAGAATGCACCAATTGGCTCTGGCGTCACTGAAGCAGCATGTAAAACAATTGTTAAACAAAGATTAGGCGGATCAGGAATGCGCTGGAAAGACAAGGGAATGAAAATCGTTTTATGCTTGAGAACACTAGTAAAGACTAAAGGCAGATGGGATCAGTTTTGGGAGAAGGTCAATGATTTTGGCGTGCCAGCAGCAATATAGCCTACATTATATAGAGGCAGCACCCTATCAGAACCAACGTCCGACCCAGCTTCACCTCTTAACAACGGCTTATGTTTATTTTCCAACCTAGTAACGGCCTGGATAGAATCTTTAGTTATCGCTTCACGCCCCACTAACATAGCGGATCTAATTGTTAGAAAATCAACGCGGCATGCTCTTCGTAACAATTCACCCATAGCATTAAAATTTACTGCTACTTCGTCACTTGCAACTAAAAGCTCTGATAAAACGATATAACTTGCTAAACAAACTCCTGATCTCTGGTAAGTAGCAAAATCAAATGCTTCTATCGCATTTGCTAAATGTTCTATTTTTCGAACTAATGATCTATTAGCATTAAAAAAATAGTAACGCTGATTTCTTCCTTGCTCAGTAAGATTCGTTATTTTTTCGTTCAAAAGACTAAGCAAATGAGTTTTTATGGGCGTAATAACGTACTTAATAATAAGCTGTTGAATCTGTTGGTGAACAACCAAAGATACTCTATCAACTAACATCCATTCCGCTTGATATTTTCTAAATTTCAAAAACCCATAAAGAGACTCAAATCTAATCGCCCACCCTCAAGCCCCCCCCCAACAATAGCTGTTGTGCAAGCGTTTGACACAACTCAACTTCCTTTCTCCTTAAGCTACCAAAAGCAATATGCTCTATAAACCCATTTAACTGCCTACTACAAATAGCAGCAAAGATTAGCTTATTTGTTTGCTCTAAATCACCACGGTCACAGCTTTCTTTAAACTTAAGCAAAAAATCAAGCGGGTAAGTAAATGAATCAAAATATGAAGAACTTTGCAACTCATCACGATTTCCCAAAAAAATATCACGAGCAAGAAAGCGAGCAAGAGAATGAGGGCTAGAAGAAGAGCGCATACGAACACGAGCATCAGTACAAGTAAGAGATCGAACACGGGTAAGAACAAAAATAAAATCGCCTAAATTGCCAGAAAATC
>CBDALO010000052.1:22500-24038 GCA_965196985.1 Gammaproteobacteria bacterium | reverse complement strand
GTCATGAAATGACTTTTGTTGATAATTACAATCATGAACATTTGCTTCAAAATGTTAAAAATTGTCCTGATTTTTGATTCCCTTGGATAGCATTGTTGTTTAGTTTACAATAAATATAGTTTTGAATGTTTGCAGGGTGCAAACACGAAAAATATTTGGAAACATAGTGGAACATTCAAAGTTGATTGACACTTCCCAAGAACTGGGTGTTTTTTCTTCTACCTGAAGCCAAATCTATCTAATTCATTAGGAAATAATTGTTCATAAATAAATTATTTTTTGTCCTTTTCCTTAAGTTCAGACCGTATGCCTTTCTTCTTTTTTAGTGTCTGTGTTTTCTTCCTATACTTTTCAGCAATATTTTTTGCATGACTGTGCGATCTTATTTTGATATAAAGGGTAACACATGCCCTCAGGATAGGTGAAGTTGTTTCAATACAGTCTTCCTCAATTGCTTCAAAAAAGTCCTCTTTTGTTTCATTGTCATTTATACATTCCTCCACAATCTTGTCAATATCAATTTTAGATTTCAATTCTCCGACTTTTGAGCAAAAGATTTGCTCAGCACGATAAAAGATTGTAAAAACTGTTTTTTTTGGGAACTTTAATCCACCTCTATTGAGAGATTCAGTTAACATTTTGTTGCTGGTTACAGTGTCACATTGACATAAAAGGCGATCTAGTCTTGATATATCTTCTTGCACTTTTTTTGTGTCTGCATTTCTTGTTTTCTTCCTGTTCAGAAGATCATTCATTCTTTTCAATAGTTTTTTTATCACAGATCCAGCAATGTAGTAGATAACATCTTTTTCTTCTTCTGAAATAACCCTTGGGTTGTCACATGCTACATCTGATTGAGCCTTATCTGAGAACTCCTCTGCAAAAATATGTATAAAGTTTAAAAGAAACCATGCAGCAAAGTCGCTTGAAGCGTTGCAAAGTTTTCTCTGCAAATTTCCCATAAATTCAGCATCGGACGACAGACTATGAAAGGCCTTCAGACAATCCTCCACCTTTGTGACTTTGCTCTTCCCTTTGAACAATTGATCCAAAGATGGACAAAGACACCCTAGATCTGGAAGCGGGTCGCAAGATTGAACCATCAAAAGCTGCAATTCGTAAGAAGAACATAACATTTGATCATTGCCCATCCTTGACAAAGATGTTTGTGTTAGCTGCCGTATTTTTAGATGGTCACAAGGGGAACCTGTTGCCGAGGCCCTAGCTTCTGCCCTTTTCGACCTTCGTTTAACAGACTCCTCTTTGAGATCAGGTATCTGTCTTTCGTCACAGTATCTGATAATTATATCCTGTAAAAGTAAAAAAATAACTTCTTAATGTCAAGTCAAATGAATTGGACAGATTTCACTTCCAAAAACACATACAACGGCCTAAATAAACGGAGTACCCAGTGTAACGTTTTACATCACAAAATTGATAAATTCCCAAAGACTAAATGTTATGTGCATGAAGTATTATACATACTGTTGTAAAATCATTGAATTCAACATCATCGAAGTCGATATCGTCATACAAAT
>CBDALO010000052.1:12500-17500 GCA_965196985.1 Gammaproteobacteria bacterium | reverse complement strand
GGGTTAGGGTTAGGGTTAGGGTTAGGGTTAGGGTTAGGATGAGAGTTAGGGTTAGGGTTAGGGTTAGGGTTAAGGCTAAGGTTAGGGTTAGGGTTAGGGTTCGGGTTAGGGTTAGGGTTAGGGTTAGGGTTAGGGTCAGGGTTAGGGTTTGGATTCGGGTTAGGGTTAGGGTTAGGGTTAGGGTTAGGGTTAGGGTTAGGGTTAGGGTTAGGGTTAGGGTTAGCGTTAGGGTTAGGATTAGCGTAAGGGTTAGGGTTAGGGTTAGGGTTAGGGTTTGGGATATGGCTAGGGTCAGGGTTAGGGTTAGGGCATAGATAATAGAAGGAGGACTGGATTGGAAAGCCGGCGAGATAAAAGGGCTATCTTAGGATTTCTTTTGTTTCCTGGGGATAGTGCAACAATCATTTCCGGCCTAGAGCATGGCTGGCATATGCAGTGAATCTTACTTAGAAGTTGGTAGATTATTCCACAATCAACATGCCTGGAGCTCATTGCGCTGTTGTTAATTGCGGTAGACATTTTAGTAAGACGAAATTCCCGAATGTTCGATTCTACAAAATTCCTATTGGAGAGAAAGATGAAGCATGGGCCAAAAAGTTGATCGCAATTGTGAACCGTCAGGACAAAGGCTTCAACCCCCAAAACAGCTTCATCTGCTCAGTTCATTTTAAACCAGAGTTGCAATATCAAGGTAAGCGCTATCTTTCCACCATTCTCCCGGATATTTAAAAGATTTTTGATAAATTTGAACTATCAAGCAAGCGATGAAGTCAGTACGATTCCTTGTCATTTTCTGGGAAGGTCATTCAGTTTAGTTACGTTACTGTAGCTGATTGCGAGTTTGGAAACCGACTAATGAAATTTGATAGGTTTACAGGATTTCTCAAAGAAATTCTGAAAATTTTAGTCGCTGGGAGACATTGAATAGCACTGGCCTGAACAAGTATTAATATTCAAAACTCATACACTCAAGTAAAACTTTATTAATATGCATGTAACTTGAGATTTTACCTCAGTTATCTCTCTAAAGCAATAAATACTTATGTCCCAGTTCCAGTTATGTTGTGAAATATGATGCCTTCTCGATTGCTACTTAAGAATCTATTTTACGTTGTAGATAAAAGTGGCAAATGGCATGTACTTAGAGGAAGCTTGCCAACAGAAAATCTGCCAAAGAAATCTATAGAGATACCAAAGCCAACTCACGGAGAGCTTTGAATTATTCTCGAGATGTCAGCTTACCTGAAGTAATATGCTATGAAGCTCTTGATGATATTCAGAAAGATTTAAAGCATGTCAAATATCCCTGGCAAATAATACCAGGAATAGAAGGAAAGCTTTTTATTGGAAAACTCTCTGATAACCTAGAAATATCATCAAAAATCATTGTTGGTGAAAACCTATGTGTAAAAATTTGTTGGTTTGGTGTGGAGCTCCCAGCATCTCATTTTCTTTATGAACAAAATGGCACAAGTCTAATGAAAAAGCGAATACAGTGGTTGATAAAGGAAATAGATGAGCTGAATGTTTGCAGAGGTGTAACTGAAGAGTCTCTCATTTCCTTTGGATCTCTTCCCACAGAAGAACGATCAAAAAAGGCACAGAAATTTTACCTTCATGTTACTGCTAAACCAACTATACCAGATGAATGTCAAACTCCAATTGTGTATGAACAATGCATTAGATCAACTTCTTGTGAATTTTTGTCAAAACTAACTATTTGCAAATCATGCTTGAAAATTAAATCTCTTTTGAAACAAAAGGAAAAGAGGCAGCAGCATACAGTGGATAAACCTTTAAGCAAGAATGCACCATTACATGCAGTTGCTAGGAAAAAGCTGATGCAAGCAGTCAAACTTGGCAGAGCTAAACAAAAGGCCTTAGAAGTAAAGATTGAAACAATTGAAGCACAGATAAAGAGTGAAAGTGTACCCCTTCAAAGTAATTTGCATTCTGACTTAAAGCAAATTATAGATGAAAGTAGTGAAACCTTCAATAAAGATTCTTTCGAGTTTTTGTTTTGGAAGGAACAACTAAAGGCCTTCAGTAGGAACCCAAATGCAAACAGATGGCATCCAATGATGATACGGTTTGCGTTGTACCTTCATTTAAGATCTCCATCAGCATATCAAGCACTTAGGGAATCAAAAGTCATTCGTCTCCCTTGTGAACGAACCCTTAGAGATTATACAAATGTTGTGCATCCAGATGTAGGCTTTAGGAAGGATGTTCTGGATGATATCAAGCACCAAAACCAGAAATGGAATAAAGAAATCCAGAAATATGTAGTTTTATCATTTGATGAAATGTCAATTAAAGATGACCTTGTTTTTAACAGTGTTTCTGGTGAATTGGTTGGTTTTGTCAACCTTGGAGATAATATGGACATATTTCAATCAAACAGTGCTTCAAACCTCGCTGAAAGGGTTGCAAGTAAGGTATTAGTCTTCATGGTGAATGGGATTGCATCTCCTTTGAAATGCTCCTTGGGGTATTTTGCAACAAGGTCCTGCACTGGAAGCATACTTTTTTCTTTGGCATGGAAGGCTATTGGTTATTTAGAAGTATATGTTGGCCTTAAAGTCATTGCAATGGTGTCAGATAGGGCAAGTGCCAACCAGTCATTTTACAAAATGCATCCAATAACAAAAAATGGAGTATCATATAAGGCCAATAATCCATTTGCCACAGATGAGAAGAGGGAAGTCTATTTCTTCTCAGATGCACCCCACTTGATAAAAACACTAAGGAACAACCTAGCCAATTCCGGATCAGGCCTGAACACCAGGCTACTTTGGAACAATGGCAAATACTTACTTTGGAAGCATGTTTCTGACTGCTATGAAAGAGATTGCATTGGTCAAGTAAGAAAACTTCCAAAAGTAACAAATGAACACATTTCTTTGAATAGGTACTCTGTGATGAGAGTTAACCTAGCTGCTCAGGTGATGAGCAGCTCAGTCAGCAAAGTAATGCTTGCTTATAGTCCATCAGACACACATGAAACAGCTATATTCATAGGACTTGTTGATCAATTCTTTGATTGTTTCAACACTAGATCTCTGAATGAAGCTGAATTCAAACGAAAACCATTTCTAGCACCATATAGAAGTTGTGATGACCATAGATTTAATTTCTTGGAAAGTGAATTTCTTAAATATCTAGAGAAATGGGAACAATCCATTAAAGGCAGAGGTGTTAACTTTACAGATGGTGAAAAAAGGAAAATGTTCATCTCACAGCAGACATACTGTGGAATAAAGACATCTGTTTATGCACTCATTGAGTGCACAAAATATCTCCTTAAACATGGCTTTCAATATGTGTTATCAAATTCATTTAACCAAGACACTCTTGAGGAGTATTTCGGACGGCATAGAATTTGTGCTCGGAGATCAACTAATCCTACAGTGTATGCTTTTGGATACCAGGAAAAAAAGCTTAGTCTTCAGAGGTCACTGGCAACATCAATAACCCCAAGAGGGAATACCAAAGGGTCCAAGCGGGAAAAAGAAGGCATTACGATAACAAATAGCCCATTGAAGAAAAGGAAAAGACAATGACTTTCTGGAGTGTGCTTATGAGTAAAATTCCAGGGTACTCTTTGTATTTTATGGTTATATGGATTGTTTAAAATAACTTTGAATTCCATTGCTCTTAGGAACCATTCACAAAAATTATGTAATTCAAATTTCCACCATTTCCCAACAGGCTCCCTCTTTAGTCATGTATTGTCACATTTTAATTTGTGACATACGCAAAATTTAAAAAAAATGAGTACCTTGCCCCCCTCCACCCTAAGCCATTACATAATTTTTGACTGACCTCTTCTCTGTAGAATTCTAGGCAACTGTGTTATTTCACTAAACTTGGTATTTCTGCAATTTAAACTTTCAATTAACCTTAGTATACAAATTTTCTTAGCTTTTCCAAAGTTTGAATGATTGGAACCTCACCTTGCTGATTATATTTGAATTGAAAATAAAACCTCCAGGGGGAGATCATCATGCAACATCTGGAGAAATCTATGCTTTGAGCCTAATACAACCTGAAGACAAATCACACATTAAGGATAGATTACAGTTTTTGGATAAGCAAGCCACAGCAGGGGTAAGATTAAGAAAAAATAGATGGCAGGCATGACTATTTTTCCCAACCAATTTCCTGCTTTTAAATTTTTTATTAAAACACATCATCTTCATGTTGAGAACTTTGGACACCAAAAGCTCTCTTGAGACTGACTAGGTAAAATTTCCAGGGGGTTGTGCAGCTCTGAACTGAACCCCAGAAAACAACTAAATACGCTTATTTATATATCATTTTTTCCTCTACATTATTCCTTACGCAAACCTGTGGTCAGTCATGAAATGACTTTTGTTGATAATTACAATCATGAACATTTGCTTCAAAATGTTAAAAATTGTCCTGATTTTTGATTCCCTTGGATAGCATTGTTGTTTAGTTTACAATAAATATAGTTTTGAATGTTTGCAGGGTGCAAACACGAAAAATATTTGGAAACATAGTGGAACATTCAAAGTTGATTGACACTTCCCAAGAACTGGGTGTTTTTTCTTCTACCTGAAGCCAAATCTATCTAATTCATTAGGAAATAATTGTTCATAAATAAATTATTTTTTGTCCTTTTCCTTAAGTTCAGACCGTATGCCTTTCTTCTTTTTTAGTGTCTGTGTTTTCTTCCTATACTTTTCAGCAATATTTTTTGCATGACTGTGCGATCTTATTTTGATATAAAGGGTAACACATGCCCTCAGGATAGGTGAAGTTGTTTCAATACAGTCTTCCTCAATTGCTTCAAAAAAGTCCTCTTTTGTTTCATTGTCATTTATACATTCCTCCACAATCTTGTCAATATCAATTTTAGATTTCAATTCTCCGACTTTTGAGCAAAAGATTTGCTCAGCACGATAAAAGATTGTAAAAACTGTTTTTTTTGGGAACTTTAATCCACCTCTATTGAGAGATTCAGTTAACATTTT
>CBDALO010000052.1:0-7500 GCA_965196985.1 Gammaproteobacteria bacterium | reverse complement strand
TAGGTTATTGCTATGTTTTGGGTTAGGGTTAGATTAGGGTTAGGGTTAGGGTTAGGGTTAGGGTTAGGTTAGCGTTAGGGTTAGGATTAATGTAAGGGTTAGGGTTAGGGTTAGGGTTAGGGTTAGGGTTAGGGTTAAGGTTAGGGTTAGGGTTAGGGTTAAGGTTAGCGTTAGGGTTAGGATTAGCGTAAGGGTTAGGGTTAGGGTTAGGGTTTGGGATATGGCTAGGGTCAGGGTTAGGTTTAGGGTTTAGCGAAATGGCTAGGGTCAGGGTTAGGGGTAGGGTTAGCGATATGGCTGGGGTCAGGGTTAGGGTTTGGGGTTAGGGTTAGGATTAGGGTTAGGGTTAAGGTTAAGGTTAGGGTTAGGGTAAGGATCAGGGTTTGGGTTAGGCTTAGGGTTAGGGGTAGCGTTAGTGATAGGGTTAGGATGAGGGTTAAGGTTAGGGTTAGGGTTAGCAGTAGGGTGAGGGTTAGGGTTATTGTAAGAGTTAGGGTAAAGGTTGGTTTTAGGGTTAGGGTTAGGGTTAGGGTTAGGGTTAAGGTTAGGGTTAGGGTTAGGGTTAGGGTTAGGGTTAGGGTTAGGGTCAGGGTTAGGGTTTTGATTTGGGTTAAGGTTATTGCTATGGTTTGGGTTAACGTTGAGGTTAGGGTTAGGGTTAGGGTTACGGTTAAGGTTAGGGCTAGGGCTAGGGTTAGGGTTAGGGTTTGGGTTAGGATGAGCGTTAGGGTTAGGGTTAGGGTTGGGTTTAAGGTTAGGGTTAGGGTTAGGATAGGGGTTGGGGTAAGGGTTAGGGTTAGGGTTAGGGTTAGGGTTAGGGTTAAGGTTAGGGTTAGGGTTAGGGTTAGGGTTAGGGTTAGGGTTAGGGTTAGGGTTAGGGTTAGAGTTAGAGTTAGGGTTAGGGTTAGGGTTAGGGTTAGGGTTAGGGTTAGGGTTAGGGTTAGGGTTAGGGTTAGGGTTAGGGTTAGGGTTAGGGTTAGGGTTAGGGTTAGGGTTAGGGTTAGGGTTAGGGTTAGGGTTAGGATGAGAGTTAGGGTTAGGGTTAGGGTTAGGGTTAAGGCTAAGGTTAGGGTTAGGGTTAGGGTTCGGGTTAGGGTTAGGGTTAGGGTTAGGGTTAGGGTCAGGGTTAGGGTTTGGATTCGGGTTAGGGTTAGGGTTAGGGTTAGGGTTAGGGTTAGGGTTAGGGTTAGGGTTAGGGTTAGGGTTAGCGTTAGGGTTAGGATTAGCGTAAGGGTTAGGGTTAGGGTTAGGGTTAGGGTTTGGGATATGGCTAGGGTCAGGGTTAGGGTTAGGGCATAGATAATAGAAGGAGGACTGGATTGGAAAGCCGGCGAGATAAAAGGGCTATCTTAGGATTTCTTTTGTTTCCTGGGGATAGTGCAACAATCATTTCCGGCCTAGAGCATGGCTGGCATATGCAGTGAATCTTACTTAGAAGTTGGTAGATTATTCCACAATCAACATGCCTGGAGCTCATTGCGCTGTTGTTAATTGCGGTAGACATTTTAGTAAGACGAAATTCCCGAATGTTCGATTCTACAAAATTCCTATTGGAGAGAAAGATGAAGCATGGGCCAAAAAGTTGATCGCAATTGTGAACCGTCAGGACAAAGGCTTCAACCCCCAAAACAGCTTCATCTGCTCAGTTCATTTTAAACCAGAGTTGCAATATCAAGGTAAGCGCTATCTTTCCACCATTCTCCCGGATATTTAAAAGATTTTTGATAAATTTGAACTATCAAGCAAGCGATGAAGTCAGTACGATTCCTTGTCATTTTCTGGGAAGGTCATTCAGTTTAGTTACGTTACTGTAGCTGATTGCGAGTTTGGAAACCGACTAATGAAATTTGATAGGTTTACAGGATTTCTCAAAGAAATTCTGAAAATTTTAGTCGCTGGGAGACATTGAATAGCACTGGCCTGAACAAGTATTAATATTCAAAACTCATACACTCAAGTAAAACTTTATTAATATGCATGTAACTTGAGATTTTACCTCAGTTATCTCTCTAAAGCAATAAATACTTATGTCCCAGTTCCAGTTATGTTGTGAAATATGATGCCTTCTCGATTGCTACTTAAGAATCTATTTTACGTTGTAGATAAAAGTGGCAAATGGCATGTACTTAGAGGAAGCTTGCCAACAGAAAATCTGCCAAAGAAATCTATAGAGATACCAAAGCCAACTCACGGAGAGCTTTGAATTATTCTCGAGATGTCAGCTTACCTGAAGTAATATGCTATGAAGCTCTTGATGATATTCAGAAAGATTTAAAGCATGTCAAATATCCCTGGCAAATAATACCAGGAATAGAAGGAAAGCTTTTTATTGGAAAACTCTCTGATAACCTAGAAATATCATCAAAAATCATTGTTGGTGAAAACCTATGTGTAAAAATTTGTTGGTTTGGTGTGGAGCTCCCAGCATCTCATTTTCTTTATGAACAAAATGGCACAAGTCTAATGAAAAAGCGAATACAGTGGTTGATAAAGGAAATAGATGAGCTGAATGTTTGCAGAGGTGTAACTGAAGAGTCTCTCATTTCCTTTGGATCTCTTCCCACAGAAGAACGATCAAAAAAGGCACAGAAATTTTACCTTCATGTTACTGCTAAACCAACTATACCAGATGAATGTCAAACTCCAATTGTGTATGAACAATGCATTAGATCAACTTCTTGTGAATTTTTGTCAAAACTAACTATTTGCAAATCATGCTTGAAAATTAAATCTCTTTTGAAACAAAAGGAAAAGAGGCAGCAGCATACAGTGGATAAACCTTTAAGCAAGAATGCACCATTACATGCAGTTGCTAGGAAAAAGCTGATGCAAGCAGTCAAACTTGGCAGAGCTAAACAAAAGGCCTTAGAAGTAAAGATTGAAACAATTGAAGCACAGATAAAGAGTGAAAGTGTACCCCTTCAAAGTAATTTGCATTCTGACTTAAAGCAAATTATAGATGAAAGTAGTGAAACCTTCAATAAAGATTCTTTCGAGTTTTTGTTTTGGAAGGAACAACTAAAGGCCTTCAGTAGGAACCCAAATGCAAACAGATGGCATCCAATGATGATACGGTTTGCGTTGTACCTTCATTTAAGATCTCCATCAGCATATCAAGCACTTAGGGAATCAAAAGTCATTCGTCTCCCTTGTGAACGAACCCTTAGAGATTATACAAATGTTGTGCATCCAGATGTAGGCTTTAGGAAGGATGTTCTGGATGATATCAAGCACCAAAACCAGAAATGGAATAAAGAAATCCAGAAATATGTAGTTTTATCATTTGATGAAATGTCAATTAAAGATGACCTTGTTTTTAACAGTGTTTCTGGTGAATTGGTTGGTTTTGTCAACCTTGGAGATAATATGGACATATTTCAATCAAACAGTGCTTCAAACCTCGCTGAAAGGGTTGCAAGTAAGGTATTAGTCTTCATGGTGAATGGGATTGCATCTCCTTTGAAATGCTCCTTGGGGTATTTTGCAACAAGGTCCTGCACTGGAAGCATACTTTTTTCTTTGGCATGGAAGGCTATTGGTTATTTAGAAGTATATGTTGGCCTTAAAGTCATTGCAATGGTGTCAGATAGGGCAAGTGCCAACCAGTCATTTTACAAAATGCATCCAATAACAAAAAATGGAGTATCATATAAGGCCAATAATCCATTTGCCACAGATGAGAAGAGGGAAGTCTATTTCTTCTCAGATGCACCCCACTTGATAAAAACACTAAGGAACAACCTAGCCAATTCCGGATCAGGCCTGAACACCAGGCTACTTTGGAACAATGGCAAATACTTACTTTGGAAGCATGTTTCTGACTGCTATGAAAGAGATTGCATTGGTCAAGTAAGAAAACTTCCAAAAGTAACAAATGAACACATTTCTTTGAATAGGTACTCTGTGATGAGAGTTAACCTAGCTGCTCAGGTGATGAGCAGCTCAGTCAGCAAAGTAATGCTTGCTTATAGTCCATCAGACACACATGAAACAGCTATATTCATAGGACTTGTTGATCAATTCTTTGATTGTTTCAACACTAGATCTCTGAATGAAGCTGAATTCAAACGAAAACCATTTCTAGCACCATATAGAAGTTGTGATGACCATAGATTTAATTTCTTGGAAAGTGAATTTCTTAAATATCTAGAGAAATGGGAACAATCCATTAAAGGCAGAGGTGTTAACTTTACAGATGGTGAAAAAAGGAAAATGTTCATCTCACAGCAGACATACTGTGGAATAAAGACATCTGTTTATGCACTCATTGAGTGCACAAAATATCTCCTTAAACATGGCTTTCAATATGTGTTATCAAATTCATTTAACCAAGACACTCTTGAGGAGTATTTCGGACGGCATAGAATTTGTGCTCGGAGATCAACTAATCCTACAGTGTATGCTTTTGGATACCAGGAAAAAAAGCTTAGTCTTCAGAGGTCACTGGCAACATCAATAACCCCAAGAGGGAATACCAAAGGGTCCAAGCGGGAAAAAGAAGGCATTACGATAACAAATAGCCCATTGAAGAAAAGGAAAAGACAATGACTTTCTGGAGTGTGCTTATGAGTAAAATTCCAGGGTACTCTTTGTATTTTATGGTTATATGGATTGTTTAAAATAACTTTGAATTCCATTGCTCTTAGGAACCATTCACAAAAATTATGTAATTCAAATTTCCACCATTTCCCAACAGGCTCCCTCTTTAGTCATGTATTGTCACATTTTAATTTGTGACATACGCAAAATTTAAAAAAAATGAGTACCTTGCCCCCCTCCACCCTAAGCCATTACATAATTTTTGACTGACCTCTTCTCTGTAGAATTCTAGGCAACTGTGTTATTTCACTAAACTTGGTATTTCTGCAATTTAAACTTTCAATTAACCTTAGTATACAAATTTTCTTAGCTTTTCCAAAGTTTGAATGATTGGAACCTCACCTTGCTGATTATATTTGAATTGAAAATAAAACCTCCAGGGGGAGATCATCATGCAACATCTGGAGAAATCTATGCTTTGAGCCTAATACAACCTGAAGACAAATCACACATTAAGGATAGATTACAGTTTTTGGATAAGCAAGCCACAGCAGGGGTAAGATTAAGAAAAAATAGATGGCAGGCATGACTATTTTTCCCAACCAATTTCCTGCTTTTAAATTTTTTATTAAAACACATCATCTTCATGTTGAGAACTTTGGACACCAAAAGCTCTCTTGAGACTGACTAGGTAAAATTTCCAGGGGGTTGTGCAGCTCTGAACTGAACCCCAGAAAACAACTAAATACGCTTATTTATATATCATTTTTTCCTCTACATTATTCCTTACGCAAACCTGTGGTCAGTCATGAAATGACTTTTGTTGATAATTACAATCATGAACATTTGCTTCAAAATGTTAAAAATTGTCCTGATTTTTGATTCCCTTGGATAGCATTGTTGTTTAGTTTACAATAAATATAGTTTTGAATGTTTGCAGGGTGCAAACACGAAAAATATTTGGAAACATAGTGGAACATTCAAAGTTGATTGACACTTCCCAAGAACTGGGTGTTTTTTCTTCTACCTGAAGCCAAATCTATCTAATTCATTAGGAAATAATTGTTCATAAATAAATTATTTTTTGTCCTTTTCCTTAAGTTCAGACCGTATGCCTTTCTTCTTTTTTAGTGTCTGTGTTTTCTTCCTATACTTTTCAGCAATATTTTTTGCATGACTGTGCGATCTTATTTTGATATAAAGGGTAACACATGCCCTCAGGATAGGTGAAGTTGTTTCAATACAGTCTTCCTCAATTGCTTCAAAAAAGTCCTCTTTTGTTTCATTGTCATTTATACATTCCTCCACAATCTTGTCAATATCAATTTTAGATTTCAATTCTCCGACTTTTGAGCAAAAGATTTGCTCAGCACGATAAAAGATTGTAAAAACTGTTTTTTTTGGGAACTTTAATCCACCTCTATTGAGAGATTCAGTTAACATTTTGTTGCTGGTTACAGTGTCACATTGACATAAAAGGCGATCTAGTCTTGATATATCTTCTTGCACTTTTTTTGTGTCTGCATTTCTTGTTTTCTTCCTGTTCAGAAGATCATTCATTCTTTTCAATAGTTTTTTTATCACAGATCCAGCAATGTAGTAGATAACATCTTTTTCTTCTTCTGAAATAACCCTTGGGTTGTCACATGCTACATCTGATTGAGCCTTATCTGAGAACTCCTCTGCAAAAATATGTATAAAGTTTAAAAGAAACCATGCAGCAAAGTCGCTTGAAGCGTTGCAAAGTTTTCTCTGCAAATTTCCCATAAATTCAGCATCGGACGACAGACTATGAAAGGCCTTCAGACAATCCTCCACCTTTGTGACTTTGCTCTTCCCTTTGAACAATTGATCCAAAGATGGACAAAGACACCCTAGATCTGGAAGCGGGTCGCAAGATTGAACCATCAAAAGCTGCAATTCGTAAGAAGAACATAACATTTGATCATTGCCCATCCTTGACAAAGATGTTTGTGTTAGCTGCCGTATTTTTAGATGGTCACAAGGGGAACCTGTTGCCGAGGCCCTAGCTTCTGCCCTTTTCGACCTTCGTTTAACAGACTCCTCTTTGAGATCAGGTATCTGTCTTTCGTCACAGTATCTGATAATTATATCCTGTAAAAGTAAAAAAATAACTTCTTAATGTCAAGTCAAATGAATTGGACAGATTTCACTTCCAAAAACACATACAACGGCCTAAATAAACGGAGTACCCAGTGTAACGTTTTACATCACAAAATTGATAAATTCCCAAAGACTAAATGTTATGTGCATGAAGTATTATACATACTGTTGTAAAATCATTGAATTCAACATCATCGAAGTCGATATCGTCATACAAATCCATACTTCTTCTAGTCATGATATGAACAGCGGGTTAAAAGCCAGTAACCGGAAACGATGTTTGCACTTTCCTCGAAATTCGTCGGCAATCGCATCGCTGGGGGTAGTAACACAAAAGGCGCCTATTGTTCTATTTTGCCAGTTTCCAATCCAGTCCTCCTTCTATTATCTATGGTTAGGGTTAGCGAAATGGCTAGGGTCAAGGTTAGGGTAGGGTTAGCGATATGGCTGGGGTCAGGGTTAGGGTTTGGGGTTAGGGTTAGGATTAGGGTTAGGGTTAAGGTTAAGGTTAGGGTTAGGGTTAGGATGAGGGTTAGGGTTAGGGTTAGGGTTAGGGTTAGGGTTAGGGTTAGGGTTAGGGTTGAGTTTAGGGTTAGGGTTAGGGTTAGGATAGGGGTTGGGGTTGGGGTTAGGGTTAGGGTTAGGGTTAGGGTTGGGTTTAGGGTTAGGGTAAGGGTTAGGATAGGGGTTGGGGTAAGGGTTAGGGTTAGGGTTAGGGTTAGGATGAGAGTTAGGGTTAGGGTAAGGGTTAGGGTTAGGGTTAGGGTTAGGGTAAGGGTTAGGGTTAGGGTTAGGATGAGAGTTAGGGTTAGGGTTAGGGTTGGGTTTAGGGTTAGG
>CBDALO010000051.1:0-94299 GCA_965196985.1 Gammaproteobacteria bacterium | reverse complement strand
AATGCTAATACCAAGTTGCCCGCTACGGGTATTAAGGTGATTCGTAACTTTCCAGCTGGGTTTACCGAAGCTAGTACGGGAACGACGTGCAAAACGGGGATGACGTTGGCAGCGGGAAGCTCTTGTCAAATTAGTGGTACCTATAATGCTGCTCAAACAGGGGCAACAGCAGTTGGAGCAACGTTAAAATATAACGAAGGTCAGCCAGTTACGGTAGAGACCAGTAGTAACGTCACGGATGTGGATGTGGTAGGTGCAGTAAGTACAGCATTGCCTGCGAATACAGAGAAGGACACGGCTTATCCGGTGGTTTTGACGTTCTCTAATGCCAATACGACATTGCCAGCTACGGGTATTAAGGTAATTCGTAACTTTCCAACTGGGTTTACCGAGGATAGTGCTAGAACGACCTGCAAGACGGGGATGACATTGGCAGCGGGGGGGGTTCTTGTCAAATTAGTGGCACTTACACTGCTGCTCAAACAGGGGTAACAGCAGTTGGAGCAACGTTAGAATATAACGAAGGTCAGCCAGTTACTGCAGAGACAACCAGTAATGTTACGGATGTCGATGTGGTAGGCACAGTAAGTACAGCATTGCCCGCGAATACAGAGAGGGATACAACCTATCCAGTAGTCTTTACCTTTACTAATAATAACGCTACCTTGCCAGCTACAGGGGTGAAGATAATTAAAAGTTTACCTAATTTTGAGGAAACATCGGATACTTGCGGTAGCCAAATTGCTGCTGGGGGTTCTTGTCAGATTGAGGGTAACTTTAAGCCTACATCAAGTGGTCCAGTTTCCTTATCAGCAATGCTTTCTTATAATGAGGGAGCTGATGTGAAATTGCTTACTAACTCTGAGACCTACGATTTTGTTTTTCCCTATGATATGCCTTTTGAGCTCGTAAAAGATAAAGGCGCAGTTAGCAAAAAGGAAAATGCTACAACAGCAATCCTAGTTGTTAATGAAAAGGATAAAGCTGGTGGAATTGCATCAGCAAATAAAATTGATTTTACATCTCCATTTTCTATAGATGCAGATTTTGATCTCGGGCCAGGTAGTGGAAATGGCGTTGGTTTTTTATTTACTACAGCTAATAATAAATTAACATTTGATGGCGGGTCTGGCATTGGGGTACGTGGTTTGCCAGGCATAGTCATTAGAGTTGATATGTACAGTGGTACAAATGGTATAGATATTGATGACTCTAAAACATGGACGTATATGCCTGGAAACAAAACGACCCACCCAGTCCCAGCTAATGCCAATGGTCATATAAAAATACAATGGAACCCAACTACAAAAGAGCTCTCGTACAGTATAAGCGGGGGAAATTTCCCTCAAGTTATAAATGACAGAGTAAAAATAAATGACGTACAAACTTACTTTGATGGTGGGTATTCAGCATATTTTATGGTGACAGCAGCCACCGGGGGGGCAACATCTAAAATGACTGTTGCTAATATTCATTTCGCTGCTGGTTTCTGAAAACGCATTATGCAGATTATTTTCTAACTGAGGCCCTACGGGGCGCTCAAGTAAAGTTTAAAGCCTATCGTAAGAACGGTTGCGGTCAGTATGCTCTGCAGAATGCAACGAGCTGTGGTGGCGACTACTTTGGGACTGTTTATTTATAACCTTAACTATACACACTCAGCTTAAGTTTTTACCTTTAACTAAATGGGAGTGCTGCTTGACCTGGTGCTTTAGTGATGAGAGAGTGTGGCTTGTTTATTTGGTAATTTGACAGGTATTAATGAAACGGATTTTTTTCTTGATTCTTATGCTACCGACGTTGGCCTTAGCAACTCAGCCTGCGGTGCATAGTTATGTATTAAAAAATGGCCTTAAACTATTTGTGAAAGTGGATAGACGCGCACCGGTGGTAATGTCTCAGCTTTGGTATAAAGTGGGTAGTAGTTATGAGCATAATGGCATAACCGGTATTTCACATTTGTTAGAGCATTTGATGTTTTCAGGAACTAAGCAGTTTCCTAAAGGAAGGCTTATTCAGTTAATTCATGCTGCTGGTGGTATGCAGAATGCGGCAACTTCGCGTGATTACACCTTTTATTTCCAAGAATTACCAGTAGATAAGTTGGCGCTAACTTTTAAGTTAGAAGCAGATCGAATGGCTAACCTTGATTTAACGCGAGCCAATTTTCTTCACTCACTAGCAATTGTCAAAGAAGAAAAGCGTCTACGAGTTGATAATGATCCAGTTGCAAAAGCTATGGAGCAATTTTTCAATATAGCTTTCGTTGCTAGTCCTTATCGTTACTCTGTTGGTGGCTGGTGGGGTGATTTAAAGCAGATGTCTTTTGCCGAAGTTAAGCGCTGGTATCGAACTTGGTATGTGCCAAATAACGCTATTTTGGTTGTGGTAGGGGATGTGGTGCCTAGCAAAGTTTATCAATTAGCTAAGCAATATTTTGGGAGGGTTAAAGCTAGACCACTGCCCAAGCTTATCAAGCCAACTAATGTGCAGCCGTTTGGTTTGCGACAGCTTACTTTACATTTGCCAGCAAAATTACCTCTACTGGTAATGGGCTACAATGTGCCAACCTTCAAAACTGCCTCTCAAGAAAAAACTGCTGTTGTATTGTTTCTTATCGAGGCACTGCTCGATAGTGGTTCGAATTCTCGACTGGAGGCAGCGCTAATTAGACAGCAAGAGTTAGCCGTTGATGTTGAAGTGGATTACCTTCCTATGCAACGTTTTAGCGGTGAGTTTATTTTAAGTGGTGTGCCAGCTGAGGGTGTTTCATTGCAGCGTTTAGAAAAAGGAATTTTACAGCAAATTAAGCGTTTACAAACCAATTTGGTTGGCAAAGAGGAGTTGAATCGAGCTAAAACGCAATTACTTGCTAATCAAGTTTATCAGAGTGACTCTTTGTTTGAGCAGGCGCGAGAAATAGGTGCGCTAGAAGCATTAAGCCTTTCTTGGCAGGAATACGATCGTTTCTTGCAGCAGGTTAACCAAGTTACGGCGGCACAAATTCAATCTGTAGCCAAGCAATATTTTACTTCAAGTCGATTAACTATTTTGAAGATGATTCCTGATGAAAAAACCAATTAATAAAATTCTTACTCTGCTATTTGGCAAGAATCTACAGTGTGGCGTAATAATTTTATTCGCTACATTTTTTTCTTCTACTGCCTTTGCTTTGCCGCGTATTCAAACTTGGCTGACTAAGTCAGGTGTGCCCGTTTACTTTATCCAGACACATAGTACACCGATGTTATTGGCGAGCTTATTGTTTAATGCGGGTTCTGCTTATGATGGCTCAAATTCAGGTTTGGCCGCATTAACTAATGCTTTGTTTGGCTTGGGTACTGATAAACTGAGTGAGCAAGAAATTGCTGATCAGTTTGCTAATGTAGGTGCTAACTTCAATCAAATCTCGGGAAGAAATTTTGCGGTGCTGAGCTTGCGCTGTTTAAGCAGTCAAAAAAGTCTAGATACAGTTGTCCCGTTGTTTAATCAGGTGTTAACTCAGTTAAACTTTTCTGCGGCTTCTTTCTCACGTGCCAGACAGCAGTTGCAAGCTAGTATTAAGAGTGAGCAGCAAGATCCTGGTGAGGTGGCTAATAAGACATTTTATAAAGCTTTGTATGGTATGGCGCCATATGCGCAGCCAGTTTTGGGCTCATTAGATTCTGTTAAAACGTTAACCAAGCATGAGGTTTTAAATTTCTATCATCATTATTATACGGGGCATAATGCAACGGTTCTTTTAGTTGGTGATATAACTAAGATACAGGCCTATTCTATAGCAGCGCAGTTAGTGAAAGGTCTACCAGGAGGTAAGCGGTATCGCTTAGAATCTAATGCACAGCCAGCTAAACCTAAAATTATCAAGGTCAAATTTCCCAGCAATCAAGCAACTGTTTTGCTTGGTAACTTAAGTGCACCACTGCACTCAAGTGACCACTATGCATTGGTGGTTGGTAATTATATTCTGGGTGGCTCTGGGCTGACTAGCTTGTTGGTGAAGCAGGTCCGTGAGCGTTATGGGTTAAGCTATGCTGTGAGTAGTGGCTTTGATTCGGTATTTGGCTTGCGGCCTTTTGTTATCAGCTTTCAAACCAAGCTTTCTAGTACTCAGCAAGCTATTGATGTAGCACAGCACACTCTGATGAGTTTTTTACAGAAGGGACCAAGCCAAGCCGAACTGCAGGCAACAAAAAATTATCTAATAGGCAGTTTTTTACTTGGCTTAGATAGCAATGCGAAGTTGATGAATGTATTAACCTCTATGGTGCAATTTCATTATCCTTTAGACTACTTGCAAAACTATCGTCAGCGTATTGCAGCTGTAACCACTGCTGATGTTAAGGCGGCAATGAATAAATACATTAATCCCAGGCAGTTGGTAACGGTTATAGTGGGCTAATTGAAATTATTTTGCTAAAACTGATTTACTTGTTAATCTTTAGCTAACTTTAGTATTTGTTTTTATGTCATTGCAAGGACAGTTAAATGCGCAAAAAATACTTATGGATTAATCCGCATTTTAGGCAACATGCTTTTCGATTCTTTTTTCAGACTTTTTTAATTGTTGCTTTTATGTTTTTTTTGCTATTGGCATTGGTTTATGGTCGGACTAAACCAATGGACGTGTTGACTGCTATTGGTGTCTCATCCGTTGCAGCAAGTGCTTTTATTGTTTTTGCATTGCCTTCTTCTCAAGTCTCTATGCCGCATCGCATCTTTGGTGGTTACACTATCGCAATTATTTGTGGTGTGGTGTGGTACTTCTTAGGGCAGGAGCTTTCAAGAATATCAGGTTGGCCGCCAACTCCTGTGCGTTGTTTAACTAGTGCGATGTCAGCAGGGAGTACCATGCTACTAATGGCATTGTTTGATTTTGAACATCCTCCTGCTATGGGGTTAGCGTTAGGTCTAGTGATGGATACTTGGGATGATTGGACTCTGTTTGTTGTTATCGTTGCGGTGCTAGTACTCTGTACCTTGAAGTTCCTATTGCGCCGTTGGTTTATTAATTTGCTTTAGTTTAAATGCTGCTTGATAAGCAATAGATCTTCCCAAGACTTGGCCTTTTGGTTGGGCGAACGTAATAAGTAGGCAGGGTGATAAGTGATAATGAGTGGTTTGTCATGATATTGATGTACGGTACCACGCAATTTTCCTAAAGAAGTTTGAGTTTCTAGCAAGAACTGTGCGGCAATGCGTCCTAGAGCCACCATTACCTTTGGTTGGATTAGTTCAATTTGTTTTAACAAGTAAGGGGTGCAAGTAGCAACTTCATCAGGCTGCGGGTCGCGGTTGTTGGGAGGGCGGCACTTTAAAATATTAGCAATAAAGACTTCTTCACGTTTTAAGCCAATAGCGACTAACATGGCGTTAAGTAGTTGTCCGGCTCGACCAATAAACGGTTCACCTTGAGCATCTTCATTAGCGCCAGGCGCTTCACCAATAAACATTAAGTCAGCATGAGGGTTGCCAACGCCAAAAACAGTTTGCGTACGAGTTTGGCATAAACCACATAGCTTACATTGAGAAACTTGCTGTTGGAGCTTGTCCCAATCAAGTGGAGCTTGTTGTATTTTTACAGGTGGAGTTAAAGTCGTTTGTTCAGTAGTTTGATTGGATTGCCAAACGTCAACACCCATAGCATTTAGAAATTGAATACGTTGCTCTTTCATGTGCGCAGTGTAGCAGATCCTAGCTAGGGCTGTGAATAGACACTGGTCTTATGGGTGAAAACTGGGTAAAGTCAGCGCTTATTTGCGTCTATTAAGAGAACAATTTATGAATGCTCAATCAAAAAAGCATAAAAAACATCAGCGCAGAGCTGCTCGTCACATTAAGCAAGCAGAGAAGCGCGCACATTATTTAAGAATCAAACAGCAATTGAAAACGTTACCTAAGAGTGAGCGTCCATTGCAATTTAGTAATGATCATCTACATCGTTGGAACGTACATGAAGAGATTGCCAATAGTATTACTCATGGTTTAGGTATCTTGTTGGGTATAGCTGCTTTGGTTTTAATGATTGTTAATGCGAGTGAGTATGGTTCAGCTTTGGGGATTATCGGTGGCTCAATCTTTGGAGCGAGTTTAGTTATTGCCTATGCTTCTTCTACGATTTATCACGCAATTCTGTATCCTCCGATTAAGCAGGTTTTTAAAGTACTAGACCATTCATGTATATTTTTGTTAATTGCAGGAACTTACACGCCGTTTTGTTTGGTAACCTTACATGGACCGTTAGGCTGGACCATGTTTGGTATTGTTTGGGGGCTGGCAGCATTGGGGATTATGCTTAAGATCTTCTTTGTTGACGATTTTGAGACACTTTCTACCATTATTTATATTGTGATGGGTTGGATTGCAGTGACTGTTGTTGTACAGCTTTTGCAAGATATGCCGCTGATGGGGAATATCTGGCTACTTGCTGGTGGCTTGGCCTATACCTTTGGGGTGATTTTTTTCGTTTTAGAACGGATTCCCTTTTTTCATACCATTTGGCATTTGTTTGTATTACTAGGTAGTATTTGCCACTTTTTTGCGGTCTTCTTCTATGTGATGCCGGTGAAGGTGTGATGTTATGGTCTTGTTGCATGAATAGTAAAAGTCGGATGAACAAGTCGACTTAAACTAATTTGCGCACTGTTTTTGCTTCATGGCTCGCTATGCTGCGCTTTACTTACGCAAAAACAGCGCGCAAATTAGCAGGTAAGCTGTGGACTCCGTATATGGGCATTGCAATCCCTAAGAAAGTCCGGATAATGAGCTTTCTTTAAATTAGTCTTAATTAATTATCATGAAAGAACAACTTCAGTGCTTAATAATCAATAGCTTAGAGCAGCTCAAGCAGCAACAGGTTTTACCAGAAGACTTTGCGCCAAAAGTGATGATTGAGCATGCGCGCAACAAAGAGCATGGTGATTTTGCAAGCAATATTGCCATGTTGTGTGCAAAACCAGCCAAGCGAGCACCGCGTGAGTTAGCGGAGTTAATTGTGCAAAATCTTCCAGAGTCAGATTTGGTTGCTGAGGTGATGATTGCTTGGCCTGGTTTTATTAATTTCAAGTTGGTTCAAGGCTCACAGCAAAGTGTTGTTAAAACCATTTTGGCGCAAGGCAAACACTACGGTGAAAGTGATTATGGCCAGGGGCAGCGAGTTTTGATTGAGTTTGTGTCAGCTAATCCTACGGGGCCATTACATGTAGGTCATGGTCGAGGTGCTGCATTTGGTGCGACGCTTGCGAGCTTAATGCGGGCGGTTGGCTATCAGGTTGATAACGAGTATTACGTCAATGATGCTGGTCGACAGATGCATATTCTAGCGGTAAGCATTTGGTTGCGTTATTTGGCTTTGTGTGGTGGAAGCATAGAGTTCCCTCGTAATGGTTACAAGGGTGATTACGTGTATGACATTGCGAAAGATCTACAAGTAAAGTACCAAGAAGAACTTATTTGTCCGGTTGAGAAAATCTTTAGTTGCGTGACGGGCTTGGTAGATGATGAAGACGGAAAAGAAGCCTATATCGATGCTTTGATTAAACAAGCGCAACAATTGCTTGGTGAGCGTTATCAGTTGGTTTTTCAACAGGGGCTTGACAGTGTTTTAAGTGATATTAAAGAAGATTTAGAAGAATACGGCGTGCATTTTGAACGTTGGTTTTCAGAGCAAAGTCTAATGGATTCAGGTGCTATTCAGCATGCTTTAGAGCGCTTGGTTGAGTTGGGTTTTACTTATAAGCAAGATGGTGCCTTATGGTTTAAATCAAAAGAGTTTGGTGATGATAAAGACCGTGTTTTGCAGCGTGCTGATGGGCGTACTACCTACTTTGGTTCAGATGTAGCTTATCACTTAAATAAAATAGAACGTGGTTATGATTTATTGATTGACATTTGGGGTGCTGATCATCATGGTTATATAGCGCGGGTGCGTGCAGCAATGCGTGCGTTAGGGGTGAGTGATGAGGGATTTATTGTGCCACTCGTTCAGTTTGCTTCATTGTATCGTGATGGTGAAAAGGTGCAGATGTCAACGCGTAGTGGTTCCTTCGTTACTCTGCGTGAGCTTCGTGAAGAAATTGGCCGAGATGCCGCTCGATTTTTTTATGTGATGCGTAAGGTAGAGCAGCATATGGATTTTGATTTAAATTTAGCGAAATCAAAATCAAACGAAAATCCAGTGTTCTATATCCAGTATGCTCATGCGCGTATTTGTAGCGTTTTACGCCAATTACAAGAAAAAGCACTAAGTTATGATGAGCAGATAGGAATGACTAACTTAGACTTGCTAAATAATGAACATGAGGCAGTCGTGTTAACTAACTTATCGCGTTACCCCGAAGCAGTACTAAATGCTGCAAAGCAGCATGAACCTCACTTGTTAGTGAATCGTTTGCGAGAGCTAGCTAATGCTTTTCATACTTATTACAATGCAGAACAGTTTATCGTTGATGATGAGCGTTTGCGTAATGCGAGGTTAAGTTTGATTAGTGCAGTGAGGCAGGTGTTGGTGAATGGATTGACACTACTTGGTGTCTCAGTACCGGAAACAATGTAATGGCAAAAGACTATAAAAGTCGTGGACGGCAGCAGCGTAGTAAAGGGAAGAAAAAGCCGGCAGCTACTCGTCAAGCGACTACTAAAAAGCAGTCAACAAGTAAGCAAGCAAAGCCTACATCAGGTCAGCGTAATGGTCGGTTGCGCTGGGTGTTGGGGTTGTTTGTCATTTTGGTGCTATTAGCGGGTGCATTTGCCTACTTGCAATTAACTCATAAAATTAATAGCACACAAGCAAGTGTTCAAGATATACCAGTAGTCGTTGCTAAGCCAGTACAGCAAGTGAATACCGAGCAACAGATTCTGCATCCGGTTCAATTTTCCTTTGTTACACGTGGCGGTGAAGAACCTGCTCATACTGTTTTTTCATTACAGCTTGGAACTTTTCCTGTGGGTCAGGCGTTAACTAATTTGGAAGATCAATTACAGCAAGCTAAAATTCGTTATCGTAAGTTGAAGGTTGTTCGTTTGGACCAAGTCCTCTACCGAGTACAGGTGGGTTCTTATAAACAATTAAAGCAAGCAGTGGCTGAGCAACAATCTTTGCAAGCTAATAAGCTTGCTAGTGTAATTGTTCAGGAGTAACAAGAGTGGCATTGCAGCACGTTAGTAAGGAACTATTAACTTCATTTAACCTAGTGAAGAGTTATTTGCCAATGGTTGGGTGGGGGCTTGGTATTCTTTGGGCAGTTAATATCGTTAACTGGGTGTTTTTGCGTTCGGGGCTAAATTGGCTGAGTATTCACCCTAGGCATGTTATTGGTTTGTCTGGTATTTTGTTTGGCCCTATTTTTCATGCGAATTTTGAGCATTTGTTATTTAATAGCATTCCAGCCTTTTTCTTGGTTTGCTTTACGCTAACCTATGGGCCTTACGTCTTTGTTGCAGTGACGATAGTTAGCTGGTTAGGTAGCGGAGTTTTGCTATGGTTGCTGGGACGTAACGCGTTACATTTAGGGATGAGCTCTGTTGTAACAGGGTATTTTGGCTTTTTATTAGTGGAGGCATTTCGTGCGCCTGGGCTAATACCAATACTATTAGCTATTGCGATGATTTATTATTTTGGAAGTATATTCTTTGGTTTGTTTCCTCAAGCCGAACGTATTTCTTGGGAAGGCCATTTGTTTGGTTTTATAAGTGGTATTGCTGCGAGCTTTCTTTTACCGACAATCTTTTATTACTTTGTTCTATGGTCTGCTTAACTTGCTGTGTTATAGCAGCTCTACCTTAAGGAGGGCACACACTTCAAAGTTAGGTTTTTAGTCCTTAGCCTCTGTTTAGTTTGTTATCTAACTTGAGCCAACAGCGGCCAAGGATATGACTATATATTACTTAGGGATTTTCACACGTTATTATTGGCTCAACTCTGCTGCTATTACCATTGTCGTCTGTGGCTATGAATGTAAGAGCTTGTTGCCCTTGTTCTTGGCATTGTATGGCAAGAATAGTTGTAGCGTTATTCCCACAAAGTTTAACTGTTTGCGTTGCCGGGTTAAGGGTTTTCCTTTGGCCAAAAGCTTCAAAGCTCTCTCTAGCCCAGCCCCCTTCTACTGTTATGCAGTTGCCTTTGTTGGTGTCAAAGCTGGTGTTAGCTACATCAGTAAACCTTCCCGGTTGGATCTGTTTTGTTATGATAGTTATTTTGGGGTTCGCGTTTAGTGAGCTATGGATTGCTTTGCTTTGAACTGTGCCAAGCGAGGGTAAAGCAATAAACACCGTAATTGAGCCCAATAGTAAACCTCTTAGTCTAATGAAGCGCATCACTCTATCTCCTTATAAATTTAATGAAAGATACAACAACTACTTTTTAGTAATAGATCTAAGGGTGGAGATAGAGCGTTATTTTGTCTGTAAAAACCAACTTCAGTACTTAGAAAAACCTTTAAAATTCTAAATGGCACTCTATTGTACCTGTCTCATCGCATAATATCTTAAATTAATTATGCTAATCAATCTAAAAAATTATTTATACCTCAAATTTTTCTCCTCTCAAAATAAATTATTAACTTTTAGGTAATAGCAATTATATCTCGTTAATAAGAACAAGAATGATCTATCCTAAAACCCTATGAAGCCTTATTATTCACTTCAACTTAAGTATCTAGGTGATCCGCTCCACTGGTCATCAATTTCCACTAAAACAGCTGATACGAGCCTTAGGCACGATTCAGTATTAGGGAAAATTCCAACTGTATGCGTCCTTCTTTTTACCTCTCTGTTTACGCGCTCAGCTATGTTACTGGTTCTTAATCTGATAGAGCGTTATTTTGTCTGTAAAAACCAACTTCAGTACTTAGAAAAACCTTTAAAATTCTAAATGGCACTCTATTGTACCTGTCTCATCGCATAATATCTTAAATTAATTATGCTAATCAATCTAAAAAATTATTTATACCTCAAATTTTTCTCCTCTCAAAATAAATTATTAACTTTTAGGTAATAGCAATTATATCTCGTTAATAAGAACAAGAATGATCTATCCTAAAACCCTATGAAGCCTTATTATTCACTTCAACTTAAGTATCTAGGTGATCCGCTCCACTGGTCATCAATTTCCACTAAAACAGCTGATACGAGCCTTAGGCACGATTCAGTATTAGGGAAAATTCCAACTGTATGCGTCCTTCTTTTTACCTCTCTGTTTACGCGCTCAGCTATGTTACTGGTTCTTAATCTTTTTTGATGCGGCCTGTCAAAGTTCATCACTACTAAGCCCTCCGGTATATTCACTTCCAACCAAGAAGAAAGCTCTGGTGCTGTTTGCTGGTATTTATCTACCGCCATAGCCAATAGTCTTTCCGACTCATGAATGTTTGAGGCATTAAATATAGCTGTAATCTCCTCAGCTACTGGTTCCTTCATTGAGCGCTTTGGTATGTGAGCCTGAGCATTTTGCTGCAAATGAAATTGGCAGCGTTGCCAAGGAACACTGGGGAACACAGCTCTTCTAGCGGCTTTTAGGCCAGTATGAGCGTCGCTAGTAATCAACTCAATACCATGTATACCTCGCTCAACCAACTGCTGAAGAAAATCACGCCAATGTACCTCAGCCTCTGATAACGCAACAGAAACACCTAGCACTGTTCTCTTGCCGGTTGATTCATCAAAGCCATAGGCTATCAATACCGCACAGTCTTGTACTGTGCCGCTAGTGCGCACCTTCTCATAACGTGCATCTAGCCAAAGATATTTTATCTTTCCTAACGGCTTATTTCGCCATTTCTTTAAATCTTCATCCAACAATTTAGCGCAACGGCTTACCTCTGTGCTTGAAATATCTGTTCCACAGAGTTGCTTTAGCACCTTTTCAACTTTGCGCGTGGAAACCCCATGCACATACATTTCAGCGACAGCCAGCTTAAGTGCTCTATCAGAGCGTACACCTCGCTCTAAGACTGATGGATAGAAGGCTTCATTGGAGTCTCTAACCTGCGGTATCTGTAGCTCAAGCTGACCTTGACCTGTGTTAATTAACCTTGGTTTAAAGCCGTTCGCATATCCGTTTCTATCGCCAGTTCGCTCATAAGGACTGGCATTTAAATGGCGCTCCCTTTCTATTAACATAGCCTCATTCATCAACCTGGAGACAAGCTTAGGTAAAGCTTCAAACCCCTCCATCGCTAAAACATGTATGGCTTCTTCGATTAAGTTCTCATTTTTATAGCAGCTCATTGTCATTCCTCTTTTTTGGTTAAGTTTACCTTAAAAGGAATTTCTAATCTGACTGAGTCGCCTGCTTATTTTCAGCAAGTCAATGGAATTTACAGAAAGGATGGCGCACTAGCCTTAATCTTTTTTGATGCGGCCTGTCAAAGTTCATCACTACTAAGCCCTCCGGTATATTCACTTCCAACCAAGAAGAAAGCTCTGGTGCTGTTTGCTGATATTTATCTACCGCCATAGCCAATAGTCTTTCCGACTCATGAATGTTTGAGGCATTAAATATAGCTGTAATCTCCTCAGCTACTGGTTCCTTCATTGAGCGCTTTGGTATGTGAGCCTGAGCATTTTGCTGCAAATGAAATTGGCAGCGTTGCCAAGGAACACTGGGGAACACAGCTCTTCTAGCGGCTTTTAGGCCAGTATGAGCGTCGCTAGTAATCAACTCAATACCATGTATACCTCGCTCAACCAACTGCTGAAGAAAATCACGCCAATGTACCTCAGCCTCTGATAACGCAACAGAAACACCTAGCACTGTTCTCTTGCCGGTTGATTCATCAAAGCCATAGGCTATCAATACCGCACAGTCTTGTACTGTGCCGCTAGTGCGCACCTTCTCATAACGTGCATCTAGCCAAAGATATTTTATCTTTCCTAACGGCTTATTTCGCCATTTCTTTAAATCTTCATCCAACAATTTAGCGCAACGGCTTACCTCTGTGCTTGAAATATCTGTTCCACAGAGTTGCTTTAGCACCTTTTCAACTTTGCGCGTGGAAACCCCATGCACATACATTTCAGCGACAGCCAGCTTAAGTGCTCTATCAGAGCGTACACCTCGCTCTAAGACTGATGGATAGAAGGCTTCATTGGAGTCTCTAACCTGCGGTATCTGTAGCTCAAGCTGACCTTGACCTGTGTTAATTAACCTTGGTTTAAAGCCGTTCGCATATCCGTTTCTATCGCCAGTTCGCTCATAAGGACTGGCATTTAAATGGCGCTCCCTTTCTATTAACATAGCCTCATTCATCAACCTGGAGACAAGCTTAGGTAAAGCTTCAAACCCCTCCATCGCTAAAACATGTATGGCTTCTTCGATTAAGTTCTCATTTTTATAGCAGCTCATTGTCATTCCTCTTTTTTGGTTAAGTTTACCTTAAAAGGAATTTCTAATCTGACTGAGTCGCCTGCTTATTTTCAGCAAGTCAATGGAATTTACAGAAAGGATGGCGCACTAGCAGGGTGGAAATGCAGCCTAACACTACCAATCGAGGGCTGCTATGTGGCAAAACACAAGTTTTCTAGCTAAGTAAGCTTAGTAAATTTAATTTTGTTAATTGAAATCAATAATAAAGCCCTAATATAGGAGCTTTTATAAGCAAATAAGGATCTTAACTTGACTACTATTCTTTCAGTTCGGTGTGGTAATAAAGTGGTGATTGGCGGTGATGGTCAGGTGACCATGGGTAATTCTATTGTGATGAAGGGCAATGCTCGAAAAGTGCGCAGACTTTACAAGGAAAAAGTTATTGCCGGTTTTGCTGGAGGTACAGCAGATGCTTTTACCTTATTTGAGCGCTTTGAAGCGAAGCTTGAGTTGCATCAAGGACAATTAGTGCGAGCTGCAGTTGAAATGGCTAAGGACTGGCGTACCGATAAAATGTTACGTAAGCTAGAGGCTTTATTGGCTGTAGCTGATAGTAAAGCTTCGCTAATTATCACAGGTAATGGTGACGTGGTTGAACCGGAAAATGGCTTGATTGCAATTGGTTCAGGTGGGCCTTATGCACAAGCTGCAGCAAGGGCATTGCTAGAAAATACCAAGTTAGGAGCTAGAGCAATTGTTGAAAAAGGTCTGGCTATTGCGGGTGATATCTGTGTTTTTACCAATCACAACTTAGTAGTTGAAGAGTTGGATACAGACTCTGCGGGTGATGATTAGTACGAGTTGACTTTACTTTAAACCATATAAAAATCAAAAAGGCATAATCCTATGAACACTATTGTTACAGAAGACCAACAAGTTGTTGCTGGAAAAGAGCAAGCAGCAGTAATGACCCCAAAAGAAATTGTGCATGAGTTAGATCGTTTCATTGTTGGACAGGGTGAGGCAAAACGAAAAGTAGCCATTGCATTACGTGATCGGTGGCGCCGTATGCAGCTTGGTGAGGATTTACGACAAGAAGTAACTCCTAAGAATATTTTAATGATAGGGCCAACTGGTGTTGGTAAAACAGAGATTGCTCGCCGTTTAGCCCGTTTAGCTAAGGCTCCTTTTATTAAAGTTGAAGCGACTAAATTTACTGAAGTAGGTTATGTTGGTCGTGATGTTGAGTCAATTATTCGTGACCTTATTGATGCTGCTGTTAAAATGCAGCGTGAGGAGGCTGTGCGAAAAGTAGAGCAACGTGCGATAGAGGCTGCTGAAGAGAGAGTCCTTGACGCGTTGTTGCCACCAGCAAAAACTGGTTTTGGCAACGATCCTGATGAAAAGCCCAAGCCAGCGTGCTCCGAAACTCGGCAAAAATTCCGCCGGCGTTTACGTGATGGCGACCTTGATGAAACAGAGATTGAAATTGATTTAGATGCGGCTCCAGTTGGTGTGGAGATTATGGCACCGCCAGGTATGGAGGAAATGACTAGTCAGTTAAGCAGTATGTTTCAAAGTTTATCTTCTGGTAAGAAGCGTACTCGTAAGCTAAAAATTAAAGACGCCAAACGTATGTTAAAGGATGAAGAAGCTGCGAGGTTGGTTAATATTGAGGAAGTTAAAGCCGCTGCGCTCGAGAGTGTTGAGCAGCATGGTATCGTCTTTATTGATGAGATTGATAAAATTGCTAAACGTTCTGAAGGGACTAATGCCGATATTTCTCGTGAGGGTGTACAAAGAGATTTGCTACCATTGATTGAAGGCTCAACGGTGAATACAAAATATGGCTCAGTCAAAACTGACCATATTCTATTTATTGCATCAGGTGCTTTTCATATGGCTAAGCCATCGGATTTAGTGCCAGAGTTGCAAGGGCGATTACCTATTCGTGTAGAGTTACAAGCGCTGGATACGGAAGACTTTATGCGTATTCTTACTGAGCCAAAAGCATCGTTAACAGAGCAGTACTCAGCACTTTTATCGACGGAGGGAGTATCTTTAGAATTTAAGGAAGATGGTGTTCGCCGTATTGCAGAGATTGCCTTTGAGGTCAACGACCGAAGTGAGAACATTGGCGCGAGACGTTTGCATACAGTGATGGAGCGTTTGCTGGAAGAAGTTTCTTTTGAGGCTTCTAGTTTGGCAGAAAAGGATGTGATAGTTGATAAAGCTTATGTGAATAAGTACCTTGAAGCTTTGGTGAAAGATGAAGACTTAAGTAAATATATTTTATAAAGGAAAATTTAATGAACCAGGATCAATTAAAGCTACAAGCAGCAGAGGCAGCATTATCTTACATTGAATCAGGAAGTATTGTTGGTGTGGGAACTGGTTCAACCGTTAATTATTTTATTGATGGTTTAGCAAAGATGAAAGGAAAAATTGATGGCGCTGTTATTAGTTCTTTAGCAACAAAAGAACGTTTACAGTCACATGGTATTCCTATTATTGATCTGAATTCTGCGGGTGATATCCCTTTATATGTTGATGGTGCAGATGAAGTAAATCAAGCTAAGCAAATGGTTAAAGGTGGTGGTGGTGCACTCGCTGGTGAGAAAATTGTTGCCGCTGCAGCGAAGAAATTCATTTGCATCGTTGATGAGTCAAAACAAGTTGATTTGTTAGGTAGCTTTCCGGTGCCTATAGAGGTTATTCCTATGGCGCGTAGTTTAGTGGCGAGGCAGTTGGTTAAGCTCGGTGGTGACCCTGCTTACCGTCGAGGCTTTGTTTCTGACTATGGTAATGTGATCTTAGATGTGCATAACCTATCTGTTTTAGAGCCGGTTAAGCTTGAGGAGGCTTTAAGCCAATTGCCAGGTGTGGTAACGTGTGGGTTGTTTGCTAAGCGTCCGGCTGATGTTGTGTTGGTTGCTGGCGCGGATGGTGTGGTTACATTGTAGTTGAATCGCAGTTTCTAGGTTAAATCAAGGAGAGAAGGATGAAGAAGTTAACAGTTCTTGCTGCAGTTTGTTTAGTACCAGGTTTGGCTTTTGCAGCACCGTTAAAAACCGATCAGCAAAAACTGAGTTATACGCTAGGAGTTGGTTTAGGAAAAAATCTTAAACTACAGGCTGAGAACCTTGATTTGACTAGTTTTATAAACGGGTTAATGGACTCTTACCAAGGGAAAAAACTTCAGCTTTCCGATGCTAAAATGGCGGCAATTGCGCAGCAGTGTCAACAGGCTCGTATTGCTAAAGTGCAACAGAAAGTCGCTAAAATAGCACAGGCAAATGCTAGGGTAGCCAAAGCATTTCTTGCAGCTAATGCAAAAAAAGCAGGTGTAAAAGTTTTACCCGATGGTTTGCAATACAAAATTATCAAACCAGGAACAGGAGCCAAACCAACGGCTGATTCAATAGTGACAGTGAACTATGAAGGTAAGTTAATTAATGGCAATGTGTTTGATAGTTCTTATCGCCGTGGCAAACCAGCCGTTTTTCCAGTTTCAGTGGTGATTCCTGGTTGGCAGCAAGCATTAAAGTTGATGAAGACGGGTGCTACTTGGATGCTTTATATCCCACCACAACTTGCCTACAAAGCACAAGGTGTACCAGGTTCGATTGGCCCTAATGAAGCGTTGATCTTTAAAGTTCAGTTATTGTCAGTAAAATAAAAAAGTAAGTTGCTGCCTTCCCTTTTTAAAGTTTTATGGCTGATATTAAGCTTTGAGTGTAGTACGCCCTTCTTTAGAATAAAGAAGGGGGAGGCGACTTGTAAAAAATATGGTCCTCTTTCAAAATGTGTGGGTAAATAAGCAGTCAGTGAAGTTTATGTTTTTGTTGTTCAGAGCTGCAGAATGGGTGGCTCGAATTGAGCTGTAGCCCGGATTGAAAATGCGAAGCATTTGATAACCCGGGGCTAAGCCACACTCAGCCCCGGATTCTCCCCCGCAAACAAGTCGCGGTGTCAATCCGGGCTACGCGTTTTACCCATAGATTCTAAAGATACAAATTTACTATAAGTAAAGTTAGGAGTTACATAATAATGAAGAGATTCACCCTTACTGACATTAAAGAAAATCTTAATTTAACCGCAGAAGAGATAAGTAAATACCGCACCGCTAAACTACAAAAGCTGCTGAAACATGTAGTTAGCTATTCCAAATTTTATCAAAAGCGTTTTAAGCATTTAGATATAGAAAAAATAACCGCAGATGATATGAGTATGATCCCTCATATGACCAAAGAAGATATGTTGGAACATTGGGATGATATTGTTTTTGATAAGCGCATCAGCTATGACAAAGCCAATACGTTCTTGCAAACCAAAGGAGTAGATGAAAAATGCTTGTTTGATCAATATCATCTTTGGGCCTCCGGAGGTTCTTCTGGCCATCGCGGTATTTACGTTTGGAGTCGAGAGGATTTTGCGCATTTTGCTACGGCTTTGTTCCGTTGGCGTTTGCGTGATGCTGGGCCTGCGGAGTTGGCCAAGCCACTCAAGCGGGTAATTATCCAGGCGAAGCAAGCGGTGCACATTACGCCAGCACTGTTTAGCCTGCCGATTTACCCACATGATCATGTGAAATTAATTTCGGCTGATCAACCAGTGAATGAAATCATCGACCAACTTAATTACATTCAACCCACGCACCTTGAAGGTTACCCATCGGTTATTTATCAGCTGGCAAAAGCGCAGCTTGATGGTTTGCTGAAAATTCAACCCGTTCGCATGGGAGTCAACTCTGAGGTCTTCACAACGCAGATGCGTGCCACCGTTGAATCTGCTTGGCCCAAAGTGCCAATCAATAATCATTGGAGCTCAACGGATTCAGGCTCACATGGCATCAATTGTGACTATTCGTCCTATCAGCATTTGAACTATGATGTGAATATCATCGAGCCAGTCGATGATGATGGCAACCCAGTGCCAGTGGGAATAAAGTCAGCAAAAATTTATACTACTTGCTTATACAATGATTCATTTCCACTGATTCGCTATGAATTAACTGACCAAATTACTGTTCGTCAACAAGCTTGCCCATGTGGTGTAGTTTTTCCTTGTATTGAAACAGTCGAGGGCCGAAAAGAAGATAGTTTTTTTTATGATGCTATCGAGATTAGCCCTGGTGTGTTATTTGAGGGGAAAATTATTGCTCAGCCACAAGTGCTTGACTATCAGATTTTTCAAACAATGACTGGTATGAAGGTGGATTTGGTGGTTAGCGAAGCTTTCGATACCAGTGAGCTTCAGCAGCAACTGCTTAACATATTATGTCAACAAGGGCTGTCGCAGTCTGAGGTTGAAATCCAGTTTGTCGATCAATTGCAGCGTCACCCTGAGACTAACAAACTAAAACGATTTGTTCCGATGACCTGAGGCAATAAAATTAACTTTTATTTTAACTGTTCTCGCATGGCTTTAATCGTTGCTTGATAATCTTCTGATCTAAAAATAGCGGAGCCGGCTACAAAAGTATCAGCACCTGCTGCAGCAATTTCGGCAATGTTGTCAATGCTAACTCCACCGTCGACAGCAAGTCGTATTTCTTTGTTGGTTTGATCAATACGTTGGCGTAATTGGCTGAGCTTGGTCAGTGCGCTAGGAATAAAGGCTTGGCCACCAAAGCCAGGGTTAACTGACATAACCAATATCAGGTCAAGCTTATCAAGTACATAGTCTAATTGATCGATTGGTGTAGCGGGGTTGAGTGCTAAGCCAGCTTTGCAGCCATGATCAATAATAAGTTGCAATGAGCGGTCAACATGCTTACTTGCTTCAGGATGGAAGGTGATAAAGTCGGCCCCTGCTTTAGCAAAAGCGACAATAAGTTCATCAACGGGTTCAACCATTAGGTGCACGTCAAAAGTAGCTTTAAGGCCATAATTGCGTAGTGCCTGGCAAACGACTGGCCCAAAAGTTAGATTGGGAACATAGTGATTATCCATAACGTCAATATGAACCCAGTCAGCGCCTGCTTGGAGTACTTGGCTGACTTCATCACCTAAACGTGCAAAATCAGCAGAAAGAATGGAGGGAGCAATTAGGTAATTTGACATCGAATTTGCCTCACAAATCGTAGTTGGGTCATTGTAAGGAATTTCGATTTCTTTTGTAAGTCTTCAGTTGTTTGTTATGCTAGCTTTTCATAAGTTATGAGAAAGGAGAAGGCGGGTGTTGCATTTTAAGCGTGTAAAAGATGAACAAGGCAATGCGATAGCAATCGAAACTGACCTGCAAGGTTATCAGCTACTAAGAGCAGCCAAGCTTAATAAGAGTAGTGCTTTTACCCCAGAAGAGCGTCGTGAGTTTAAGTTACTTGGTAAGCTTCCTTGCCAAATTGAAAACCTAGCGCAGCAAGTTGCTCGTTTTTATGATCAGTACAGTGAAAAAGAGAGTGATCTGCAGAAAAATATTTTTCTTAATCAGCTACATGATTCAAACGAGGTATTGTTTTATCGTTTAGTTGGTGATTATTTGAAAGAAATGATGCCAGTCGTTTACACCCCTACAGTAGGTGAAGCTGTTAAAAGATTCAGCTTAGAATTGCGTTCTCCACGTGGACTATTTCTCTGCTATGAAGATAGAGGTCATCTTGAAGAAATGATCGCGAATCGTTTAAACCCTGAGGTGGACTTAATTGTTGTAACAGATGGTGAAGGGGTGCTAGGTATTGGCGATCAGGGCATCGGCGGTATGAATATTTCTATTGCCAAGCTAATGGTTTATACCCTGTGTGCAGGGGTAAATCCTAATCGCGTACTGCCAATTCAATTAGATGTTGGTACAAATAACAAAACTTTGCTTGATGATCCGATGTATCTAGGGTGGCGGCATGAGCGAATAAGTGGTAAGGCTTATGATGCATTTATCGATGAGTTTGTTACGGCAGTGACAAAACAATTACCAGGGGTTTATTTGCATTGGGAAGATTTTGGTCGTGATAATGCACGAAAGAACTTAGAGCGTTACCGTCATGATATTTTAACTTTTAACGATGATATGCAGGGTACTGGAGCAACAGCGCTTTCTTGTGTTTTATCCGCTGTGCAAGCTAAGGGTGAGCTACTAACTGAGCAGCAGATTGTGTTTTTTGGTGCGGGTACGGCAGGTGTTGGTATCGCTGATCAAGTTTGTGCAGCGATGCAGCGACAGGGGCTTTCTGCTGAAGAAGCGCAAAGTCGCATCTGGCTGCTTGATCGTCCTGGTTTACTGCTAGATGACATGTCTGAGGTGCTTGATTTTCAACGCCCTTACGCAAAACCACGCTCAGCAGTTGCTCGTTGGGAGGTAAAGGATGAGAAAAACATTGACCTCTTAGAGGTTGTGCGTAATTTGCAACCGACTGTTTTAATTGGCTGTTCGACAGTGTATGGAGCTTTTAATGAAGATGTGGTTAAGGCAATGGCGGCGCGAATAGGGCATCCGATTATCTTGCCATTATCTAACCCAACTTCAAAATCAGAAGCAGATCCTGCTGATTTATTTGAATGGACTAAAGGTCGTGTGATTACTGCAACGGGGAGTCCGTTTGATGATGTACTTTATGTAGGAAAAAAATATCGTATTTCACAAAGTAATAATGCCTTTGTCTTTCCAGGACTTGGTTTAGGTGTGATTGCTGTTAAAGCGAAGCTAATGACAGATAATATGATCTGGGCTGCTTGTCAGGCACTAACAGATTGCTCGCCAGCTAAAAAAGATAACATGGCTCCGATCTTGCCTGATCTTGACGATATACATGAGGTAAGTCATTGTATCGCCTTAGCTGTTGCTAAGCAGGCGATAGCAGATGGTGTTGCTGAGCCTTGTGATGACCTTGAGAAAGCGATTAATCAAGTGCAATGGCGGGCTGAATATCTTCCTTATCGGAAGGGTACTTTTGCATAAACCTTGAAGTTGCGCCGCAACGCAAAGCGTTGCGACGAGTTTCTTTTTTGGTAATGCTTCTAAAAAAGGGAGCCTATCAGCTTAGCAATTCTCTCAAAGCAAGGTGTTAAGGTGGAACCTTGTCGCCAAACTAAAATAACTTCGCGATAAGGAACAGGTTTTTTAAAAGGTTTTAAGGTAATTAATGGATGATTTGCTTGTGTAGCTAGCTCGGGTAGTAATGTAATCCCAGTGCCACTTGCAACCATATAACGTAGAGTTTCTAAGCTGGTTGCTTCAAAAAAATCAGAGCGATTACTTAACTGGCAAGCCTCTAACGCTTGATCTCGTAGGCAGTGCCCATCGCTTAGTAGTAGTAATTGTTCAGAATCAATATCTTTTAAGCTGAGTTGTGATTTTTTACTTAATGGGTGGCCCTTGGGTAGGGCAATAAGGAAAGGTTCTTTATAGAGTAAGCGTGTTTGTAGATTGGTGGTATCGATGGGTTTTGCCATAATTGCTGCATCAAGCTCACCGTTGTAAAGCTTCACTAAGGCATCATTGGTTTTTTCTTCATGCAGCATAAGCTGCAGCTTAGGAAGTTGTTTTTTTATTGGGGCGAGTATTTTAGGTAGCAAGTAAGGGCCGATTGTTGGAATAAGGCTTAATTGTAAAGTTGCTGAAAAAGGGTCTTGAGCTAACTTGCTAGTTTGTTTTATTTCGTTGGCTAATTGTAAAATCTGCTTTGCCTTGCTAACAACTTGTTTACCGGCATGAGTTAGCAAAACAGGTTTTGTAGTGCGCTCTATTAGTGCGATACCAAGTTCTTGTTCTAGTTTTTTAAGTTGCATACTTAGAGTGGGTTGACTGACAAAGCAACGCTCGGCAGCTTGACCAAAGTGTTGAGTTTCAGACAGGGTAACTAAGTAATTTAAGTCTCTCAGATTCATAGGCTTAGTCTATCAAAACTATATAAATAATCAATTTTATAAATTATTAACTCTGATTTATAGTGACAGTGAACTTAATTACATTCATGAGGAGAATGAAAATGAAATCAGTAGGTGAACAATTTCCCGCTTTTAATTTAAAAGCTGTAGTAAGCAACGAAATGGCTAATGCTTTTTCCGATATTAATGAAGGGTCTTATAAGAATAAGTGGTTAATTATGTTCTTTTGGCCAAAAGATTTTACTTTTGTGTGCCCAACTGAAATAGCTGAATTTGGTCGATTAAATGGTGAGTTTGCTGATCGTGATGCCCAAGTACTCGGTGTAAGTACAGACTCTGAATTTGTTCACTTAGCTTGGCGTCAGGCTAAAGCTGAGCTTAGTGATTTGCCTTTTCCTATGCTCTCAGACATTAAACGTGAACTAAGTGAAAGCTTAGGGATTATTGATCAGGCGGAAGGAGTGGCACAACGAGCAACCTTTATCGTTGATCCAGATGGCATTATTCGTTTTAGTATGGTGACAGACTTAAATGTAGGTCGTAACCCAGAGGAGGTGTTGCGTGTATTAGATGCGTTGCAGACAGATGAGCTTTGTCCTTGTAATTGGCATCAAGGTGAAGAAACGATTAAGGTGTAAGTTAGTACACCTGGTCCATTAAATAATGTAGGTCGGCCCTGAGGTGGCATTGATGTTAACTTAATACAGTATTGAATGTTATGCCGCCGAAGGCCGACGCGAAGCATGAGGAAAATTTTGTGCGCAGCTCGTGCTGCGCTTGGGTCCAACCTACCGTACTAAGCCGATTTTAAAATTCAAAAAAGGGCAGTGAGCGGGAGTAAATTAAGACATTTTAGTTTAAACATTAATTAAGAGTGAGGAGAAAGATAATGGGATTACAACAACTACGTGATCAATTTCCAGAGTTTGCTAATGATGTGAAGCTTAACATTGCTTCGGTTATTCGTGATGAGTCAGGTTTGAATGAGGCACAAAAAATTGGTATTGCACTTGCTTCGGCTTATGCAGTGAAGGACCGAAATTTAGTTTATGCTTTGCTAGAAGACTATCATGCCGAGCTTGAGGGTGGCATGGTTGAAGCGGCTAAGTTGGCAGCCAGTTTAATGGCAATGAATAATATTTATTATCGTTTTGTGCACTTGGTGAGTGATAAAGATTACCAGACAATGCCTGCTAAGTTGCGTATGAATGGTATGGCAAATCCAGGTGTGCCTAAAGCAGATTTTGAGCTGTTGGCTTTGGCGGTATCAGCAATTAACGGTTGTGGTTTATGCCTTGACTCACACGTAAAGTCTTTAGAAAAAGAAGGGGGTGAGCAAACAGGCTATTCAACATGCGATCCGTATCGCTGCAGTGGTGAATAGCTTTGCTCAGGTGATGGATATTATTGATTTGGATGAGTAGGTTAATGTAGATCGACCCCCAGCGTAGCGTGGGCCGATCTATTTGCTTATTTATTTGCAGTCCAGTTAAGCGCTTCTTTTGCTTGCTGCCATTTCTGGTTCTGGATCATGAGTGCTAGCGCTACCGTCAGTATAATCAGAGGGAGTACCTCTAGGCCGGGGAGTGAGAGGAGCAAAAAATGTTGTTGCTGGGTTACTGTCTGCTGCAGCGCCACTTTGTTGCCCTGATACTTCTACTGTTGGCAAGAGCCTGGCTTCTGGGTCTTTTTGTTGCCAAATAGCTTTTAAAGCTTGTTGTGTTTCAATTGGCATTCTAACTTGCATGTTTTTAATGCCTTGTACTAAAGCTGCTGCTTGCTGGCTTCCAGTCAATGCTTGTTGTTGTCCTTCCGGCAGTTCGGCAAAACTTTTTATAAGTTCTTCAGGCTTAATCAGCCCGATTAAATTTATTAGCTGGTCGAGTCTTCTTGCCAGGCGAGCAACGGCTTGAGTATCATCTGCACCAAGGTAGAAGGCAACCTTTTCTAGTATCGATAAAGAAAAATCATAAATAGCTGAAATGCCAAGAAAGGTAAGACCAACTTGAGCAACTTGTAAAAAAACCTCTCTTAGTTCTGGTTCGTCATCAGGAAAGCTAGTTAAGATTAGCTGCTTAGCTGCTGCTGCTGAAAATAAACCAATAGACAAGTTTATCATTGTGAGCATGAGAAAGGTTTTGGGATAGAGTTTTACTTGATAAGGAATCTTACTTTGATCACTACGCCAGTCTGTCAAAAAGTCATAGAGCCTGCGCATGGACTCACCACCAAAGGCTAGTGCGCCATCCTTTCTGTAAATTCCATTGACTTGCTGAAAATAAGCAGGCGACTCAGTCAGATTAGAAATTCCTTTTAAGGTAAACTTAACCAAAAAAGAGGAATGACAATGAGCTGCTATAAAAATGAGAACTTAATCGAAGAAGCCATACATGTTTTAGCGATGGAGGGGTTTGAAGCTTTACCTAAGCTTGTCTCCAGGTTGATGAATGAGGCTATGTTAATAGAAAGGGAGCGCCATTTAAATGCCAGTCCTTATGAGCGAACTGGCGATAGAAACGGATATGCGAACGGCTTTAAACCAAGGTTAATTAACACAGGTCAAGGTCAGCTTGAGCTACAGATACCGCAGGTTAGAGACTCCAATGAAGCCTTCTATCCATCAGTCTTAGAGCGAGGTGTACGCTCTGATAGAGCACTTAAGCTGGCTGTCGCTGAAATGTATGTGCATGGGGTTTCCACGCGCAAAGTTGAAAAGGTGCTAAAGCAACTCTGTGGAACAGATATTTCAAGCACAGAGGTAAGCCGTTGCGCTAAATTGTTGGATGAAGATTTAAAGAAATGGCGAAATAAGCTGTTAGGAAAGATAAAATATCTTTGGCTAGATGCACGTTATGAGAAGGTGCGCACTAGCGGCACAGTACAAGACTGTGCGGTATTGATAGCCTATGGCTTTGATGAATCAACCGGCAAGAGAACAGTGCTAGGTGTTTCTGTTGCGTTATCAGAGGCTGAGGTACATTGGCGTGATTTTCTTCAGCAGTTGGTTGAGCGAGGTATACATGGTATTGAGTTGATTACTAGCGACGCTCATACTGGCCTAAAAGCCGCTAGAAGAGCTGTGTTCCCCAGTGTTCCTTGGCAACGCTGCCAATTTCATTTGCAGCAAAATGCTCAGGCTCACATACCAAAGCGCTCAATGAAGGAACCAGTAGCTGAGGAGATTACAGCTATATTTAATGCCTCAAACATTCATGAGTCGGAAAGACTATTGGCTATGGCGGTAGATAAATATCAGCAAACAGCACCAGAGCTTTCTTCTTGGTTGGAAGTGAATATACCGGAGGGCTTAGTAGTGATGAACTTTGACAGGCCGCATCAAAAAAGATTAAGAACCAGTAACATAGCTGAGCGCGTAGACAGAGAGGTAAAAAGAGGGTGCTGCCTTTATATAATGTAGAAAATATAGCATAATATACACTTTAACTTGATTACGGATGGTGTTTGGATGTTAGCTAGAATTCTCTCTGATGAAAATAATGAATTAACTATTGAGCTCAAGCTTCCACTAAAAGGATCCATGCTTGAATGTGAGGATGCAATTCTTGACGGCCTTAATGAGGTTGGAACATTAGCCACTGAAAAAGCTTTAAGTAAGTTTGATGCAGATGGCTCTCCTATCCATGTTGGAAAAATAAAGCTAACAGCACGAAGTAGAGATGAAGCAAATTACCAAACGCCTTATGGAGTTGCTCGAGTTAAGCGTTATGTTTATCAAACCTCTAAAGGCGGGAAGATCTTTTGTCCTTTAGAAGATAAGGCTAGAATTATCCAAGGATCAACACCGCGATTTGCAAAAATAATCTCACATAAATACTCAAGCTTACCTGCTCCTAGTGTTATTGATGATCTCAAGGTCAATCATAACCGTAAAATCTCACATTCATACTTGCAACGGGCAACTGATTTTGTTGGCGGTATTGCACAAGCCAAAGAGGCTGAGTGGGAATATGAAGAGCCAAAGCTTGATGCAGGCATTGAGATGCTAAGTATTAGCTTAGATGGTGCATATGTTCTCACCGTTGATGATGGTTATAGAGAGAGCATGGTTGGAACTATTTCCATGTATGATAAGCATGGTGCACGCCTGCACACAACCTACGTTGCAGCATCACCAGAATATGGAAAAGATGAATTCTTTAATAGGCTTGAAAAGGAAATAAAGCTGAAAAAGAAATATTACCCTGATGCTAAAACAATTGGCGTTGCTGATGGAGCAAAAAATAATTGGCCATTTCTAAAAAAACATACTGATACGCAAATTTTAGATTTTTGGCATGCAACTGAATATCTCGGCGAAGCATCAAAGGCAGTATTTACCAAAAAATCTGAAAGAGATGAGCGTGATGTTTGGCTCGAAGAGAGATGTCATGACTTAAAGCACAAGAAAGGTGCGGCAGGTAGAATACTTGCTGAGCTTAAAGAGCATCTAAATAAAAAACTGAATAAATCGCTTAGAGAAAAGCTAGAAGGAACAATTACGTATTTTGAAAATAATATTAAAGAAAAGCGAATGTCGTATCATAATTTGATTAAGCAGAATGCACCAATTGGCTCTGGCGTCACTGAAGCAGCATGTAAAACAATTGTTAAACAAAGATTAGGCGGATCAGGAATGCGCTGGAAAGACAAGGGAATGAAAATCGTTTTATGCTTGAGAACACTAGTAAAGACTAAAGGCAGATGGGATCAGTTTTGGGAGAAGGTCAATGATTTTGGCGTGCCAGCAGCAATATAGCCTACATTATATAGAGGCAGCACCCTAAAAAGAAGGACGCATACAGTTGGAATTTTCCCTAATACTGAATCGTGCCTAAGGCTCGTATCAGCTGTTTTAGTGGAAATTGATGACCAGTGGAGCGGATCACCTAGATACTTAAGTTGAAGTGAATAATAAGGCTTCATAGGGTTTTAGGATAGATCATTCTTGTTCTTATTAACGAGATATAATTGCTATTACCTAAAAGTTAATAATTTATTTTGAGAGGAGAAAAATTTGAGGTATAAATAATTTTTTAGATTGATTAGCATAATTAATTTAAGATATTATGCGATGAGACAGGTACAATAGAGTGCCATTTAGAATTTTAAAGGTTTTTCTAAGTACTGAAGTTGGTTTTTACAGACAAAATAACGCTCTATCCACCAAAGTAAGCTAGCAAAGTGCCTAAGCAATAAACGGGTAAGGCGGTAAGGCCATCATTAAGTGTTGGTTCATCGGTAAGCTCTTGTTGAAAGGGGTCAACTAGATAACCAGCGCATGCGACAGGAACAAGCGCTATACCGGTTGCATAGGCGAAATTCCTTCCTATATTCCAGAGCCAATTTTGCCAACTTGAGGCGTTCGGTGCAGTTTCAGTTTCTTCTGGGCAATATTGCATAACGGTTGTTGCTGCATCAAGGCCGGGTGTTTGATCCTCAAGTGTTGTTAGTTCTGCAGGTTGTTGAGTGCGATAGCGTAATGCAGAGCCTTCGAAGGTAAAACTTGCGTTTAGAATGGCCTCTTTTGCTGCAAGTAAGCGAGTCGTAATAGCCGTCCTAATTGAATCAGCAGTATCTGCTTGTATGGTTAGTTGGTTTAGTTGCTTACGTTGACTTTGAGTAAGCCTTGAGTCTTGCCACGCTGCTACTAGTTTTCGAAATGGCCAAAGTGGCGCACTATAAACAGGGTGATGAAAAATTAATTCAACTGGTAGTAGATGCAAAGCGGTATTATCAATTTCAATCATTAAGGCATATAGGGCTTTAAGTATAGGGTTATCTGTGATTGGAAAAGCAATAGCAACTAATGCTAGTGGGACAGAGGCTATTGCAGAGAGACCAACGATACCAAGTAATTCACTGCGTTTAGCTTTTTCTTCTAGTATATCTTTAAGCTGTGGCGGGGCTTTTTTATTACCTCTTAAGGTAAGAAAAATATCGGTAGAGTTGTAAAGGACTATTACGGCTGTGACGGTTGTGCTTCCTACCCACAGGGCAGTAAATGCTTCATTTTGTGCGATAGGATAGCCAAATATTTCAGGGTCGCTGTGTTGTGCATAGTCTTTGGCTGGGACAGAGTAAAGGGTAGAGCCTGAGAAGCAAATAACACTTAGTGCTGATAGTTTACAAAGTTCAGTTTGCCCGGTAGGTAAGTGCTTTTCAATCAGGGCATGCCTGGTAATACGTTCTAAGGCATTTTCCTCAGAAGAGGCTAGTAGTGGAGCTTGTCCAGTATCGGGAGTGGGAGTTGTAGCCCTTGTGTTACGTCTATCTTTATTTAGGGGAATTGAGCTAGTTTTATCTCATAATAAACAAGGTTTTTAGTAAGGGTGCTGCCTTTATATAATGTAGAAAATATAGCATAATATACACTTTAACTTGATTACGGATGGTGTTTGGATGTTAGCTAGAATTCTCTCTGATGAAAATAATGAATTAACTATTGAGCTCAAGCTTCCACTAAAAGGATCCATGCTTGAATGTGAGGATGCAATTCTTGACGGCCTTAATGAGGTTGGAACATTAGCCACTGAAAAAGCTTTAAGTAAGTTTGATGCAGATGGCTCTCCTATCCATGTTGGAAAAATAAAGCTAACAGCACGAAGTAGAGATGAAGCAAATTACCAAACGCCTTATGGAGTTGCTCGAGTTAAGCGTTATGTTTATCAAACCTCTAAAGGCGGGAAGATCTTTTGTCCTTTAGAAGATAAGGCTAGAATTATCCAAGGATCAACACCGCGATTTGCAAAAATAATCTCACATAAATACTCAAACTTACCTGCTCCTAGTGTTATTGATGATCTCAAGGTCAATCATAACCGTAAAATCTCACATTCATACTTGCAACGGGCAACTGATTTTGTTGGCGGTATTGCACAAGCCAAAGAGGCTGAGTGGGAATATGAAGAGCCAAAGCTTGATGCAGGCATTGAGATGCTAAGTATTAGCTTAGATGGTGCATATGTTCTCACCGTTGATGATGGTTATAGAGAGAGCATGGTTGGAACTATTTCCATGTATGATAAGCATGGTGCACGCCTGCACACAACCTACGTTGCAGCATCACCAGAATATGGAAAAGATGAATTCTTTAATAGGCTTGAAAAGGAAATAAAGCTGAAAAAGAAATATTACCCTGATGCTAAAACAATTGGCGTTGCTGATGGAGCAAAAAATAATTGGCCATTTCTAAAAAAACATACTGATACGCAAATTTTAGATTTTTGGCATGCAACTGAATATCTCGGCGAAGCATCAAAGGCAGTATTTACCAAAAAATCTGAAAGAGATGAGCGTGATGTTTGGCTCGAAGAGAGATGTCATGACTTAAAGCACAAGAAAGGTGCGGCAGGTAGAATACTTGCTGAGCTTAAAGAGCATCTAAATAAAAAACTGAATAAATCGCTTAGAGAAAAGCTAGAAGGAACAATTACGTATTTTGAAAATAATATTAAAGAAAAGCGAATGTCGTATCATAATTTGATTAAGCAGAATGCACCAATTGGCTCTGGCGTCACTGAAGCAGCATGTAAAACAATTGTTAAACAAAGATTAGGCGGATCAGGAATGCGCTGGAAAGACAAGGGAATGAAAATCGTTTTATGCTTGAGAACACTAGTAAAGACTAAAGGCAGATGGGATCAGTTTTGGGAGAAGGTCAATGATTTTGGCGTGCCAGCAGCAATATAGCCTACATTATATAGAGGCAGCACCCTTTAGTAACCTATCAAGGTAAAATAACTTGATATAAAAACTATAGTGAAATTAGTCATGCGCAGAATCATAAAAGCGATTAAAAGCCTGAGTGATTACCTGATCCTGCTGAAAAAAAATCCAGAGCTACTAAGGCCAGAGCAGTGCAGCCATTGCGGTGCAGGTGGACTATGGTCACATGGATCATATGATCGAAAACCAGATAGGAACCCAGGTAAAGGACGCTCTTTAAATCCCACCCCTGTTTTGAGATTTTATTGTCATCAATGTAAACGTACTTGTTCAACCCTACCTGAGATACTTTCTCCAAAGCGTTGGTATTGCTGGTCAGTTCAGCAGGCAGTGTTAATGAGCGTGCTCCTGGGAAAAGTATTAGCTCATCAGGTCAGGAGCAAGGTGTTAGTCGACACATCGTTGCTAGGTGGTTTCACTGGTTGGTTGACCACTTCGTTGATTACTCCTTCCATATCAAAGCACATCCGTTGTGGTTACAGCTTGGGCGACATAGTGATCCACAAGCGTTTTGGTTGGCCTGCCTTGGTGAGCATGATTTATCGAGCATCATGCTTTTTCTTAACAACACAGGAGTGAGCATCCCATAATTAATTAACGTGAAAAAAAGTTGAGATGGATATTTTCTGTAAACCTCACGACCCCACACAGTTTGAGCGTAGCATTCTCAACTCAAGTTGTGATTAACTCATTGCAAGTAGTTAAATCACACAGGAATTGCAAAATGACCAAGCCCATTCACCCAACAGCACTGTTTCGCCTAAGTGTTTTAGGTGAGCTATGTAGCCGAAATAGTTTTGAGCATGGTGAGCTCAAGAGCATTATTAAAAGGTTGTCCCAGCAAACCTACAACATTCCAGGTAGTAAGCGTGTTCACCTCAGTGCTAAAACAATTGAGAATTGGTATTACGCCTGGTTAAAGCAGGGTATTGATGGATTAGTTCCTAAAACTCGACGAGACAAAGGCCAGTGTCACATCAATCCAGAGCTACAAGAGTTAATTATTTCCACTAAACAGGAAAGCCCTTCAAGATCAATTCCGACCGTGATTAAACTCTTAGAAACTCAAGGGAAGGTAGCACGAGGTGAATTATCTCACGCAACAGTTCACCGCTTATTAGTAAAACACGGCCTGTCTAAAAGAACAGTCACACCTTCTAACCAAATTGAGCGCCGCTCATTTGAGGCGCTCACAGCTTGTGATATTTGGTATGGCGATGTCATGCATGGTCCAACGATTTACGATGGCCAAAGAAGAGTTAAAAGCTATTTGGTGAGTATTTTTGATGATGCCTCAAGGTTGGTCTGTCACAGTAAATTTTGTACTGATGAGAGTGCCATTACTATTGAGCATGTGTTGAAAGAGGCATTACTCAAACGTGGGCTTCCTGTTAAGCTCATCATTGACAACGGCCCTGCCTACCGTGCTAAAACGTTGCAAACCATTTGTGCTCGTTTGAAAATTCAATTGATTTACGGCAGGCCCTATGAACCGCAAAGCAAAGGCAAACTAGAGCGTTGGCATAGAACAGTACGCGAGCAATTCCTAGCTGAATGCAACCTGGATTCCATTCATAGTTTCAATGCGCTGAATGATCGATTTTGGGCTTGGGTTGAGCGTGTTTATCATCAAGCCTCGCAAAGCGCCCTGCCTGACAAGATGACCCCGTTACAACGCTATCAGCAAGACCTCACTAAAATTCAGCCGTTAGGTTGTTTGGCCGATAAGCTAGATGATTACTTCCTGCATCGCATTAAGCGCCGAGTCAGGAAGGATGGCACGGTAAGCTGGAATAATCGACTCTTTGAAGTTCCATTTGAACTGGCTCAACAAGAGGTTTATTTAGTGGTTGATCCGCATAGTGACTCCGCCCGTCACGTCGAATCATTGGAATATCAATACCTTGGTGCAGTGGGAGAGCTGGACAAACATAACAACCTTTCTAGAACCCGAGCTAGACCTCAGATGCCGGAACAACCAGCAAGAAAAACCTCGCTAGTTGAGATTGTTTATAACCAAGTTAAAGAGGATTTGGATATCACTGAGGAGATACCGTCTTAAACGTCAACAATAAATTGTAAAATTTTTACTAGGCATCCGCTGAAAATGGCTGCTGTGTTTTTAGGATGCCATAAATCATATGCACCATTTTTCTCATAACAGCACAAATGGCTAGCTTCTTTGGCTTGCCTTTTTTGAGCAGCTTTTCATAAAATTTCTTCAAAATAGGATTATGCCTTATAGCCACTAATGCCGGCATGTAAAGCGCCTTTCGCAACCAAGCACTACCAACCTTTGAGAGCCGTGATGAATTCAATGAAGTGCCTGATTGTGACTGGCTGGGATTTAAACCAATATGAGCAGCCAATTGTTTTGCGCCAGAAAATCTTTCAATATTATTAAAAAAAGCAGTTAGTGTTTGAGCGGTTTTATCACCAATGCCTGGGATGCTTTTAAGCAGCTCTGTGTTATTCTTCAGATCATCATCACTCGCGATCAGCTTACTAATTTCTTCCTGCAGTCGTAAAATTTCTTTTTCCATATAATCGATATGATTTTGTATAGAGCTAATAATTGTTTCTTCCGCTAGCTCCAGCCTGTTTTGTTCATTGCTGACTTGGGAGGTTAATACTTCAGATCTCTGTATCAAAGCTCTTAGAGCCTCTATATTAGCTGGCAAAGGCTGCCATAGCGTTGGAGTAAAATGATTTGAATAGTCCTTAATACTGACCGCATCGGCCTTGTCGGTCTTGTTTCGTATTAGCTGTCCTTTCATAAAAAACTTTATTCGTGCAGGATTAATTATACTGACATCACACTTCTCACTATGTAAATAAAGAGCCAATGCATTACCGTATTTACCTGTTGATTCCATGCAAAAATGAAGTGACTGATCAGATAAAGATTGCGTCCATTCTAATAACTCAGAAAAGCCCTCAGGATTATTATTAAAATGTTTAACGTGATCTTTTCCGCTAGTGGTGATAGCAGCAACAAAATCAGATTTTGCAATATCAATACCAACACAATTTTTTTTCATTTGCTAGAGCCTCTTAAATTTTATTACACTAACAAACTTGGGAAATCATAGTTCGGATCAACCTTGCAAATACAGGCTCACAATGGCCTAAGATACCGTTCGATCTCATGAACTTATGAGGGTGGAAGGGAGCTAAATCTCCTCAACAGGATTAAATCCTAAGGACGAACACGGCTTCACCTTCCGCCTACCCAAGCATCCTTGGGATTGTAGCAATATTGTCATATCTCTACAGTTATTTAAGATACAAGGATGAGTAAGATGTATCTTCAACATTTTGGCTTGAAATTTGATCCATTGGGTAAATCAAACATTATTGAATTGGCGCAGTCAAAGCGACTAGAACAGCAACTTAATGGTTTGCTAGAAACACGCGGCTTAGCAGTGATTACTGGCGACTCAGGGACAGGAAAGACCACGGCGCTAAGATACTGGAGCAATAAACTCAACCCGCTGACCCATCAAGTCATTTATCAATCAGACACTCACTTTCGGTCATTTGATGTGTACTCTCAGCTTGCCGAAAATCTAGGTTTAGAAAACTATTACCGATCCTCTAAACTTTGGAGAGACTTGAAGCAGAGCTTGATCGCGCTCTACCATGATAAAAACGTTCAGCCTATTTGGATCCTAGACGAGGCGCATCAGCTTAGTAATGATTTCATTCTACGATTACCTGACTTCCTTAATTTCAGTTTTGACAGCAAAGACGTCATGACGATTATCTTATGTGGACTCCCATCACTTCTAGCAACATTGCAGAGACCAGCCTATGAACCTATCAACTCTAGAATTCAGTGCTTTATTAGGTGGCATGCAATTGAAGATAGCAGGGATTTTGAGAGCATTATTCACGCTGCTTTTGAGAAGGTAGGAATGAGCAGCAGCTTATTCACTGAAACAGGTATTCGTGCAGTACACATGGCCACAAAAGGTAGGCTTCGTTATGTTGATAGGCTCATGCGACATGCGTTGCTAATCGCCGCTAATATGAATTTAAACCATATACCGGATGATGTCATTAATCAGGCAATTCATGAGCTAAAAGGTTAACTATTTGACACCATCTCACGCAAAATAGGTTGAGATGGTTTCTCTAAATTATTGTGGGACGTTACACTTGGTTTAGGCATTAGTTGTTCTCCTTATTGTGCTTGTTAAGCGATTGGGTTTTACGAAGGCTAAACCTAATTTAGTCTTATATTATGAAGTGTGGTTTTTTGGATTATATAGGTTATCCCTAGTATTGGTACAGGCTTGAACTAGTAAAAAACGCTAAAATTTGAGGTTTTAGTTAAATTGATCTTGGTTTAGCCATAGTTGAATGGGTGTTTTTGTGTCTATTTTGAAATTTCCTTTCAAAATATGTAAATAGCTAATTAATTGGTCGGGGTGTTTGGTATTTAGAGGTAGCTTTTTAATTGTAAAATTGTTCGATATTGCAGAACGGGTGGCTCGAATCGAGGGTTAAGCAAGGGTACAAGTGGTATTAAGTTGCTGCCAAAGTTCTGGAAGGAAGGCTTCATGTACAGCTAGGCGATCTTCTCCAATCATAAATTGTGATCGACGGGCTAGTAGAGTAGGCGTCTCTTGCTGTAAGAAAGGTTTGGTAATTTGGTACAATTCATCTTCTGAAGTGAGTAAACAGTAGTCCAAAGGACCGCGTTGAGCCATTAGCTTGTTGAACAATAAATCACCTAAGGGAGTTTCCTCTAGGTTGGTAAAGCTACCGACATGACGATTAAGCAATGGTTTTGGAAATAGCGAATGACCCACTAACCAGGGTGTATCCTGGTTGCCTAGTGTGACAGTGCGGACGAACAATAATTCATCAGTTTTGTTTAGTTGTAGCCAGCTTGACTCTGCCGGTACAGCGTTGCGCCAGCCTTGCTTGATGATCTGTAGTTTAAAGCCCTCTTTGGCTAGGCTGCGAACTCGATTGGACATAGAGCTGGTGTCACTTAGCCAAGCTTTTTGTTGATTAGATAATTTTTCCGGTAAGGTCTTGGACCACATTGTCATTAAACGCACCTTCAGAATAAGGCGAGACTCTAGCAAATTTTAGTAAAAGCTAACAAGGTGGGAAAAAACAAAAAGCGGCTAATGCCGCTTCTTGTCTTTTTACTAGCTAATTATGCTGAAACTGAGTCAGTTTCCATCGTTTCAGCGTATTCACCTAAGTTAGCAGCACTATTTAAGCGCATACGTTTTTGGAAAGCTTCCTGTGCAGTAGCTACGTTCTCAGGTTTACCTTGCCAAGCGCTTAGACTAGGTTCTTGTAAAGCACGACCATAAGAGAAGCTTAAGTTCCAAGGAAGTGTACCCTGTTTATTCATTAAGTCTAAGTGCAAAGTAGCCTGCTCAGGCGTTTGGCCACCAGAGAGGAAGTTAATAGTTGGTACGGCACTTGGGACGGTACGTTTTAAGGTGCGTACGGTTGCCTCAGCAACTTCTAGTGGTGTTGCCTGGTTGGAGCAAGTGTTGCCAGAGATAACCATGTTGGGCTTTAAAATGATCCCTTCTAAAAATACTTCTTGTAGTTTTAAAGCAGTGAAAGTGGCATTTAGCACAGCAGTGGTAACTTCTTCGCAGCGCTCTAAAGTGTGATTGCCGTTCATTAGGACCTCTGGCTCAACGATAGGCACGATACCTTTGCTTTGGCAAATAGCGGCATAACGGGCTAGTACTTCAGCGTTAGTGTGGATGGCTTGCATAGAAGGCTTAGTGTCCGTGATGTCGTAAGTACAGCGGAATTTTGCAAACTTAGCGCCAGCTTGTTTGTATTCTTCAAGGCGCTCTGGCATACCATCTAAGCCTTGAGTTGTTTTCTCGTCATTAGAAAGTACTAGCGGGATTAAACCTTTATCAACTTTAATGCCAGGAATGACACCCTGGTCAGCTAACATTTTGGCGAAAGGAGTGCCGTCGCTAGCTTTTTGGAATAGGGTTTCTTCAAATAAAATAGCTCCGCTAATGTATTCACCAATGCTGTCTGTGGTAAAGAGCAGCTCACGGTAAGCACGACGGTTATCTTCGGTTGATTCAAGGTTGATACTGTCGAAGCGTTTTTTAATAGTATTGGTGCTTTCATCAGCTGCCAAAATGCCTTTTCCCTTGGCGGCAATTTTTTGGACGGTATCGAGTAGTTCAGCTTTGTTCATTGGGTGATTACTCCTGTGGTTAAGTTTGCGCGTAGTATTCATTTTTTTAATAAAAACTGCAAGTGTAAGTCTCTTCCAATGCAAGATGAGCCTGAAATAGCCCCCACTTTCCAATGCAAAGTGGGCCTGAAGTTGTTGCGTGATCGTTCATCCTATATGGATGAATATCAATATGAACGACATAGAATTAAACACACTTGCCCAGATTGAGCAATTTCTATCCTCATCAACCCAGCTTACCTTTGAAGCTACATTACGAGCAGAATCTTACCTATGGGTTACGAACACATTAAAAAAATTTGCTTATTGCGGTATGTGCAAAAAGGACAAAGGATTGATTCGTGATTACCTGCAACGAATGACTGGTTACTCACGTTCACAAATTACTAGGCTAATTGCTCAGTATCAAAAGTCAGGAAAAGTTGTTGTTAAGCAACGATCACCTAGAAATAAGTTTAGCTTAATCTATACGCATGAGGATACTTGGTTGTTAGCTGAAACGGATCAGGTTCATCAAACGCTTAGCGGGCCTACCACAAAAAAACTTTGCGAGAGAGCCTTTCATTTGTTTGGAGATAAGCGTTATGCGCGTCTTGCTTTTATCTCAGTCTCTCATCTTTACAATCTTCGACAAACTGAAACCTACCAGCGCAAACGGCGACACTTTAATAAAACTAAAGCAACGCAGGTTTCTATTGGTGAAAGGCGAAAACCAACTCCAGAGGGTAGGCCTGGCTTTATACGTATTGATACAGTGCACCAAGGAGATATGGATAAAATCAAGGGTGTTTATCATATTAATGCTGTTGACGAGGTGACACAGATGGAGGTAGTCTGCGCTGTTGAAAAAATTAGTGAGGCTTACTTAATCCCTGTCTTAGAGCAAATAATCGATACCTTTCCATTTAAAGTGTTAGGCCTACATGCTGATAATGGCTCAGAGTACATTAATCAGCATGTAGCTAAACTATTGCAAAAGTTATTTATTGAACTCACTAAATCGAGGCCAAGGCATAGTAATGACAACGGTTTGGTGGAAAGTAAAAATGGCTCGGTTGTTAGAAAGCATTTTGGCTACATACATATTCAACAACGTTTTGCCCCGCAAATTAATGAATTCTATAACCAGCATTTTAACGACTATATTAATTTTCACAGACCTTGTTACTTCCCTGTAACCAGCATTAATAGCAAGGGTAAGCAAACTAAACTTTACCCTTACGAGGCCATTATGACTCCTTACGAAAAGTTCAAATCAATTGAAAATGCTGAGCAGTATTTAAAGGAAAATGAAACCTTTGAACGACTAGATAAATTAGCGTATTCTCTGACTGATCATGAATCTGCACAAAAGATGCAGGAAGCAAAGAAGACGTTATTTGAGAAAATAACAAAAGAGCAAATAGCTGATACTATCAGCACTGAAGACTAACCGATGGACCATCATGGTGACATCTGTTCAGATGCTGCTTCAGGCTCATCTTACGATTGGAATATACTGTGTAAACGGGCTCTAGGGTATCACTTTGATTTATAACTCGTTAAACTGACCTCATTTTTAGCAGGCTTAGGTGAGAGGGAGAGATGGAGTATAAACGTTGGCAGTGTATGGTATGTGGATATATTTATGACGAAGCAAAAGGTGATCTTGAGGCTGGCTTAGAGCCAGGTACTTTGTGGGTTGATGTGCCAGCAACTTGGGTTTGCCCTGATTGCGGTGCTGCTAAGATCGAATTTGAAATGCGTGAAGTATAGATTTTGCCATGCATACTATGACACTTTATACAGCTGCGATTACTTTAGTATTGATTATGGATCCGGTGGGTAATGTCCCGGTTTTTCTTTCCTATTTAAAACGTATTGATCCTAAACGCCGCATAGCAATAATCTTGCGAGAAACATTTATTGCTCTATTGATTTTAATCGTGTTCCTTTTTGCTGGTAAATCAATTTTACAAGGCTTGCAAATTTCAACTCCCGCTTTAAGCATTGGGGGTGGGATTATTTTGTTTTTAATTTCATTAAAGATGATTTTTCCTACTGACCACTCTCAAGAACAAGTTAAACAGCATGGCGAGCCTTTTATTGTACCGCTGGCTATTCCAATGATTGCTGGTCCTTCAACTATGGCGACAATTATGCTGTTCGTTTCTCGTGAACCAGCTAAAGAAATGAAGTGGTTGCTTGCGCTTATCATTGCATGGTGTGTGAGTACAGTGATCCTATTGTTAAGCAATAAATTGCAAGTCATTCTGCGCGAGCGTGGTTTAATCGCCTTGGAGCGTTTGATGGGAATGATTTTAACAACCTTGTCGGTGCAGATGTTTTTATCCGGTGTGGAAAGTTTTTTTCATTTGGCAAGATGAACAAGCTAATCTAAATTAACTTGCGTGTTGCTTTTGCGTAAGTAAAGCGCAGCGTAGCGAGCCATGGAGCAAAAGCAACGCGCAAGTTAGATGAAGAGCAACTTAGAAAACTAATACGAATAACTCAATATAATTCCAGCTAAAATAACTACATTAATGAAGGGTAAGTAAAGTAAGGTTTGCTTGGCTTTACTTTTATGTAATAACTCAAGTAAGAATAGTAAAGTGGCGAAAACGATAAGTAGTAGGCCAAAGTACCAAAAAGCTTGTCCTGATAACATGCCAATTAGAATAAAGAAAGCAAAGCTTGCAGCCATTAACAAAGCAATAGGCAAGCTGTTGGAGTAAGTTTTATTGCTACAAGCACGTGCTTGAATGCTGCGCCAGGTTAATGTCCAGCAAAGGATTACGGCAATTGATAGCCAGCTAATAGTTTCTAGATCTTTGTTTTGTGCGCTAAAGGCGAGTGGGGCAAACCAAGCCCAAGTGCCAGCGTAGCAAATTTTTGAAAGCCATTTGATTCGAGTGTGAAATATAAGAGTGAGAGCTAAAAAGGCAAAGCTAACCAATGATAGCCAAATTGTGAGCCAATTAGTTAGTAAGTCTAAAATAATAATCAACACTAACAGTAAGGCGAGTAATTCAGTGGTATGTAAGCGGTTGAGCTTAATGTCAGGTTTATGCTGATCGATAGCCGCAATTGCTAAACTCATAAAACCATATAATAAATAAGAGCAAATGAAAAAACCAATTAGTATATCCCAGTTAGGTAAACCAACTGCAGCGATCCAAATAAGCCAAAAAGTTTGCAAGCAAGGCAGTAACCATTCGCTGGGGCGGTGTAGATGTAGAGAAGTCAGTAAAGTTTTCATTTAAGTTTTCTTATAAGCGCTAAGCTTTAGCGTGACCAAAGTAATTGCAATTAAAATCAATAATGCCGCTAAAGCAATCCATGCAGTTAAACGTTCACCAAAGATGATAGAGCCCCAAAAGAGTCCAGTCAAACTAACTAGACCGCCTACTAGGCTGTAATAGACAGGTCCTGCAACTCGTAATAGCTCAAAAAATAAAATATAACCAATGCTAGAAAGAACGATTTCTAACAAAACGATCAAGCTAACCCAGTGATAAGGAGGTAAAGGTGAGAAAAACTGTCCAAGTGCGAAGACAACCGGGGTAAGAAGTATGGCAGAAGCAAGTAGCATTCCCATAGATAAAGACACAGAGTCAGTATTCTTTGGACGATATTTGCTACTAAAAATTGCACAACAAGAAAATGACAATGGAGCTAAAAGTGCAATGATTACCCAAGGAATGGCATGCTGGGAAGGTAGGCCTGCTTTAGGTAATAAAATACAAAGTAGGCCTGCGATACCAAATAAAACCCCTAGTAATCGGATTAAGCTAGCCCTTTCTTGCGCAACAAGTAAGGCGAGTGGGTAAGAAAAAACCGGGACAGTGTTTACGACTAAAGCTAAAACGCCAGCAGGTAAGTGAGCTGCTGCAATATAAATGACAGTGTTGGGGATAGCGATGCCGAGTAGGCCGGTAATGATGTAGTAAATAATGTGCTGCCGAGATAGCTGTAGTTTAACTCGCTGTAAGCGTAAAAAGATGAATAGCAGTAAAGCCGGCCCCCAGCTTTGCCAAAAAGCATATCCCAGTGGTAAGACCCCGTGGGTCATAGCATAACGTGCTAACGAATAGCCAGAGCCCCAAAGGAAGCCGAGTAATGCGAGTAGTATAATAGATCGTAACATTTCATTAGTTAGTGCTTAATGGATGATTACGATAAGAGCTTATCGACTAATTGTAAATGTTTTTCTAAGGCACCACGATTGGCATCAACAACTTCTTTACCTTGTTGACCGAGCTGTTGACGTAGTTCAGGTTTTTGTAGCAGGGTAACAACTCGCTCAGCTAGTTCTTTGGCATTGTGAACAGTGATTAGAGCTTGAGCTTCATTCATTAGCCTTGATACTTTAAGGAAATTAAACACGTGAGGTCCGGATAAGACAGGTAAATTGAAAGCCGCAGACTCTAGCATGTTATGTCCACCATGAGGAACTAGGCTACCACCAATAAAGGCGACATCAGCTGCGCCAAAGAACAAACGCAGTTCGCCCATGGTATCGCCTAAAAATACATCAGTTTCGTTTGTGCAAGGGGTGTCCTTGCTGCGGCGTGTGACACGCAAGCCAGCCTTCTCACAAAGAATAGCTACTTTGTTAAAGCGCTCTAAGTGCCTTGGCACAAGCATTAATAAAGCTTGTGGTATTGCTTGTTTGATTTGCTTAAAGGCTTCTAAGATTTGTTCATCTTCGCCCTCGTGGGTGCTAGCAGCAATAAAGATTGCGCGATGTGCCCCAAGTTGTTGTCGTAATACTTCTGCTGCTTCAATAAGGCTGGCTGGGATTTCCATATCAAATTTGACGTTACCAGTGATCCGTACATTGTTGCGATTTGCGCCAAGTTTAATAAAGCGTTCAGCATCAGGCTCTGCTTGTGCGGCAATGATACTTAAAGCTTGCATCATATGCTTGGCAAGTGGTTGAAAGCGGTTATAGCCACGGAAAGAGCGCTCTGATAAGCGAGCATTAGCAAGCAAGCAAGGTATTTGACGAGCCTGACAGTAATGTAAAATATTAGGCCAAAGCTCGGTCTCCATTAGGATAAGAAGCTTGGGTTGTAGTTGATTTAAAAAGCGCTTAACTGCACACGGTAAGTCGTAAGGTGCATAGATATGATAGATAGTTTTGGGTAGTAAAGCTTTTACTCGTTCACTACCGGTTGGCGTTAGTGTGGTAACGATAAATTTTTTGTCAGGGTAACGTTTAGTTAATGCGATAATTAGGGGAGCAGCAGCAATAACCTCACCGACGGAAACGGTGTGTATCCAGATGCCGCCCTGGTATTCTTTGGGTAGGTCAAAACAAGCAAAGCGTTCGCCTATACGTTGTCGATAAGCGGGAGCTTTACGAGAGCGCCATAATAACCGAAGTACAGCAAAAGGTGCTGCACAGTAGACAAATAAACAATAAAGTAATCGCACGATAACTCCTTGCGTTAAGGTTGCGAGAGGCAATAAAACACACTTTGCTCATTAAGTAAATCGTTAATAGCGTTGTTTTTTGTTATGATGAGGCGGTTTTTTACTTGAGCAGAAATTTAATGAGCTTCAATCGTGCTTCAACCCCCTTTTGGGGAAAGTTAATAGGTTTTATTATCGGAACAATCCTATTGCCGCCTCTAGGTGGTCTGATTGGTTTGGTCATCGGACATTTTATTGATTTGCGCGCGGCTCAGATGATGCCGCGTGATAAAGGTGCGCAGCGAGATTACCTACATGGGTTATTCGCTTGTTTGGGATATATAGCCAAGCTTGATGGTCAGGTCTCTCAGCGGGAAATTGACTATGCTGGTCGGGTAATGTCACGACTGCATTTGACAGCGGCACATCGTCAAGAGGCAATGAAGTCGTTTTACCAAGGTAAGCGCCCTGAGTTTGATTTGAGTGCAACTTTGCAGCGAGTGCGGCAAGCTGCTGGCGGGCGAACAAAGCTGCTTTATTTGTTCGTGAACTCTCAAGTACAGATGGACTATGCTGATGGTGTAGTAAAAGATCAGCTCAAACCTGTGTTGCAACAAATTGCCCATGCATTAGGGATTACGCAGCTTAACTTTTCTTATTACGATGCTATTTTTGGTTGGCAACAGCGTTGGCAGCAGCAATATCAGCACTATCAGCAAACCGGTGGTTCTTCATATCAACAATCGACGGGGCGCAGCCCTTTTACTGGCTCTTTAAGTGAGGCTTATAAGCTATTAGGAGTATCAGAAAAAGCCACTGATGCTGAGCTAAAAAAGGCTTATCGGCGTTTAATGAGTAAGTATCACCCGGATAAACTGATGTCGAAAGGTTTATCTGAGCAAGAGATGCAAAAAGCCACTGAAAAAGTTCAGCGTATCAAAGCAGCTTACGAGCAGATTCGTCAAAGCCGGGGGGTGAATTAGCTTGTTTAAGGTTTCACTACATGCTAAGGGTGTTGCCGGCACTTTCAATTACTTCAGAAGCTGCTTCTACTAACCCTGATCCAATACCTTCGGTCGCACCTGATAAGGCTTCTCCAGCATCTGATAGTCCTGAGCTTATTGGGTTGATACTGAGCTCACCATCACCTTGATAAGGGTTGCTAGTAATTGAAACGCTGGCTCGTTGCATTGCTACTGGGTCAGTTTCCGTTTCTATACTTTCACCAAGGCTTGGGTCAAGGTCAGCTTCAGGGACGGCTCCTGGTGCTGTACCGGCTAAGGCTTCAGAGCCACCAACTTCTGAGCCTATCCTTTCATCGTACTGAATAGTTCTAGAGTCCATGCTAGCGCTGGCTTGAGCTTGCCCCTCAACCACTCGTTCGCCTCTAACCTCATTTTCAGTGCCTTGGGTACTAGCGATTGCAACCCCCTCTCTTTGAGTATCCGCTAGCCGTGTTACTTCACTTGCTGCGCCAGCCTCTACTACGAGTTCGTCAGTAAGCTCTTCTTCAGAGCCGGCGTCAGCTTCTATGCCTTCGTCAGGTTCTGGTTCTGGTTCGGGGTAAGTCAAAGCTTCGCTAGGTTCTGGTTCAGGGGCAGCTTCTATACCTTCATCGAGTTCTCCTTCAGAGTCGGCATCAGCTTCTGCGGTTTCGGTCAGTTCAGTTTCTGCTTCGGCACTGCTTTCTTCGGTTGCTTCGTGTTTTTCTTCGGCTTTTTCTTCTTTTTGACCGGCCTTTTTTGTTTGCTGCTGCTGTTGCTCTGGCTTTTTAGCCTCAGGTTTTTTTTCTTCTGCTACGTCTGGTTCGTTACCGAGGCCAAATATCAGCTGCAATATAGCAAGCAAAAGGTTGCTATCTAGTGAGTTATCTTTCTTTGCTTCTGGGCTTGGTTCTTGATTGGTTGGTTCTGGCTGAGCTTTAGACTCGGGGGTAGGGTCAGGCTCACCGGGTTTAGAGTCTCCGGGTTTAGGGGCAGGCTCAGACTCAGGTCCAATTGAAGCAAGCGTTTCGCTTTGTACTGCTGCTGGATCAAGGCTCGCGGTATCTTCCTCTGTTAATGACCGTGAGTCAGGCTCAGGTGGTTGAATGTCTAGTGATTCGTCTTGGTCGTCGCTCATAATCTGCTCACTTTGTTTATTATATAAACAACTATAAGCTGTTTAATAAAGCTTTTCAAATCACATGGCGGCCTGGTAATTTATTAGGCAGTAATAAAGAGGGATAATTTGTTCGCTTTTAGTCGGACTAAAAAAAGCAATATATCGTTGCTACAGTGAGTGTTTTAAATGAAGAATTTATATCCTTAGCCAGAGAAACTGGAGGAAACTTTATGAGTAATAATATACAAGAAGAGCTAATGAGTATTGATGCGCTTGCTTCTGACTCGCAACCATTACCAGATGAAAAATCTAATCAAACCCTTGATGCAACTGTATCTGCTTTAAAAGCTGAGCAAAACAGTCAAACTCTACGTGATAAACTTGATAATGCAGCCTTAGAAATAGTTAAGGAAGCAGGGGAGGCTATTACGGCAGTAGTAAGTAGTGATGTAGTTGAGTCTGATTTAGGAGTTATTCAGCAGCGTAGTGCTCGTGAGGTAAGTGGTAATCCGCATAAAAAGGATGGCTCTCAGCCAAGTATGAATATGGGTAAAATCCTACGCTCTGATCAAGAGGCGGACATAACCTCAAGCCTTGGTTCTGATGTGGCTGCTGAAGTAGGTGTGGATGAAAGTACACTTGCTCTTGCTGCTGCTCTTTAACCCATCAAGCTTGTAATAAAATCTCAATAGGGTGAGCTAGCTTTTTATTTGATAGGCGGCTAAGTTGACAGTGACAAGAGAAGCCACTAGCTAAGACTAGCTGTTGTTGAGTAATTAGCGGTTGCCAACTCATTTGATAAAGCTGTTTTGAGTTGGCTTGATGTTCGAGTTCATGGCCATAGCTACCAGCCATGCCGCAGCAACCAACACTTGGGATAGTGAGTCCTAGGCCGAATTTTTCAAATACTGCTTGCCATTGTTGAGCATGAATTGTTGCTGCTGCTTGTTCGCTACAGTGCATTAATAAAATGTAATTGTCAGGCGTGTCCTTTTTAACAAAGTCAAGGTTTTGTTGGCTTAGCCACTCTTCAAATAAATGGACAGTAAAGCCGGTATTACTGAGAGCTTCACGATACTCTTGTCGATAAGTTAAGGTAATACTTGGTTCAATGCCGACTAGAGTGATGCCTGCCTGTGAGAGTTTACTGAGTTGTTTGGCATTGTGCTGAGCGAGATGGTGGAATCGTTTTAAGTAGCCTGCATTATGTAAAGGTTTGCCATTGGGGAATGACTTCAACAAGTAGGTTTGATAACCCAATTTATTAAGTAACTTATAAGCAGCAATAACCAAAGAAGCTTGATAAGTGCTGGTTAGCCAATCTTGTACGATGACGATAAGTTTGTTTTTATCAGGATGGGCTAATAGTTGGTTAACACTTAATATTGGTACTGAGTGGCGACGAGCTAGTTTAGCTAGGCCTGGTGAGCTAGGTAGAGGCGTATCGACTAAACGAAAGAAAACTTTAAGGAGGTGTTTGCTCAAAGGGAAAAGCCCTATTAAGCGCCATAGCCAAGGTAATTTACTTTGTAGCTTAGCAATCTGTTCTGAGTGAGCAATTAGTAAATCACGCCAAGAGCGTAGATAACGGGTGTGATAAGTCGCCAAGAATTTTGCTTTGCTATTAGGGATATCAATATTAATAGGACACTGAGTTGCACAGGCTTTACAGCCTAAGCAACCACGCATTGCTTCATAAACTTCGTTAGAAAAATCATAACTACCCAAGTTTTTTTGTAAAGTGTTTAGCCAGCGGAAATTGAAGAGTTGTGATGATTTGTTTTGTAGCGTTAATAAACGTAACCATTCTCTTATCAAGCTTGCTCGGCCTTTAGGAGAGTGGCGGCGATCGCGGGTTACTTTATAAGAGGGGCACATCACATTATTAGTAGCATAGTTAAAGCAAGCCCCGTTACCATTGCAGCTTAGTGGGTTGTTGTATTTATCACGCAAGCGAGGTTCAATACGACGGTCAAAGTGACCGCGTTTTTTTGCGGTAATGGTTACAACTTTATTCTCTAGATCAAATGGGGTGGCAATTTTCCCCGGGTTAAGTTGGTTGTAGGGGTCGAAGCTTTGTTTAATTTTACGTAGTTCATTGTAAAGCTCTTCGCCGAAGAATAAAGGTGTATATTGACTGCGAAACCCTTTTCCATGTTCACCCCACATTAGCCCGCCATAACGATGGGTAAGTTCAGCAACTTTATCTGATAGTTCGTGATAAAGCGCTTCATCATTTGGGTCACTTAAATCAAGCGCAGGTCTGACATGTAAACAACCTGCATCGATATGGCCAAACATGCCATATTGCAGACCCTTCTCGTCAAGCAGGGCACGAAAATCACGAATAAATTCAGCTAATTGCTCCGGAGGAACCGCTGTGTCTTCCATGCCAGATGTCGGTTTGCGTTTGCTAGCTGTTTTACCAAGCAAGCCAACGCTTTTTTTGCGTAGCTCCCAGAGTTGATGATAGTCGGCTTCATTATGAACCTGCTTGATACTACTTGCAGGTGAAGTTGCTTCATTTAGTAACGCTTGAATTTGTTGGTTTAACTCTACTTCACTTTCGCCAATGAATTCGACCAAGGTTAGCGCTTTTGCTTTTGGGTCAGTTAGGTAGTTTTTAACTGAGCTATAAACGATATCGGTTTTAGCTAATCGCATTAGGGTTTGATCGATAGTTTCAATCGCGGCAGGCTGGTAATTTAATAGTCGTTGGCCATGGTGTAATGCAGCGTCAAAGCTATGATATTGCAGCACGACTAGCTTTTTAAATTTGGGTAGCGGGGTGAGCTTTAATTTAAGTTCAGTGACGATGCCTAGAGTTCCTTCTGAACCAATTAAAATAGCATTAAGGTTAAATTGATCGCGTTTGGTTGAATAGACTTGGGCTAAGTTATAGCCTGTCATACGACGAGTGATTTTAGGAAATTGCTGTGCTATTTTTTGTTGGCAGCGGCAAACTGTATCATCAATTTGGCGATAGATGTTACCGAGTAAACCTGGTTGTTGTTTAAGGTGCTCTAAGGTGTTTAAGTTAACCTCATGACTGGTGTGAATGGTACCGTCACTATAAATGGTTGTTAGCTCGATAATATGATCACTCGTTTTCCCATAATAAATAGAGCCTTTACCACAGGCATCGGTATTTGCCATGCCACCCAAGGTGGCGCGATTGCTTGGAGAAATTGCTAATGGGAAAAAAATACCGTGAGGTTTTAAATAATCATTAAGTTGGTCCAGCACTACACCGGGCTCTACTTTGATCCAACCTTCGGCAAGATTGAGCTCTAGAACGTTGTTCATGTATTTGGAGCAATCAACGATAAATCCACTATTAAGTGATTGACCATTAGTTCCAGTGCCACCACCTCTGGGTGTAAAGTTAATAGTATGAAATCTATCTAGTTGTGCTAGTTGAAAAATTAAAACTACATCAGCCTGACAGCGTGGTGTTAGCACTGTTTGTGGTATTAGTTGGTAGGCACTGTTGTCAGTCGCATTCACTAAGCGTGTGCCAGCGTCTGTATTTATATTACCTTGGAAGCCACTTTGACGTAGTTCAGCAATAAACCGTCGGCTTAAAGGTGAAAGTGTGTGGATTGCATCAAGTTTAGGTAGCATTGCTATTTATCTGTATGAGTGCTTTCAAAAATTTTATCAGCAGAAGCAGCGATAAAACCTTGATAAAGAGAACCATCAGCTTGTGGGTAACGTTTAGCAAACTCATAGTAGCAAGAAGGAATTTCAAATTCACCTTCTATAAACTTAACACGTTGCTTTTCTGCCATAATGCTACTTTGTTCAAGGAGTTGCCCTGGCGTGCCTTTTATTTCCCCTTCAGCACTGTTTAGGACATAACCGTGTTGCTTTAAAAAATCATTAACGTCTTTTATTTCAGAAAAGTTTTTAAGGTGATTAACAAAAACGGTGAAATGATTGGCACGGTAGCCATAAGCATACATCCAGGCAGCATATTGAGACTCAGTAAGCAGTTTTTCATAAATATCGTAGGATAGTGGTTGCCAAGGAGTGAGGCTGAACAGCAATTTTTCTGAATCATTTAAAGTTTCGTTTGGAATCTGGTCAATGAGAGAGGTAACAGTTTTTTGCAGCCAAGGACTAAATGCTTCACAAACTAGTTCACTAATAAAAACTTTGGGCGCCTCGGCGTCGGGGTGTTCGTAGTGTTTAGCTTTAAGGTGTTTGTTTGGAAAGTCATATTGCCCTTTTTCAATGTAGCCAGTGCTAATAAAGGGTGTCGCTAACACATCAACGTTAACACGTGGGTCATTAAAAGTGCGTAACGCGATGTGATCATTAATGACTTGCTCACCTTGCTTAGTGAATAGCTGATAAATGTCACCAGCTGCTTTGATCTCAGTGGAGTATTGTTGCCAGAGCCGATCAAAAATCGCTTGATAAGACATGCCCACTCTCCTTGAATTTGCAGTGAGGTCATTGTAGGCGTACTAAGAGTGCTTATGCAACCGTGTTATTTTGCAAAATAGCCTGTTGGTTTCTTTAGCTTTTCGGCGATGGTAAATAGTTTTTTGGTAGGTTCTTTAGCAGGTGGTAATAAGCAGAGAACAAGGCGTATGAGTTTGAAAAATAACAGCCCCTTTGATTCAAAGGGGGTGGCCGAACGAAAGTGAGGCGGGGGGTTTAAAAGGGTGATTAATTAAACAGATCTTAGTTAATTTTTAAATCATCTGTACAGCCGATTACGAGGTTTCTTAAGGTATAACAAAAGATCTTTTGTTCGCTATTTGATCAAAGACAAAGAGTGCAGATTTTCCTTAAGCTTTTCTTAAGTTTTGTTAGGTAGTGACTGACAGAAAACCCGCAAAGCCTTTTATTTTCAATGTTTCGTGGCGAACTGGTCACATGAAGATTTTCAAAAAACAGCACTAAATACTCGTTTTCCAGCTATTTACAGCTTATTTTCGATATAATGCCTTAATCTTCGATGATTTTTCGCCACAGCATGGTAACTCTTCACTGGAAAGCAAGAATGACAAGACTAGCCCAAAATCCACAAATGCAAATTGGCCAAGTAGATATTTCTAAAATTCAAATCAGCTCTAAATCACGGGATGACATTCCAAAATTATTAAAAGGGCTACAGTTTATTTATAGTACACCCTCTGTACGGAAGGAGATTTTCGAACTACTAGAGGCTCGGATTGCACCTGAGGTTGACAAGAATAATGGACGCCCTGGTATGGAATTATGGAAAATATTGGTCATGGGAGTACTCCGCCTGAGTCTAAATTGTGATTATGATCGACTGCATGAACTTGTGAATCAACATAAAACCATTCGTGAAATGCTAGGGCATGCTGATTTTTTCGATAAAATAGAGTATCAGCTGCAAACAATTAAAGACAATGTCTCGCTACTCACTCCCGAGTTGTTAGATGAGATTAATCAAGTTGTTGTGAAAGCTGGTCATTCATTGTTAAAAAAAAGTGAGCCTCTGCGAGGCCGTTGCGATTCCTTTGTGGTTGAAACAGACGTACATTTTCCAACAGACATAAGCTTACTGTTTGACGCAATGCGCAAAATAATTCAGCAGGTGGCCAAGCTGTGTGAACACAGCGGATTGAGTGACTGGCGTCAATATCGATATAACATCAAGCATCTGAAACGGCTCATGCGAATAGCTCAACTAAAAAAGCGCAGTAAGAGCAAGCAAGCAGATCAACAAAACAAAAAGGACAAGGCAATCAAGGATGCTCATCAGGAGTATCTCAATATTGCGCAAAAATATTTAGATAAAGCACATGCCTCAATAAACGCTATCCAGAAAGCCGATCTACTGAAGCCGCAAGATGCGCCACTGGTTGAAAGTATAGAAATGTTCACGGTTCATGCAGATCGCCAAGTTGATCAAATTAAACGCCGAATATTATTGGATGAAAAGATCCCGCATGAAGAAAAAGTCTTTTCTGTCTTTCAGCCACATACTGAATGGATTGTAAAAGGAAAGGCTGGTGTACCAGTCGAATTAGGAATGAAAGTCTGTGTCTTGGAGGATCAACACCAATTTATATTGCATCATCGTGTGATGGAGAATGAGACTGATGACAAGGTCGCCGTATCTATGGTTCAAGAGACCCAACAAAAGTTCCCAGAGTTAAACACATGTAGTTTTGATAAGGGCTTTCATTCAAAAGAAAATCAATCTGCGTTAGCAGATATTTTGGAAGTTGTTGCATTGCCGAGAAAAGGTCGACTCTCAAAGGAAGCACAGGAAATTGAAAAGTCAGACTCGTTTGTGAAAGCGAAACAAAAGCATTCTGCGGTAGAATCCAGTATTAATGCTCTTGAAGTTCATGGGTTGGATCAATGCCTAGATCACGGCATTGATGGGGGTGCTGCCTCTATATAATGTAGGCTATATTACTGCTGGCACGCCAAAATCATTAACCTTCTCCCAAAACTGATCCCATCTTCCTTTAGTCTTTACTAGTGTTCTCAAGCATAAAACAATTTTCATTCCCTTGTCTTTCCAGCGCATTCCTGATCCGCCTAATCTTTGTTTAACAATTGTTTTACATGCTGCTTCAGTGACGCCAGAGCCAATTGGTGCATTCTGCTTAATCAAATTATGATACGACATTCGCTTTTCTTTAATATTATTTTCAAAATACGTAATTGTTCCTTCTAGCTTTTCTCTAAGCGATTTATTCAGTTTTTTATTTAGATGCTCTTTAAGCTCAGCAAGTATTCTACCTGCCGCACCTTTCTTGTGCTTTAAGTCATGACATCTCTCTTCGAGCCAAACATCACGCTCATCTCTTTCAGATTTTTTGGTAAATACTGCCTTTGATGCTTCGCCGAGATATTCAGTTGCATGCCAAAAATCTAAAATTTGCGTATCAGTATGTTTTTTTAGAAATGGCCAATTATTTTTTGCTCCATCAGCAACGCCAATTGTTTTAGCATCAGGGTAATATTTCTTTTTCAGCTTTATTTCCTTTTCAAGCCTATTAAAGAATTCATCTTTTCCATATTCTGGTGATGCTGCAACGTAGGTTGTGTGCAGGCGTGCACCATGCTTATCATACATGGAAATAGTTCCAACCATGCTCTCTCTATAACCATCATCAACGGTGAGAACATATGCACCATCTAAGCTAATACTTAGCATCTCAATGCCTGCATCAAGCTTTGGCTCTTCATATTCCCACTCAGCCTCTTTGGCTTGTGCAATACCGCCAACAAAATCAGTTGCCCGTTGCAAGTATGAATGTGAGATTTTACGGTTATGATTGACCTTGAGATCATCAATAACACTAGGAGCAGGTAAGTTTGAGTATTTATGTGAGATTATTTTTGCAAATCGCGGTGTTGATCCTTGGATAATTCTAGCCTTATCTTCTAAAGGACAAAAGATCTTCCCGCCTTTAGAGGTTTGATAAACATAACGCTTAACTCGAGCAACTCCATAAGGCGTTTGGTAATTTGCTTCATCTCTACTTCGTGCTGTTAGCTTTATTTTTCCAACATGGATAGGAGAGCCATCTGCATCAAACTTACTTAATGCTTTTTCAGTGGCTAATGTTCCAACCTCATTAAGCCCATCAAGAATTGCGTCCTCACATTCAAGCATAGATCCTTTTAGTGGAAGCTTGAGTTCAATAGTTAATTCATTATTTTCATCAGAGATAATTCTAGCTGACATCCAAACACCATCCTTCATCATGTTAAAGTGTATATTATGCTATATATTCTACATTATATAAAGGCAGCACCCATTGATGGCTTTAAGAGTTATGTTGGCTTAGCGATTGTTGGAAAAAACATAGATCGTATCGGAAGTCTTATACAAAGAGCTGAGCAAAGGAAAGCAGCGCGACTAAAAAAACGCATTCGAGGTCGCAGCCCACCGTTAGCTGCCTAGTCAGCCTCAGAATATCCCATTGTATTCCAGAAAGCAGGATGCTTTTTTTCGTATCAAAACAGCGAGATTTCATTTTTTTGTACGCGGCCAGGGCTTAACATGCTATTTTTATTATGATCTCGCGCGGATATAAAAAAATGAAAGTGTAATAAAACAACAAAGACTAAGAATTAGTAGGTTTTCTGTCAGTCACTAGGTAGGATCTACTTAATAATCATTAAAGTCACCTTGTCATTGGTTTTTTTATGTTACGTCGCAATCGTTACAGGATGAATCACAAGTCTCGCTATAGGAAAAAAGCGTCGGCTTCGTATGGTTTCTTCGAATTACTCTTCCTCACCTTCCGCCGACTGTTACACAATCCCGCCGCAGCAATTATGATGCTGACGTTGCTTCAAGTGATGATGCTTCCACAAGCCGAAGCAAAAAAAGAGTTTGATTGGAGTGAAGTGCCAGAAGATTTAGACCTCGATATGCACGAAATAGATCCACGGGACTTTGACGTTAGAGAAATGGATTTGGACGTCACAGATTTAACAGAGCAAACGCAGGTTCATGAGATTACGGATTTAAGGACGGAGGATATAACTGAGGAATATCGGCGGTACTTAACGCCTGAGAGCAAAAATGTTACGCAATGTTTGCAGCCAGTTGTAAAGCCAGCCTCCTTTTTTCAACTAATAGGTCTGAGAGGGGTATCTTCTAGCCTGGCGTTAGCGGTTGAACCACAAGGATCACTATGGATTACTGGTAACACAGAAAGTTTTGGTGCAGTTGAAAGTGATGTGTTTCTCGCGCGATTTTCACCTGAGGGGAATTTAACAAAAGCCTTTCGCTGGGGTGGTTCTGATGACGATATTGCTCGGTCATTAGCGATTGACCCAAAGGGGGCACTATGGGTTACTGGTTACACGGAAAGTTTTGACGTCGGTAAAACAGACGTTTTTCTAGTACAGTTTTCACCTGAGGGCAGTTTAATAAAAGCCCTCCGTTGGGATGGCCTTGGTAATAGTAGTGAGTATGCTAGATCCTTAGTGATCGATTCACAGGGATCAATATGGATTACTGGTGAGAAATATAGTGTGACTGCAAAGGAAAGGTCCATTTTTCTCATGAAGTTTTCACCTGCAGGTAATTTAATAAAATCTCTTAACTGGGGTGGTTCTGATGATGATTATGCTTGGTCATTGGCGATTGACTCACAGGGGGCAGTGTGGGTTACTGGCTATACATCCAGTTTTGGTGCGGTTAACAGTGATGTGCTTCTCGTGCGATTTTCACCTGAGGGGAGTTTAATGCAAGCCTTTCGCTGGGGGGGGGAGCTGATGACGATATTGCTCAGTCATTAGCGATTGACTCGCAAGGGTCATTATGGGTTGCTGGTAAAACGTACAGTTTTGGCGTGACTAAATCAGATATTTTTCTTGCCCAGTTTTCTCCTCTAGGTAATCTAATGAAGGCTGTTCGGTGGGGTGGTTCTGGTTATGATGGCGCCAGCTCATTGGCGATTGATTCCCGAGGGTCAATTTGGGTGACTGGTTCCACGGAGAGCTTTGGTGCGGTTAAAAGAGATGTGTTTCTCGCGCGGTTTTCCCCTGAAGGCAATTTGACGAAAGCTCTTCGCTGGGGTGGGCCAGGCTCTGACTATGGCTATACATTAGCTGTTGATTTGCAAGGTGCTGTCTGGGTGGCTGGTCAGCTTGACAGGTTTCAAAGCGATAAAAGGAATTACTTTCTCGTTAAAACTGATAGTTTCATGGATATAGAGGGACTATTTTTAGGGATTATACAAGCAGAAATAACTGCTTTGCCAGGTCCATTGCCAAATCAAACTTATCCGATCAGTGAATTATCGGTAGTGGCGGACAGTAAAAAAACAGTCGACCTATTGTCACTACCAATGAATTTATCCACCATAGCGCCGAAAATCAGAGTACTTTCATTCTATCAACGGGTGCCAGAACTGAATCAATTGCAAATTGTTAAAGGTATCACAGTTGAACATGATTTGATTAGCAGCAGCTTTTCTAACCGTTACCAGCCTTACGATTTATATTTACAGCAAGCTGATGGTTCAGGGTTGCCAAACTGGTTACGGTATAATGGTATTACGGGCGTGCTCTCAGTAGTCTGGCCAGTTAATTTTAACGTTGATAGATTGTCTTTAGCTGTAGGCCACAAACAGGCTTTAACTAATCTGCAGTTTGACCTTGTTGTCAAGGGTTCTTATTGCGCAAAGCAACCGTTGGTTAACGAATTTGGTCAGAGTATTGATATTAACGCGCTAGACTATAGTTCTGATGGCGCTTTATGGAGTGTTGCTAGCGTAACTGGTTTTGGCGCTGCAAATAGCGACGTGTTTCTCGCGCGGTTTTCACCGGAAGGCCATTTGACAAAAGCGCTTCGTTGGGGTGGATCTGGTAACGATTATGCAAAGTCATTAGCAATTGATTCACAGGGCGCAATATGGATTACTGGTGATACGTACAATTTTGGTGCTGCTGGAAGAGATGTGTTTCTCGCGCAGTTTTCGCCTGAAGGCAATTTGACGAAAGCTATTCGTTGGGGTGGTGCTGACAGTGATTATGCCTACGCATTAGCGATTGATTCACAGAGTGCAATATGGATTGCTGGCAATACGTACAGTTTTGGTGCTGCTGGAAGAGATGTGTTTCTTGCGCAATTTTCACCTGTGGGTGATTTAATAAAAGCCTTTCATTTGGGTAGTTCTAATAGTGACTCTGCCAACGCATTGGCGATTGGTTCACAGGGGTCACTATGGGTTACTGGTGAAACGAACAGTTTTAGCGTAACGAAAAGTAGATTAGGTTTTTTTTTAAACGATGTATTTCTGATGCAACTTTCGCCTGCCGGGGTATTAACGAAGGCTGTTTATTGGGGGGCTCTGGCACTGAATATGGCAACTCATTGGCGATTGATTCGCAAGGGGCAATATGGGTTACTGGTACTACGTATAGCTTTGGTGCGACTCAATCAGATATATTTCTTGCCCAGTTTTCTCCTCTAGGTAACGTAACGAAGGCACTTCGTTGGGGTGGTTCTGATTATGACTATGGCCGTTCATTAGTGATTGATTCACAAGGGTTACTATGGATTACTGGTTCTACGTCTAGTTTTGGTGTAGCTAACAAAAATATGTTTCTTGTGCAGTTTTCATCCGCAGGGGTGATTCAGGTTATCCATTGGGGCAATTCAGATGACAATATTGGTCGGGCTTTGGCTGTTAATAAGCAGGGCCATGTAAGCGTTGGTGGTAGTGGTTTTGTAATGCAACGAGCAGAACTTTTTGCTGAGCATAAAAATCCTGCTTTTTACTCAGGTCCATCATTGTTTACGGAAATAAAGCAGGGGGTGTTGCTGTAGATTTAGGAGAATACCCTGCAAAAGATGTCACCGAGAAAATAAAATCAACTTTATTGCTTAATACCTCGGTGGATATCATCTCTGCAACTGAGCCGGTTATTATAACGCAGCAGGTTGATACTACTAGTCGGCATTACCCTTTAAATTACGTTGTGCCGCTATATCAACCAGTGACTTTCGGCGAATTTTTTAAACTGGATTTATTACTTTTTGGAGCATCATTGAATGCGGCACAGGGGATAGATTTATCTGTGCTGCCTGACTGGCTGCAGTTTGATTTTGTGAATAAACGGTTTGTTGGTACACCAATCGGTTTAGTAAGAGGAGATTTTTGGATTGATTTGGTAATAGATGTCCCAGATGGAAATCAGTGGCCATGCCAGTTGTTAATTTCCACTTGGTAGGGTATAAACCTTCGCCTTTAGGCGGAAATGTCTTTAGCAAACCTATCACCAGCCAGAATGTGATGTATTAGAATCGCTTTTTATTTTTAATAAGGGAGCGATCTAAATGACTGGAGCAAACAACTATAGGAAAGGCGCGCATACGGTACTGGATTTAAAATATCATTTTGTATGGAAGACAAAATATGGATATCCAGTGTTATGTGGGGATATAGGTTTAGGAGCAAGAAGCATTTTGCGAGAGATCTGTGCTGAGAAGGGGATGAGGATATTGAGGGGGAATGTGAGGTCGAATCACATTCACCTTCTAATTGAGGCGCCGAGCCACTTATCGGTATCAAAGATGGCTCAATATTTGAAAGGTAAAAGTGCCTATCGACTATTGAGAGAATTTAGGAGTACGCTTGGCAAGAAATACTGGGGCAATCATCTCTGGTCGAGAGGGTATTTTTGCGCAACGGTTGGTTCTGTAACAGAAGAGCAGGTCAAACGCTACATAGAGAATCAAGATGATACGCCGGAGGGTTTTCAGGTATGGGATGAGGAAGAGCTTAAGTCGGATTAATCCGAACCGTCTAAACGGCTTTAGCCCTAATGAGGCTTCAGCCTCTGTACCAAACCCCCACCTTTAGGTGGGGGTCAAGTTGATTAAGGTGTTCAATACAGTGCCGTTTTATATCGGGAATACGACCTTGGAGGTGGAGGTTAATGGGTTTATTTCGCTTAATACCGTAGTGGACGGCTTTAGTGATGCAGAAGGCGATAGCTATAAATTTGGTTTAGCCACTACGCCAGCTCCACCGAGGTGGTTGATTGTTGATAGAGAGACAGGCATTGTCTCAGCAACGATGATTTCAGGTTATCAGGGCAATTACACGATTAATATTACTGCAACAGATGAGTGTGGTGGCAACCCCGTGTGTGGTAAAACCGGTTGGCAGTTATTTGATATTGTGGTGCCAAATAGGAAGCCGTATTTCCAATATGCTTTACCTGTTCCGCCCATCGTTCAACGGGGTGTAGAGACTCGTTTTCACTATGTGGTTCCAAGTGACACAGTATTGGATTTTGATGGTGATAAAATAACTTGGACAACTATGCTTGCTGATGGTAAGCCATTACCGCTAGGGTTGAGCTTTAACTCGGTCACTAGAGTGTTAAGTGGTATTCCTGTTGCTGGTATTTATAACCTTACCATGATGGCATCAGATAGTTATGGTGGGGTTGTCAATCAAACAATAACGTTACATGTGAATACGCCGCCGGTAGCTTTAACGACGCCTTGGTCAGTTGATACTTTACTCGTTGGGCAGAACTTTACAGCAGAATTGCCAAAAGAATTTATGGTGGATGCAGATGGTGATCTGCTTGCTTATTCTTTAGTTGACAGTAACGCGAAGTATTTTCCACCAAGCTGGTTGAGTTTAACTAATCGAACCTTAACAGGCGTTCCGATTGCTAATGATCATCAAGCCATCACAATCCAAGTCAAGGGTGAAGATGGCTTTGGTGGTGAGGCGTATCGGTTAGTGACAATTTCAATTCCGAATTCAGTGCCGACTGTTAGTCGTGAGTTGGGCGTGATTACGGCATTTGCTGGGGATTTAAAGACTTACATTGTGCCAAGAAATGCAGTTAAAGATACTGATGGTGATGTATTAGCGCATTCATCTTTTAGAAGAGGCGAGTCAGGTGGGTTGCCATTGCCATCATGGGCGGTACACTTATCGAGTATCAATAGCTTCAACCTGGTTCCCAAATCAGGAGATCAGGGTAATTACACGTTTGTCCTGGTTGCAACCGATACACAAGACGCATCAATTCAAACAGAGCTTAATGTTATTGTGCCTAACCGAGTGCCGGTGTTATCGACAAGCTATGCCGATACGAATTTAGGTCCGTTAGAAGAGTTAGGTTATGAAATTGATGGGCGTTTTACTGATGCCGATGACGATTCATTACACTACCGTTTTGCGATGCCGAGTTGGGTTCACTATGATGCTGAGACTAAGACTCTATCGGGTATGCCGCCACAAACAATTGAAGATTATCCCATTACTATAACGGCAGACGATGGACATGGAGGACAAAACCGAGCGAGATTTATTATTCATGTTGATCCGACAGCGCTTGAGTTGAATACGGCGCAGCAATTACAGTTGATCGGTTACGGTGGTTTGGCAGTGGCAGTTATGTTTCTTGCTTCATGCTTTGTTGTTCGCAGACAAAAACGGGTCACAACAGCAGAGTAAGGCGCGAAAAAGGTGATGGCGAAGTGGATGGGAGATGATAGAGCGTTATTTTGTCTGTAAAAACCAACTTCAGTACTTAGAAAAACCTTTAAAATTCTAAATGACACTCTATTGTACCTGTCTCATCGCATAATATCTTAAATTAATTATGCTAATCAATCTAAAAAATTATTTATACCTCAAATTTTTCTCCTCTCAAAATAAATTATTAACTTTTAGGTAATAGCAATTATATCTCGTTAATAAGAACAAGAATGATCTATCCTAAAACCCTATGAAGCCTTATTATTCACTTCAACTTAAGTATCTAGGTGATCCGCTCCACTGGTCATCAATTTCCACTAAGACAGCTGATACGAGCCTTAGGCACGATTCAGTATTAGGGAAAATTCCAACTGTATGCGTCCTTCTTTTTACCTCTCTGTTTACGCGCTCAGCTATGTTACTGGTTCTTAATCTTTTTTGATGCGGCCTGTCAAAGTTCATCACTACTAAGCCCTCCGGTATATTCACTTCCAACCAAGAAGAAAGCTCTGGTGCTGTTTGCTGATATTTATCTACCGCCATAGCCAATAGTCTTTCCGACTCATGAATGTTTGAGGCATTAAATATAGCTGTAATCTCCTCAGCTACTGGTTCCTTCATTGAGCGCTTTGGTATGTGAGCCTGAGCATTTTGCTGCAAATGAAATTGGCAGCGTTGCCAAGGAACACTGGGGAACACAGCTCTTCTAGCGGCTTTTAGGCCAGTATGAGCGTCGCTAGTAATCAACTCAATACCATGTATACCTCGCTCAACCAACTGCTGAAGAAAATCACGCCAATGTACCTCAGCCTCTGATAACGCAACAGAAACACCTAGCACTGTTCTCTTGCCGGTTGATTCATCAAAGCCATAGGCTATCAATACCGCACAGTCTTGTACTGTGCCGCTAGTGCGCACCTTCTCATAACGTGCATCTAGCCAAAGATATTTTATCTTTCCTAACGGCTTATTTCGCCATTTCTTTAAATCTTCATCCAACAATTTAGCGCAACGGCTTACCTCTGTGCTTGAAATATCTGTTCCACAGAGTTGCTTTAGCACCTTTTCAACTTTGCGCGTGGAAACCCCATGCACATACATTTCAGCGACAGCCAGCTTAAGTGCTCTATCAGAGCGTACACCTCGCTCTAAGACTGATGGATAGAAGGCTTCATTGGAGTCTCTAACCTGCGGTATCTGTAGCTCAAGCTGACCTTGACCTGTGTTAATTAACCTTGGTTTAAAGCCGTTCGCATATCCGTTTCTATCGCCAGTTCGCTCATAAGGACTGGCATTTAAATGGCGCTCCCTTTCTATTAACATAGCCTCATTCATCAACCTGGAGACAAGCTTAGGTAAAGCTTCAAACCCCTCCATCGCTAAAACATGTATGGCTTCTTCGATTAAGTTCTCATTTTTATAGCAGCTCATTGTCATTCCTCTTTTTTGGTTAAGTTTACCTTAAAAGGAATTTCTAATCTGACTGAGTCGCCTGCTTATTTTCAGCAAGTCAATGGAATTTACAGAAAGGATGGCGCACTAGCTGGGAGATCGGCAAGGAGCTGTTGTTGCCTCTTCTTCAGTGGTACGTGTGAGCCGTGATGCCAGTATTATGGAGCCCATAAAGTTGCTGAAGTTGAATTTAGAAACGATTAGTTTGCGAGCAGATAAAGATGCTTTAAAACGAGAGTTTCAGGCGATAGAGCAGTCTATTCAAAGATACTACGCGCAAGAAGCCGGAGTGAGTGAGACGATTACTGGTATGTTGGTTAAAGGGGGCTTTATGCCCGCTTTGCTGGAAGCGCTAGAGCTCGCAGTAAGCGATCGGTGGCCTTTGACTTTGCAGAGAACGCTAGCGGGTATGTTGCATTACAGTATGAGACTGATTTGGGTTTACCATACGGGAAAAGATCGATTGCTCAGTGAAAATTTAAAAGAAAGTTTTCTGGATAGATTAAATAGGCTTTGTGATAAATTAGCCCCAGGGTTTATTACCTCTATCAGTGAAGTAGCAGCTGGTCAAGTTGAAATTTATCATCGTTTATTATCAGCACGCGAGGCTTTATTGAGCGTACGCGATGATACAACTTGGGGTCAGGTTATTGCCCGGGTTTTACAAAACTCGTTGTCACCGTTGGGTTTGTTGCAAGAAGCGAAACGGTTTTGGCATGAGGTACCTGAAGGTTGGTATTTGAAATTAACAATCTTAGAACAACTGGTTGGTAACTTGGCAGTAGGTAATGAAGCACAGGCAAGCGTTGCCATAGCGACGATTAAATCACAACTTGGTAAAGAAAATCATTGGGCGTTTCGTTATGGTTTAGTGCCTTTGTGGCATAAGTTATTAGCCATTTTTGGCACGAAAACCCTATTACGACAGCAGATAGAAAAGCTAGGTACAACGTATTTGCGTTCAGGCGCGCGCGGTTGTTGTCAGAGAAAGCAGTAGACCTTCTGCGTAACTAAGGGCAGTTCTAGAAACTAGCTAAAATTTGCTTATAATTGCCTGATTAATAATCATTCATGGAAAGGCATATGCTATTAAGCTATCAGCAACTCAGTAACCGCCCGCGTATTTTTAAAAAGTTAACTGGTTTGACCCTTGATGATTTTGAAACGATACACCAACAAGTGAAGTCATCACTTGATGATGAGTTTAGTAAGCTGGGAAGGCGCCCGAAACTCACCACGCACCATGATCGCCTTTTGCTTCTCATGATGTACTATCGCACTTATGTAACACATGAATTCTTAGGTTACTTTGTTGGTTTGGATGACAGTAATGTCTGCCGCTTATTTAAACGCTTAGAACCCTTAGTGGCCAAGCATATTCATATTAAAAAAGACAGAACCCTAACAGAAGATGCGGTTTGCGCTATATTAATGGATGTAACGGAGCAGCCTATTCAGCGCCCCAAAAAGAAGAAGCCACGTAAAGATTATTATTCTGGTAAAAAGAAAAGACATACTCAAAAGGTGGAGATAGCAATGAGTACATCCGGAAAAATAATCAACGTCTCTCAAACAATGCCTGGGAGGGTTCATGATATTAAGATCCGACAACGTGGCAGCCCACTGCCACCAGCAGAAAAATATGCTGATCTAGGATACCAAGGAATTCAACATACTGACCCCTTGGTTAACTTACCTCATAAAAAGCCCAAAGGCGGCAAATTAACTACTCAACAAAAAGAGGATAACCGTAATCACAGCAAGATCCGTATTAGGGTTGAACATCAATTCTCAAAATTTAAAAAATTCCGCATTCTTGGGGAGGTGTATAGGAATTTTCGCAGAAAACACAATATGAGATTTAATATTATTGCTGGGATTCTCAATCTTCAAGCCGGATTCTAAAACTACAAACGAGCATAAGCTCGCCCAGTATTTAGTTTCGCAGAAGGTCTAGTTATGGATATGTCGTCATGCACAGATGGTATCGGCCGAGCAAAGCCGTATGCCGACAGCAGGTTCAAGTTTATCTGGTAGTGTCAGTGTATACCTAGGCCAAACACCAAGGGCCTCGGTTTTTGCATCGAGTCTGTTTGCAAGGAGGAGTAGCAGAGGTGATGGTGAAAAATCAGCTTCTTCTAGTAGTCGCCGAGTAAGAAGGGGTGCTATACCATTAGCGGCTCAGGGTAGTATATTGAAATTAGGGGCAAGTAGGCAGCTTTATGTTGACCAGAACCCAATGTTTGGAGTGAAGAGGTGAATCAAACGCAGTTCTAGATTTTTACCGGCGCTTAATCTGGGTTAGGTGCTAAGTTAGAAAAAATCCAAACAAGCTTTGTAGTGCTGTAGAGGTGTGGTCAATCTCTGTTAAGCCAAGCTGAAACTGTGTATCGTCAGGTCGATAGTGAATTAGCCGGTCAACGTTGAATTCCAGCCAAATTAACCAGTCATTAATCAAACCTAATAGACCAAGTTTTTCATTGATCGGTTGAGAGTATGCGGCTTGATAAGTTTGTTTAAAGAGTTGGTAATGTTCATATATAAATTGGTAATTGATATCTAGCGACCAACAAATTGCGGTAATAAAAAAGTCAACATGACGATTAATGAGACCGGCATATTCCCAGTCAATTAATATTGCCTGTTCACCTTGGTCCCATAAGAGGGATCTGCCTTTATATAATGTAGAAAATATAGCATAATATACACTTTAACTTGATTACGGATGGTGTTTGGATGTTAGCTAGAATTCTCTCTGATGAAAATAATGAATTAACTATTGAGCTCAAGCTTCCACTAAAAGGATCCATGCTTGAATGTGAGGATGCAATTCTTGACGGCCTTAATGAGGTTGGAACATTAGCCACTGAAAAAGCTTTAAGTAAGTTTGATGCAGATGGCTCTCCTATCCATGTTGGAAAAATAAAGCTAACAGCACGAAGTAGAGATGAAGCAAATTACCAAACGCCTTATGGAGTTGCTCGAGTTAAGCGTTATGTTTATCAAACCTCTAAAGGCGGGAAGATCTTTTGTCCTTTAGAAGATAAGGCTAGAATTATCCAAGGATCAACACCGCGATTTGCAAAAATAATCTCACATAAATACTCAAACTTACCTGCTCCTAGTGTTATTGATGATCTCAAGGTCAATCATAACCGTAAAATCTCACATTCATACTTGCAACGGGCAACTGATTTTGTTGGCGGTATTGCACAAGCCAAAGAGGCTGAGTGGGAATATGAAGAGCCAAAGCTTGATGCAGGCATTGAGATGCTAAGTATTAGCTTAGATGGTGCATATGTTCTCACCGTTGATGATGGTTATAGAGAGAGCATGGTTGGAACTATTTCCATGTATGATAAGCATGGTGCACGCCTGCACACAACCTACGTTGCAGCATCACCAGAATATGGAAAAGATGAATTCTTTAATAGGCTTGAAAAGGAAATAAAGCTGAAAAAGAAATATTACCCTGATGCTAAAACAATTGGCGTTGCTGATGGAGCAAAAAATAATTGGCCATTTCTAAAAAAACATACTGATACGCAAATTTTAGATTTTTGGCATGCAACTGAATATCTCGGCGAAGCATCAAAGGCAGTATTTACCAAAAAATCTGAAAGAGATGAGCGTGATGTTTGGCTCGAAGAGAGATGTCATGACTTAAAGCACAAGAAAGGTGCGGCAGGTAGAATACTTGCTGAGCTTAAAGAGCATCTAAATAAAAAACTGAATAAATCGCTTAGAGAAAAGCTAGAAGGAACAATTACGTATTTTGAAAATAATATTAAAGAAAAGCGAATGTCGTATCATAATTTGATTAAGCAGAATGCACCAATTGGCTCTGGCGTCACTGAAGCAGCATGTAAAACAATTGTTAAACAAAGATTAGGCGGATCAGGAATGCGCTGGAAAGACAAGGGAATGAAAATCGTTTTATGCTTGAGAACACTAGTAAAGACTAAAGGCAGATGGGATCAGTTTTGGGAGAAGGTCAATGATTTTGGCGTGCCAGCAGCAATATAGCCTACATTATATAGAGGCAGCACCCCCATAAGACGTTTAATGGGTCGAGATCACGATGGCTGATGAGTAATTCATTTGTTAGCTTAGGAATCCCTGTCGCTAATAGTTCTTTATAAGGCAATAAACTGTGGTTAAGTGCATTCAGTTGTTGAAAAGCTACTGATGAGTGTTGTTCAAGTTGCTCTATTTTACACTGCCATGCTTGCCAGTTAAATTGAGTTGGTTGTGGGGGAGGTGCATTATCAAGCTGTAAGTTGAGTTGATGAATAGTTGCTAGTAGCGCTGCGATTTGTTGGCGGTGCTCAGTTTTAAGTTCAGTAGCTGACTTTGTTGTGGCTACCTTCCAAGGGTAGAGCAAGTAGGCTTGCTGATTGATAATCGTAATGGGGTCTTGCTGTATGCAAATTGCAGTAACCACAGTTAAGTGTTGAGCAAATTCTCTGGCAATTTGTTCGGTGATGCGTTGTTGGTTGAGCTTGCCTTGGTTGTGCTTGGGATTGAGTGCTTTTAAGAAAAAGGAATTGGTTCGAGTATCAAAACGCCAAGTTTGATTAAGCCTACTGCCTGTTAGTGGCGTGAATTTTTTTATTGGTCCAAGTTGGTAGTGCTTGGTTAATTGTTTAAGGGTTTGTTTGTCCATAGTCGCCACCTTACAAAGTTAGCGAGTATTTTGCAAAATATGCTACTATGCGCGCAAGTTTGAATAAGCTTTGCTAAGAGGAGTGAGCTATGGGTAATAAAAAACCGGGTGGTTTGGCTGGTGTGGTTGCTGGTGAGTCAGCAATTTGTACAGTAGGTCAGGAAGGTATTGGTTTAAATTATCGTGGTTATGGGATTGATGATTTGGCAGCGCGTAGCTGTTTTGAGGAGGTGGCTTACCTTTTGCTTTACGGAGAGTTACCTGATTTAGCTGAGTTGCGTGATTTTCAACTTCGTTTACATAATCGCCGTAGTTTACCTAAACCTTTAAAAATAGTGTTAGAACAAGTTCCTGCTGATGCACATCCTATGGATGTATTGCGTACGGGCTGCTCAATGTTGGGTACCTTGGAGCCTGAGTCAGAAGATCGCGATGCGCCTGCCATCGCAGAGCGTTTGTTAGCGCTTTTTCCTGGTATATTAGCGTATTGGTACCATTATCAGCGTGATGGTCGACAGATTAATACTCAAACTGATGATGAAGGTATCGCTGCTCATTTTCTACATTTGCTTTATGGCAAGCCAGCTGACCGGCTCTTTATCGATTGCTTGGATGCTTCTTTAATTTTATATGCTGAGCATGAGTTTAATGCTTCAACTTTTGCAGCTCGTGTAACAGCGGCAACTGGATCTGATTTTTACTCAGCGATTACTTCTGCTATTGGTACTTTACGTGGCCCACTGCATGGTGGTGCGAATGAATTTGCGATGAATTTAATTAGTCGCTTTGATTCTCCACAAGCAGCAAGTGATGGTGTTAAGCAAATGCTGGCTGATAAGGAATTGATTATGGGCTTTGGCCACCGAGTTTATAAAACCTCAGATCCGCGTTCAGATATTATTAAAGAGTGGGCACAGCGTTTGGCTAAACATACTGGTGACAAGATTCTTTATCCTGTTTCAGAGGCAATTGAAAAATTGATGTGGGATGAGAAAAAACTATTCCCTAACTTAGATTTTTACAGTGCTTCAGCTTATCACTTGTGTGGTATTCCTACGGCTATGTTTACACCTTTGTTTGTGTTTGCTCGTACTGCTGGTTGGTCAGCGCATATTATGGAGCAGCGTAAAAATAATCGTTTAATACGTCCTACATCAGAATACATAGGACCAGCGCCGCGAGAATTTATTGCTATCGAAAACCGAGGTAAGTAAATGAATAATACTGTTGATCAAAACGTACGTCCTGAGCCGGATCAGGTTTTAATTGCTATTACTGATTATGTAATGGATTATCAAGTTGAGAGTAAACTGGCCTATCAAACAGCTTATTACTGCTTATTAGACACTTTGGGTTGTGGTTTTCTGGCGCTAAGTTTTCCAGAGTGTTGTAAATTACTTGGGCCTGTTGTACCTGATACAGTAGTTCCTAACGGGGTGCGAGTGCCGGGAACTACTTATGAGCTTGATCCAGTGATGGGCGCTTTTAATATTGGTGCGATGATCCGTTGGTTGGATTTTAATGATACTTGGTTGGCTGCGGAGTGGGGGCATCCTTCGGATAACCTAGGCGCCATTCTTGCGGTAGCTGATTATATGAGCCGAGCTCATGGTAAAACAATTATGGTGAAAGAGGTATTAACTGCCATGATTAAGGCGCATGAGATTCAAGGTGTTCTAGCACTAGAGAATAGCTTCAATCGAGTAGGGCTTGATCACGTGGTATTAGTAAAAGTGGCGTCGACGGCAGTAGCAATGCGCTTATTTGGTGGCTCGCGTGAACAAATTATTGACGCCTTATCCCAAGCCTGGGTTGATGGCCAAAGCTTACGAACTTATCGTCATGCACCTAATGCGGGTTCGCGAAAATCTTGGGCGGCTGGTGATGCTACGAGTCGTGCAGTGCGTTTGGCTATGCTGACTTTACAAGGTGAGCAAGGTTACCCAAGTGCTTTGACAGCGCCAACATGGGGTTTTTACGACATGCTTTTTAAAGGGCAGTCATTTGGTTTGGCGCGTGAGTTTGGCAGTTATGTAATGGAGAATGTGCTATTTAAAATTTCTTTTCCTGCAGAGTTTCATGCTCAGACGGCAGTTGAGTGTGCTTTGCAGTTACACCTGCTTATTAAAGATCGCCTTGATGAGATTGAGCGTATTGAGTTAACTACGCATGAATCAGCAATTCGTATTATTAGTAAGGCTGGTGAGCTGCATAACCCAGCTGATCGTGACCACTGTTTGCAGTATATGGTCGCAATAGGTTTGTTGTTTGGTGAGCTTAAGGCTGAGCACTATGAGCAGGCGATTGCTAATGATGCTCGTATTGATTGCTTGCGTGAGTTAATGCAGGTGCAAGAAGACAAACGCTATTCGGATGATTACTTAGACCCTGATAAACGATCAATTGCTAATGCAGTACAAATCTTCTTTAAAGATGGTAGCTCAACTGACAAGGTGGAGGTTGAGTACCCTATTGGTCATAAGCGGCGCCGTGAAGAAGGCATCCCTCTTTTAATCGAAAAGTTTAAACATAATGTCCGTAGCCACTTTGTCGCAGAAAAAGCTGAGCTTATTATTGAGCGTTGTCTGCATGAAGATGAGTTACTAGCGATGCCGGTTGATGAGCTGATGGCTTTATTGCAAGACGTATCAATAAAATTTTAATTTTGCTTTTCTTGGCTTAATTACCACACAGTGCAATAGCTTCTGTTTAGCTTTTCTTAATAATTGTGTGACACCCTGTTAGTTAATAAAAAACTAATAGGGGTAGTATTATGCCTGGCGTCGTTGATCGTCTTAAAAATTATTTTCAGCAAGTTTCAGCTCATTCAAATCGATCTGCTGATGATGTCTCTTTTGAGTTACGGTTGTTTGGGCTTTCTTCTGATTCTGGAGGTGCTTTTTCCAGGGAGGATGTTGACCGTAATTTTATAGAAATGGTAACAGCTTTTACTGCAGAGCAGAGTCAGGCTGGTGCTCCAGCTATCCATTTACCGCAATCTAGTTCATCGTTTGCAACTGCTGGAGCTACATCTAGACTATCGAGTCAGTCAGACGATAGTGATTTAACCCAATCTTGGGATGTTATGCCTTCGGAGGTATCTCTTTCAGCTAGTTCTGGGCCTGGTGCTCAGACAAAGGTAGAGAGAGCATATTAAGCTATTCAGTGAAGCTAGAAGGAGGTTGCTAGTATATTTAGCAGCAGGGCAAACAAGCTCAAACTCTTCGGTTATTGAGCAGCCTAATGAGCTGGAAGCACTGTTAATGCATGCTAAAAGTCATATAGAAGGCTTGGTAAGGGAATTGAATCGTTTTTCAGGCTATGAGTATGTTGAAAAAGTCTATGAACTACTTTCCGCATACGGTTTGCTAGCTATCTTGCAGGAAAATTTACCTTCCAAAACGTTAACAGACCTATTTCAACGTTTACATGCGGAAGACTTCGCTCCAAGATTCAATGCTCCTGGCTTAGCATTAGTTATGAAAGGTGTTGATTATTTACTTGATCAAGGTAAGTATGATGAGTTAGCTTCTCTTGAAAGCAAGGCAAAAGGAAGTATACCTAGCTATCAAGCTGTAAGGCAGGTGTCCTTTAGCCTGGGGGTGCCAGGAGCTAGACAGGGGTTGTATGGGCATAAAAGCTTGCCGTTGTTTAAACTGTATCCTGAGACTCTGCCTTATATTATTGCATCCCGATTGCAAGTGAGAGGGTTTCAGCTTGATAGCCGTAAAGAAGGGGCTAATAAGCTAATAGAAAGGTTTCGTAGTCACGATATTTTAGAGTCATGCGCTTACGATAATAGTCAGGATGGGATTGATTGGTTGGAGGAGTATGATGAGCAGAGTGAACACCTTCAAAATAAAGTTAAGCTTGCAGATCTTTATAAAAACTATATAAAAAGACATAACGGTAAGTGTGGAGAGGATGGAAGGTGGATTTTTAAAGACAAAAAAGTTCAAGAAAAGGCTAAGCGCATAGAAAGGTATTTAATGCCAGAAAATCAATTCTTGTCCTTAACTGATCGTATTACGGATGGTGTTTTACAGAGTTTAGCTTCTGAACAGACTAATAGTGTATCTAGGGTGGTCGGCAGCCTTTTTGGAGGTGCAACTAAGAGTGAGCAGTTTCTTAAAACTAGAGGGGCTTCTTCTGGTTGTGAGATAAAGCCTGGGCAGCGGTAGGTTGAGTCTATATGTTTAATTCCCAGCTCAGTAGTAAATCCTCGCCCAGTTGGCTAATTGGTTGAGGTTTATAGTTAGCGAATAGATCTAAATGAACATTAGCAGGGTAGGCATTGTTGCCTAATAGTTTGCGGGACTGATAAAGATAAATGCAGTTTGCAAGCTGGTTAGTTACAAAGCTTTTAAAGCAATGCGCGCCAGCTTCTAACCATAGGTCATGGGTGCCATCATTGCCAATGCTTGTAATTATTTCAGCTAAATTAAGTTGTTGGTTTTGGCAGGTAATGCCAATACAGCGGATGCCTCGATCTACAAAAGCTTTAAGTCGTTTATTTGGTAGCCTATCGTCATAAAATAAAGTAATTGACTGTGCGGTTTGATTGACTTGTGCATCAAGTGGAAAGCGCAATTCACGATCGAGTATATAAAGCGGTTTTTTAAACTCTTGGTTATCAAGGCGAGCGTTAAGTTTTGGGTTGTCTGTGATGAGCGTTGTGGCTGTCGTAAGGATAGCATCGCTATAGCGACGACGTAGATGTGTAAAATAATTTGCTTCAGGCCCTGTGATGGCAACAGGCTCACCGTTAGCTCCGGCAATATAATTATCAGCGCTAACAGCTAGCTTAGCAGTGACGAACGGTTTGCCTGTTTGCCACCAATGTGTATAGCTTTGGTAAAGTAAGTCGATGGCTTTGCTGGGTTGGTGCTTGCAGGAAATACCCACTGCACGTAATTGTTTAGCACCTTGTCCAGCAACAGCTGGATTAGGGTCTTGATAAGCATAAAAAACTTCGGCTAGCTGATATTTAATAATTAGTTCAGTGCAAGGAGGGGTTCGGCCATGATGACAGCAGGGTTCTAAGGTGATATAAAGCGTGGCGCCTTTTGCTTTAGTTAAGCTGAGCTTGTTAAGAGCATCGGCTTCAGCATGTGGTTTGCCAGGGCCCTGGTGATAGCCAGTAGCAATTACCTCGCCTTCTTTGACAACAACTGCGCCGACCGCAGGGTTGGGTGCACAAAGGCCTTTGCCGAGTAAGGCGAGGTCAAGCGTTAACTGCCAGTAGTCTTGATTGCTCATGCGTTTCACTTAATAGGGATATCAAAAGGCGTATCTGACTCGTGTTCATGATAGTCAAAATGCCAAAATTCTTCTTCGTAGGGAAGAAAACCAAATTGTTGCATGACCTTGGAAAGATAGTGGCGATTTTCTAGAGCTTCTTCGCCAATCTGCTTAGCTGTTACATTAGTATGAGAAAGAGGGTCAAAGTAATCAAAGATAGCTCCCATATTCAACTCGCTGTGGTCATGTAGTTGAATTAAGGTTAGATCAACGGCGAAGCCATAACAGTGTCTTGAAACATCTGCAGCAACGTAACCTAACTTAGGTAAGTCAGTTTTTTGTAGTATGGGGTAGTGCAGTGCTTTGCGCTGTAACTCTGTTTCAGTAGTTGGTTCATGAAACCATTGAGTGAAATATTTTACTGTGCGTAGTGGTCGATAGGCATCAAATACCAGTAGTCCGAGCCTTTGTTCATTAAGGTGAGTTTGAACTTCGCAAAGTGCTTGAGCTGCCTTTGGCATGAGTAAACATAAATGTTTTGCGCTTGGGTCATAGCCGGGTAATGGTTTGCCAATAAAATTATCTTCTGTGGCGTATTTTAATTCGACCTTAATGGGATAAGGGCACTGTTTTTTACTGAGCTTTGCGGCATCTACCAGTGGCGTTTTCATACCGTTGTCCTATATACTGCAGGTTTTTGGGAGAAATCGATGACTCGCCAATCAGATAAAGACTCGGACGAGCTCGTTAGCAAAACCGAGCTTAAGCGAGAAATGCATGCCTTGCAAGCGCTAGGTGAGCGTTTGGCTACGTATAGTGAGGAGCAATTAGCGAAGCTAAATTTGCCAGGTGAGTTATATAGGGCAGTTGTCGAGGCAAAGAAAATTAAAAGTCGCCTGGCCTTGGGTAGGCAATGCCAATACATTGGTAAACTGATGCGTAAGCTAGATGACGTTGAGCTGATTAAATGTAAGATGGATAAGCTTGATAACATCGGTGCAGAAGTAGTGGTTGAACTGCGTGAGTTAGAGCGATGGCGGGAACGCTTGTTAACCGAAGGGAAAATTGCTTTAACAGAGTTTATTAAGGCCTATCCTGATACTGAAGTGCAATCATTACGTCATTTGATTGCTAAGGCAAAAAAAGAATTTGACTTTGGTGTGGAAAAAGATTGGCAGAGGAGATTGCTGCGCAGTTTGCGCGAGATTTGTTGGCAGCATGGGTAGAAGTTTTTTTAAGCTTCATATTAAATCCCCTTCCTCGCATTCGTTCGGCTGCCCCTTTTTAGAAAAAGGGGCTTGTTGCGTCACAACGCGGAGCATTGCGACGAGAACCCTGCGTATTTTCTAAGTTGATAAGTAAGCCAGCGCCTACATTATCAAATTTCTGTCCTCTGTCTTCTGACCAGCACATCCCCTCCTTAGAATAAGGAGGGTTAGGGTGGATTTAAAAATAATTAAATTCCTTTAATTAAATTTTCAATCCGAGCTACTGGGGCTTGGCTTTTTCATCAGATAATGCGGACCAACGCTTGGGATATCAAAGGCTCCCCCTTCAATGATAAAGCCTTCGCGTAAATACAAGCGATAGGCAGCAAGGCGAGCATTGCACCATAACGTTGCTTTGGGGTCGTGTTGATAAATAAAACGGATAACGTGTTGCAGCAATCGTTGACCTAAGCTTTGATTGCGGTATTGTTCTAATACTGCCATGCCTCTAATCTGGAAATTATGATTTATTGTGTTGGCTACTTGAGTTTGTTTTTTGTCATTGGTTGTATGTGGCGCACGTTGGTAGACTGAGCAAATGCCAGCTAAGTTATTGTTAATGAATAATCCAAAGTGTAAGGTTGTTTGGTCATTATCACCATCGAAAAAACAGCTTGATAAAGGCTCGCCTTGGCGTAACACAGCATGTCGAACGGGGTAAGTATCTTGAGCGGTGATTTGTTTTATTTCAGTGTATTGCATTAATAGAGCACCTGAGTTGGGCTATTATTAGTTGGTAGCTAGTTTAAATTAATAACAGAAGAAGGAAAATAACTATGTGTCGATTTATAGCGTATTTAGGGCGGCCTATTCCTGTTGACGAAGTTTTATTTCAACCTAAGAATTCTTTAGTACATCAAAGTGTTCATGCTAAAGAAATCGATATTCCACTTAATGGTGATGGTTTTGGAGTTGGTTGGTATAACTTAGAGATTTCTTCTGATCCGGCATTATTTACTTCGATTTTGCCAGCTTGGAATGATCGAAACTTGCGTTATATTTCTCCTAAAATTTTTACTAGCTGTTTAATGTCACATGTTCGTCGCGCTGTAGAAGGAGGATTGAGCCAATTTAATTGCCATCCATTTCATCATGGTCGTTTTTTGTTTATGCATAATGGTGAAGTTGGGCAGTTTGGTAAAATCAAGAGAGCATTGCAGCAATGTTTGTCCGATTCGGTTTTTGCTTGGATCAAGGGGCAAACAGATTCAGAGCATTTGGCAGCATTGTTTTTAGAAAATTTCTATCAAATGAAAGCACACTATAACGTTGATGACTTTGCTAAAGTCTTTTTGGCTAGTTTGGCTCAGCTTAATAAACTCAGGGCTGAGCATGGTGTTACTAAGGCGGCGTTAATTAACTTTGTGGTTACTGACGGAAGAAGTCTGCTAGCGGTGCGCTATACCTCCGATGAAGCAAGCCCTGCCTCAACATTATACTATTCAGCAGGCGACTCATTAAATGTAACTGATGGTATTTGTCATTTACCCAAGACCAAAGCAGAAAATGGTGCGGTGCTAGTGGTGTCTGAGAAATTAGATAGTCATGAAAATGAATGGATTGCGATTCCACAAAACCAAATGCTGCTAGTTAACGATGATCTGTCATTACAAATGCAAGAAATATAAACATAGTCATTTTATTTCGTTGTCTATTTGTTCAATCCGAGCAAGAAGTATAAGAATACCCTTGTCTTGATAGGTGAGATCAGTTATACCATTGGCGGTCTAATAACAAGCATAAGGAACTGCTATGCCCGCCAATGAAGAGCAATTGTTTGTCATTTCTAATCGTGGCCAAGGAAACTTACAACCCACTGCAGGATTTGGTCGCCCCTTAACTCAGGCTGAGTTTGTTGCTCATTTAGCTAAGGAAGATTTTGTTGAACCTGAAGGTCTGGATGTTGTTTTGCATTATCAAAACACTTTTTTTGATTATGAGAAAAACTATTTAGGACGCTATGATGCTGACGGTAAAGTTTTTCATGAGCATGCTATTATGGCTAAGGCAGATGAAATTGGTCAGTTGATTGCTTGGTTAGAAGAGATGTATCAGGAGTTAGTTAAACGGTTTCTTTCCCCTTTTCAAGCAAACCCTAAGCAGTGTGAGATTGTGGAAGAAATTTTCGCTCAACGGAAACCACGTCAATTAGTCTTTATTCCCAAAATTGGTGGCGGCGGCTTAGCGACAGCACTAAAGTCGCTATCAGGTAAGGCATTAGTAGTAGGCTCGCATGGTGAAGGTGATGCGGCTGCAGTTATTGAAGAAGAAAAGTTAAGTGAAAGTTCAAGTTCTGTTGGTAGTGTTGATTCTGGAGGTAGTCGCTCAGGTGATCTAGGTAGTTCTGCAGGGATGCTTAGCTTATTAGAAACTGCAGGTGTAGAAATAGCGAATATAGTGCCACCGACTAAAAAAACCATCTGGGTATCTTGGGTTGGTTTTACTGGTTTAGGCCCAGACTATCCAGCGCTTTATTGGTCAGGTGATATTCAAATAGGGTCAGCTAGGGAAGCAGCAAGCCAGGCTATGTCTGCTTGTGGTATTGCTGCAGAGCCAGTGTTTTTGACTTCAGAGCTGCATGATGCTCATTATGCAAAAGGATCGAATGGCTTGTTATGGCCAATTAACCACGCTGTTGTGCCATCGGGCGCAACAGCAGAAGAGGTAAGAGCTGGTTACGAATTAATGTGTCAAGCTTCTTCAGGAGGAGAGCTTGATATAGAAGAGCAGTTTAGATTAACCCCAGTTCGGAGTTAATAGTGATCAAGTAATTAAATTCTAATTGCTTGGCAACCTTTTCACTGCAGTAATTGTTAATGGCTCAATAATATAAGCAGCCAACCCAGCAACAAGATGTGTAATAGCATTTGCAACCGAGCGATGTCTGGTGTGCCAAATATGAAACTTATGTTTCAAGCAGCCAAAAACAGTCTCAATGATCCCTCGCTGATTTAATAACTGTTGCTCGTGATCGCTAAGTGGCTGCGCATTTTTCATATTTTTTCTTTTGCGTGTAATTAACTTCAAACCGCTATCAAGTAGTTTTTCAAAAACAGCCTTCCCAATATAGCCTTTATCTCCGAAGGCCAAACCCTCCAGCCCTTCAAACAATGAGACACCTGCAGCTAAATCATGATGATTGCCGGGCGTGACTTTAAAGGCGATTAACTCACCTATGTCATTGATTACTAAATGAAGTTTCAGACCAAAAAACCAACCAACAGATGTTTTTCCAAGTTTTGCAACCGCTTTAAATGTGCGGTGGCGTTTAGTGCGTTTAATGTGACAGTTTGGTAGGCAACTTGAGTCAATGTAGTAAATGCCACTACGCCTGCCACCGTTAAGAGTAATAAAAATTGTCAGTGGCATTAGCGCTCTAGGCATCAATTCAATAAAACGTGAGTAACTGGGTAAATTAGGGAAGTAATGTCCCCAGTATGTTTTTAGAAAGCCAGTATAAAAATATTTAAAGTTTCTATAGCCGATCATTTGGAACAAAATCATGATTGTCATAATCTCGCTATAAGCTAAACAACAAGGTGGACCTGACTTTTTTTCTGCAGATGAAGGGAGTAGATCTTTGCGCTCAAGTGCTGCAAATTCCTCAGCAAAATCATCTATGCGACAAAATAACTCTATAACCTCGCGCAGTCTCTTCCAATGCAAGATGAGCCTGAAATAGCCCCCACTTTCCAATGCAAAGTGGGCCTGAAGTTGTTGCGTGATCGTTCATCCTATATGGATGAATATCAATATGAACGACATAGAATTAAACACACTTGCCCAGATTGAGCAATTTCAATCCTCATCAACCCAGCTTACCTTTGAAGCTACATCACGAGCAGAATCTTACCTATGGGTTACGAACACATTAAAAAAATTTGCTTATTGCGGTATGTGCAAAAAGGACAAAGGATTGATTCGTGATTACCTGCAACGAATGACTGGTTACTCACGTTCACAAATTACTAGGCTAATTGCTCAGTATCAAAAGTCAGGAAAAGTTGTTGTTAAGCAACGATCACCTAGAAATAAGTTTAGCTTAATCTATACGCATGAGGATACTTGGTTGTTAGCTGAAACGGATCAGGTTCATCAAACGCTTAGCGGGCCTACCACAAAAAAACTTTGCGAGAGAGCCTTTCATTTGTTTGGAGATAAGCGTTATGCGCGTCTTGCTTTTATCTCAGTCTCTCATCTTTACAATCTTCGACAAACTGAAACCTACCAGCGCAAACGGCGACACTTTAATAAAACTAAAGCAACGCAGGTTTCTATTGGTGAAAGGCGAAAACCAACTCCAGAGGGTAGGCCTGGCTTTATACGTATTGATACAGTGCACCAAGGAGATATGGATAAAATCAAGGGTGTTTATCATATTAATGCTGTTGACGAGGTGACACAGATGGAAGTAGTCTGCGCTGTTGAAAAAATTAGTGAGGCTTACTTAATCCCTGTCTTAGAGCAAATAATCGATACCTTTCCATTTAAAGTGTTAGGCCTACATGCTGATAATGGCTCAGAGTACATTAATCAGCATGTAGCTAAACTATTGCAAAAGTTATTTATTGAACTCACTAAATCGAGGCCAAGGCATAGTAATGACAACGGTTTGGTGGAAAGTAAAAATGGCTCGGTTGTTAGAAAGCATTTTGGCTACATACATATTCAACAACGTTTTGCCCCGCAAATTAATGAATTCTATAACCAGCATTTTAACGACTATATTAATTTTCACAGACCCTGTTACTTCCCTGTAACCAGCATTAATTGCAAGGGTAAGCAAACTAAACTTTACCCATACGAGGCCATTATGACCCCTTACGAAAAGTTCAAATCAATTGAAAATGCTGAGCAGTATTTAAAGGAAAATGAAACCTTTGAACGACTAGATAAATTAGCGTATTCTCTGACTGATCATGAATCTGCACAAAAGATGCAGGAAGCAAAAAAGACGTTATTTGAGAAAATAACAAAAGAGCAAATAGCTGATACTATCAGCACTGAAGACTAACCGATGGACCATCATGGTGACATCTGTTCAGATGCTGCTTCAGGCTCATCTTACGATTGGAATATACTGGCTGCCATAACTCCGAACTGGGGTTAGATTAGAACGGATATTAGCAGATGAGGCTTTGTTGGCTCAATGTCAGCTTTATCAGCTTCACTATGAGGCCGCTATTGCTTCTGGCTTGCCAGAAGGCTCTGAAGGTTTTATTGCAGCAGGAAAAAAGGCAGAGGTTGCGGTATATAAAGGTTATCAGGCTGCTTGTAAACGTTTTGTTCAGGTGGCATTACGAGGACTAAAAGTTCGAGAGCTAAACGCTTTAAACCAAGTGGTTTGGGTGCAGGATTATCAAATGTGGTATGTATTACCGCATCTTAAGCAAGCAAGTCCTGATTTAGTACTGGGTTACTTTCATCATATTCCTTTTCCTGCTCCAGAAGTATTAGTGCAGTTTCCAGCGGCGAGAGAGTTTTTACAAGCGCTGCTGCATGCTGATTTTATTGACTTTCATTCACAAAGTTATGCGGATCATTTTATTGCCTGTGTGTGCAAGTTATTTCCTGGTTTTCTTGAGAGCTTGGATGCTAACCAACTAACATTAGTAGCTGGTTCGTTGGGGGTTGCTACCTCTCGCACAATTACAATAGGCGTTAAGCCTATTGGTGTTGACAAACAAAAGTGTCAACAACGCATAGCCGATCCTGTGCTGTCTGCCGAACTACGCGAACGAAAAAGTTTATGCTTGGTGGCTGATTTGGAACAACAGCGAAATTTAGCAAGTGAGATGGGGTGCGATGTGCCAGAGCAGGGGCCTTGCTTTGGTCTTGAAGAGCAACAAGCAAAGCTTTTCGTTTGGGTCGGACGCTTGGATCATACTAAAGGTTTACCAAGTACGTTCAATGTCTTTCATCGCTATGTGATAGAACGTGAGAGTCTGCTAAGAAAACTTGCTGAAGCAGTTGCAACCGGTGAAGCGACGGCTAAGAAGACCGAGTCCTTGCGTGCCAAGTTAAATACCATGCCTCCAGCTTTTTTGCAGGTGGTTGCTCCTCCTGCTCGTACGAGTGTATTACCTTATAGTGCGTTAGTTAATTTGGTTAAGCAAAAAGTAGCAAAGTTATTTTCTGCATATCAAGCCTATTTTAATTTGCGGCTTTCGTCGGTGCCTGCGGAAGGAATGAAGGCTTTATTTAATGAGGGCGATGTAACTTTTGTGCCAGTTTATCCTTCAGACGGCTACAACTTAGTGGTTGCTGAAGCAGTATGTAGTTGCCAGCCAGGGCAAGGTGCAACGGTTATAGTCAGTGATGGGGCTGGTGTGGCAAGTCAGGTTAGTCCAGAAGTTGAAGGTGGGCCTGGCGCTATTATTGTGGCGACTCGTGATGAGTTTGGAGAACCTTTGCCATTAGAGGTGGTTGAAGTAAATATGTTAGGAGCAATGAAGCGAGCAGTACAAAAAACAGCGTTTGAGCAGAAGCTAGATGCGCAGTATATGGCAGTTCGAGTTGGTGATGTTCATGGCTGGGGTGAAGCTTGCCTTGCTCCTATTATGGAGGCAGGTATGAGAGGAGAAAGGTTCGTTTATAAAACGCCGTCCCCTAGTCTTGCTCCAGGGCAGAGTGTAGGTAGTTGGACGCCTTCATTCGGTCGTACAGGTGGTGAAACGCCTGGGCCAGCAAGTGGCATCCATTCAGTTGCTTCTTCTGGGGATTTGTTAGCGGTTGAGACACTAGCAGAACTAGTAGCAAGTTCTCGAGACCGTGGACCCGGGCGTAGGTAATGAGTTAGATCGCAACTAATGCCATCAATGCAAAGCCGATAATAACGAAGCAAAACTCTCTTAGATTGCAGCAGCGTTCTATCATTACGGAACGGGTAAGGCCATGCAAGGTGCCTATATAGAGGAAAGTACCTGCTGCTATGGCTTGAAAAACAGGTTCAATATAGTTGTGTTGGGGCGGTGAATGTAGAAGGCTGTTGCCTAATAAAATACCTAGAGGGGTCATAATGGCAAATACTGCAAATAGACAAATGTTATAACGTGCTCGTTGATTACTTTTATTTAATTGCACTGCGAGTGAAAAACCCGCTGCCCACTTGTGGGCAAGAATGGCAACTAATATTAGTAACGTGGTGTCAAAAACAACGCTAGTCCCTAGTGCAATACCTGCAACAAGGGAGTGTATTGATAACATCACAAAGGCGATAAAGGCAAGTGAACGGGCATTTTTTCCTTCATGAGTGCTAATTTCAGTACCGAGATGCTCTAGTAATAAGAGGAGCAAGAAACTAATGCCAGCAATTAAAAAAGCAACGGGATAATGGGCGCCAAGATGCTCAAAGCCTCGATTAGCATCACCAAGCATATGAATTAATCCTGCACCTAAAAAAATACCACAGGCTAGCGCTTCGCCACGTGGGAAGTCATATCCCGTAGGGGACTTCATTTTACGATGAAAAGGAAGGTAGCCTGAAATCGATGCAACGATAAGAATAGCAATTGCTGAGAGAAGTTTAATTAAGTTCAAGTCCATCTGCTTACCTGATTTGTTAATTTTCGGAAGCTAGTTTAACATAAATTAGCAAGCGTAACAGGGAATATCACTTGAACGGACTACTCAAATTACTGCTCACACCTATACAGGCAATGCGTTGGCGTTACCTACCTCTACTAATGATTTATTTTGCATATGGTGCATCAGCTTTTTCAGGAATTGCGGAGAGTTTTTTTGTTAAGGAGAGATTGGGTTTGTCAGCGCATGCTTTAATGATGCTAGGAGTATGGCTAACTTTGCCTTGGACTATCAAAATGGTTTTTGGCCAGTTTGTTGATTCGGTACCTTTGTTTGGCTCGGTACGAAGGGCTTATGTTTTTCTTGCTGGTGCACTAATGGCAATGGGCAGTCTTTTACTAACGGGGTTAGCAGGGGGTTGGCGTTGGGTGTTAGTCATTGGCTCACCAGAGTTAGTTTACTTTTTAGCAAGCTTAATTATGGTTGTTGGTGTAGTGTTGCAAGATGTGGTCGCAGATGCAATGTCAGTTGAAGTGGTTGAACGCGAAGGGCGCAGTGAGGAGGCCATTAAGCATGACTTAGCAATGGTGCAATTATTAGGTCGAATTTCGCTAAGTTTGGCTATGTTTTTAGTGGCAGGTTTGGGAGGGTGGTTGGCGCATCATTTAAGTTATCAGACAATGTTTCTGTTAACTCTGATTATTCCACTTATTGGGGTGAGTGGTTGCTTATTAGTTAAAGTTGAAGGAGTGGTGATTAAACCCATCAACTGGAAGATTTTAGGTGGTGGCTTGTTATTTGCTGCTTTTGTTGTGGTGATGGGTGTTTTGATGATCCCTCATGGACAAGAGATTGTATTTGTAGTGAGTATGATTGTAGTGAGTTACTTTCTGTTTCTTATTACTCGTGATGTTTCAATCAATGCCAAACGAAAAATTCTAATTGCAGCTGTTGTAATTTTTGTGTTTCGAGCTATGCCAGCAGTGGGGCCTGGTTTGCAGTGGTGGCAAATCGATGTGTTAGGCTTTAATAAAGCTTTCTTTGGTACATTAGCACAAATTGGTGCGGGGCTTTCCATTTTAGGTATGTGGGTGTTTTCAAAGTATTTAACTGAAAAGCCTATTGCTTGGATCTTTATTGTATTAACTTTAATTTCGACTTTGTTAAGTTTGCCAGTGTTAGGTATGTACTATGGTTTGCATCATTGGACTCAAGAGGTGTTCGGCTTTGGTGCACATACTATTGCTTTGGTCGATACGGCTTTGGCTTCACCTTTTGCACAGCTTAGTATGATCCCAATGTTAACGCTAATTGCAATTAACGCACCTAAAGGCAATGCAGCAACTTGGTTTGCGTTGATGGCCTCTTTAATGAATCTCGCTTTAGCTGCCGGTGGTTTAGTGAGTAAGTGGTTAAATAGCATTTGGGTGGTAACACGTGAAATTAAGAATGCTTCTGGACAGGTGATAGTGGCAGCTAATTATACGCATTTGGGCGTTTTATTGTGGATTGTTATTGTGGCGGGTCTGACTATTCCTATTGTAACGATTTTACTGTTGATGTGGAAAGATGTGGTGGGTAGTAGACAGAAGACAGCGTGTAGCCCGGATTGAAAACGCGAAGCGTTTGATAATCCGGGGAAATAACTTAAATTTAGCCCCGGGTTTGGCAGGGAACAGAATGCAGGTTAAAAAAATGTAGGTCGGACCTAAGCTGGCATTGACTAGGTCTTAATGTTCTTCTAAATATTGTGCCAGTGAAGGCCGACACGAAGTGTGAATAGGATTCAGCGTCGGCCTGGGCTACGAGTCAGGTGGCAGGGCGTAAGCTTTTTGAAAAACAAAAAACCTTATAATCCTCCAACAGTATATTCCAATCGTAAGATGAGCCTGAAGCAGCATCTGAACAGATGTCACCATGATGGTCCATCGGTTAGTCTTCAGTGCTGATAGTATCAGCTATTTGCTCTTTTGTTATTTTCTCAAATAACGTCTTCTTTGCTTCCTGCATCTTTTGTGCAGATTCATGATCAGTCAGAGAATACGCTAATTTATCTAGTCGTTCAAAGGTTTCATTTTCCTTTAAATACTGCTCAGCATTTTCAATTGATTTGAACTTTTCGTAAGGAGTCATAATGGCCTCGTAAGGGTAAAGTTTAGTTTGCTTACCCTTGCTATTAATGCTGGTTACAGGGAAGTAACAAGGTCTGTGAAAATTAATATAGTCGTTAAAATGCTGGTTATAGAATTCATTAATTTGCGGGGCAAAACGTTGTTGAATATGTATGTAGCCAAAATGCTTTCTAACAACCGAGCCATTTTTACTTTCCACCAAACCGTTGTCATTACTATGCCTTGGCCTCGATTTAGTGAGTTCAATAAATAACTTTTGCAATAGTTTAGCTACATGCTGATTAATGTACTCTGAGCCATTATCAGCATGTAGGCCTAACACTTTAAATGGAAAGGTATCGATTATTTGCTCTAAGACAGGGATTAAGTAAGCCTCACTAATTTTTTCAACAGCGCAGACTACTTCCATCTGTGTCACCTCGTCAACAGCATTAATATGATAAACACCCTTGATTTTATCCATATCTCCTTGGTGCACTGTATCAATACGTATAAAGCCAGGCCTACCCTCTGGAGTTGGTTTTCGCCTTTCACCAATAGAAACCTGCGTTGCTTTAGTTTTATTAAAGTGTCGCCGTTTGCGCTGGTAGGTTTCAGTTTGTCGAAGATTGTAAAGATGAGAGACTGAGATAAAAGCAAGACGCGCATAACGCTTATCTCCAAACAAATGAAAGGCTCTCTCGCAAAGTTTTTTTGTGGTAGGCCCGCTAAGCGTTTGATGAACCTGATCCGTTTCAGCTAACAACCAAGTATCCTCATGCGTATAGATTAAGCTAAACTTATTTCTAGGTGATCGTTGCTTAACAACAACTTTTCCTGACTTTTGATACTGAGCAATTAGCCTAGTAATTTGTGAACGTGGGTAACCAGTCATTCGTTGCAGGTAATCACGAATCAATCCTTTGTCCTTTTTGCACATACCGCAATAAGCAAATTTTTTTAATGTGTTCGTAACCCATAGGTAAGATTCTGCTCGTGATGTAGCTTCAAAGGTAAGCTGGGTTGATGAGGATAGAAATTGCTCAATCTGGGTAAGTGTGTTTAATTCTATGTCGTTCATATTGATATTCATCCATATAGAATGAACGATCACGCAACAACTTCAGGCCCACTTTGCATTGGAAAGTGGGGGCTATTTCAGGCTCATCTTGCATTGGAAGAGACTCCAACTAGACATTCAGTAGAAATTAGTCAATGATTAGTCTAACTAGAATGACAAGGAGCGAGTAATGGCTAGAACAACAAGTGATCAGGTTATTGAGATTTTAGTTGATGCGGGTGTATCGATAACCTATGGCGTACCAGGTGATGCAACTGATTTGATGTTGGCCTCTATCCATAAGTGTAAAGATATAGACTTTATTTTAACGCGTCATGAAGAATCAGCGGGATTTATGGCAAGTGCTAAAGCCAAATTAACCGGTGAACTTGGTGTGGTGTTGGCTTGTCAAGGACCCGGTGCTGCACACATGCTCAATGCAATGTACGATGCCAAAATGGACAAGGTGCCCATGCTAGTATTAACGGGACAGATCGAAAGTGACGTAATAGGTACTAATACTGTTCAAGAGATTAACCAAATTTTACTGTTTGAAGATTCCACTTGTTTTAATCGTGAAGTGCGCACTGCAGAAAACTTAGTTGATATTTTGCAGCTTGCTATCCAAACAGCGCGGGCTAAGCGTGGTGTGGCGCATGTGTCGATTGCAACCGATGTGCTAAGACTACCAGCAGTAGAGCGGATGCCAAACAAGGCAGTATTTAATATGCCCTATCATGTGACGCCTGATGCGTCATTAATCGTTAAAGCAGCTGAAATTCTAAACCAAAAAAAGAATGTGACTATCCTTTATGGGGGCGGCTGTCGTCATGCAGTTGATGAGCTGCTTAAAGTTGCTGATTTGCTTAATGCACCAATGGTACATACGGTACGCTCGAAAGAAATTATTGACAATATGAACCCACACTATGCTGGTGGTATTGGTATGAAGGGCTCTAAAAATGGTTGTCGCTATGTTAAAGACTGTGATGCTCTGTTAGTAGTTGGTTGTAGCTTTGCTTGGCGAGCTTTTTATCCAACTGGTGTGCCGATTATTCAGATTGATATTGATCCACAGCGTGTTGGTGTGCGTAGTTCAGTGGCTGTTGGTTTGGTTGGTGATTCGAAGCGCAGTTTGGCAATGTTGGCAGAAGAGCTACAGAAAAAATCTGATGATGGTTTTTTGCGTTCGGCTGAAAAAGCGCATTTAAAAGCGATCAATGCTTTAGATAAAAAAGCAGAGCTTAAGCATGGCAAGCCGATTTCATCACCGGTAGTAACACGGGTTATTAGTGATAATTTAACGAAGGATGCTATTGTTACAGTCGATGCAGGAACAGTATCTGTGTGGGCTAATAATTGGTTGCGCTTGAATGGTAAGCAACGCTTAATTGGTTCGACTGAGTTAGGTACTTTAGGATTTGGGATGCCAGCTGCAATTGGCTGTCAATTAGCTGAGCCGAATAAGCAAGTTGTTGCTCTGTGTGGAGATGGTGGATTTCAAATGACCATGGGTGATTTTGCTACGGCAATTAAGTATGACTTACCGATTACAGTTGTGATCTATAACAACTTTTCTTACCATTTTATTGAACTAGAGCAGATGAAAGAAGGTGTGGCACAATGTTACACCAAGTTAAGTAATCCTGACTATGCTAAATTAGCTGAAGCTTTTGGTGGTGAGGGTTTTTCGGTAAAAGAAGCAGATGAGCTTGAGCCAGCAATTCAAGCAGCTTTAGCAAGTAGCAAGCCTTGTATTGTTGATGTACATGTCAAACCTAATGAGCTAATTACCCCATCAGACATTACAGCTGAAATGATTGTGTCTTTTACCAAAGGAATGATAAAAACTAAACTTTCCAGGTCAAACGACTAAGGTTTACAAGTTATCCGATTTGTTGTTCAATAAACCGTCCTTACTGCGGGTGTAGTTCAATGGTAGAACACAAGCTTCCCAAGCTTGGAACTTGGGTTCGATTCCCATCACCCGCTCCAGCAGTTAACTTTTTGCCGTTAGAACCCGCCTTGTATTTTTGTTTGTTGTTTGAAAAGATAAACGACAGTTTTAATAAGGGTAGGGTATGAAGCAGCATTCAATTTATAAGGCAGTTATTGCTGGTGGTATTGGTAATATCGTCGAGTGGTATACTTTTTTAGTTTATGTTTATTTAACGCCTACAATGCGGAAGTTATTTTTTCCGCATGAATCCGTGGCTGGTTCAACATTATTGGTATTATTGATTTTCGCAGCTGGTTTTTTAGCAAGGCCAATTGGTGCGGTGATTTTTGGTTACGTTGGTGACCAATATGGTCGGCGTAAGGCGCTGATTATTTCTCAGGCAGCAATGGCAGTAACAACTTTTCTAATGTGTTTGTTGCCTACTTATCAAACCATGGGCTTGGTTGCACCTTTGTTGTTAACTTTACTGCGTGTTATACAGGGCCTGTCTATTGCTGGTGAATACACTACTTCATTATGTTATTTAGTTGAAGTTTCCTCTAATGAGGAACGTGGTAAGTGGGTGAGCACTATTCCGGCAAGTACAGCACTTGGTATCTTGCTCAGTTCTTTGGCTGCATTCTCTTTTTCTCAGTTTCTATCTCCAGATGCCTTGCTAAGTTGGGGGTGGAGAGCTTGTTTTTCTGTTGGGTTTGTCTTAGCAGCAATAGGTTTTTATTTGCGAATAGTTTTGCCGGAGACAGAGGTTTTTATGGCTGCTAAGCAGAAGCTACGTAATGAGCACGTTAAAGCTATTAGTTTGTTGTTACAAGTAAACGTTTTTAAACTAATGCTGAAATTGGTGGTCTTGGTTGCAGCTTATGCTTACTTCTATCAATTACTCTTTATTTGGCTGCCTATTACTTTATTAGGTGATTTGCCAAATGGGCATAGTCAGGCATTGTTTATTAATGTAATTGCTATGCTAATTTTCATAGTGGCAGTATTATTCGGAGGGCGCCTATCTGATTTTTATGGACGTAAGCAAGTTATGCTAACGGCAGAGATTGCTATTTTACTAACTTGTTTACCTGGCATTTACTTGCTAACAGGCTCGACCAACCTGGGTTTGTTGTTGGGAATACAAGGCTTTTTTGCTGTTGTGTTTGGGATTTTTGTGGGTAGCGCAAGTACCTATTTTGCTGAAGCATTTATTCCTGGAATCCGCGCTTCAGCTTTGTCGCTATCTTACAATATTCCTTATGCTGTTTTTGGTGGTTTAACCCCCGCTGCTTTGACAGGTTTGGTGGGTTACGTAGGCTTTTATGCTATAGCTTATTTAAGCATAATTATTTTTGTTCTAGCCTTGCTAGTTACTTGTTTTATTAATCAACCTCAAAAAAGCAACGGATAGACTGAGGCCACGTAAACCAAGAAAAGCCAGCATAGCCAGCCATAAACCAGTATTAAGCCAGGCTTGAGTGAAATACCAAACAAGAAAATAGCCCAGAATGGATAACAGCATCATATTGCGCATTATGCTAAAGCGACCGGCACCAATAAAAACGCCATCTAGCCAGTAGCACCAGACCGCAATAAGAGGGGCTAATACGGCAAAAATCAAATAGTGATGGCTAAGCTGTTGGATGCTAGGAATGCTTGTCATTAAATCGATAAGCCAAGGTCCAATTAACCAGTAAATCAGAGTAAAGCTTAGGGCAATGATTGCAGACCAGTAACCAGTGTTAATAACTTGTTGTTTAAATTTCGCATAGTCTTTTTTTCCAACGCTGTGGCCGACTAGGGTTTCTGCCGCATTGGCAAAGCCATCTAGTGCATAAGACATAATCATTTGAAAGTTCATTAGTACAGTATTGGCTGCAAGTACAGTAATGCCTAGTTTGGCGCTTTGTGCGGTAAAAAATGAAAAGGCAATAATAAGACAGAGTGTACGGATAAAAAGGTCACGATTAGCAGAAAAAATTTGGCGGATAAACTGTAAGTTAAATTGAAAATAGCGCCAATTAAAATGACTGCGTAATAACTTGATCAATAGTAGTAAGCCAATTATTAATCCAGAGTATTGACCAATTACATCTGCTAGTGCTACACCATTGGCTGCCATACTAAAACCAAAGACTAATACTACATCAAGGATAATGGCAACTACGTTGGTTACTGTCATTATTAAGAATACTGCTGCTGAGCGTTGTAAACCGATTAAAGCGCCTAGGATAACAAAGTTCATTAATGCAGCTGGTGCTGCCCAAATACGAATAAAGAAATAGCTTTGAGTGATATGACGTAGTAGTTCTGTACCACCAATAAGTGTAAAGGCAAATTGCTCAATAGGGATTTGTAAAATAATTAACAGTAGGCCAATTAGTAGGGCGATAAATAAGCTATGAAAGAGAATGTTAGCTGCACTGTTATAGTCCTTCCCACCTAGTTGTCTGGCAATTAGGCTAGTAGTGCCCATTCGAAAAAAGCTTAATAACCAATAAAGAAAGTTAAATATCATAGTGCCAAGGCCAACGGCTCCAAGATAGTAGCTGTGAGCTAGGCGGCCAACAACTAAGGTGTTAATGAAACCTAATAAAGGGATGGTTAGGTTAGATAGGATTAGAGGTAGAGCTATTTGTAGAACTTTAAGGTCGAGTTTTTTTGCTAGCATGCGATATAGCCTTTGAGCTCCTAGTGAGGTTAGCTTAGATGCGTTTACGTAGTATCCTTAAAAACACCCTTTTTTTAAAGTGATTTTAACGTTAGGCTTTATGATGTTGGTTTGAGGATTGGTTTTGTAAATATGGTATTAAAAACCAGAAAAGAGATATCAATAGCATTGTTCGAGAGGTTGATTATGCAGAATTTAAAGAGTGGGTTATTAGAGCGTTTTTTAGAAGGGCTTATTTTCTCTAGCCGTTGGTTGCAAGCTCCTGTCTATATTGGTATCACGCTTATTCTATTTGCTTTTATTTATTTTATTGCTAAAGATGTTTTTAATATTTTTGTTCATTTACAAGTGATTTCAGATGAAGAGCTTATTATTTCAACTTTAACGTTGTGTGAAATTGGTTTGTTGGCAAACTTGGTGATTATTATTGTTGTTAGTGGTTACGAGAACTTTGTTTCTAAACTTGATATCAAACACAAGAGGAGTGAACCTACTTGGATTAAGCGTTTAAAATATAGCGATGTAAAAATGAAAATTATGTCGTCTATCTTGGCGCTTTCTTCGGTGCAATTGCTAAAGCTTTATTTAATGAAAAACTCCACCAATACTGAAATGATTTTTGCGCTTGCTACTCAATTAGTATTTATTATTTCAGCATTGGTATTGGCCATAATTGGTTTGTTAGAAAGAAAATATTCCCACTCTCATATTAAGCATGGGGGTGACACACCGCAATAACGATTTTTAGTATCCGTTCAATATCAGCATGATTTGAAAATAATTCAAAAAGTTCTTGACAGCTTTTTCGTGCAAATTTGGAAATTTTATATTGGAATCATCGTGTGTCATAAAAGCATGATGTGCGCTCTATAACAACGCTGTATGCTCGGATTATTTTTTCATCGATCAGGTTCATGGCTTAAAAATAATTTCAGCAGTACGGCCATCTGTGTGGGGAAAATTTACCTTTTCAAACCCGTGGTATACTCTTCCTATGAAAAAACAACCTGACAAATCAGTTTTAGCCGATCTCATTGAGAGATTTAATAATACTGTTACACCAACAGCACTAGAAACAGATTTTAGCAATGTATGTGAAAGTCAGGCTGAGAAAATCATAAAGCTAGAAGACAAGGTGCAATCGTTAAATAACGCATTAAATAAATATAAAGGTGAGCAAGGAAAGCCTAATGTTAGAAAGCAAACGCGCGCTAACAAGGACAAGGATCATTCCTCCGAGAAGGATAGAAAAGGAAATAAAACCAATAAAACTAGAAAGCCAAAATCTAGTAAAAAAAATCTCGAAGTCTCTAATACAGTGACACTAACAATTAATCCAGATTCGTTGCCCAGCGATGCTGTGCCAAATGGCTCTAAGAAAACACTTATCCAGGATATAAAAATTGCTGCTAATAACACTCTTTTTTTGCGCCAACAATATTACTCCCCTTCTGAAAACAAACACTATACAGCACCTCTGCCAACTGGTTATGAGGGCCAGTTCGGCCCTACTATTAAAAGCTGGACAAGCTTCCTAAATACTCAAGGTGGTATGACGCTAGAAAGCCTTGAGACATTTTATAAAATCGCCAACATAGATATTAGTAAATCAACCATCCATAGCTTCACAATTAAAACGCCTACGATACTTGAGCCCGAGAAGGTAGAAGTTGTGAAGGCAGGTTTACAATCCACGAACTACCAGCACCTAGATGACACCAACGCTAGAGAGGATGGGAAAAACCGTTATGTTAATGTATTGGGTAATGAGTATTATTCAGCTTACTTTACGCTGACCAGTAAAAGTCGATTAAGCGTCATTGAAATGTTAAGCAAAGACCACTTTGGGTTCACATTAAATGAGGCCGCTTTTAATTTACTGGCTACTATGAACTTACCCCACAAGGTAATCGAAAGCTTAAAGGTATTTCACTCATCGACTATCTTAAACAGTAAGGAGCTGGAAGTTATTCTTGATAAGGTATTAGGTGATAAAAAATTTCCAAAATATAGAAAGCTGATTACTGATGCGGCAGCTATCTCAACATATAGAAAGAGTCCTTATGCGATAGAAACACTCATTACCGATGATGCGCCACAGTTTAAGCTCATTACTGAATCACTCGCCTTGTGCTGGGTTCATGAGGGTAGGCATTATAAAAAGCTGACGCCAATTTTTAAGAAGCACCAAGACTCTGTTGACAGCTTCTTGGATAGGTTTTGGGATTATTATCATAAGCTCATTGAATATAAAAAGAACCCAGGGCAAGATGAGATAGATAAGCTATCCAATGAGTTTACTGAGTTATTCTCAACAATCACTGGCTACGAGAAACTAGATAAACAAATTGAGCTCACCTTAAAAAAGAAAAGGCAGCTATTGTTAGTGCTGGAAAAGCCAGAGCTTCCTCTACATAACAATCCAGCAGAGTTGATGGCTCGGAAGCAGGCTAGAATGCGCGATGTACACCTTCATACTATGAGTGAAGAAGGAACGAAAGCTAAGGATACAATGGTTACAATTACTGAGACATGTAAAAAGCTAGCAGTTAATGTCTTCGATTATATATATGACAGAATTACAAAAAACTATTCTATGCCTTCGCTAGCGGAATTAATTACCATCCGCTCATCACAGGCGCAGTAAACTAAAGAGAGCGCAGCATGAGCATCATGCTGAAATAAGACGGATACGATTTTTAGGCTTTTCCTATTTAAACTTACCACGTCCCAGGCGTAGAATGGCCAAATTTTACCGTGCTGGAGAACTTGCTCTATGATGCTTAAATTGCGTAGCTTAGTGTTGGGTAAGCCCAAAGATCCATTAAGCCCAAATGCTCATAGACATATTGCCTTGATTGCTTTTTTAGCTTGGATCGGTTTAGGGGCTGATGGTTTATCTTCTTCTTGTTATGGTCCGGCTGAGGCTTTTCTTGCGTTAGGAAAGCATCATGATTTGGGTTTGTTGTTGGCACTGCTTTCTGCAGTGACAATTTTCCTTATTGCCTTAGCGTATAATCAGGTGATCCGTTTGTTCCCTAATGGTGGCGGTGGTTATCGTGTGGCTAGTCAGCTTATTGGGCCGCGAGCGGGCTTGGTATCTGGTGTTGCCTTGGTTATTGACTATATCATGACGATTGCCATTTCGATTGCTAGCGGGGTTGATGCAGTTTTTAGCTTTTTACCGGTGCACTGGCAACACTACAAGTTGGCAGTAGAGATCTTAGTCTTAATGGTGATGGCAATCCTTAATCTGCGTGGTGCCAAAGAGTCGATTAAAGTGCTGATGCCAATTTTTCTAGGTTTTTTTATCACGCACTTATTGATTATTATTTATGGGGTAGTGAGTCACGGGGATGGTTTGCCAGTTGTGGTTGAGCACAGCCTCTCACAGACACACACTTTGTTATTAAGTATGGGCGGTCTAGGGTTCTTGGCATTTTTTATGCGGGCTTATTCACTAGGTGCTGGTACTTATACAGGTATTGAGACCGTGTCGAATAACATTAATATTCTAGCTGAACCACGGGTAAAGATAGGCCGTTGGACGATGTTCTATATGGCTTTGTCATTAAGTTTAATTGCTGGTGGCACGATGCTATTGTATTTGCTTTGGCAGGCTAAGTTGGTACCCGGCATGACTCTAAACGCCATGGTGTTTCAGCGTATCTTAGGTACGACGATGTGGGCTCATACTGGCCTGATTGTTATCTTGTTATTGGAGGCGGGTATTTTATTCGTTGGGGCAAATACCGGCTTCTTAGGTGGACCTGCAGTGCTATCCAATATGTCTCATGATGACTGGGTGCCAAAGCGTTTTAGTTTTTTATCCTCTCGTTTAGTGACACAAAATGGCATTTTATTTTTTGCTTTGGCTGCCTTAGTTGTACTGCTTTGGACTAAGGGCCATGTGAGTTTATTGGTGGTGCTGTATAGCATTAATGTGTTTATTACTTTTAGTATGTCATTGTTTGGTCTATGTGTTTATTGGTGTAAGCATCGGCCTAGTCGTTGGATTGGTCAGTTAACTTTGGCTGCGGGCTAGTGCGCCATCCTTTCTGTAAATTCCATTGACTTGCTGAAAATAAGCAGGCGACTCAGTCAGATTAGAAATTCCTTTTAAGGTAAACTTAACCAAAAAAGAGGAATGACAATGAGCTGCTATAAAAATGAGAACTTAATCGAAGAAGCCATACATGTTTTAGCGATGGAGAGGTTTGAAGCTTTACCTAAGCTTGTCTCCAGGTTGATGAATGAGGCTATGTTAATAGAAAGGGAGCGCCATTTAAATGCCAGTCCTTATGAGCGAACTGGCGATAGAAACGGATATGCGAACGGCTTTAAACCAAGGTTAATTAACACAGGTCAAGGTCAGCTTGAGCTACAGATACCGCAGGTTAGAGACTCCAATGAAGCCTTCTATCCATCAGTCTTAGAGCGAGGTGTACGCTCTGATAGAGCACTTAAGCTGGCTGTCGCTGAAATGTATGTGCATGGGGTTTCCACGCGCAAAGTTGAAAAGGTGCTAAAGCAACTCTGTGGAACAGATATTTCAAGCGCAGAGGTAAGCCGTTGCGCTAAATTGTTGGATGAAGATTTAAAGAAATGGCGAAATAAGCCATTAGGAAAGATAAAATATCTTTGGCTAGATGCACGTTATGAGAAGGTGCGCACTAGCGGCACAGTACAAGACTGTGCGGTATTGATAGCCTATGGCTTTGATGAATCAACCGGCAAGAGAACAGTGCTAGGTGTTTCTGTTGCGTTATCAGAGGCTGAGGTACATTGGCGTGATTTTCTTCAGCAGTTGGTTGAGCGAGGTATACATGGTATTGAGTTGATTACTAGCGACGCTCATACTGGCCTAAAAGCCGCTAGAAGAGCTGTGTTCCCCAGTGTTCCTTGGCAACGCTGCCAATTTCATTTGCAGCAAAATGCTCAGGCTCACATACCAAAGCGCTCAATGAAGGAACCAGTAGCTGAGGAGATTACAGCTATATTTAATGCCTCAAACATTCATGAGTCGGAAAGACTATTGGCTATGGCGGTAGATAAATATCAGCAAACAGCACCAGAGCTTTCTTCTTGGTTGGAAGTGAATATACCGGAGGGCTTAGTAGTGATGAACTTTGACAGGCCGCATCAAAAAAGATTAAGAACCAGTAACATAGCTGAGCGCGTAAACAGAGAGGTAAAGAGAAGGACGCATACAGTTGGAATTTTCCCTAATACTGAATCGTGCCTAAGGCTCGTATCAGCTGTTTTAGTGGAAATTGATGACCAGTGGAGCGGATCACCTAGATACTTAAGTTGAAGTGAATAATAAGGCTTCATAGGGTTTTAGGATAGATCATTCTTGTTCTTATTAACGAGATATAATTGCTATTACCTAAAAGTTAATAATTTATTTTGAGAGGAGAAAAATTTGAGGTATAAATAATTTTTTAGATTGATTAGCATAATTAATTTAAGATATTATGCGATGAGACAGGTACAATAGAGTGCCATTTAGAATTTTAAAGGTTTTTCTAAGTACTGAAGTTGGTTTTTACAGACAAAATAACGCTCTATCGGCTGCGGTTGCTTTGTTCGCTTGTTTGAGTATTTTATTGATTACAGTGTTAACTAAGTTTAGTTCGGGTGGTTGGGTGACTTTGGCTGTTACTTTATTCGGCGTAGTAATTTGCTTGGCAATTAGACGTTATTATCGACGTTTTTCGCGCTTAAAGAAAAAATTAAACAAACAACTCTGTGTGCCGGTTAGTAAAGCGATCGAAACAGATAAGTCTCTTGATTCAAGTAAACCAACGGCTGTATTTTTTGTTAATGAAGCTGGGGCAACGATGCATACTTTGTTATGGGTAGAGCGTATGTTCCCTGGTGTTTATCAGAATTATCTATTTGTTAGTCACGGTAATATCGATAGTGACAGCTTTGGTAGTCAAGAAAAACTAGCAGCATTGCAACAACGTACGGAAGAAAAACTGCGTTATTTAACCCATTTTGCACAGAGTCAGGGTAAGGCAGCTCGCTGTGTGATGCACTTTAGTACAGATACTCTGGATGATTTAGAAGCGATGGCAAAAGCAATTCAGAAGGAGTTCCCGGAGAGTTTGTTCTTTGCGTCACAGTATATTTACCCTAAAGAGACCTGGGTGACGCGTTTGCTGCATAGCGGTCTTGTCAATATGTTGCAACGTCGCTTACATCGTTGTGGTATTAAGTTGCTGGTGTTGCCGTTGAATTTGCGTGTCTAGTTGTTTATTGACTTGTATCAGCTTAGGCAGCTTTACCTTAACTTTTTTATGAAGGCTTGCAGTATCCACACTGTACATATGGTATTTATTGTTGTTTGATTTAGCCATTATGCGTTAGGCTCAGCCAGCTTAGTTTAGTGAGGAAAGTACTATGAAACAAAACACATCAATTACCAAAATTATGTCAGCGGATGTTATTGCTGCGACTTATGAAATGAAGGTTTCTGAGATCCGTAAATTAATGGAAACACATCACATCCATCATATGCCAGTTATGTCTGGTAAGAAGTTAATTGGCTTAGTCAGTGCGGTTGATATTTTGCGAGCTTCATTTAGCTCAGCATTAGTTGGTGCAGGTGAGAGTGATGAAGTGCTTGATCATACCATTGCCTTAGAGGATGTAATGACAGCTGAGCCAGTGACGATCAAATCAACTGATACTATTAAACATGCTGCTGAGATATTAAGTACTAGTAACTACAATTCATTGCCAGTGGTTAATGAAAACGATGAGCTAGTTGGCATCGTGACGACCAAAGATTTGATTGGTTACTTGTTGGATCAGTATTAAAAGGAAGTTGATTGTTTAATAAATCCATCCTAGCCTTCCTTATTCTAAGGAAGGGACGTACTAGGAAAGCTAAGTAAAGGGGTGTACTAAGGTTTGCTGCTTGTTGGTGAGGCTTAGAAAAAAACAGCCCCCTTTTTTAAAGGGGGCGGCCGAGCGAATGCGAGGCGGGGGATTTAAGAGAGGTTAGTTTTAAAAGCAAGCTGCTTGATTAATAAACCTGCTCTAACTTTGCTTATCTTAAGGAAAAGCATGCTGCAAATTGTTAAAAAACAATAGCTTACAAACGTACTTTGCGCCAAAAAAGAAGCAGTTATGCCATTTTTGCAAGCGGGCCTTAAGGTTTCCTTAAGGTTTGTTTGGTAATATTTTGCTCGATTTAATAACAATAATAAGAAAAGAGAGGTTTTTATGGCTGGTAGTGCTGAAACAACTAATCCACTTCACGAGTTGGTGGTGGAATTGCTTGAGGTAGCTGCAAGGGGATATTTTCGTTTAAACTCAAGATCAAAAAGCACACTCTTTGGTGGTGGTAGCCGCCTTGAGCAACATTATCATAAAGAAGTAAACGATATACTAGATACAGGAAAGCTAGAGCGCGCTGATTTGCAACAAGCAAGGGATATGCTTAAAGGAGTTAAAGGACTTAGATTTGTGGATGCTCTTATAGAAAGTGAAATATCTCAGATAGATGATATTAAAAAGCGTATTGCTGAATCCTTTTCTAAAAAGTGATACTCATCTTGATTGATATAGCTCCCCACAGCCTGGCAGCTGTGGGGCTTCTTTTTACCCCTTAATCCGACCAACATTTTCCCGTACAATGGCTGTTTTTAATAGCGCTACTGTAAACGTGTAGCCCGGATTGAAAACGCGTAGCGTTTGATAATCCGGGGTTAAAGTTAAGCTCAGCCCTGGATTATCGAACACTGCGTGTTCTCAATCCAGGCTACGTGTTTCTAAGCACTAAAATTAACTCTCAAGCAAGGAAACAGTAATGACAGACAATGTAGAACTCAATAAAAAAGTTCCCAACTTTTCATTTCAAGCGACTAGTGAGCTAAGTGGTAAGTTGGCTGATTTTAAAGGTAAGCGCGTGGTGCTGTACTTCTACCCGCGTGATAATACTCCTGGTTGTACCGCAGAAGGTGAAGACTTTCGTGATCACTATGCTAAATTTAAACGCCGCAAGACTGTTATATTAGGTGTGTCTCGCGATTCATTAAAAAAACACGAAAAGTTTAAAGAAAAATATCAGTTTCCTTTTGAGCTAATTGCCGATGAAGACGAAACGCTTTGCCAGTTATTCGATGTGATGAAATGGAAAAACATGTATGGCAAGAAGGTTCGTGGCATTGAGCGTAGTACTTTTTTAATCGATGAAAACGGCAAACTCATCAAAGAATGGCGCAAGGTGAAAGTACCAGGTCATGTTGAGGAAGTGTTAGCTGAGCTTTAAATTTGTCGTGTTTTTAATAATCCGCTTAATTTGAAAGGCACTGCCAATTCAGTGTCATGGTTGCAGAGCCGGGTAAGAAGTGAGGCTGGGTATTGATATAGCGAACGAACTTAATTTTGCCTGCTTTATTGTCTTGTAGTAGCTAGCCTTCATCCGCCATACCTTAAACTTTTGGTGTGTTTGAGTCTGCATTAACAAGGCGCCTTTCCTAATGGACTGCACTTACTGCGCACGCTTTTTTTGTTCATCACAAACTTGAGTGAGCTGCCAATTAGCTTGAAGAATAATATGCTCTTTATATGCCGGTGAGAATCTGCCATGCTTTGATAATAATAAAAAAATAGAGGTATAAGTATTATGGTAAGTATCACTAACAAACAACTTATTGAAATTAAAGAAAAGCTTGTAGGTATTTTAAAGAACAAAGGGCTTATGACGTCAGATTCTTTTATAAAACTTTGTGCGATGGTGGATCAATATATTACAGGCTCAGAGGTTGAGTCAGGAGTTTTGTCTAAATCAGAGGACTTGATTTTCTTATTACAACTTGCT